>QSCI01000099.1:0-11501 GCA_003463005.1 Segatella copri | reverse complement strand
TTGCCCTTACAGGGCGTCTTGCTGATTGCCATCATACCCAGGGCGATGCCCTGGGCTAGGAGCTTCTGCCCTTTCAGGGCGTGCTGCTTCTGGAGCTTTTGGGCCTTCAGCCCGTACTTGAACCACATGCGAAAGTTCAGTTCTTCACAATATCCAATGTCATTTTTCCTACCCAGATAGCGCTCTTGCCGTTCTGGTCGACTGGCACCGGTTTGCCATCGAGATTATTCAGATACTCCAACTGCTTAAAGTAGGTATGGCTATGACCGCCCAGTATCAGGTCGATGTCACGGGTGGCTGGGGCTACCTCAGAATCGTCGATGCCATCTATCTTCCAGCCCAGGTGGGAGATGCAGATGATGACATCACACTTCTCTTTCTTCTTCAATATCTCTGTCATTTCCTTTGCCTTGGCGATAGGATCGAGATACTTGATGCAGCCATAGTTGGCTTCGATTACCAAGCCGGCAAGTTCCGGACACAAGCCGAAAACGCCAATCTTCAGTCCCTTGCGCCTGATAATGGTATAAGGCTTTACGACATCTGCCAGTTCGGTACCGGTGAAATCATAGTTGGAGCAGACGATAGGAAACTTCGCCATCTTGAAGATGCGCACCATGTTGTCGATGCCGAAATCGAACTCATGGTTTCCGATGGTAGCAGCATCATATTTCATCTCGTTCATCAGTCCTACTTCTACATCTCCCTTGAAGAGAGAGTAATAAGGTGAACCCTGCGAGAAATCGCCACTGTCAAAGAGCAGCAAGTCGGGATTCGCCTTACGCTCCTGACTGATCATCGCCACCCTACGGAGGAAACCGCCACGGTTTGCTGTTGCGGTATCTGCGAGATTCGGATTGATGGGCATTACGCATGAATGCGTATCGTTGGTATGGAGCACTACGAGCTGCTTTACCACCTTTGCCTCTTTCTTAGTTTTAGCCTGAACGGCTGCCGGCTGCATCATGAAGGATGCCAGAGCCAGACCTATATATAATAATGTATGTTTCATCAGAATTATCAACTATAAACTATTAACTATTCTACCACGCAGCGGCCTTCAATCTTAGATTCCACCACCTTGCCCTGTGCCTGCATCTCACGGAAATAATTCATGATGATGTAGCGCACATTGTTCTCTTTCTGCTTAGGAGCAAAGACATCGGTTCCGCTCTTGAAGGCAACGAGCTGGTCATTACCTTCGGCAAGATAATCGAGGGTTGCAACGCGGTAACTCTTCTCCGGATCAACTGGTTCACCATTCAGCGTAACGCTCTTCAGCTTGCCCTCCTTGGTGATAACCATTCTTACAGCATGGCTCAAGCCTTCGCCGCCACGATGAGCTATCTGCTGGAAAAGCTCCAGAACCTTATCGCCCTTCAGGGTCAGGAAACAGATTTTGTTCTCGAAAGGAGCCATATCGTTCACATCGCCTATAGTAACCTTACCCTTGGCAAGATTAGAACGGATGCCGCCCATATTGTAAACAGCGAAAACAGGCTGTTCTTCAAACTGCTTGCCACCCCATACCAGGATGTCACAGAGCAAGTTACTGAGTTCGCTCTCCGGACGGTGACGGGTCATATCATGAGCAATATGACCTACAACAGGGCCCATGATACTGTCTACCTTACTCTTATAAGGAGCGATAAACCTGGCAGCCTCAGCATCAGGCTGTGCATCCCATTTCTGATCAACCAATATTCGGGTTCTCTCCACCTTCGCCACCTTGTATTTCTGGGCGAAAGCCGGACTTGCCATCAGCAGCATCACCGTTGATGCAAGTGCCACCTTCATACCATTCTTTTTCTTCATATTTATTGTTATCTTAATGTTTTGGAGTGCAAAAATACAAAATAAATCTGTGAAATCCGTGAAATCTGTGGGAAAAGACGCTGACCAGAAAGAAAAATAGTTAAATCTGCGAGAAAAAAGAAAGAAAGTGACTGAAAATTTGCGAGATACAAGAAAAAGTAGTAACTTTGCACCCGCTTTTCGGCGTAACCGCTGTTGTCTGGGCAGAAGAGTTGTCCAAGTCCATGTTGCGTTGGAACGACAAACAATTTTTAATTTTATACAAAAAATGGATTTGATTAAAGTTGCTGAAGAAGCATTTGCAACCGGCAAGAAGTTCCCTGAGTTCAAGGCAGGTGATACTATCACAGTCGCTTACAAAATCGTCGAGGGTACTAAGGAGCGTATCCAGCTCTATCGTGGTGTTGTTATCAAGATCTCTGGTCATGGTGACAAGAAGCGTTTTACAGTTCGCAAGATGTCTGGTACTGTAGGTGTTGAGCGTATCTTCCCTATCGAGTCACCAGCTATCGATTCTATCGAGGTGAACAAGCGTGGTAAGGTTCGTCGCGCTAAGTTGTATTACTTGCGTAGCTTACTGGTAAGAAGGCTCGTATCGCTGAGAAGAAGACTGTAGCTAAGGGTGCAGAATAATTTTTCTTAGGAGACCTAATCAGAAAAAATAAAGGGAATCCATCTCACGACCGGATTCCCTTTTTTTATATCTACAATCTTATACCGAAAAACAACTATCTTTACGATTCAATAAATCATGGCTGCCTACTAAACCAACCATGCTCCATTCTTTTATTTTTCGCCCGCATCATAATTCACGAGCCCATCCTCCGTGCCGTGTAAAGCACCTTGGAAATCATCCCAACTCTGGAATCCGGCAAGCAGCGCCAGCTTGTCCAAAGTCTGGCGGGAAGGCTTCTCCTTCCCTTTCAATACATCCCACATTTTGTGGAAAACATGAGCCTTGCCAACCTTCTTTTCTATGTGTTCAGCAAGAACTTTCAAATCCTGTTTCATAACAATCCTCTCATATTTACTAACTGGGAGCAAAAGTACTGAAAAAGAATGAAACAGAGTACATTTTTCCCGACTTTTTTATGTTTTGGGGTAAAAAAAATGCTTTATATCATAAAAATGCTGTTTTTTAGGGCTTTTTACGAAACAGAAGTCCAATATCTCAATCATTTTTTGTAACTTTGCGCCAAATTCCAAAATACATTTCTTAGAAGATGAAAGAATTAGCACTTAAGTACGGATGTAATCCAAATCAGAAACCTTCTCGCATCTATATGGATGACGGAAGGGAGCTTCCTATCGAAGTGATCAACGGCCGTCCTGGCTACATCAACTTCCTGGATGCCTTCAATTCCTGGCAATTGGTCAAGGAGCTCAAGGCTGCTACAGGAATGCCTGCTGCCGCTAGTTTCAAACACGTTTCTCCTGCCGGTGCAGCTATCGGCTTGCCTCTGAGCGACACATTGAAGAAGATTTACTTCGTTGATGATGTCAAGTTTGAGCTCTCTCCATTGGCTTGTGCCTATGCTCGTGCCCGTGGCGCTGACCGCATGTGCTCTTATGGCGACTTTGTTGCGCTGAGCGATGTATGCGACGAGGCTACAGCCCTCCTCATCAAGCGTGAGGTAAGCGATGGTGTCATAGCTCCAGGCTATACCCCTGAAGCTATCGAGGTTCTGAAGGAGAAGCGCAAGGGTACCTACTGCGTTATCAAGATTGATCCTGACTATGTGCCAGCTCCTATCGAGCACAAGCAGGTGTTCGGTGTTACCTTCGAACAGGGACGCAACGAGGTGAAGCTCGATGATCCTGCTCTCTTCGAGGATGTTCCTACCAAGAACAAGACTTTCACTCCTGAGGCTAAGCGCGATTTGATTATCTCGCTCATCACCCTGAAGTATACTCAGAGTAACTCTGTATGCTACGTAAAGGATGGTCAGGCTATCGGTATCGGTGCCGGCCAGCAGAGCCGTATCCACTGTACCCGTCTGGCTGGTTCTAAGGCTGATGAGTGGTGGTTGCGCCAGTGTCCTAAGGTGATGAACCTGCCTTTCAAGGAGAAGATCCGTCGTGCCGACCGCGACAATACCATCAATGTCTACATCTCTGATGAGTGGGAGGATGTATTGCAGGACGGCGTTTGGGAGCAGTTCTTTACTGAGAAGCCTGAGCCATTGACCCGCGAGGAAAAGAAGGCTTGGATTGCCCAGAACAAGGGTGTATCATTAGGTAGTGATGCTTTCTTCCCATTCGGCGACAATATTGAGCGTGCTCACAAGAGTGGTGTTGAATACATAGCAGAAGCAGGCGGTAGTATCCGTGACGATCATGTTATTGATACCTGCGACAAGTACGGCATCGCCATGGCGTTTACTCACGTTCGCCTCTTCCATCACTAATTTATTATATAATTAAGGTATATGAGTGACATTGACGATATTATCATGGGCGGTATGGTCTTCAAAGGCGGCGGTGGTCCTAAGAAGGATGACGACGACAAGGTGAAGACCAAAGCCAAGAAGAAAAAGTACATAACGGGTGCTCACGGTAGTGGCTCTGCCCGTCAGAAGGCAAAGTATCGCCAGCAGAGAGCCAATCGTAAATCCCAGAAGAAGAAATAATACTTCTCTATCATAAATACATGTTTCGCCCGTGTGCTGTATGATAACAGCGCACGGGCGAACTGTTTTCTGATAGCGGGAGTCCGGCCGAAAGGTGAAGAGTGAAGAGTAAAACGGTTACTGGTTCTTTACACTCTTTACGCCCCTGCCCTTCGTCAGATGAAGGGTTACAGGCTTCAATTGATGCTTGGCGTGGTCATAAATGATGGCTGGGTCCAGTCGTCTACCATCAAAGCTAACCTCGAAATGGAGGTGCTCTGTGGTAGCCCTACCGGTGCGGCCCGTCAAACCGATTACCTGACCAGCCTTTACCTTATCGCCCTTCTTCACCTTGTTCCTACTCTGGTGACTGTAGAGCGTCTCGAAACCATAAGCATGCCTGATACGGATACAGTTGCCGTAACCATAGAAGGGTCCTGATGCAACAACCGTACCGTCAAAGGCAGCCACAATCTCATCATTCGGGCACGTCTTGAGATCCACACCCGAATGGCGGCGCTTGCCACCATAAGGACTGATTACCTTGGCACCCGGCAAAGGATAAGCCCAGGCTGTCTTTTCTATCTTCTCCAAATCAAGCTCGAAAGTATTGGTAATGGTAAACGGATCATAAACCTCATCAGGATCGAGCGTCATTCCATCTCCTATTCCACCCTTTTTCTTGCCAGATGCCTCCTTGTCAGCCTCAGCATTTCTTCCTACAGAAGAATCCTTGCCACCGATAACCGAAGCGATGACACGGGCACCATGCTTGCGGAACTGCACCGTCTGGCGGCGCAACTTATGCGATTTCAACTCTATGAAAGTTTCCGGATTCAACCTACCGCCATTCACCATGATAGAGAAATCGCAATAAGTTTCACCCTCCTTAGAGCCTACAATAGCAATCGTCTGTCCGGCATCCACATGCTGTCCCACCTTAACCAGGTTCTCAGCATTGTTGGCATAAACGGTTTCCAGACCGCAATCGTGGCGCACCACGATGACATTACCCATTGATTCCGACTTTCTGGAAAGTCGCACATAACCTCGAGCATCGCCTTGACAGCATCGCCTTTAGAGGTAGAGATACGCAACACATGATTGTTCAGAAGGGTTGCTTTGCCCACAGGAAGCGGGAAGGAATATTCCTTAGCACGGAATATCTCAAAGTCTACATTAAATGCCTGACTCTGGGCAAAGAGACCGGGTGTTGCAATACTCACCTGCTGCTGTTCGGCTGCCGTGAATACATTTTTAGCGGGCATAAAGCTGCTCAGCGAGAACACCATGAGTCCTGCCACAGCCAATAGCCGCAATCCTTTTTTCATTCTTTTCATTATTTACTTTTTCTTTCTAAATCATTAAATATGCTATAAACTATTCAAGTTTCGCAAGTGAGCTCCACACGCCCTGAACCAACGGTCACCGGCCGAAGGGAATTGAAAATCGCTGACCGAAGGGTAAAGCAAAGGTAAAGGGCAGAAGCTCCTAGCCACACGCCCTGAAAGGGCAGAAGCTCCTAGCCCAGGGCAGCGCCCTGGGTTATTACGGACGCAAACCTGTCGCCCTGAAAGGGCAAAAGCTTTCAAGTACCAGGCAATTTACAAAGCTTTTGCCCTTACAGGGCGCCTTGCTGATTGCTATTATACCCAGGGCGATGCCCTGGGCTAGGAGCTTCTGCCCTTTCAGGGCGTGCTGCTTCTGGAGTTTTTGGGCCTTCAGGGCGTGCTGCTTCTGGAGCTTTTGGGTCTTCAGCCCGTACTTGAACCACATGCGAAACTTCAGTAAACTATAAACTGAAAAACATCCATTTCTCCCTCTCCGTTCTTACAGAAAAGGAAAAATGGATGTTATCTTGAAAACTATCTGATTCTTACCTGCTACCAGGCTTTTACTTCAACAAGATGCCTGTATAGATTCTGCCACTCTCTGTACCCAGCTTTCTGGCAGAGAAGTACTCATCGCTATGGGCAAAGGTACAGATGCCACAATCCTGGATATTCTCTTCGGCCACTCCACAATGCAGAAGAATCTGTCTGTTGCAGAGCGGAAGATTGAGATGCCATTTCAGCGGCTGCACGATATTACCCTCAGCAGCCAGGCGCTCACGCTCAGCAGGATCAACCGAGAAGGCGGCATTAGGACGCTGTTCGGCAATCTCTTCCATAGGGAAAGCTGCCTGCTCGAACGCCTCGTAAACCTCATCGCCCACCTCGAAATGGTCGAGCGAAATGCCCGGACCTATCACCGCCTTCAACTTCTTCGGGTCGGTATGATAGGTAAACGCCATCTCCTGAATGGTTTTATGCACGATGCGAGCCAGCGTACCACGCCAGCCGGCATGGATGGCAGCCACAGCATGATGCTCCTCATCATAAAGAAGCACAGGGATGCAATCGGCAGTAGAAACACCGATACATACACCTTTCTGGTCTGTCATCACGGCATCTACACCTTCGAGCACCATCTTGCGGATATTCTCAGGCATGGTGAGAAACTCACCGGCAATATTGCGCACCTCTACTCCATGCACCTGATGGGGCATGATGATATGGGATGTATCAATACCCAACTCTGTGGCAAGACGCTTGCGGTTTTCAGCCACATGTTCTGCATTGTCACCGCAAAACTCATTGATATTAAATTCGCCATAGTTGCCCTGGCTCACTCCTCCCTTGCGGGTAGTAGAGAAAGCCTTGACACCAGAAGCTACCTGATATTCTTTGATCATAACATTTATTCGTATTCGAAATCATCGAGGTCGTCAACATCCTCGATTTCATCCTCATCAATATATTCTACTACATCCTCGCCCTCTGCAGCCAGTTCCTGCTGGAAGCGAGACATATCCTTGTCACGGTGAACAAGCGTATCTTCGGCAGTAATCTCCTGAAGCTTGTTGCTCTCAGAATTGAGTTCCTTCCAGAGCACGTCCTTCAGTTCCTGGATACCCTGTCCGGTAACAGACGAGATGAAGACCACCGGAAGATCGGTAGGCAAGGTTTCCTTGAGCATTTCAATCAGTTCTTCGTCGAGCAGATCGCACTTGGTGATAGCCAGCACGCGATGCTTGTCGAGCATCTCTGGATTGAAGTTCTTCAGTTCGCCCAGCAATACTTCATATTCTTTCTTGATGTCGTCAGTATCGCCCGGAACCATGAAGAGCAGCAGAGAGTTGCGCTCAATATGACGGAGGAATCGCAAACCCAGTCCCTTTCCTTCGCTCGCACCCTCGATGATGCCAGGAATATCAGCCATGACAAAACTCTGGTGATCGCGATAATCTACGATACCCAGCGATGGTTCGAGCGTAGTAAACGGATAGTTTGCAATCTTAGGACGGGCACTTGATACGGCACTCAGCAAAGTTGACTTACCGGCATTAGGGAAACCTACCAGACCTACATCGGCAAGGAGCTTGAGCTCCATGATGATGGTCATCTCCTGCATAGGTTCGCCCGGCTGTGCATAGCGAGGAGCCTGGTTGGTAGAGGTACGGAACTGGAAGTTGCCCAATCCGCCACGACCGCCCTTGAGGAGCAGAACTTCCTGCCCGTCATAAGCCACATCGCATACAAACTTGCCTGTTTCGGCATTATATACCACGGTACCACAAGGCACATCGATATAAATATCCTTGCCATCGGTTCCATGACACTTATCACGGCCACCATTTCCACCATGCTCGGCGAAGAAGTGGCGCTGATACTTGAGGTGCAGCAACGTCCAGTAGTTATGGTTGCCGCGGAGATAGATGCTTCCTCCACGTCCGCCGTCGCCACCGTCAGGACCGCCGTTAGCTGGTACTTTACGTGGCGCAGGTGCATGGAGCCCTTGCCACCCTTACCAGAGCGGCATTGTATCTTTACGTAGTCTACGAAATTGGATTCAGCCATTTATTCTTTTCTTTTTATTTAATGAATAAATCTTCCCCACCATAGCGGGGAAGATTCTTTATCTTGATTACAAGTTGTCGATTACATTGCAAACACGAGCGAAGATCTCATCTACAGTACCGAGACCCTCGATGTGGTGATGAATGCCTTCCTTCTCATACCAGTCGATGAGCGGAGCAGTCTGTGTATGATAAACATTGAGACGCTTCTTGATAGTCTCCTCGTTATCATCAGAACGGCCGCTTTCCTTACCGCGGTTAATCAGGCGAGCCATCAGCTCATCCTCAGGAACAGCCAACTCAATCATCGCAGCAATCTTATGACCACGCTCAGAAAGCATCTTCTTCAGAGCCTCAGCCTGTGGAGTGGTACGTGGGAAACCGTCGAAGATTACACCAGCGTGATCCTTACCGAAGCTATCGTATACACTTGCGAGGATGTCAATCATCAACTCGTCTGGAATCAACTGACCATTGTCGATATAACCCTTAGCTGTCTTACCAAGTTCTGTACCGTTCTTGATTTCGTTACGAAGTACGTCACCTGTAGAAATGTGACCGAGACCATACTTCTCGATCATCTTGTCGCTCTGTGTGCCTTTACCTGCACCTGGAGCGCCGAAAATTACGATATTTTCATTTTTACCTTAATATATATATAAAATATTTATGTTGTGTCAGAAACTTAACTATATTTATTAACCCACTTCTGCCCCTTTGGAGACAAAAGAACTGCAAAAACAATTCCAAAGAGAACTGTTACAACGCCTAAGAAAAATAATGCATCCATTATAGGTTCCCCTATTCTTCTACAATGGTGTAGATGTCGCGGAGGTTTCTGCCTTCTTGGTCATAATCCAATCCATATCCCACGATGAAATCGTTAGGGATTTCCATAACAGCATAGTTGATATCAAGATCAACCTTCAAGTTGCCTGGTTTCACGAGGAGGGAACAAATTTCGATGCTGGCAGGATTTTTCTTCTTCAGGTCTTCAATCATGTGAGCCATGGTGAAACCGGAATCTACAATGTCCTCTACGATAACCACGTGGCGGCCTGCCAAATCCTGGTTCAAACCCATCAGGGTCTTCATGCTGCCCGTAGAGGAGGTACCCTCGTAAGAAGCATACTTCACGAATGAAATCTCGCTTGGCACGGTAATCATTCGCATCAAGTCGCTGCAAAGATAAATGCGCCGTTCAATACTGCCAGGAAGACAGGTTTCTTGCCTGCATAATCCTTGTTCAGACGGTCTGCTACGACCTGTACTTTCTTCAGAATCTCAGCCTCAGGAATCGATGTCTTGAAGCTCTTATCCTTGATCTTTACTATGCTCATAGTCTGTTCTATAATAATATTTTCTGCAAAATTACGAAAAAAACATGAAACTTCGTGCTTTCATCAACTATTTTTTGTACTTTTGCATGAAAATAACCGTTTATCTGCATGAGTTGACAAATTATCACGACAGTTCGCGCAGATAATACTAAGATTATCAGATAATATGAAGATTTTCACAAGCGCTCAGATTCATGAGTTGGATAAATACACCATTGAGCACGAACCTATCAGTTCGCTCAACCTGATGGAACGTGCAGCCAAAGCGCTGACACGTGCCATAGAAGAGGAATGGTCTAACCGCACTCCAGTGGTTGTCTTCGCCGGTCCGGGTAATAACGGCGGCGATGCGCTTGCTGTGGCGAGAATGCTCAGCGAGGATGGATATGATGTAAGTGTATACCTCTTTAATGTACAGAATAAACTGTCGGCAGACTGTCTTGCCAACAAGAAGCGTCTGCTGGATGCAAAGAGAGTGAAATTTACTGAGATTACCACCAACCTGGACCCTCCTAAGCTCAATGCAGAAACGCTGGTGGTGGACGGACTCTTTGGAAGCGGACTCAACAAACCATTGGCTGGCGGATTCGCCGCGATGGTGAAATATATCAACCAGAGTCCTGCCAAGGTAGTAAGCATAGATATCCCTTCGGGACTGATGACCGAGGACAATTCCTATAATATCCATGCCAACATCATCCGTGCCAGTCTGACCCTTACCCTACAGCAGAAGAAACTGTCGATGCTGATGGCGGATAACCAGCAGTACCTAGGCAGACTGCGCGTTCTCGACATCCGACTTTCCCAGGAATTCATCCAGAATACGGAGTGCCGGTGCCGCATACTCGAAGAGAACGACATCCGTCCGCTCCTGAAATCGCGCAGCGACTTTGCCCATAAAGGCAGCATGGGTAATGCGCTGCTCATAGCGGGAAGTTACGGCATGAGCGGTGCTTCGGTATTAGCCACCAAGGCTTGTCTGAGAACCGGTGCGGGCAAGGTAACAGCCCATACCCCAAAGCGGAATTATGAAATCATGCAGATTTCGGTACCTGAAGCGGTACTGCAGATGGATGCTGAAGAAACCATATTCAGCGAACCGGTAGATACAGAGATGTTCGATGCGCTGGGCGTAGGTCCCGGATTGGGACAGAACGAGACAACAGCCATCGCCCTCATCGCCCAACTGCGCCGTGCTACCTGTCCGCTCGTCATTGATGCCGATGCGCTCAATATTCTTTCCAGCCACAGGGCGTGGATGCAGCAGTTGCCAAAGAATATCATCATGACACCTCATCCGAAGGAGTTCGACCGGCTTGCCGGCAATGCGAGCAGCAGCTGTACCGAAAGACTGATGAAGGCAAGCGAACTGGCTGAACGCCTCCAGGCATACATTATTTTAAAGGGACATTATTCTGCACTCTGCCACCCCGACGGAAAGATTGATTTCTGCAGTACGGGCAACAGCGGTATGGCAACAGCAGGCAGCGGTGATGTGCTGACAGGTATCATCACCGGTCTTCTGGCAAGAGGATACAAACAGGAAGATGCCTGTCGACTGGGTATGCATCTTCATGGTCTGGCTGGCGATCTTGCAGCTAAAGAACTGGGTAAAGAAAGCCTCATCGCCAGCGACATTATCCAGTATCTTCCGAAAGCATTTCTCAGATTGGAAGAATAATGATCAATTCAAGTTTCGCAAGTAAGCTCCACACGCCCTGAAAGGGCAGAAACTCCTAGCCCAGGGCATCGCCTGGGTAATTACGGACGCAAACCTGTCGCCCTGTAAGGGCAAAAGCTTTAAAACTCCAGACAAAACATAAAGCTTTTGCCCTTTCA
>QSCI01000098.1:0-11745 GCA_003463005.1 Segatella copri | reverse complement strand
ATAAACTTTACTTTTTTAGGGGGTAAAAAGTAACCCCCTTAAAAAAAAAACTGAATAACTGAATACTGAATAAGCTGCTATGTTTTCTTCTCTTTAACTCTATGTTTCGCTTTAGAAAAACTATGAGTTATGGCGCGCGAAACGGCGAGTTAGATTGTTTAACAGGTTTCGGATTGAAAGCGTGCTGAAAATCGCCCCTTATCACACGCTGAAATTTGGTGGTATCGGGAAATTGCAGTATCTTTGCTTCGTCGTTCGAAGAAAGGCTGCACTCTTTAAAGGTAAAAAGACCTTAGCTTATTAAAAGTCCCTGGTGCACTGGGGGCTTTTTTGCCTTCGGGGGACCAGCGATGGAATCGCTGGGGACGGGGGCGCGAAGGGGTTAAGGCTCTTTTTACCTTTTTACTTTTAATTAGTATATATCATAGCCAAACATTTTCCACCTATTTTGCTAGAATTTCCCAAAAACTTCGTATCTTTGCAATGGCTTTATACAAGATAAGCTGTTTATAAAATCATCAAACGTAGAATTATGGAAAGAAAAAGTTATTCTATAGATATAAATCGCATTGCACAATATGCCATGTATGCATATTGCATTTTCGCATTGTTTTCGCTGGCATTTTCTGTTTGCAGACAAGCGGGCTTATCCTTCAGAACAAGTCCCATCCTGATTCCAATAAGTCCCATCCTGGTTACCATCAAGCAACTGGTCTTGCAGCTCGCCCCTATAGCTTTATGGGGAATATTCCGCTACACGCTACCGGCAGGCGTAAAATTGCTACGACGCTGCAGCGAGTTGATGGTACTTTACTATGTGCTCTCATTCATCCTGGGCCAATGCTTCAATCTTCATCTCGTAAAGATGATGCAGAACGGACAGATTACCCAAATGGCTTCCATACTCACCTGGACAGAAAGCACGATGGGCCTGATTTCCGTCATCGCCTCCCTGGTAGCCGGCTGTCATCTGTGCAGCAAGCACAGGGGCAACATGCGCAAACTGGGCATAGCCCTTGTCCTGGTTTTCATGGTATGGCTGATATGCTCAAATATACTCCCTGTTGCAGTGTTTTATCTGGCTGGTAACACCCAGCAGGCAGCCTTCACCTGCATGAATCTCATCAGTATGATAACCACAACATCGGCTTATATATACGTATACTATAGAATGTTTCGGGCAATAAAAACGATAGGATGTTTCGGGCAATAAAACCAAATAAATACAAATTCTCGGATATACAGATTACAGAAAGTGTTATCAGTTTTACAGAAAGAAATTTGCAATACGCTGCAAATTTCACCCAGAAACACAAGAAATTTGCAATGCGCTGCAAATTTTCCGAAAAAGTTTCGTATATTTGCAGCGCATTTCATTTTTAGCAATCAAGATAGAATGCAAAATGAATAGCAAAGTGAATAAATAGAACATAAAGAGAATATGATAGAGCGTAAAGAATACATGAATCTCCTGGAGAAATGGAGAGACAAGAAGGCCATCAAGGTAGTAACAGGCATACGACGCTGTGGCAAGTCATCGCTGCTGAGAATGTTTAGGGAGAAACTTCTCTCGGACGGAGTATCCGAAGAACAAGTACAGAACCTCAACTTCGAGGATCTCGACAACGAACCGTTCCTCGACTATAAAATTTTATACGCACACGTAAAGCAGAACCTGTGCCCAGACAAGATGAACTATCTCTTCTTTGACGAGATACAGATGGTGGAAAATTTCCAGAAAGTGATAGACAGCCTGTTTCTGCTAGACAACGTAGACATTTACGTTACTGGCAGCAATGCCTACCTGCTCTCTGGCGAAATAGCCACCCTGCTCACCGGAAGATACATCGAAATCAAACTCTTCCCTTTCTCCTTCCGAGAATTCATGCAGACGCAGCCTGCCCATACTTCCCGAGAGCTCGCCTATCGCCAATACATCGAACTGGGTTCCTTCCCATACATTCCCCAAATCAGCCAAGACCGAGAGATGGTGCGTGAATACCTGTCAGGTCTCTACAACACCATCGTACTGAAAGACGTGGTGAGCCGCAAGAAGATAACCGATGTGATGATGTTGCAAAGTGTGGTAAGATTCCTTGCTGACAATATAGGCAACATATCCGTAATCAAGCGCATCAGCGATACCATGACCTCGCTGGGAAGAAAGACTACATCTCATACGATAGAAAGCTACGTCTCTGCCCTCACCGACAGCTATATCTTCTACCCTGTGCAGAGATATGATGCCAAGGGTAAGCAGTTATTGAAGACTGGACAGAAACTTTATCTTGCCGACGTAGGTCTACGCCAAGTCATCAATGGCACCAAAGGTGGCGACTTAGGGCACGTACTTGAGAACATCGTGTATCTGGAACTAGCACGACGAGGCGGAGAAATCTATGTAGGCAAAGCCGGTGATGCAGAGATAG
The DNA here is from genome assembly GCA_003463005.1 of Segatella copri. GTDB lineage: Bacteria > Bacteroidota > Bacteroidia > Bacteroidales > Bacteroidaceae > Prevotella > Prevotella copri_I. The sequence goes on along the minus strand of QSCI01000098.1, from coordinate 9,316 downwards.
ACTTCGTGGTAATCATTGGTGAACACAAGGCATACTATCAGGTATCGCTCAGCGTAAGGGATGAGACCACGATGCAGAGAGAATTGGCACCCCTGAAGTCCATCTCCGACAATTTTCCAAAATATCTGCTTACACTGGACAACGACCCCGTCCAGTTTCATGATGGAATCAAGCAAGAATATGTGCTCGACTGGCTTATGGAATGCTATGATTCGCCTAAAAAATAAGACTCACACAGAAAAACAATGATGGAAAAGAATCAGATTTTTGAAAATATCATGAGCCGTACATCGGTGAGAAGTTATACAGACATGCCACCGCTCGCTATCGTGGTTTGCGGATGCCTGGACAAGACGCTGGAAGGCATCGAGCAGGAGTTCTGGATTCAAGACTGCTCGGCAGCCACGGAGAACATCCTGCTGATGGCTCACAGCTTGGGACTTGGCGGAGTATGGACAGCCTCTATCCCCTGAAAGAACGGTATGAGGGAATGCAGCAACTGCTGCATCTGCCCAAGACGATGATTCCGCTCAACACCCTCATCATCGGATATCCGAAGAATCAGGCGGAAGCAAAGGATAAGTGGAAAGAGGAGAATGTATCCTACAATAAATGGATGGAGAAAAATTCATAATAAAGAAAAAGAATGAATATCAAGGAGAATTATCAACAATATGTAAGCCGATACGCTTCTGAGGTGGCTGCCCTGAAGCGTAAGAATACGGGATTTATAACGGGCGAGCTGCTGGCTTTTGGCGGCATCCTCGCCTTCCTGATCTGCTATTTCGCATTGGATGGGGATACACAGAACTATCTGATGGGGGCGGCGCTGTGCCTGATTGCCTATTTGGGAATCAGACGACTTGACGACAAGAATAAGGAGAAGATAGAGCATCTTTCGGCTTTGCTCAAGGTTTATCAGGACGAAATCAAGGCTTTGGAGGGCGATTTCTCGCCTTTCGAAACGGGCGATTCCTATCAGAATCCGCAGCATCCTTATTCCTTCGACCTCGATGTCTTCGGCAAGAGTTCGCTGTTCAACCGCATCTGCCGAACCATCACATCGGGCGGTTCGGAGGCACTCGCCAGGAATCTTACCCGGGAAACGCCTTTGGGCATGGAGGATATCAAAAGAAGAAGAGATTTGCAGAAGGAATTGGCTGGAGAAGGCGAAAACTGGCGAATGGAATTCCTGGCACTTGGCGAAAAGAACAGAAGTCAAACCGCGGATGGCAAAATGGTGAATGGCAAAACGAAGAAGATTGATTCTGCTGCGGTGGTGGATGCGATACAGAAGGTTTCGAAGATGGAGGTGCCGGCATGGTTTGGTTCACCGGTTTCTCTCGTTATCGGATGGCTGCTGATTATCGGAGTAATCGGTTCCGTGATTTTATCGATATGCGATATGGTTTCGGTGGATTTCGCCTTGTGGTGGGTGTTGGTTCAATACATGGTGGTGTTCTTCGTCTGCAAGCAGACACTTGATAAGATAGACAGCAACGGCGGCAAGCTTCGACATCAGCTCATCGCCTATGCTCAGATACTTCAGCTTATCAACAGGCGCAATTTCCATAGCGAATCAGGCAAGGAGATGCAGAAATCCCTGGCAGATGCCCTGCCTTCCTTTGCCCAACTGGAAAAGATATTGAAGGGGTATGACAGAAGAGGCAACTTCCTGGGTCTTTTCTTCACCGATGCCTTCATGCTGAGCGATTTCTTCCTGGTTCGCAGTTTTCTGAAATGGAAGAATACCTATATGATGAAGATGGAGGAATGGATGCATATCATCAGCGAGATGGATGCGATGGTTTCGATGGCGGATTTCAGATATAATCACCCAGAGGCAGAAGAGGCGGAATTTGTTTCGGGAAGTCCGGAAGCAGATACAGATAGCGATGTTTCTGAAAATGCAGGTATCGGAAGTCCGGAAATCGTGTTCGAGGGTAAGAATCTCTATCATCCTTTCCTGGGTACCAAGGCGGTGAAGAACGATTTCACCATCAAGGATGACAACTATTATATCATCACCGGAGCCAACATGGCGGGAAAGAGTACCTTCCTGCGTTCGCTGGGCGTGAACTATATCCTGGCAATGGCGGGTATGCCGGTGTTTGCGGATCAGCTGAAGATTTCACGTTTCAGATTATTCTCGAGCATGAGAACCACCGATGATTTGACGCATGGCATCTCTTACTTTAATGCTGAGCTGATAAGACTGGAGGAGCTGCTGAAGTTCTGCAGGGAAAGTGCTGAGGAAAAGTGCTGCAAGGAAAGTGGAGAAGACAATAAGGAGCCACTCCGAACGCTGATTATTCTGGATGAGATTCTGAAGGGAACGAATTCATTGGATAAGCTGAATGGTTCGAGAAAGTTCCTCGAAGCCATTGCCAAGCAGCCGGTGAGCGGTATCATCGCTACCCACGATCTGGAGCTCTCCAAGATGGAAAATGATGCATCAGGAAAATTCCACAACTATTGTTTCGAGATAGATTTAGGCACGGATGTTACCTATACTTATAAGATACAGAAGGGTGTAGCAAGAAACCAAAATGCCACCTTCTTACTGAATAAGATTCTGGAAAAATATTAGAATAAAAAGAGAAACTCCCGATAGTTTGATCAGTTTCAAATTATCGGGAGTTTTCCTTTTAAAGAATACATTATAACTCCACGCTATCCAGGCGGAATTTGAGCAAGCCAGCTGGTACCTTTACCATTACCTCTTCACCTGCCTTCTTACCCAAAAGGGCCTTGGCGATAGGCGACTTGATGGAAATCTTGCCACTATGCAAATCAGCCTCGTGAGGATTCACTATGGTATAATTCATGCTGCACTTGTTGGCGAGATTGGTAATCTTAATCTTGCTCAACAAGCCAACGGTATCACTCTTCAGGCGAGACTTGTCGATGACACGGGCATTCTCCAAGACCTTCTGCTTGAAGCTGATGCGGCTCAACAGTTTGCCCTGCTCGCGCTTGGCAGCATGATACTCGAAATTCTCGCTGAGGTCACCCTTGTCGCGGGCCTCAGCTATCGCATCGCGAACGGCTGGCAACTCTACGTTAACCATGTGTTGAAGTTCGGCCACGAGCTCATCGTAACCTTCCTGAGACATATATTCCATTTTCTCTGATAATCTTAATGAATGATGATTTTAATTTTCGGGGTGCAAAGTTACTAGTAATTCATGAAAACACCAAACATTTTTGATAAAAAGTAAATAAAAAAAGAGAAGATGTGCAGCCATGACAGACAACACATCTTCTCCTTGAATATATCATTATCCCCAAACTTCTTCTGAAATCACTCTAACCAGATCTATCTTTGCCCACTGCTCAGCATCGGTCAGTTTATTACCAATCTCGCAAGAGGCGAAGCCGCATTGAGGGCTGAGGCTTAAGCGATCGAGGGGGATATATCTGGCTGCTTCTCGGATACGGGCGATGACCGTAGCCTTATCCTCCAACACCGGAGATTTGGAGGTTACCAGACCCAGCACCACCTTCTTGCCATCAGCCACATACTTCAACGGCTCGAAACCACCCGAACGCTCATCGTCATACTCCAGATAGAAGGTATCTACATCTTCATGAGCGAAGAGATAAGGAGCTACGGCATCGTAGGCACCCTTGGTGGCATAGCAGGAATGATAATTGCCACGGCATACGTGGGTGTTGATGGTCAACCCCTCCGGTTTGCCCTCGATGGCAAGGTTGTTCACCTTCAGATATTGCAGGGCTTCCTGCTCAAGGGTGAAACCTGTGCCCACCTTAGCCTTCCAGTAATCGCTATCCACAATCATTCCCCAGGTGCAGTCATCCAGCTGGACGGTACGGCAACCGGCTGCATAAATCTCCTGGAAGAAGGTGCGGTAAGCCTGGGCAATATCCTCAATCAGCTGGGTAGTGTTAGGATAGAACTTGCGGGTATTCTCGGCATTCTTGCCACGGAACAGTTCGGCAAGAAACTGTGCCGGAGCAGGAACCGTCTGCTTTGCCTCGAAGATATATTCGCCATTGGCATCCAACTCCTCAAACTGCTTCACAAACAGGAAATCCTTGATAAAAGGATGATTCTCGCCGGTAATTTTGCCGGTCAGTTGGATAGAACCCTTGGTTGTCTCCTCGCCATGAAACTGGTAGCCATGCTCCAGTTCGATATGCTCCACGCCATTGAATCCCCACATAAAGTCGAGATGCCAATAGCTGCGGCGAAACTCGCCATCGGTGATATAAGGCAGGCGATGCGCCTTCTGCTGACTGATGACCTCAGTAATCAGCCGGTCTTCTACGGCGCGAAGGTCGGTGGCAGAAATCTTGCCATCAGCAAACTTAGCTCTCGCTTCCTTCAACTCTGCAGGGCGCAAATAGCTGCCCACTGCCTCAAAATGTATATTTCTTACGTTGCTCATATTTTTATCTCCTTATTATTATTTGATGTGAATGACTCTTTATCCTGTCATTACCGATGAATGACGCTTTGCATCCGGAATTGCGGGTGCAAAGGTAAGAAGAAGAATTTTATTTGCCAAATATTCTCCGTAATTCAGAAAAATATACTATCTTTGCAGCGAATTAAGCAAATCAGCAGAATATTATTCTGTAAGAATCAGTAAAAACAGAAATAAAGGAACAATGACAACAGAAGAAAAACTTGATGAAACAGACATCAGAATACTGAAGTTACTGCAGCAGAACTCCCGACTCACCGTAAAGGAACTTGCTGCAAGAGTACACCTCTCCCCTTCTCCCACCTTCGAGCGACAGAAGCGGCTAGAACGTGAGGGATACATCCAGCGATATGGAGCCATCGTAGACCATCACAAGTTGGGGCACAACGTAATCGTGCTCTGCAATATCAGGCTCAAGCAGCATACCCATGACCTGATTCAGCAATTCATGGATACCGTGCAGGCCATCGACCAGATAACGGAATGCTACAACACCACCGGCGATTATGACTTCCAGATCAAGGTATATGCCCGGGATATGAAAGCCTATCAGGACTTCATGCTCAACACGCTGGGAAACATCGACTGCATAGGAAGTCTGCACAGCATCATCGTGATTGGTGAAATCAAGGATTCGCATTATATACCCGTAGCAAAATAAGGAGAAACGTGATGAAAGCAAAAAATATATTGATGATATGCCTGTTTATTTCCGGACTTTTCTGCCTCCCATCCAAGACACAGCAGCCTGGAGAAAACGTCAGTTCTCAAACCATCAGGAAACTGGGCGAGAAGCATTTCTTCTCCATCTCCACTATTCCTGATGATATCTTCCGCCTGATGCAGGGCAAGACATACAAGAAGAACTGTACCGTGGCAAGAAGCGAACTGAGATACATAAGATGCCTGCACGTAGACAAAGACGGCAGAAACATCGTAGGAGAAATGGTGGTGAACAAGGCGATAGCCACAGATGTGCTCGATATTCTGAAAAAGCTCTACGAGGCGAAATATCCGATAGAACGGATGAGACTCATCGACTACTGGGATGCCGACGATGAAAGGGCGATGAGAGCCAACAACTCCTCCAGCTTCAACTTCCGCTTCATCTCGCATACCCATATGGTATCGAAGCACGGAAGGGGACTGGCCGTAGACATCAACACCCTCTACAATCCTTACCACAAACGACTGAAGAACGGCAAGGAAGTGGTAGAACCTGCCACCGCCCGCCCCTATCTGGACCGCAGCAAGAACCACGTTTACATGATTAAGAAAGGCGACCTCTGCTACCGGCTTTTTAGGGCAAAAGGATTCCGATGGGGAGGTGACTGGAAACACAGCAAGGATTACCAGCACTTCGAAAAATAGAAATGCAGGAAAGAACAGCCAGCAAGGAAAGGACATAAAAAAAGACTATGCCTATGTTACATCATTTCTTTAGTAACTATGGCATAGTCTTTTATTATCCTAACGATCTTTTTTTATATGTAAAACAAATTTAATAATCCTGCTACAGCCTTATTATAATACATTGTAACTAGCTGTACCAGACTGAATTATATTCTCTACGTTCATCGTCCTCATTATAGAGGTTCTCATATTCAAGGTTCATAGCCTCGAATGATTCCAATGTCTGTTTCATGATAACTCCTCCTCTATTTATTAAGTTCAACTTTTAATATGGCAAAATTACTAAAAAAACAGACTTCTGATGTCAATATTTCAGAAAACTTTTGTATTTTTGCACCATCTCTGCACATCAGGGGCAAAAAGTGCAAAAAAACAGCTCTGTTCAAGAGCCATGCAAGATAAAAAACAAGAAACAAGATGAAGATATTACATACTTTACGACTCGACAGAATGAAGTGGCGCCACTGGGTACTGCTGCTGTTGCTCATCCTCGTCACCATTACCAAGATGATTCCTCTCTGGGGAGTTATCTACACCTATCGTGTTTATCCCGTTATCGGCAGCCTTCTTTCGCCCATCTCAGGCATCTTTCCCTTTGCCGTGGGTGATATTTTCATAGCTCTCAGCATCGCCTGGGTCATCCTCTATCCTATCTACGAGATTGGATTACGGAAGAAACTCGCCCGTCGGTTAATCTTTCTTGCTGCCAAGAGCGGCGGCTATCCGAAGAAAAAGGTGGTTTTCGGAAGGGTAATTGAATATCTGCTGTGGGTATATGTATGGTTTTATGCTGCTTGGGGACTGAACTATTCGCAGCCTGTTATCTATTATAGAGTTGGCATGCAGCCTGCTGAGGTTTCGGAAGAGAAGTTCAGGAAATTTGCCTACCAGTATGCTGACAGCCTCAACCTTTTGAGTGAAGAACGGAGAGGGAAGAGTGAAAAATTCAATTGTATTGTGGATGATAAACTGAAGAATCGGATACGGGATGCGGTTCTGAAGGAATATAACAAGATAGGCTATCGGGAGGGCATCAATCCGCCTTTCAACCAGCATCCGCATGCCAAGACGATGGTGTTTACGCCCATCAGTTCGATGTCGGGTGTAACCGGCAGCATGGGACCATTCTTCTGCGAATTTACGCTGAACGGCGATATTCTTGCACACGATTATCCGGCTACCTATGCCCATGAATTTGCTCATTTTCTGGGTATTGCCAACGAAGGAGAGGCAAATTTCTACAGTTATCTCGTCTGTACGGCATCACAGGATAAGGCGGTGAAATTCAGCGGATATTACCACATTCTGCCCCATGTATTATATAATGTATTCGACATTCTCGGCGAAAAGGAGGGTGAGAAATATCTGAAATATATCCGTCCTGAGATAATCAGGCTGCTGAAAAGCGACCGCCAATACTGGCAGGGCAAAAGATGCAAGGCACTGGATGCTGCCCAGGATTTCTTCTTCGAACTCTATCTGAGAGGCAACCATGTAGAAGGCGGCAGAAAGAGCTATGCCGGCGTCATCGGTCTGATTCTGGCTTGGGAGAACAAGCAGGAAACTGTAGAGAAGAATGCCCAGAAGAAGAAATGATGTCCGAATACATGTGCTGCGAGGAAGCGACTGATAATAGCAATAACATATTTAATAATAAGAAGAATATGGAAGATATGAAGAAGGGAAGAATCACTCCTAGCTGGATTGATTCATTAAAAGAGAACGAGATTTTTGTGTTTGGCAGCAATCTGGCTGGCATGCATGGTGGTGGTGCAGCCCGTATAGCCCGCCTGCATTTCGGTGCCGTCATGGGCAAGGGCGTTGGCTTGCAGGGTCAGAGTTATGCCATCCCTACGATGCAGGGCGGCGTGGAAACCATCCGTCCATACGTGGAGGAATTCCTTGATTTTGCCAATCATCATCCCGAGCTACATTTTCTGGTAACCCCAATAGGTTGCGGCATCGCCGCTTCGAAGCCGAAGACATCGCCCCATTGTTCGAGAAGGCAAAGGAGATGAAGAACATCAGCCTGCCGGAGAGCTTCTGGGAGGTGATAGAGTAAAGTTATAGAGAATTAGTAGCTTATGTTAGGAGCAATAATAGGAGATATTGCTGGCTCAAAATATGAGTTCAACAATACGTTTGATTATGATTTCGAGATGTTCGGCGAGGAATGCGACTTCACCGATGATACCATCTGTACGGTAGCGATAGCTGATGCGATATTGAACGGACGAAGCTATCAGGAAAGCCTGCTGGATTGGTGCCGCCGCTATCCTTCCCCGAAAGGAGCGTATGGCGGAAGATTCGCGGGGTGGATTCGTTCTCTTGATCCGCAGCCATACAATAGTTTTGGCAATGGTTCGGCAATGCGAGTATCGCCGGTGGCTTGGCTATTCGATGACCTGTCGCAGGTGTTGGAAGAGGCAGAGAAAACGGCTCTTCCTACTCATAACCATCCCGAAGGAATCAAGGGAGCCAGAGCCGTGGCTCATGCCATCTGGCATTTCAGAAAAAGCAAGGAAAGCCATCAGCCAGATGATGAAGCAATGAAAGCCTTCAAGAATATCGCCCGCAGCTATTACGAGGATTTCGATACCCGAGATTATCCGAAAGGCAAATTCGATGAAACCTGCATGGATGCCGTGCCATTATCTTTCAATCTCCTCTCGCAAGCCTCATCCTTCGAAGATGCCATCCGCCTAGCCATATCTCATGGCGGCGATAGCGATACCATCGGAGACATCGTCGGCAGCATCGCCGAAGCCCGATTCGGTATTCCGCAAGAAATGAAAGAGAAGGCAATCTCTTATCTTCCGAAAGATATGAGAGAAATATCGGCTAGAATAAAGTGTTGCAACTAGGCTCAGCAAAGCTGCTGACTGCAGTCAGCAGACCTGCCGACTAGGCTCGGCAGACCTGCTGAGCCTAGTGACAACTGCTGAGAAGGTATCTTCTGGAACCCAAGGAGTAATGTCTTTCAACTCACGAAGACGCTTGCTTCAACCTATAGAGTTGATTCCTTCACCCCATCGAGCCGACTCCGTCATCCTGTAGAACCAACTCATTCTACTAAATCAACCCTATCTACAACCTTCTCCAGGCAGTTAATCATTTTGATACTGCTTATCAGAAATCGTGGTCACAATAGCACTCAGCTTCTGCATTTTCTTCACATTTATTTCCTGCACATAAAAGTTTTTTGTGAGAAAAGTATCAAAGTATCATTATTTAGAGAAAATAACATTCTAAGCATCTGATACATTGCAACATACAAGAATGAGACTTTCGAAATATTTTACAGAAAAGTCTCATCGAAGTATCATAAAATCGCAAGAAGTATGTAAGCGGCTCCGCGTTTATACCATTGTAGCCTTCTCATTTATTCGTACCTTTGCACCATCATTTTAAAATCAAACAAATTATGACAGCAAACGAACGTTTTGAGAGCT
>QSCI01000097.1:0-11758 GCA_003463005.1 Segatella copri | reverse complement strand
CAAGTGATATTAAAATATTAAAAAAAGTATCACTTTCAATGCAGAATTGGGGAAGTGAATTTAAGTACGAATCAATCTTTAATGAATTTGATTATGAGTAAAAAAGGCTTTTATATAAAGTCTATTATTGCTACAGGTGAAGGGATGATAGACTCAAAAGTACAGTTTACTGATGGGTGTAATTTACTCTTTGGACCTTCAGAAAGAGGGAAATCGTCAGTATTTTCTATAATCAATTATATGCTTGGAGCCACAGAAATACCTAAGAAGGTTAAGGAATCCTTTGGCTATACAGACTATTATATGGAGTTTGTTACTTACCAGGATAATCTTTTGCATACAGCTCATAGAGGCATAAAAGATAATGCTGTCGTCATTAAGGATTGTTCTTTTGAACAGTTTAATAATTCTCTTAATAAAGCGACAAAGTATCCAATAAAAGCAAGAAAGCCAGATAAGATTACTTATTCTAGGTATCTTATGAATTTAAATGGCTTTGCGAGTCTTTTGCAAATGAAGAAGAGTAAAACTTCTAAGGCCAATCTTGCTTTTTCTTATGTTAGGCATATGTTTTTGGTTAGTGAGGGGAGGGTCGTGGCTGATAAACCGATTTTCATTCCTATAAATGATACTGCTACTGCTACACAAGAAAAAAGTTTTTTGTATTATCTTACTTCTGGTAAAGATGACAGTGACTTTCAAGAATCGGAGAAAGAAGAAATACGCAAAACAAGAATAGAAGGACAGTTGGCTTTAGCACAAGAAAATTTAGATGAAATAAAACAGAAAATTATAAGTCTTGGTGATGTTGGTTTCGCTGATATGAAGGGAGATGCTTTATTTGAGGCAAACAAAAAACAAATAAGTGAACAAGAAGAAGTTTTAAAGTCTTTATATAAGGAACGTTGTCATAAAGAAGATGAATTGAAACAAAGAAAATCCAAACTTCTATTTGCCAATGAGTTTGTGAAAAGAATGACTCTTCTTCAAAAGCATTATTTGTTAGATCTACAAAGGTATGAGCATCTTTTTGAAGGCTATAGTTTGCTTATTCCTTTGCCAGAGGAGTATACTTGTCCTATTTGCCATTCTCACTTTACAAATTCTACTGAAATAGGTGATGAATACAAAGATTTGGTATCTGCTGAATTTATGCAAACTCAGGCAAAACTTACTGATGTTAGTAAAGTTATAAAAGATAAAGAAAAAGAGATTGATAATCTGCAAAATCAGGTATTGTTGCTAGATAGTTCTATATCAGATATTATTGCGAAGATTCATTCTTTTGAACCGCAAATCGATGGATTAAAGAAAGCTCTTCTGAAATATAAAGAAAATGTGGAAAAGAAAGTTTATGCTAATTTTCTACAAGCAGAAGCTTTGCGTTTTAGTAAATTGATAGATAATTTGCAGATTAAGCTTAAAAGTAAGCCTAATATTCCAGAATATTCACGTCAAGCTACTATAGATGATGATTTTTGTAATTCTGTTAAATCCAAATTGCAAGCATGGAATGTTATTGGTAATGTTCCTGTTTTCTATGAAGATAAAGAGTTCGATTTTAATATAGGTGGTCAGAAAAGAACGATGTGCGGAAAAGGAACACGTGGTGTTACTTGCACTGCCATCATAATGACATTAATAGAATATTGTAAGAAAAAGGGTATTCCATTTAGTGAGTTACTTGTTGTGGATTCACCACTTACAGCTCATTTTGACGATGAGCATGTTGACGCAGATCAAACAACTCAGGCAAGGTTTTTCAAATATTGTAATGAACATGACTTCGATTATCAGTTAATCTTGATAGATAATAAGGCTCCTGATGCTCTGAAAAGAAGTTCTATGGAAGGTATAAACTTCATCGAATTTTCGGATTTGGGAAGGAAAGGTTTTTATTTGGGAAAAAGGGAAAAAACTGAATAAAAATATTGTTCTCTAAGTATTGTGATATGTCCATTCAGTAGATATGATGAAATTGATGGTTATTAGATAAATGCTTATGCAGACACTTTCAAAAGAAATTGAAAAAAGGATAGAGGATATTGTTTCCGTCCGTTTTTATAATCAGATAACACCATATGATGTTATTAGGTGGCTATTCAACTTTGAGGATGAAGATGTCGAATTGGCTGTCCAATTGTTAGAGCATGTGATCTTTTTGCGTGATGATGATGTAAAGGGGCGGCTTTATGAGCAAATCTCTAAGTTGCCTAAAGATAAGACAAAACATATAGTTCCTCTTGGTAAGCCAGGGAAAAGTGGAGCCGCCATTTCTTACTGGATTCATGGATTGATGAAACGAAATGAATTGCGGGAAATGGCATTTCATTCAAGCATCGAGGACTTTATTTCTTATAGAAACTCTCAGGAATGGAAGACTCAGAAAGATATTGTTGTTTATGTGGATGATTTCATAGGTAGTGGTGGGTCAGTAGTAACAGCATTATCTCTTGAAGAAAAAATAGTGCGTCCAGAGGTGTTGAGTGATGCAAGTTCTGGGAGGCTTTATGTTATTGCTGCAATTGTGATGGATAATGGCTATTCTAAGATTTCTCAAGATATATCTGGGGCTATTATCTTAGGAGACTTGCATTGTAAAGGATTTGATCCTCACAAAAAGGTATTTGGGAGTTATTTCAAGACTAAGGCAGTTCGTGAAATGTGCTATAAGTACGGAAAACAATTATTTAAAGATTTCCCTCTAGGTTTTGAAAACACTCAAAGTCTGGTGTTGATGCTGCATTCGTCGCCTAACAATACGGTTCCTGTATTATGGTCTGATAAACAATATCAAGGTAGAAATTGGATTCCTTTGGTGCCTCGAAATAATCTCCTGAAAATAAAACGGGCTTATACTGACAGAAATTCTGTTTACAGATGGTTGTCGTGCCTGAAGAAAATCTTTGTTGGTGGAAGTGAATACGTAGATTTCAGCTTGTTGTTTACAAAGAGTAATTTCAATCTTGTCTTTATCTTGATATGTTTGATCAGGCGAAAAAGCGAAGCTTTCATTTACAATACCATGGGTATTTCATTAGTGGAAATGGATCGTCTATGGCAAGAAGGGATTGATAAGAAAATATGGGATAGTAAGCACAAGCCAACTTCATTGGCGTTGAATGAATATAAAGAGGCAATAAAAAGATATAAGCTATTGAGAGATGAAGGGATGCAAGAATTTCGGATTTGGGATGAAAAAGATAATATTTACATACCGGAGACTTTCAGGGGCGTGAAGTAAAATTATTAGCTGAATATGGGATTAGCATATTCGTATGTCTTTTGGACATGCTAGATTTTAAATGTCATTATACTAAGTATATCGAACAATAAATGTTCGATATGCTCACTTGCGTGAGCAACAAACTAACGTAATAATTTTATGGAACAAACTTGGGAGTCTCTTTTTTCTGAACAAGCTGGGATAGAAGGGCATTCACAGCAATATATATCGGAATGTTTGGCCTATGCAGGTATCTTGCATAGCCATAATGTTCCTGTTATTTTTGACAAGTTGCACTTTTTCTCATTCTTTCCTGATATCAAGAAGGGGAGAATGGAAATGTTTTTATTGAATCTATGTTGTTACAAGAACTATAGTATAAAGAAGAAAGCTGGTGGCGTTAGAATGATAAGTGCTCCTTATTCTGACTTGAAGAGGGTACAGAGGTGGGTTTACGAGAATATACTTCTTAAAGACTTATCTTCTGTTTCTCCTTGTGCTGAAGGTTTTATGCCTAAGGACAAAGATGACATTAGAAATATTGTCACCAATGCTAGGAGGCATGCCAGAAGTAAATGGCTGATAAATGTTGATATACAGAATTTCTTTGATTCGATAAAATATGATTCGGTATGGGAGTATTTTTCTAAATTGGGCTATGAGAAAGAGGTGGCAGATGTTCTAGCAAAAATCTGCACATACCAATTTAGGCTTCCTCAAGGTGCACCGACAAGTCCGATGCTTTCCAATTTGATTGTGCGGTCAATGGATGATGCTTTCGTAGAACTTGCCAGTAAGTGTAAATGTTTTTATAGCAGATATGCTGATGATATAACCCTTTCTGGTAATTCAGATAGTATTATGCCAAGTATGCGTGATATCTATCAAATAGTTTATGCTCATCATTTTCGTCCAAACAAGAAGAAAACGAAAATAAGTTTCTCATGTGATAGGCAGATGGTTACCGGATTGACTATTACTGATGGAGTGCATGTTCCGAAAAAATATCGCAAGGATGTTTGGAAGGAACTATATTGTTGTAAAAAGTTTGGTGTAGCTAGTCATATTGCTTATAGACATCCTGATCAGGGAATGTATAGATATTGGCTTTTGGGTAGAATCATGTTTATAAAATCTGTAGAGCCCGAGTGTGGAGAGAAAATGCTTCAGGAATTTAACTCGATTAATTGGGGAATATAATGTGTTATTCGAGTGTCTGTTGGGGTGTTCTGAGACTTATTGTCGCAACATGCTCACGTTTATTTCTGATATTGAACGTAATAAGTTATTGAATCAATGGATGGGTATCTCTATGAACATAGAAGATATATCCAAAAAGCCTCTAACCAAATTCTGCCAAGATATACTGAAACAAGCACAGATGGAATATGGCAGATAAAAAAATAAGAGAATAATATGAAGAAGTATATTATTTTTGCACTATTTTCGGCATTCATGGTCATTGCTATTGCTGTCGGTTTTTACATGCAATGGAATCCTACAGTAATAGTTGTATTGTTGGGAATGTCATTTATGGGTACCATTTGCTATTTGATAGGTATTTGTAGACATTTGATTATGTTAAGAGTTATTTTCTGCAAGGAAAAGATAGATAAAGCCTATCGAAAATACATTCGTAAAATAGCTGTCAATTGTAGTCGTAAAGTCAACCGATGGAAATTAGAAGATACAGGGGAAAACCACATATCCTTATTGTCTCCTATAGATGATTTCAAGAGACATAAAGAATATATTATCCGTCTAAAAAATGCGATAGACCAACCAAATGTATTCAATATAGCTTTGACTGGCTCTTATGGAGCAGGCAAGAGTTCTATACTTAAAACTTTCAAAGCATATTACCCGGAATATCATTATGTGAATGTGTCGCTTGCGTCTTTTGTTGAGGTTAATATGTCTGAAAGTGATAGTACACCAAAGAGTAATGAAGACAGCTTTGAGGAACAGTTGGAATATAGTATATTGCAACAACTTTTCTACCATGTAAAAGCGACAAATATACCAGAATCAAGATTCGGACGAATTGAAAGGACATCACGCAAGAAGAGAATTTTTGTGGTTGTGTGCATATTGTTGTTTGTTGTAGCAAACTTGTGCCTGTTTTGTCAGGAACAGGTGACAAAGTACTTCTTGATTCCAACAGAAGTCTTGAAATCTTCATTCTTATTTGGGTCAAGTATATGTATATTCATTCTTGGTATATGTGTTATTCTATTTCAACTTATTCTTTTTATAAAGAAGATTAGTATCAAAAACCTAACGTTAGATAAGGCTACCTTAGAATTTGAAGAGAAGAAGAATGTTTCCATTATGAATCGCTATTTGGATGAGATTCTTTATCTCTTCCAGGAAAAGAAGTATAATGTTGTAATATTTGAAGATATTGACCGCTTTGAAAATACTCATATATTTACAAAATTGAGGGAATTAAACCTGATTCTTAACCAGTCTGAAGAAATAGGAAGGAGAATTGTCTTTCTATATGCATTGAAAGATGACATTTTCGCTAATGCAGAAGAACGAACAAAGTTCTTTGACTATATAGTTCCTGTTATTCCTTTTGTGAATGCTTCTAATTCTGGAGACTTGTTCAGAAGAAAAATTACTGATTTACATATTCCTGAGGCAGAGGTAAGCTCTTCATTTATTACGGATATATCAGTGTTTGTAAACGATATGAGGGTGTTGACCAATGTCGTGAATGAGTTTGACCTCTATCGTAACTTGCTTGATAAAAAACTGAAGAAGGGAAAATTGCTGGCTATGATTCTATATAAGAATCTCTATCCTACTGATTTTTCTTGGTTGCATCAGAATAAGGGCGTGGTTTATGAGACATTTATGTCTTCTCCTAAGATTAGAAGTGAAATTCGAGAAGATGATAGTGATCGATTAAAAGAGATAGACTCGGAGATTCAAGGAATATCTGAAGAGACTCTTAGGTCTATAGAAGAATTGCGCGCTGTTATTGTTGGAAAGTTATTAAAATTATGGCCAGGACCAGGTTGGGATATATACTGTGATGGTAGAAATATCGATATAAATAGTTTATATTCAGAAGATAATATCCAGCATATTTTGAAAGGTAATATCTTTTTTAGGAACAGCATTTATAGTAATTCGGTTAAGCATCTTAACACAGATGAAATCAAAGCTACTTTAGGGGAAAGTTATAAATATAGCGTAAGGAAAAAATACATTCAATCAGTTGCAAATAACAAAATAGAAAATCTTAGAGATGAGCGCAGGGCTTTTATGGATGAAATGGCAGCCATAGATAAATATACGCTTACAGATATTGCAAAATCAGATAGGGATATCTTTGAGCATGTGGACATACCAAAAGGTCAAGAAGAAAAATATAAAGTTCTCAAATATTTCTTAGAAAAGGGGTATATAGACGAAGAGTATTTCTTCTATATTTCAATATTCCAAGAAGGAAGACTAACACCTTCTGATCAGGAATTCCTTCTTTCTATCAAATTCAATACACCTAAAGAATTTGATTATAAGTTACAAGAAATACCTTCTCTTATCCAAAACCTATCTGTTGTAGATTATGACCATAAGGGAATATTAAACAAAGACCTGTTGAAATTCTGCTTACTGCATGAAGATGAATATGAGGATGAATGTGATGCTATTCTTAAACAAATGGTTGTTCATGAACAATATATAGATTTGCTGTATCAATTCATGCAAGAAGGCAATTGTGTACCGACCTTCATCAAGCGATTAGTCCATATTGATAAAAATGTTTGGAAATCATTAAATATGGATATGAATCATACTAATAAGGATAAAGACAGGGTTATATCCACGATGTTTAAGTATGCAGACATAAACGACATAAGATCTGTAAATACCTCATATCCATTCAATACTTATGTAAACGATAACTACAATTATCCTGATCTGTTTGAAGATATAGATCAAAAAAAGGTTCGGGAGCTTCTTGATTTGCTGGATTTAAATGTTCAATCGTTGATAGATGACAGCAATGCTGCTGACACATATTCTTATATATATGAGAATAATATGTATGCTCTAACATTGGATAATATCAAGGTGATATTCAAGCATAATGATTTGCCTGTAGTTAATTTGGATTCTGCAATTTATACTTCTATAGAAGAGACAGAACTGAATGAACTTCAGGATTATGTTCTTCTGGAATTACCAGCATTTGTGGAAAATCTTATGCTTACTTCAAGCAACACCCATGAATCTTCTGATACAATAGTGTCTTTAATGGATGAAGATATTAATTTGGACGATATTATTAAACTTATCAAGCATAATAATACTTTGTGGGATGATTGTAAGGATATTACTGATAAAGATGTTGTAAGTACCTTGTTCGCTGAAAATAAAATAAAAATGACGTTTGAAAATGTGAAACATTACTGCTCTTGCATAGGTTCATGGAATATCGACGGTACACTGGTAGCATTCATGAATTGCAATGAGGAAAAATCCATGGAAGAATTCACCAAGCTTGTGGAAAGTAATGATGAACATGAAAAAGAGTTGTTGTCAAGTGTTGTAGAATCTGATGGTATTAATGACAAAATTGCTTTCTCAATATTTAATAACCATTGGCTAATAGATGTATGGAGTAAGGAACTGTCACAATTAAATGAAACCAGAGTAAGATATGTTGTAGATGAAGGCATCATTACTGTTTCTCCAAGTATTTATCAAGACATAATAAAAGGAAACCCAAAGCTGAGCAAATACCTCCTATGTAAGGATCCAGATAAAATTATATCAGAGTGGGATGAATTTGCTTTTAGCATAACTACAGTTGTTGAGATACTGAGTTGGGTAGAATATAAGAAATACCATAGCTTCATATTGGATAAAATTGAAACGGAAAGTGTTACGCCTATTATTGCTAATGCTTTACTGGCATATTTCAGCAAATCTGACAGTGAGTTTAACTTGTCTCTATATAAGGAAGCTATGGAAAAGTCAGACAATCCTGCTTTAAAGATTTTAGCTAGTACATGTTGTATTGCGAAAAGATTAATAGCTATGAATGAACTGGCTGGTATCTTTGCTAAGACAAAAGGTATATTTGAAGGACTTGAAAAGCAAGGAGAGGTTTATTCTATTTCTAAGCAAGTGGAAGGAGCACAGGATTTCATGGAAGCTCTACACCAGTCCAAATATATTGGTCAGGTAAAAGAGAAAGGTGATTATCTGACAGGAAAAGTTTTAAAACGTAAACCAAAGTAAAATGGAACCAAACAACACCCAACACAATTCCTTCCTCTGGCACCTCGATTTCGAGCCATTCACCTGACACACCTTCTACGGAGAGCAATGTCCGCCATTTGTTACCGAAGAAAACAAGGAGGCAAGGCGACGCTATCTGACAAAAGTAATCAAGAAGCATCTGAAGGCAGAGGTGATAAATACACCTGAATTCAAAGATATTGAAATCCAGATAAGGGAAGAAAAGCTGTTGCGGATCAAATGGGACGAGCAGCGGAAACGGTCTATGGAGAAGCAACGGTATCGTGCCAAGAAGGAGCGACCGAGGAGAAACGCCAGGAGGTATGCCGCTATATCAAAGAGACAGCAGGACAATACCCCAATCATCGAGGCATGAAGAAGAAGTTGATGGACTTGATGCCAGAGACACCATTTGAAGGAGAGCCGATGGCTGTGACTCGTGAGCCAAACGACATGGAGAAATCACTCCTGTAAATTATCAACTACACCAATGATGAAACAGAAACAATGAGATAATCATAGCACTCTAACAGTACCGCTTGCATCAATCAAATGATACCACCCCGTTAGCGTGGTTACAGGTGTCGCCTACTACGAGAGCTGGAGACACCTGCTGTAATGTCATCTTATAGTTCGTTGTCTAAGATTTCCATCATTTCTGCTGCTGTAATCACTTGCGGTTCTTTTGGGAAGTGTTTTAGATTACCTGTTACTAAGAAGGAGTCTTCCTTGCTCAGGCAGACTTCATAGAAGACTCGGTCGTCCTCATCTGGCATGTTGCCAGCATAAGGAAAACGGGAAGAATCAATTCCGTTTTGCTTTACAAGTTCTATAACTGTGCAGATTTGGTCGTCTGACAACTTGAATTTTGCGCGATGAAGCACTTCATCGTATTCTTTTATAATGTCATCATTATATAAAGGTATAATACGATGAAGGAACAAACTTTCAAGAACTCTTGCTGTTGAAGCATTTGAGTTGTGGGTGATAAGGGCTGATACAAATATGTTTGTATCAATGACTGCATATACCATTGCGTTCTTTTCTTAATCGTCTGACTTCTCTGATTTCTTCATTGATTTCATCAAGCGTGAGCTCTGGGGTTTCACCTCTTTCTGCTTTAGCTCTAAGTTGCTTGAACGCAGCCTTTGCTTTCGCAGTCACTTCATCATCTTCTTCATTCTTTGCTTGAATGGAGAATGGAATGCTTTTACTGCGAATTACGGCCTTAACAAAGATGTTGATAGCGGTATTCGCACTCATACCGAATTGTTCGCAGAGTTTATCAAACTGTGCTTTCTGCTGGTTGTCCATACGGACTGTCATTGCTGTCTGTGCCATAAGCCTAACATGTTTAATTAATAATCATTCTGACTGCAAATATACATCATTGTGGCGTAAAATGGTGCGACAGTATTAATAATTTAATAAAGATTAATAGTTGAATGAATGATATAACTGCTTGTTTCGCTTTCCTGAGATATTGCCTTGGATATAAGGTTCCTTACCGTTAAAGAAGGCTCCACCTTTCATCTCGGTCTTCTTCTCTTAGGGAAGAAGAGGGAAACCGCCCTTAGTGCTATATTTGCCCCACCTGTCTTCAATAGTCTTTACGACCCTTTCGGTTCCCCTTGTAGGGGACAGAAACCCCTGGGGGAGGGTCCTTAACCCACTCCCAAGCCCTCGCCCTTTCCAAAAGGGCAAGGGATGTAACCGCCCTCCGGTGCTCGGAACCGCTACGCTCTAAGGTTGGCGGACCAAAGCGGTCTTCGCCATATTTTGCGGGATGGGACCGCCTGGGGATAGCAGTTTATAGTTTACAGTTAATAGTTTATAGTTTACGGTTGATTTCGTGGTTATTTGCTGATAACTTGCAGATTTCTTGTGATTCTCTTGGTGGTTTCGAGAAAAAAGCGTAATTTTGCGGTTAGATATTAATAAAATGAATTATTATGGCACAGGTAGCAACAATGAATCAAGCTCAATTGCAAATCCTCGATATGCTGTCATTTATCAAGACTCCTGAGGCTTTGCGAGATTTGAATAAGGTAATCTCCGATTATTTTGTTCAGATGGCTGATGCTGAATTAGATAGGATGTGGAATGAAGGAACCCTGAATGAAGAACGTATTGAGAGTTTCCGGCATCTCCATGAACGTACTCCGTACAATAAACTTTTGCTTTAATTGAGGCAGATAAAGATGACAATAAGTTTGTAGATTGTGCCATTGCTGCAAATGCAAAGTGTATTGTTACAGAAGATGTGTTGAAGCACATAGATTCTACGTCTGAGGATAACTATTATACTCTTCTTCCTGAGTTTTGGGAAGATGAGGAACAATAAAAATGAATTTAATTTATGGGGTGATTGGAACGTATGCACTTTCGAATTGCTCTGGCTCTTCTTTGGCAAAGAAGTAGTTTTTTCGAAAATCACCCCGTCCCTCTTTACCCTTAAAGAGGGCTCCACCTCTCACCCCGACCCTCTCTCCTCAGGAGCGAGGGAGAAAACCGCCCTACTCGTTGCTCGGAACCGCTACGCTATAAGGTTGGCGGACCATCAAAGGTCTTCGCCATGTTGTGCGGGATGGGACCGCCTGGGAATAGCAGTTTATAGTTTACAATTGATTTCGTGGTTATCAAAGCAGATTTTCCTTGAGAATTCTGCTTCCATTGCAGCATTTCATTATATATTTTTCTCTTAATAATTATCTGTTTGTCACGTTATGACGACCTATCTTTGCCCTATTTCTCACGTTTTGATGAGATAACAGTAGGCTATTTCTCACGTTTTGACGATTTTTTATGTTGCAAAGATACAAAAAAATGCCTTAAGTTATTCACCTAAGTCTTCTTTTTCATAAAGGCGTAATCAGCAAAGTCTCGCGCACCAGCTACAATTACCTTATAGCTGTTGAGGTAACTGATTTTGATGGCGGATAGGGCTTTTTCCTTATCTAGCACCTTGTCATTTAAGTGATCTTTTTCCATTTTCATTGTTTTTCCTTTGTCGAGTAAGTGGAGGGAGTTTCACCCTCCCTTCTCTCGGAA
Organism: Segatella copri; assembly: GCA_003463005.1. Taxonomy (GTDB): domain Bacteria; phylum Bacteroidota; class Bacteroidia; order Bacteroidales; family Bacteroidaceae; genus Prevotella; species Prevotella copri_I. Next base: position 219 of record QSCI01000097.1, on the reverse strand, counting down.
CCGTGCTTGACAGTCTCCCATCACACGGCTCTTCGTACTTAACTCTTTTGTTTATTAGTTTATATTCTTTATTAACCTAGACGTGGATAGGGTACAAATCCCTTCACCCAGTGTGAAAACTCATTTCTGTTATGTGCCGCATACTCTACAAGCCAATCATACGCTTTACCAAGCTTCTTACCTTTAGAGAAACGCTTGTACTTACGCATCACCCATCGG
>QSCI01000096.1:0-11950 GCA_003463005.1 Segatella copri | reverse complement strand
AGCCTACCCTGAAAGAAAAGTCCTCCTCGCATGTATGCCATCCGCCAAGGGGTGTGGTGGCCAAAGCCCCACATGAAGGTTCGACCTATCTCCCTTGCTGCTCTATGGCATCATAGTGCAGTTTCTCCAGACTATCAGGAGAACTCAGTGAAGCCGAGGATGGATGAAAGCCAGGAGAAAGGGAATAAAGCGAAGCCATAGACATAAGAAAAGCGCAAATGTTCCAAACAGCTACTATTTGGAACATTTGCCAAGGCTCCCATCGGCGATACCGCTTTACAGGCGAAGCTGAACGGTTCGCCTGTTGGCTGCGAGAGGGAGCAGCCGAAAAATTAAGAGGCAGCAATGCAACTTGCCACCTCTATAAACACTTAAAGTTCTTTCAACCATTTCTTACCAGCTCTTGTATTGCTCCACAGCAATATGCCAACAGCAATAATAGCCAATTCTGTCATTGTAAACGCTAATGATTTCTGGATTTACCTTACAAACTATCAATCCATTTTTTCCCCATTTTGGTGTTTACCCAAAAAGCAAGCCCTGCTGCTATTATTGCAACGCCTGTCATAAAAATCAACAATGAATCCATACTTTATCTTTTTAAAATTTTATTACCAACATATGCAAAACCAACTGTTGCTATAAGACACCCTGCAAATAACCATATTGTTTTTTCTGTCATTGCAGACTCATCTTTTGTAAAATACGGCAAGAACGTTCCTAATAGGCCTGTACCAAATGAAGTCTTACTTAAGTCATAAAAATACCTTCCTAATGTTTCTCTTGCCGTTTTAATCTTTTCTTTTTCTTCTTTCTGTCCCATTTTGTTTAATTTGATGGCAAAGTTACGAAAAAATTTCGTAACTTGCAAGTTATTTTTCTTAAATTTCTCCTATCCGTGCACCTTTCTCTTGAATTTCACATATTCAGGTGCAACAACCCTGATGTGATAGGAATCAGCGTTATCATACTTTCTGCTTTTTATATGAGTTTCTCAACATTGGCAACAACTTAGAGTAACCTATCAAGGAAGGAATTGACAATCCTTCTGGATGACGAAGCAGCACCTTCCAAAGATAAACGTTTGCTTCCCCAGGAATCGGAAACTTAGGTTCTTCCTTATCCATTCTCTCGCAAAGTTTGACACCATAATGACTGAGGAGATAGTTCATCTGTCTTTGCGTAGCAGCCATTTTAAATCTTGTTTCCATTCTGTAGCTTAGTTATGGAGAGGTGGTTAGCCTCTCCGTTACCTTTGTTAGTCAGTGATACGATAATAATAATCAAGTTCCTCCCCTTTCAAGTTGTTCTCGGCATACTCAGCAGCCATATCATACAACTGGTTGTAGAGTTTGGCAAGAAGAATGTTCTTCTTATACCATTGCCAAATCTTATGGTTCAACACCATCACCATTTCCGTAAGATAGGCATAGTTGCCTTTCCACTCAGTGAAAGCACGCTTGAACGTATCATTTACAGCCTCATTGCCGAACTTATCAGCGATGGAGAAATCCTCCCAAAAAGTAGTGATTGGTTTGTAACCAAGCTCACTCTCAACGTTCCACTTAGGAACACTTACTCTTAATGCAAGTCCTGTCATAATCATTCTATTTTATTGGTTCAACATAAATGAATTTATACTTCGGATTTCTGGAATCCTCTAGCCTTTACAGCTTTTCGTTCCGTTCGATCCGATATTTTTTTATCATACCCCGGCGTGTCCGTCGTCCCCTGTAGCCTTTTTACGTGCAGAAAGGATGGCAGCCAGCGAAGTCAGAACGCCAAGGAATTTGGTAGAAACTTTTCAGGAATACCCAAATATGCAATATTTGCGGAAGGCTTCAGAAAAGTTTTAGCCAAATAAGGAGTCCTCTCCTGGTACTTGGCATCTGACAGGGCTGCCATAACTTTGCACAAGAAAAAGCAAGGGGGACATCGAGCAACGCCGCTACTTGCAAATAAAAGATGAGGTCGAACAAAAGGGACGAAAATGAAAAATTAGATACAAGAAAAATACAAGCTAGCTATAACTTATTGATTATCAGCAAAGAGAAAGAGAGTTATTAGAAAAAGAATATGTTAAATAAAAAGGTATATCGTGATTTTCGCCCCTATATTGCAAAAAAGTAGTTCCTTTGCACCCGAATTTTTAACAAAGCAAAATCAAGACAATGGGAGCATTTTGGATATTCGCAGCAATATTGACATTTGTCTATATCGTCTATTATGCCGTTATAATGGCCATGGACACTGTAGGCGACAAAGGTAAGAAAAAGAAAGACGTAGAGGTGTTTGCCGTTGGCAATTCCTCACAAGAAGCGTTTGTCGAGGAACCAACCTTCATCAAGGAAAAGGAAGCCTTGCCAGACACCTCTTCGGCGAAACAAGAAACCACCCCATCGGAAGCCACCGTCCAAGAGTCTTCCATCTCGCCAGAGGAAAGCGGCGAGGACATAGCCTCCAAGATTATGGCAACGGAAGACTCCGAGCTATATGCCAAGGCTGTGGCAGCCAAGGCTGAGATGGTGAAGGTAGTTGCCGAGAGCGAGGATGAGATAGCAGCCGCAGACTATGACGACAAACGCCTAGCCTTGTTGGTTGCCGAAGGCGATGATATGGCAGAAAGGATGAGCATATGAGAAAGATAATGAAGAAAAGGTATTTTCTAGCCTTTCTATTCACGGCAATATGCCTTACGGCCTCCGCCTCCTGTGGTACAACCGATTACAGCGGAAGCTCAGGAAAGCTCTATGACATGGTAGTATATGTCGTTGCCATGTGCAGTTTGACTGTTCAGCTACTATATGCCATTGCAGCCGTCTTGTCCATCTACAGTGCTACCAGCATCTACATCAAGTTGCAAGCAGGAGAGGAAGGCTTCACCAAGAGTGTGATGGTGCTTGTAGGCAGTTGCCTCTTTATGATAGGTGCAACCATCGTGATGCCAGCATTCTTCGGGTTCAACTTTGGTTAAATTAAATTATAGATAATAACAATCAAAACAAAAAAAGTATTTATGAAAATTAGCATTTTTAAAAACGCAGTAAGCGCAAAGGACTTTGTGTGCTCTGCAACCAAGGGCACAAAGGCTCTAGTTGGCAACCCAAGAGTAGCCATGGTGTTCACTCTCCTCTTTGTCTTTACCCTGGGAATGTTTGCCCAGAACACCGCTGGTGACTATTCGGCAGGAACAACAGCCTTGGGAACGGTGACCACCGAGATTGCCAAGTATGTTCCAGTAGTGGTGAAGCTCTGCTATGCCATTGCAGGTGTCGTTGCCGTGGTTGGAGCCATCTCCATCTACATTGCCATGAACAATGAGGAGAACGACATCAAGAAGAAGATTATGATGACCGTGGGCGCATGTATCTTCCTTGTGGCAGCTGCCCAGGCATTGCCATTGTTCTTTGGTGTAACCAACTAATCGTCATCAATAAATTATGGCAAATGAGAGTCAAGAGCAATATCCTGACTATCCAGTATTCAAGGGACTCCAAAAGCCCCTTGAATTTATGGGTTTAAGGGGTAGGTACATATATTGGGCTGCAGGAACCGTTGGAGGAGGCATTTTAAGTTTTCTCATCGGTTACGTTGCCTTCGGTTTTCTAGTAGGCCTTGTCTTGATTACATCCATCGTAGGCTTTGGAGGAGCGATGATATTCATCAAGCAGCACAAGGGCTTGCATTCCAAGCACTCACCTGTGGGTGTTTTCATCCTTGCCCATCTTGTGGAACATCAGAAAAGATGAGCAAGTTTATCATTTAATAAATTCATAGATATGATTTTACTTTTCGTTTCGGTCGTTTTCATTTCCATCCTCGTAGGTATGGCTATTTCCGTAGGTGCGTTCGGCACTGGAGGAAAGAGAGCCAAGATCTTCGAGGATATTTATTTCAGCATAGAGGAAGTGGATGGCATTGGCGTGGTATATACCAAGAAAGGCGACTACTCCGCCGTTCTGAAGATGGAGAATCCAGTAAGGAAATATTCCGCCGACACCGATAGCTATTACGAGTTCACATCACTCATGGCATCAGTGATGCAAGTGCTTGGAGATGGCTATGCCATCCACAAGCAAGACATCTTTGTGCGCAAGCAGTTCGACATGAGCAGCATCAAGGGCAAGAACAAGGATGCCAAGAAGCGTTTCCTATCAGATGCCTATTTCCGTTTCTTCAACGGAAGAAGCTACACAGAGGCAACCACCTATCTCACCATTACCCAGAAGGGCAAGAGTGGCGGACTGAAAGCCTACGACAACAACAAGTGGAGAGATTTCAACGTAAAGATACAGAAAGTAGCCGACCGATTGAAGAGTGGTGGAATCACATGCCGCTTCCTTGGCGCAAGGGAGTGTCAGGAGTTTGCCGACCGCTTCTTTGCCGTTGACTTCAAGAATCCTACCACAGGCATGACCGACTTCAAGGTTGACAGTGAAGAAATCGGCATGGGCGACCAACATGTAAAAGTATATAGCCTGCTGGATGTTGACAACGTAGGTTTGCCAGGCATGATACGCCCCTACAGCGACACCGTGGTGAACAACTCGGTGATGCCAGAGGACTTGCTGTCGGAGCTAGACCATATCCCAGGTGTAGATACTGTCATTTACAACCAAGTCATCTTCTTCCCGAACCAAAAGAGGGAGATGGCAAAGCTAGACAAAAAGAAGAACCGTCACGCTTCCATTCCAAACCCATCCAACCTGATAGCCGTAGAGGACATAAAGGCAGTTCAAGACGAGGTGGCAAGAAATGGCAAGCAACTCGTATATGCACACTACAACCTGGTGATAAAGATAGAGGCAGACAAGGACTTCCAGAAAGTCACCAACAACCTGGAGAACATCTTTGCCAAGTATAGCATCCATATCTCCAAGAGAGCCTACAACCAGCTGGAGCTGTTTGTGGCGAGCTTCCCTGGCAACTGTTTCCGTCTCAACCAAGACTACGACCAGTTCCTCACCATCTCGGAGGCCGCCTTGTGCCTGATGTACAAGGAACACCAGGCGAAGGGCGACAACTCCCCCTTGAAGTGTTACTATACCGATCGCCAAGGAGTGCCAATGCCAATAGACACGACAGGTAAGGAAGGAAAGGTGAAATACACCAACAACAGTAACTTCTTCGTCCTAGGTCCTCGGGAAGTGGCAAGAGCTTCTTTATGAACACCGTGATGCGCCAGTATTACGAGCAAGACACGGACATCGTGATAGTAGATACAGGAGATAGTTACGAAGGCTTGTGCAGTTACTTCGAGGGCACCTATATTTCCTATAGCAAGGAAAAGCCAATCTCCATGAACCCTTTCAAGATTACCAAGCTGGAGTATGACCAGAACTTTGGCGAGAAGAAGAACTTCCTGAAGAGTCTCATCTTCCAGATATTCAAGGGAGCGGAGATGCCGTCCAAGATAGAGGACACCATCATCAACCAAACCATCGTGGAGTATTTCGAAGCCTACTTCAATCCGTTCGAAGGCTTTACCGACGAAGAGCGGCAGAAGATGAAGGACACCCTCCTTCTCCAAGACAAGACCAACGGCAAGTATGAGGAGTATGAGCAAGAATTGGAAGAGAAATATGGAGAGGACTTCGACTTTGAATCAGCCACGGCAGAGGCAAAAGATGGCAAAGACCTCACCAGACAGCAACGCCTGAAGGGGAAGTTGCAAGCAGTCATCGATGACGCTGCATCCACCGAAGGTGAAAAAGAGAATGCCAAGAAGAAACTGATGCTTCTCACCCCGGAGGTGATAGAAAACAACTATCTCATGCGCATCGAGCGCAAGCTGGAAAAGATAGAGAGACAGAAGAAAAAGCTGAAAGTAAAGGAACTCTCCTTCAACACCTACTATGAGTTTGCCTTGGAGCGCATTCCTCAGATACTGCACCAACAACATATCGAGTTCAACATCAATGACTTCGCCGCCATCCTCAAACCTTTCTACAAGGGAGGAGAGCAAGAGTATATCCTGAACAACGACTTGGACAGCAGCCTGTTTGATGAGAAGTTCATCGTTTTCGAGATAGATAAGGTGAAGGACGATCCAGTTCTCTTCCCTATCATCGTGCTCATCATCATGGATGTGTTCACCCAGAAGATGAGAATCAAGAAAGGCAGAAAATGCCTGGTCATCGAGGAAGCATGGAAAGCCATCGCCACCCCAGTGATGGCCAACTATATAAAATACCTCTACAAAACCGCCAGAAAGCACTGGGCGATGGTTGGTGTTGTGACACAGGAGATACAAGATATCACCTCCTCCCCTATCGTGAAGGAAGCCATCATCAACAACTCCGACGTGTTCATGTTGCTAGACCAAAGCAAGTTCAAGGACAAGTTCGATGACATCAAGGCCACCCTCGCCCTCACCGACAACGACTGCAAGAAAATCTTCACCATCAACCGTCTGGACAACAAGGAAGGCAGAAGCCCATTCAAGGAAGTATTCCTGAAGAGAGGGCAGAACGGCGAGGTTCTTGGAGTGGAGGAGCCACCGGAGTGCTACATGGCCTATACCACGGAGAAAGCCGAGAAGGAAGCCTTGAAGCTCTACAAGAAGCTCATGGCCACCGACTACCAACATGCCATCGAGCAGTTTGTGAGCGACTGGCACAACAGCGGCATCAAGAAGAGCCTGGAGTTCTCCCAGAAAGTACTGAAGGAAAAGAAAGTGTTTTACTACAAGAACAAGCAATGAAAACCATGCGTAGATTAAGTGCCATAATAACTATGCTGTTGCTAGCCACCTTGCCGATGTTCGCCCTGTCCTATCATGCGGTGAACGTTGACAAGGTGACGGCTGCAGCCATGACCGCAGCTTACGCTTCGGAGGCAGAGATGGAGGCGATGAACACCAGCAACCTGCAAAAGATCGTTGACCATTACAAGAGTGCCACCGTAGCCACTGCGGGAATTTTACTATCCAAGAAGAAGGACAGGGATGCCATGCGTAACCCTGGCCTTTTTGCGTCTGAGGAAAACTACTATTACAAGCGCATCCTCAACCTTGTGAAGAACGGTATCATGCCAAAGTTGATAACCGTAGCCTCCAAGATGGTGAAGCAACCCCAAAATGCCATCTACTGGGGGCCTTACCTGTTCAAGACCACCGAGAACGTGGAACAGCTTTGCAAGCAGTTCGAGCTAGTTTGCACCAATGGCAAGCTTAGTTTCAAGGATGTGACGTTCCTCCTCATCAACGATGACCTGCGAAAGATATTCGACCTAGCGCAGATGGGTGCAAATACCAACTGGGGCGACCTGTTGGACAAACTTGGAGACTTTGGCGACGGACTCACGAAAGAGGACATACAGGAAGACTTCAAGAACCTTGGTAGCCTCTTGGCCTCCATTGGTGGAAACACCATCGACAGCAACTTGCAAGAAGGAAGCAAGATAGGCAAGATTTTCCACATGAAGCCAAAGGAGATTGCAGACCTCTACAAGAACTTCAAGGAGCAATACGACAAATACAAGGAAGCAGGAAACGTGGAGAACATCCTGATGCAAGTAATCCAGACCGCCGATGCCGACGGCGTGGCCAGACTTTTCAAGGTTGACGACTACAACATCACAGGCTATATCAGCAACTACATCAAGGAGATGCAGGGACAATATTACACCCAAAGATGGTACATAGCCCAGGTGAACAGTGCTCGCAAGTCCTCGCCACCTACAAGCCGTCCCCACCTACCAACACCAACAACAACTACAACTGGCCAGGATGGACATTCAAGTGCAATTCCCAAAAGAAGACAGCCCCACCCTATCCAACCCTCACCACCTCGGAATACAATCAGTTAAAGAGCGCAGCCGAGAGTGAGACAGGATGGAATGCGACTAAAAAAGCTGATTACGAGAAAAAGAATCCAGGACATACCATAACCCTCAGCTATCAGACCGTTTCCTATAATTACATCTGGGACAAGAGCGGAGGAACCTTTTCGCATTCCAAGCACGAAAGAGGTAAGCATTTCTGCGTATATATGACAGTTACGGACACTTGGAACATCAAGGATGAGGTGTATGAGGAAATCTTTGATTCCCAGACCATGAACCTGGAAATCTTCAAGAAGAAGATGGAATCTCGCTTGAAATACTACCAAGACCAAGAGGCCGACAAGGAAGGCAGCACCCTCTCCTATAAGCTGTGCTCCGACCCACCAAGATACTATGCCATGGCCGATGAGAAGAAGATGGAAGGCTGCAACTCCGTAAGTTTCACAGCCACCTGTGACGGAGGAGCATCCCTAGGAGAAGGCAGCTTCAACTGGAAGGAGAACGGCAAGCAAGGCAGTTCCCTCAATGAGAAGTCAAAGGAGTTTGCCATGCGCAGCACCCCGGACTCAGAAAATAACAATGTGGATGACCTTCTCACCAAGCAAAAGGAGTATGAGGCACAGATTTCCACCTTGAAGCAACAGATTTCCAGCAACGACAAGAAGCAGAAAGAGCTAATAAAGCAAATTCAGCAAGCCCAGTCGTTGGGCAACCAGGACAAGGTGAAGAGCTTGCGCAGCCAATATGATTCCATCACCAGTGAGACAGCAAGTTTGAAGCAACAGCTCAGCAGCACGCAAAAATCCCTCAACGAGCTGAACAACAATGTAAACGAGTATTACGAAGACCTTGCCGACAACTTGGACGGTCCTTACAGAATACCATCCAACATGAAGGAGTTGGAAGGCATGTACCAGCTGCAATGGACAGACGATGGCAACTGGGTGGAAGGCAGCAGCCAATATGTCTTTGTAAGACATGGCTATTGTCCGTCGGTGAAGTCAACGGTGACCTATACAGCCACCCTCACCTTGCAACAGAAGCCAAAGTATTTCCTTGGAATCAGAATCCATCGAGCCATATTGTCCGTGGATTTCAAGCTCACAAGCGAGTATTCCAGCGACAATGTTGTGGCAGTCATCAAGCTAGACATGAGCAAGAGCGAGAAAGAAAGAGCCGACGAGGTGAATGCCAAGCTGAAGGAATTGATGGAAGACATGCCCAACTGCAGCATCAACATCAAGTACAACTATGCCTCAAAAGCTGATGATGACGAAGACGAAGACGGCATCCATCTGCTATGGGCTAGCGACCGCCTGGATGTAGCAAGAGAAGTTGACTACCAGCTCACTTCCATCTACTCACAGCTTGTCATCTTGGAGAAAGTGATGCAAGACAGAGAAACCATCCTCGACTTCCTGAAGCACAAGATATTCGATGTAGTGAGCAGGGCATCCAGAGGAGCCATCGCCGAGTATGCACTTACAAGATGGGAAGATGCAAGTATGGCGGCAATGAAGAAACAGGCAGGAGTAGAGGACAAGAAAGAGAATACCCCATCCACACAAAAGTCTGACAAAAACGTTTAAGGTCACAATTTGTGATTTTGAAAATGAATATAAATATGGTAGATACAACAGAAAAGATAGAGAACAGCGAACTGGTCACAAATCGTGATCAGTTGGTTGTCGTGGATAACATAGAGTCTCTAATAAAAGTCATTAGAGATCAACAAGTTATATTCGACAAAGACTTAGCGAAACTTTATGGAGTAGAAACTAAGTATCTGAACAAGCAGGTGAAACGCAACATAGAACGTTTTCCTGAAGACTTTATGTTCCAATTAACTAAGGAAGAATGTTTGAGGTGCCAAATTGGAACCTCAAACGAGGGACGTGGTGGCGCAAGGTATTTTCCTTATGTTTTTACAGAAAATGGAGTTTCCATGCTTAGTAGTGTGTCTGCGGTCATCTATACTCAGCAGATAATCCGTCGGTTTCAACTCGACATAGACCGCCATAATGCTCAATATGCACCGATTGATGTTGAGACATTCCGTTTGTCGCATGACCGCTTCCTTTGTATAGACGATGATGTATATCACATTGGAGTCTCCATCAAAGACTTAGGTAAAAAGTGGTTTGCCTTTTCCAAGTTAGACATACTATCCCCAGATATGCTCATTGAAAAAATAAAAAGTAACAATTAAAAACGAACGGTATGAGAAAAAAGAACCATAGGTACTATTATATAATAGTGGCATTACTGGCATGGCTTCCAACAAAAAGCCACGCCCAGTTTGGCATCAACGACATGCCATCCATGGAAGCGATGATTTCCAACCACAAGACTGTAAGAACAGCCTTGGATATAAGAATGATAGCTGAGCTAGGAGTAGAACAGGTACATGAAGGCTCGCAGAAAAGCATCGAGGAATATCAGGAATCCAGCAAGAGGCTCGATAAATACAAACGCTGCTTTGACATCATCGACCTCATTCTTAATGGAACAGCCACGGCTTTTCATGGAGTAAGAACCTATCAAAGCTGCAGTAGCAACATCAAGAGCTACCTACAGCTTCTGAACGAGTATGAGGAAAAGATACTCTTGAAGGGCAAGGTATGGTCATCGGACACCATCATCTATACAACAAGCAAGCAAACCATAGAGGATATAAAAAGTTCCGCTTCCAGCATCTATAAATCCTATATAGATTTGTCAGCCTACCTCACAGGAACGGCAGAGTGCAAGACAGAATCCATGATGCTCTGCTTGCAATGTATCAATGAGAACATGGATGCCATTGACGCATCTGTCAGGAACGCCTACCTAACCCTTTGGAGCTATATGGCCATTCGCCTGGGGTTCTGGAAGAAAGAGATATTCAGAGCCAAGACCATCAGGGAGATGGCGTTGGAGGCATACGACACATGGAAGAAATCCCAGTATATTGCCTACAACAACCTTCAAAACCCTTCCACCGAGAAACATAAGGCATTGGGAGGAGGCGGCATCCTTGGAGGCAGGTCAAGAGAAGACATTTAGTTCCAAAGGATAAAAGGCATATATAAGTATAGGCTTATATAAAACAATAAAGAAACAAACATATAAGTATATAAAAATATAATTATATTAAGCAATAATCAATGAAACATATAAGAATTTTATTTTCATTAGTGGCAATGTTATTCATCTCCACGACATCAAGAGCGCAAGGAGCCGAGGTTACCTATATTCATGAAGATGACATCATGAATCAGTTTACCGTGATGGAAACTGGTGCTGGTAGTCTTAAACCAAGAGAATACTATCAACTTACTCACAAGAGTTATCAAAAAACAGCAGCAGCCACCAACAAGTTGAGTTTTCGCTTGGAAAATCAAGTATTGACCAACAAGGAAGTCCCTTTGGCGGAGAAAGTGGATTCCGACTTGGTAAAGAGAGAGAAGGTAGAAGCCACCAACATCGCTACAAGAACACCAGGCGCAGGCGATGTCGCCTGGATGATGGAAAAGGGAAAGATAGAGAGTAAGATGAACACCTTCGAAAGCAACATCAACAAGATAGTAAGCTATGGAGGCAGCAGCGATGACTTCAAGAACTGGAAAGACATCTACAATAGTCTCGACTGTGCCATCAAGCTCATCAGAAAGTCCTATCTAGACCTAGGCAGTCGAAAGAAGGAATATTTGGCCATCTACCAAGACATAGTGAAGCGCAACCTCTCCCTCACAGGGCAACTAAGATATTGGAAAAGTCTAAAGACTGTCAAACAAGCCCAGCAGAAAGCAACGAAAATAGACAGGCAATCAAGCAATACGGTGATAGCAAACAATGCCATGCGAAGATGGCAGAACGCCATGGCCGTGGATGGTTTCTCCAAATAAGCAAACAAATATACCTATATTTGCATAATTATATAACCATATAACAATAGTTCGTTAATAATTCAATAATGTGCTAAGCAGCTATACGCTGTAAGCACGAGAGATCTTTGAAAATCTTGCTAATTAAAGTTCGGTTCGGGGTGTACCCGCTTGCTTTAAAAATTCGTCGCACCAGATAAATGTTGGTCATCAGTGACTTGAATGAAGACATAGAATATTCCATTCCCATCTCCTTCATAGTTACCTTGGCAACATTTAGTGATGTGAACGAAGCATTG
>QSCI01000095.1:0-11960 GCA_003463005.1 Segatella copri | reverse complement strand
AAAATAATTTGGAGGCATACGTTGCTATTGAGTACAAGACAGACCAACGAGGATATATTGTAAAAAAAGAGTGGTTATTTGCGACAATAAAAAATTCAAAAAGATAACAATGGAAATATTCAATCAAGTTAAAACTCTCAAAATAGCCACAACAGAGAAAATAGATACAATCTACTTCCAATACAAGATACAAGGTTCACCAACTTTAATCCATTCAAAAGTAGACGTCAAGATTATCGGCTATGGCTACAATAATAAATCAATTTTAATGAAGTAACCTCTTCATAACTATCTGATTATTTGATGTTTCTGAATGCAAAAATACATTTTTTATTTCAAATAGCACTAAAAGTCGTCCTTGAAAGTGTGGAAAACCACAAAAAGTCGTCCTTAAAAATGTATTTGTATCATACATCTAGCAAAATCAAAGCGGACAAACTGGAGAATTACTTCTTTCTGATTGAAGCAGAACAAACATAGCGACACCGTACAGAAACAGATTACGATGAACGATTTGTTTAAAAGAAAGTCTCCCGACAGGTGTCAATAGAAAGTTTCCTGACAGGCGTCCCGGCGGATTTGAAATCGCCGAACGCCTAACGAGATAATCTGCGCTAATATGCTTTTTTCATACCATTAGCGCAGATTATCCACGAATAATTTGCGCTAATGGGTATTTTTTATATCTTTGCGCAGAAAATAACGAAAGATATGGAACAGAGACTGATAGGAAGAGAACCTTTACTACATCCCCACTTACTCTTCCATATCGAAAAAAATATAATTTTTATTCAATACAACGATTATATTGAATATTTTTATTACCTTTGCGATGTAGAAAAGGAAGAGCCGGCAGGCTCCTAACCACATACCGGTGAAGAGTGGTGAAGAGTGGGTGAAGAGTGAACAAAAACTCTTCACCACGCCAAATGCCTTGTTTATAGGCATTTACAAAGGAAAGGTGAAGAGTGAAGAGTTTCTGGCTCTTCGCCGTAATAAAAAATATAAGGAATAATGGACATTAAAGGTATTTATCATGCTGACGCCAATCGCTATAGCGATGCAGAAGCGCTCTACAAGAGATGCGGCAAGAGTGGTATCTTGCTGCCTAAAATAAGTTTGGGATTCTGGCACAACTTCGGAGAGGTAGATCCTTACGAAAGAAGTCGTGCCATCACTCACTATGCCTTCGACCATGGTATCACCCACTTCGACCTGGCTAACAACTATGGACCTCCATACGGAAGTGCGGAGGAAACGATGGGCAGACTGATGAAAGATGATTTCAAACCCTATCGCGATGAACTCTTTATCTCAACCAAAGCAGGTTATGATATGTGGGAAGGTCCTTACGGCAACTGGGGTTCCCGTAAGTATCTGATGGCCAGTCTGAATCAGAGTCTCAAGAGAATGAATCTCGAGTATGTAGACCTCTTCTACAGCCACCGCTACGATCCGAACACACCGCTCGAAGAAACCCTTCAAGCCATGGTAGACATCGTAAAGCAAGGCAAAGCTCTTTATCTCGGCATCAGCCGCTGGCCACTGGAAGCCCTGAAGTTTGCTGACCAATATCTGAAGGAGCGCGACTGTCCGCTGCTCATTTTTCAGGACAGACTCAACATGCTCGACCATGCGCCACAAGAGAATGGAACCTTAGATTATTGCGCAGAAAACGGCATCGGTTTCATCTCGTTCTCACCTCTGGCACAGGGACTTCTCACCGACCGATATCTCAACGGAATACCGGCAGACAGCCGTATGGCAAAAGAGCATTTTCTGAAACACTCTGCTCTAACTCCAGAACTGCTGGAACAGCTCAAGAAATGGAACGCAGAAGCAGGAGAAAGAGACGAAACACTCGCCGAAATGGCACTTGCCTGGATATTGCAGCAGAAAGGTGTAACCAGCGTATTGGTAGGAGCCAGCTCTACCGCCCAGCTGGAAAAGAACATGAAGTGTGTGCATGCTAAGACATTAAATTCATAAAAAACTTGCATTTTATTTTGTTATGTGCCAAAATAAATGTAATTTTGCACCTTGAATAGGGTTATACCTTATTATATTTAAGAAAAGAAACATAATTATTAGATAAAACAATGGAATACAACTTCAGAGAAATCGAGAAGAAATGGCACCAGAAATGGGTCGAGAACAAGACCTACAAGGTGACAGAGGATGAAAACAAGAAGAAATTCTATGTGCTCAACATGTTCCCTTATCCATCAGGAGCTGGTTTGCACGTAGGTCACCCACTTGGTTATATCGCTAGCGATATCTATGCACGCTACAAGCGTTTGAACGGATTTAACGTACTGAACCCTATGGGTTACGATGCTTACGGATTGCCTGCAGAGCAGTATGCTATCCAGACAGGTCAGCACCCAGAGGTTACTACCGTGGCTAACATCAACCGCTACCGCGAGCAGCTCGACAAGATTGGCTTCTGCTTCGATTGGGACCGTGAGGTTCGTACCTGCGACCCTAAGTATTACCATTGGACTCAGTGGGCTTTCCAGAAGATGTTCAACTCATTCTTCTGCAACAGCTGCCAGAAGGCTCAGCCTATCGAGAAGCTCATCAAGCGCTTCGAGGAGAAGGGTTCTGCTGACTTGAACGTGGCTCAGAACGAGCAGATTGACTTCACAGCCGAGGAGTGGAACAGCTACGACGACGTGAAGAAGCAGCAGATCCTGATGAACTACCGCATCGCTTACCTCGGCGAAACCATGGTTAACTGGTGCCCAGGTCTGGGTACTGTGCTTGCCAACGACGAGGTAGTAAACGGCGTAAGTGAGCGTGGCGGTTATCCTGTCATCCAGAAGAAGATGCAGCAGTGGTGCTTGAGAACATCTGCTTACTCTCAGCGTCTGCTCGATGGTTTGGAGACCATCCAGTGGAGCGACAGTATCAAGGAAACCCAGAAAAACTGGATTGGCCGTTCTGAGGGTACAGAGGTTGAATTCTCTGTAAAGGACAGCGACGTGAAGTTCACCATCTTCACCACACGTGCCGATACTATGTTTGGTGTAACCTTCATGGTTCTGGCTCCAGAGAGCGAATATGTTCAGCAGGTAACTACTGCCGAGCAGAAGGAAGAGGTGGAGAAATATCTCGACTACGTGAAGAAGCGTACCGAGCTTGACCGTATGGCTAACCACAGCGTAACCGGTGTATTCTCAGGAAGCTACGCCATCAATCCATTCACTGGCGAGGCAATTCCAGTATGGATTTCAGAATATGTATTGGCAGGATATGGTACAGGTGCCATCATGGCTGTGCCAGCTCACGATAGCCGTGACTACGCCTTCGCCAAGCACTTCAACCTGCCTATCATTCCTCTTATCGAGGGTGCTGATGTTTCAGAGGAGAGCTTCGATGCCAAGGAAGGTATCGTAACCAACTCACCTGTAGCAGGCAAGAGCAGCATGGACGGTTTCTCTCTGAACGGACTCACCGTGAAGGAGGCTATCGCAGCTACCAAGAAGTTTGTTACCGAGAAGGGCATCGGCCGAGTAAAGGTAAACTATCGTCTCCGCGACGCCATCTTCTCACGTCAGCGCTACTGGGGTGAGCCATTCCCAGTATATTACAAGGACGGAATGCCACAGATGGTTCCAGAGGAGTGCCTGCCACTCGAATTGCCTGAGATTGAGACCTATAAGCCAACAGAAACTGGCGAGCCACCATTGGGCAGAGCCAAGAAGTGGGCTTGGGATGCCGAGAAGAAAGAGGTGGTTGACAAGAGCCTCGTAGATAACAAGACTGTATTCCCACTGGAGCTCAACACCATGCCAGGTTTCGCTGGTTCTTCTGCTTACTACCTGCGCTACATGGATCCTCACAACGATGAGGCACTCGTAAGCAAGGAGGCTGATGAGTACTGGCAGAATGTAGACCTCTACGTAGGTGGTTGCGAACATGCTACCGGTCACTTGATTTACTCCCGTTTCTGGAACAAGTTCCTGTTCGACCTCGGCGTAAGCTGCAAGGAAGAGCCATTCCAGAAGCTGGTGAACCAGGGTATGATTCAGGGTCGCTCTAACTTCGTTTACCGCATCAACAGCGATGACCACGACAAGGCTCCTGTATTCGTAAGCTTGAATCTGAAGAAGGATTACGACGTAACTCCTATCCACGTAGATGTAAACATCGTAAGCAACGATGTTTTGGATATCGAGGCATTCAAGGCTTGGCGCCCTGAGTATCAGAACGCTGAGTTCATCCTGGAAGATGGCAAGTACATCTGCGGATGGGCCATCGAGAAGATGTCTAAGAGTATGTTCAACGTGGTAAATCCAGATATGATTGTCGAGAAGTATGGTGCTGATACCCTGCGTCTTTACGAAATGTTCTTAGGTCCTGTAGAGGCCAGCAAGCCTTGGGATACCAACGGTATCGACGGTTGCCACCGCTTCCTGAAGAAGTTCTGGGGTCTGTTCTACGAGAACCGTACCGACAACTTCCTTCCATCAGCCGACGAGGCAGCGAAGCCAGAGAGCCTGAAGAGCGTTCACAAGCTCATCAAGAAGGTAAGCGAGGATATTGAGAAGTTCTCTTACAACACTTCTATCTCAGCCTTCATGATTGCCGTGAACGAACTCGGTCAGCAGAAGTGCCACAACAAGGAACTCCTGACAGACCTCGTCATCCTCATCGCTCCATTCGCTCCACACATTGCAGAAGAGTTATGGGCAGCACTTGGCGAGCAGGGCAGCGTTTGCGATGCAGCATGGCCTAAGTATGATGAGCAGTATCTGAAGGAGAACGATATGCAGCTCACTATTTCCTTCAACGGTAAAGCTCGTTTCCAGATGACTTTCCCTGTGGATACTCCTAACGAGGAAATCCAGAAGCAGGTATTGGCAGACGAGAAGAGCCAGAAGTACTTGGAAGGATTCAACGTATTGAAGGTGATCATCGTACCGAAGAAAATCGTCAACGTTGTGTTGAAAAAGTAATTTATTGATAACAAGAAGTTAAGGAGTTAAGGAGTAAAAGGAGTTAAGACAATTGTATTTCCTATCAATAGAAGATATACGAATACTAAAGCTATTGTCTTAACTTCTTAACTCCCTTTAACTCCTTAACTACTTTTAAAATACGAGGAAAATATTATGCAAATAGCAATCAGTCAAACAATTAAGAATGAGTGCAAGGATTATTTCTACATCACCCTTGGACTCTTGCTTTACACATTTGGATGGACCATTTTTCTGCTTCCATACCAGATAGTAACGGGTGGCGTAACGGGTATCGCAGCCGTGATTTACTACGGCACGGGGATACCTATCTATTTGTCTTATTTTCTCATTAATGCCGCCTTGCTGCTTGCCGCGCTGAAGATTCTGGGATTCAAGTTCATGGTGAAGACCATCTACGCCATCATCATGCTCTCCGTGTTCCTGGCACTGGCGCAAGACTGGATGATAGGTGAAGATGGCAAGATGGTGCAGATATTGGGAGAGGGACAGGACTTCATGTCGCTCATCATCGGCTGTCTGTTTACGGGTTTATCACTCGCCATCGTCTTTCTGCATAATGGAAGTACAGGTGGAACGGATATCATTGCTGCCATCGTCAACAAATATCACAACATCTCGCTGGGCCGTGTGCTTATCTTCGTGGATCTCCTCATCGTGGGCAGTTCATTCTTCGTCTTCAATGCAAAACCAGAGTTTACCGCGATAGACGCTGTTAGAAAGGTAGTATTCGGTCTCTGTACGATGGTGATAGAAAACCTGGTACTCGACTATGTGATGAATGCCAAGCGAGAAAGTGTGCAGTTTATGATATTCAGCAAGAAATATCAGGAGATAGCCAATGCCATCGGTATGCAGATGGATCATGGCGTAACCATTCTCGATGGCCATGGCTGGTACACGGGCAACGAGATGAAGGTGCTCTGTATCCTAGCAAAGAAGAACGAGAGCGTCACCATCTTCCGTATCGTCAAAATCATCGACCCAAATGCCTTTGTTAGTCAGAGTTCCGTAATCGGTGTGTATGGCGAGGGATTTGATGAGATGAAGGTGAAAATCAAAGATAAAGACATTAAAACAATTAAAAGTTAAAAGTTTATAGCGGCTTCGCCGTATAGCAAGAAGCATTATTGCAAGAATGCCCTATAAACTATTAACTATAAATTATAAACTTATGAAAAGGATAGTTTTTGCAACAAATAACCAGCATAAACTCCAGGAGATTCGCGACATCCTGGGCAGCGACTACGAAGTAGTATCGCTGAAGGAGATAGGATGCGATGTGGATATTCCTGAAACAGGCAACACTTTGGAAGAGAATGCCTTGCAGAAGGCGCAGTATGTTTATGACCATTACCACGTAAGTTGCTTTGCCGATGATACCGGTCTGGAGGTAGAGGCACTAGATGGCGCCCCTGGCGTTCACAGTGCCCGCTATGCTGAGGGAACCGACCACGACAGTGAGGCAAACATGGCTAAGCTGTTGAGAGAACTGAACGGCAAGGAAAACCGCCAGGCCCGCTTCCGCACTGTTATCTGCTACATCGAAAAGCAGGATGTATGTCCTTGCGGCTGCACCAGCATCAAGAAAATCCACCAGTTCGAGGGTATCGTAAACGGCCATATCGCCACCGAGAAACATGGTACCGAAGGCTTCGGCTACGACCCAATCTTCGTTCCGGAAGGATATGACCAGAGTTTTGCTGAGCTGGGTGAGGAAATCAAGAACGGCATCAGTCACAGAGCCAGAGCCGTGGCTAAATTGGTAGAGTATTTGAAAAAGAAATAAGATAAGAAAATATAATAAAAAAGGCTTTTTGAGGTTATTATAATAACAATATTATATATTCAGAACTTTATGAAGAAAACTTTTATATTTATCATAATATTTCTATTTTCGTACCTATCGAAGTTATCTGCTCAGATAGGTACATGGACTATGTATCGCAGTTATTATAATATTACAGAAATAGCTCCTGCTAAAGAAACTGCTTTTGCATTGGCATCAGGTAGTTTATTTTCATATAATATCAAAGATGGTAGTACAAAAACATATGACAAATCAAACTATTTATCAGACGTAGATATCAGTCATATCAGATATAATCCTACATGCAAAAAGCTAATTATCACATACAGCAATTCTAATATAGATTTGCTTGGGTTAGATTGTAATGTTGACAATATCTCTGACTTCTATCAGTATTCTACAACAGGTAATAAAAATATTAACCATATATACTGTTATGGACAATATGCCTATCTTTCTACAGGTATAGGAATTATCAAAATAAATGTAAAAGATGGAAGTATCAGCAATAGTTATCTTTTAGGTTTCGAAGTTAACTATTCATATATAGACGGCGATTATCTCTATGCAGCATCAGCAAGTGCAGGATTATTTCGTGGAAAACTGACAGATAATCTACTAGACAAAAGAAATTGGATCAGAACAGGGGATTATATAAAGGTTACGGAGGATTATCTAAACGTATACGACTCAAACTCTAAATACTGGTGGACAACAACATCAGATGGTAAACTGACCTATTATACCATAGATGCAAACCAGGAACGCCAATATAAAACAGAAGGCGTACGTCCTGACGGACCTACATCAAACAGGTTCCACAAATTATATTTAAATAATGGTACCATATATGCAGTACCAGGAAGTTGGTCACAAGAAGGTAATTATAACAATCCTGGTGAAGTACATGTATGGAATGGTGATACCTGGAGTGAATTCGAACAGCCTACAAGTCAAATGATAGGTCATAATTACATAGACCTTCTCTGTCTGGATTTTGATCCTAAAAAAGAAGGTCATGTTATGGTTGGTGCAAAAAGTGGACTATATGAATTTCAAGATCAGAAGTTTGTAAAGAGTTACAATCGTAACAATTCTCCATTACAGTCTTGCGTAAATAGCGACGATTATCTACTGATAACAGGTATAAAATATGACAAAGAAGGTAACCTGTGGGTACTGAACAGTTCTTCAGATAAAGATATCGATTATCCAATATGGAAATATACACAGAATAGTGATGAATGGACAGCATTCACTCATAATGAAATAACTGATGTATATAATGGAAATATGATTAACTTCTTTGATGTAAGTTATGACAATAGACTATGGTTTATCAACAACTGGTGGGAAAGTTGTAAACTCTATGCATTTGATCCAACTACGGATCAAATCACTCAGTATGGTCCCAACTTCATTAACGAGGATAAAACTGCCCTCAATCCAAGATTTGTACTTTGTGCCACAGAAGATAAAGTTGGTAATATCTGGTTAGGAACAACATTAGGCCCTATCTATCTTTCAAAAATGAACGTAGAAAATGAATCCAGTGAATTTACCCAGCATAAAATACCACGTAATGATGGTACAAATTATGCTGACTATTTACTCTCTAATGTAGAAGTAAGATGTATAGCCGTAGATGCAGGTAACAGAAAATGGATGGGTACCACTAATAATGGAGTATATGTTATCAGCGATGACTGTAATACAGAAGTGAAACACTTTACTACAGAGAATTCTCCATTACCATCCAATTTAATAAAAGACATCATCATCATGCCTAATGGTTTGGTTTATTTTGCAACAGATCAGGGGTTATGCTCATATATGAGTGATGTTACAGCAACAAACGAAGAAATGACAAAGGGTAATGTCTACGCTTATCCTAACCCTGTAAAACCAGATTATACAGGCAGTATTAATATTGTAGGACTAAGCTTTCATGCAGATATTAAGATAGTATCTGTTAATGGTACGCTCGTAAACCAAGGTAAAAGTACCGGTGGAAGTTATAGCTGGGATGGTTGCGACCTGAAGGGTAGAAAAGTAGCAAGTGGAATATATATGGTAGAAACTGCTACAGAAGAAGGAGAGAAAGGAACAGTTTGTAAAATAGCCATCATACGATGATAACAGTTTGTATAGCCACCTTTAATGGTGAGAAATATATCAGAGAGCAGTTGAATTCTATCTTATTTCAGCTGTCTCTCCAAGATGAAGTCATCGTTTCTGACGATGGCTCCACAGATAATACGATTTCTATTATCAAGAGTTTTAACGATAACAGAATAAAAATCATAGATGGTGTCCATCGTCACTCACCAACTCTCAATTTTGAAAATGCATTAAAGGAAGCCAAAGGTGACTATATATTTCTAGCAGATCAAGACGATGTTTGGAAAGATGATAAAGTGAAAATCTGTCTGAAATGGCTACAACATTACGACTGCATCATCAGCGATGCAGAAGTAACAGATGAAAATCTGAATATTACATCACCATCGCTCTATCAATTAATGAACATAAAAAGTGGAAGAGTATATAATATCCTCTATAAAAACGGATATACAGGATGCTGCATGGCATTTACAAGACGAGTAAAAGATGCAGCATTACCTTTTCCTAAAAATATTCCCATGCATGATATCTGGATAGGAAATGTGGCAGCCTTTCTATATAAGGTAAAATTCATAGATGATAAACTTATCTATTTCCGCCGTCATTCCTTAACCATTTCTTGTAATGGAAAAGGAAGTAGGTATTCATTATATAAACGATTGATGTTCAGAGTATCTATAGTAAAGAACATTATTTTACTTATACACAAAATAAAAGGATTAACAACTCATTAAACATGAATATAGTATACATCATAGAAGACTATTCTGAGAATGGAGGCGTAGAAAAAATCGTTTCTATGAAAGCTAATACATTCTATCAAGAATACCATCATCAGGTTACTGTAATTTCTGTGTATGAAGATAAACGGAAACAACAGTATATATTAGACGAAGGTATCCGGCTGATTCATCTTCATGTTCCTTTTGCCAAGAAGACAAGAAATAAAGTATATAAGTTATTAAGCAGAATAATTACATTATTATTAGCAGCTTACAGATTAAATAAAACAATAAAACAGATTAATCCCGACGTAGTTTTCTTTACAACTACATTGGGAGCGTTGTTATTACCTCTTTGTCATACCAAGGCTAGAAGAATATACGAATCACATTTGGCACGTTCATTCAATCCTTTTCACGCACTATTCGGATTAATGGAAAGAAAAGCTGATGCCGTAGTTTGTCTGACTCATGACGATGCTAAAGAATTTCAATTAGCAAAGAATGTATACGTTATCCCCAACTTTATCAACATACCTCATCAAAAGGTAAAAGACTACAGTTGCAAAAAAGCTATTGCTGTAGGAAGATTAGAACAACAGAAAGGTTTTGACAGATTGATTACCTGTTGGAAAGACGTAGCCAAACTATATCCCGACTGGCAACTTGATATTTATGGAACCGGCTCACTTTACCATATATTACAAGAGCAAATTACAAGTTTAGGATTGGAAAAACAGGTAAAATTGTGTGGCAGAGGAGAAAATATGATGGAAATATATCCCAATTATAGTCTACACATAATGTCTTCACATTATGAAGGTCAAGGTATTGTAATGTTAGAAGCTCAAGCATGTGGTTTACCTTCTGTTACTTTCGACTTTAAATATGGAGCTAACGAAATTATTAGAGATGAAATAAATGGTATTATCGTAAGACAAAATGATAATGAAGCTTTTATCACAGCCATTTGCAAGATGATAAATTCAGAATCACTACGCCATAATCTGGGTATGAAAGCTCAAACCATGGCTATTCAATATTCTAAATTTAACATCTTTCAAAAATGGCTAGAACTATTGAGATGTTATACTTAATTATACATCGATTGTGAAACAGAATCTAATGGTACGAAAGAAGGACTCAATAGATCATATTTGTCCCGATAATAAGGTGTATTAAGTTGGGATATGTGAAATACTACATTACAGATTTCATCAGTACGGAATGAACGATGAAGTGCTTTTTTGATATTATTTATAATCGCTGGATATTTCTTTTTATACTTATCAGAACACCATATCATAAAAGGCACTTCATACTGATACTTATATCCTAAATTCTTCATATTATCATCAAAAACAACTCGTCCATACGAATCTCTATAATCATATATTTCTTCACCATGATCAGAAAAATAGAGGACTACCGTATTTTTATCTCTAAATAAATCAATAATATTTTTCAATACATAGTCATTATATAGAGTAGCATTATCATATTCTGCTATCATCTGTTTCTTTTCATCATTCAAATAAGGCTGCTTGCTACGAATATCTCTATAAGAAAATACATTAAACTGTGATATATGAGGATAGCGTTTTGTTGCCATAACATGCTGTCCCATCAGATGAAAGATAACAAGATTATGCTTACCAATACCCTTAGCTTCCTTGGAAAAATCTACTACTGCCTGATTATCATATTCGAAAACATTCTTACTTATTTGCGTATAGGATTCCTTCATTAGTAATCGATTATAAACAAAAGTATTCATAGAGAACACAAACGGAGCCTGTAATTCATCATCCTTCTGAACATCCCAGAAATAAACCTGATAACCAGCTTTTTTAAATAGAGCTGGAAAATAAGGACTATCAGACCATTTTTCATGGTTACGCAAACTGTTACAACACAACGTATTTTTCATCGTTAAAGTAGTACTATTAAAAGGACTAACTACATTGTCAAATACAAATAAGTTACCTTTTTTCTTTTCTTTATACAGATTCGGAGTTGTTGCTAAATAATATCCATACAACTGAGAATGGCATTTTATATACGATTCTCCGATTACATATACTACATTCAGAGAATCATCAACTGAAACATGAGACTGTTTAGCACAGCATGTTACATCTACAGCATGTTTCATCTCTAAATTAACTAAATAAATATTATATAAAGAATAAAATAAGGTTGTTATCGAATCACGACAACCATATTCTTCAGGCATATCATCTATTGTACTCACAGAAACAATTTCTTTATAAAAACCAAACTGTAGAAATCCACAAAAAATAAAAGCTGATAACAGTAAAT
>QSCI01000094.1:0-11966 GCA_003463005.1 Segatella copri | reverse complement strand
TGACAGAGCCCTGTCATACGGTTTGTCGTGCATGGAAATGCAGGGAGCTTTGACTATTTTCGCTGCAAATGTGAAGAGAATCATCAAATTGATGCAAAATGCATAAGGGAGGAAGTAGATTCCTCTATATATTGCCGAATTAAGCGCCAGAAACGCTATAGAAAGCTATTTGGGGCTATATTCCTGTCCAAAAAAATATTCCACTTTTAAAAGATGAAATGCTTCTTGGACAAGAATTAAAGTTCAAAAACAAGCTATGCAACTTAAAATTGGGTACCTTTTTCAGTGCCCTCCCTGGGCTAGGAGCTTCTGCCCTTTCAGGGCGTGTGGGCAAAAACTTGCGCACCCCACCAAGTCAACATTCAACACTCAACATTCAACATTCAACATTTATATTAACCCTTTAATAATTTAAGATCATGGAACAGAAAGGAACATTGAAGTATCGTAAGTTGCAGCGTACCCCACAGAGCGGCGAGAACGCTGGTAAGAAAAAGTGGTATGCCACTGCGGTAACCGACCGCGAGGTGGATTTCGAGGGATTTGTATCCCACATCTCTGACCACGGTTCGCCTTACTCCCGAGGTACTATCCACGGTGTGCTGATGGATGCACTCGACCATCTGCAGGAGTTGATTCTCGACGGCAAGAGCGTGCGTCTCTCTGACCTCGGTCTGTTCTCCATCGGTATGACTTCGAAGGCGGAGGATACCAAGGAGAAGGTAACGGCTGCCAGCGTAGAGGGTGTACACCTGATTGTGAGAAACACAAAAAGCTGGAGCAACTCGGAACTGCGCAAGAAGTGCAAGATTCAGGAGTACGGCGGCTATACCGGCACCGACGAGGGTGGCACCTCTGGTGGTACCTCTGGCGGCACTGAACAAGGCGGCGGCACCAGCCAGGGCGGCTCCGGAACTACCGGCGGCGGTACGCAGCCAGGCGGCTCTCAGGAAGGCGGCGACGGGCTTGAATAAAGCCCTCGCCTGAGGCCAACCCCCACCAAGTCAACATTCAACATTAAACATTAAAAATTAAACATTATGAAAGCAAGTACCTGGAAAACAATTTTGCAGATTGCAATCTCCTTCCTTACAGCCATCGCTACCACCCTCGGTGTAACAAGCTGCAGCAGCCTTTAAAAGGTAAAAAGGTAAAAAAGTAAAAAGGTAAAAAAAAGCCCCGATGCGTCACGCATCGGGGCTTTTGCTTTATCTGCTTTATCTGCTTTTTCTTCGTTTATCGGATATCTCTTCCTTCCTGGCTGTATCCTTCGAGCATCTTCGGGCTGCTGATAGGCTTGCGCGAACAGTAGTCGAAATCTACCTTCTTGTAGCCCTTGCTGGAACGCCAGCGGATGGTGAGCTTCACCGTCTTGCCTTCGGTATCAGGCACGACTCCGTTCAGATTGAACGCTACGAGGCATCACGCCAGTAGTTCTGAGGTTCGCCATTAACATTGTGGCGAAGCTCTACCTCGTAAGGATTATCCGAATTCACACCCGTAACGAGGTTGATGTAATGCACCTTCTGACCGCCCCAGAGAGCACGGAAACGGAGGGTGAGATAGCCATCTTCTGCCACCGTTACCCAGTCGCGCACGATGTCGACCATGTCGTCGCCATACTTCTCGCTGTTCTCGGTATCAGAACCGAGCGAAGGAACCGGCTTCTTGGTCAGGATGCTGTCTATCCAGTTGACGTGAATCACCTGGTTATACTTCTCGCTCTTCTCCGAGGTCTGGGAGTAGTTGACCAGGGCGCGAACCTCCTTACCGTCAAAGATGGTAGGTTTCAGGTTCTTGGCGAGCAGCGTGGTGTTGTCGTCGAGCTGCAGATAGCAGGCATCGCCACTCTTCTTCACGGTTACCAGTGCGTTAGGAAAAACGCGGTCCCAGTCGGTATCGTTATCGTTATCGCACGACTGGAATGTGAGGGCCGACAGGAGCATCATCGCTGCCAGCCCGATCTTCTTGAAATCAATTTTTCTCATATATAATGTTCCTTTCTTTTTATTGTTTCACTTTCTGATAAGAAAATGAGAAAGGAACAGAAATCTTGCTTCTGATTTAGAAAAAGATTGTTAAAAGCTCAATTAAAAATAATACGTGCAGCCGATGGTGGCAGCGCGGTTGCCGAAGTGCTGGCTCGCCATATCGTGGAAGCGGCCTTCGAGCGTCCAGTGCTTGCCCAGATTCTTGTATACCCCTACCTCGGCATAGAGATTAGCCGGGGTGTAGGCATCGCTGCGGCGACGGGTACACCAGATGAGGTTGCCCGTAAAGCGCCAGCCATCGGCCATTGTGAGCTGCGGTGCCAACTTGAATACGGCAAAATGATTATACTCTGCATTACGCTGCTGAGCCTCCTCTGCAGGGGTTTCGCTGCGCTGCCAGAAGTAGTTGACTCCGGCTGTGAGGCGAAGGATGCCCTTGTGCCAGAAGGCGGTGGAGCCGATGCCGAGCGTATTGTCGTGAGTGGCACTGAGCAGGTGCTGGTGGATGTTCTTCACCGAGGTGCTGAGCACGAAGGCAGGACGCTGTAGGTATGCTTGAGCTCTACCACATTCGCCATGCTGTTGACGATATCGGCGGTATAAACCGGCTGCCAGGCGCCCTCCATATCGCCCGCGGTTACGAAATCGCCAAACTCGGGATTGAAGATGCGGCGGCAGTAGGTGGCCTGCAGGGTATGACCCGGCGTGAAGCTGTAATAGGCGCTTGCCGAGTAGATATGGTTGCGCGTGGTATGCTTCCAGTGCTCTTCCGGCGCAATCTGCTTAGGACGGAAGTTGATGATGCGGAAGCGGTCGCCTGCCATGAATCCCCACTTGCCGATGTTGTAATCCAGCTGGGCGTAGAAATCCTGATAGTTGGAATGGTTGGTGTAACCGGCGATGCAGTTCTTCTCGATGGAGAGACCGCCCTCGAAACCTGCCGTAATCCAGAGATTGGAGGTGATGACCGGAGTGGCGTATTCTACCACCATGAAGGGGTAGGTAGAGTGGTTCTGGTAGGGCGCAGTCTGGATTTCTTCCTGCGTACGGCCGTTGTCGCTGATATGCTCGGCACCGAGGGTAAAGAGGATGCTGGAGCCGTTGTCGGCGAGCGTGCGGGTATAGTCGGCCTGCAGATGATAGGCGCGCACGTAATCGGCTGGGGTGTGGGTGAAATGGTTGCGGGTATAGGTCTGCATCGCATCTATTTCGAGCACATCCTTCGCGGTAGGCGTCCAGAGCAGATTGAGTTTGGCGCCCTCGTGGGAGTAGTGGTTCACGGTGGTGCTTGAGATGCCCTGGTAGGCATCCTTATCGCTGCTGGAGGTGCGCTGGAAGTTGCCTTCTACATGACTGAGCACGCGGAGTTTATCCTGCTGGCTGATGACGCTGACGATGCCTTTTGCGCCGCCGTAGGTATCACCGAAGAGTCCCCATCTGCCGGTGGTTCCGTTCTCCTTCTTGCGCAGTGTGATGTCGATGACTTTCTTCAGACTGCTGCATCCCTTCATCACTTCGGCGTTCTGGCACACCTTGATGGTTTCAATCTCCCGAGCCTTGAAATGGTGGAGGAAGGTGGCGTAATCGAGTCCGTATTCCTGGTTGTCGA
The DNA here is from genome assembly GCA_003463005.1 of Segatella copri. Taxonomy (GTDB): domain Bacteria; phylum Bacteroidota; class Bacteroidia; order Bacteroidales; family Bacteroidaceae; genus Prevotella; species Prevotella copri_I. The sequence continues at coordinate 8,366 of QSCI01000094.1, read as the reverse complement.
TGCGGATGACGAACTTGCCGTAGAGGTTGGCGAATGGATCTCCGCCGATGATGTTGTTGCCGTCGAGCGAGATGACTTCCGGGCACATCATGAGCACATCGAGGAGTGATTCTTCGCCTGTGAGTTCCATTTCTGGAATATGCATGATGTATCTGTCGCCGATATGTTCTATTGGGGCGGCCTGTGTCTGGTAAGTAGTGCTGGCCATCGCGAGTGCGATGATGAGCAGGCTTTTCTTCGTACTGTTGTTTATCTTCATTTTTTTCTAATTTATTTTATTGGTAAAAAGGATTGCTTCGTGCCAAATTTCCTTGCAAAGATAAGGCAAAAATCGGGGAATAACGAAAAAATGGAGATTTTTTTATCGTTCAATGCGTAAAAAAGGTATCATTGCGTAAAAAAGTGGAGAACGGGGCAAAAAAAGAGGGCGTAAAACTTGCGTGGCATTATTTTTTTTCCTATCTTTGCAAAAGAAGAAATTTCTAAGAACTATACATATTATATAATAACCCTTAAAAAAGATAAGAACTTATGAAGCGACTATTACACATTCAATTTCTATTGGTATTGTTGCTGGCGCTGGGATACTCTCCTCTGCAAGCCAAGCGAATCACACAGTGGCAGGCTCAGCAACAGGCCTACAGCTTCTGGGGAAAGCAGATGCCGCAGAAGGCGAAGGCGAAGAGCCGCACGGCTATTACTGCATCGCCATCGGATGCTTACTATGTATTTAACAACGATGCGGGCGGATTCGTCATTATCGCAGGTGATGATGCCGTAACGCCAGTATTGGGCTATACCTCAACGGGATCATTTGATGCCGAGAATCTGCCTGACGGACTGAAGGATCTGCTGAAGAGCTATGAACGACAGATTGCGGCGCTGGGCGACAATTATCAGGCAAACCAGACTGCCACGAGAACCGCTTTTACAGGCGAAAAACTGCTCAATACCGCAGAATGGAACCAGATGCTCCATTCAACAAGTATACGCCAAACAACTATGTAACAGGCTGTGTAGCAACGGCTGGAGCCATCGTAATGAAGCACCACGGCTATCCTGCCAAGGGTACCGGAAGCCATTCTTATACCTGGAACGGCAAGACCTGGACAGCCAATTTCGAGCATACCTACGACTGGGCAAGCATGCCTGCTATATATGACGGCACCAACGATGCCGCTTTCGACGGCGTGGCAAGACTGATGTCAGACCTCGGTGTGGCAGTGGAGATGCAGTATAATAAGGACGGAAGCGGTGCGTATATCGGCAACCTGGTAACCGCCCTGCAGAAGTACTACGGCTACAGCAAACTTTCGCATCTGATGGCAATAGAAGATGTGGGTGCTGAGGCATGGAACGGCAGACTGCGCGAGGAGATTGATGCCAACCGCCCTGTGCTCTATGCTGCTTCTGACCCAGCTGGTGGCGGTCATGCCTTCGTAATTGATGGATACAAGGGCGAAAGCTTCAGCGTAAACTGGGGCTGGGGTGGCTATTGTGACGGTTTCTACAAGATTGGAGCCTTGAATCCGGAAAGCGTAGGAAAGCCAACGGGCGATAAGTATAATGTAGGTCAATCGGCAGTATTCGGCATGCAGCCATCTGACGGTACGGAGAAAGTCTCTGGCATGGGATTCTTGACAAATGTAGGTGAGTTGCAGATGTTGAATATGAATATCACCGATGTAAAGAAGGGGCAGAATGGTGTCATCTTCAGTGCGCCAATCGGCAATACAGGAGATCAGCCGTTTAATGGAGAAGTAGCCGTAGCGCTGATGAATGCGAAGGGCGAGATGCGGGAAATCGTAACATCCAGCCCTCTGACTGTTGTTAATCTTGCCGCTGGCGGGTATTATCCGTCTCTGTCTTTCAGTTTTGTGAGTACAGTAGATGCAGAACCGGGTGATTATCTGGCTATTGTGGCAAAGGAAAAAGGCTCTTCGGAATATATAGAGCTGTATAATCAGAACTTCGAAAGATTACGTCTGCCGGCAACCGGATATGTGCCTCGTACATTTGAGGTAAGAACGAAAATGGGCGAGGGGGCTACATTCCAGCAAGCAGAAACGAGGTATAATCCTGCCAGAAATTTCTATAATGGCAAGCCGGTAATTGGTTCTAAGTACTATCATTATCTGATGATAGATGAGGGCATCTCACAGTATTTCGTAGAATTGAACGGAAAGCTGATGGATGATGTTAAACTGGGTACTGCCAAACCGAATTCTTTCAGAGGAATAGAACCGGTTTATGATCTCGTGGTGACCACTTATCGCAACTATCAGGAGAAGGAGTTGGTTATCAACCTGGAGAAGGCGGGACAGCTGAAGCAAACACTTGCCAAGGAAAACCCTGACTATCTTGTTTACAGAAATATCAAGGTGAACGGCGAGATAGACAAGCGCGACTTTGAAGAGCTGGCGAGCCATTATTTCAAGAGCATCGACCTGAGCGGTGCCAAGGTGGTGGCTTATGAAAGCTACAAGGCTGATATGGTTCCTGATTATGCATTCGAAGGCAATGCCACTCTGGAGCATTTCAAGATGCCAGCCGGTGTCAGGGAGTTGGGTTTCAACGCCTTCAGGTCTACCAAGCTGAAGGAGATTGATTTGCCTGAGACGATAACGGAATTCGGCCTCAACACATTCAATGCCTGCTTCGAATTGAAGGATGTATATATGCGTCATAAGGAGGCTCCTTACTGGATAAGCTGGTGTGTATTTGCTAGCAAGAGCAGGCAGTTGTATCGCACGCTGCATCTCTATCCGGGCAGCAAGGCGAAGTATGAGGCTCATCAGTATACCCAGAACTGGATAGTATACTTTGATAATGTGGTAGAGGATCTGGAGCCTACCGGCATCCATTCAGTAACATTGGATAAGGAGACTGGCAATAAGGCGATTTACGACCTGAACGGCCGCAGAATACAAAATGTTCCATCTAGGGGTATCTATATCCAGAATGGAAAGAAGATCAGCGTTAAGTAATGTTGAGTGTTGAATGTTGAGTGTTGATTATTACAATTAAAAGATAAGAATCCCCTGGTGCTCTCTGTAGTATCAGGGGATTTTTTTGCAGTAAGATACGCAAATACGCCAGGCGTTTCACCCTTCCTGCATTACGAAAACAGCAGCGTAATCAGCGGGATGGTGATGATGCTGCCAACCGTGGTGATGAACGTCATCTCGGTGATGAGAGAAGGATTGCGGCCGTATTTCAGACAGAACATCGTGCCGAAACTCGCTACGGGCATCGCAATGACAACCGTATTGATGTCGTTGACCTGATCGCTTACACCACATACCTTGAACAGGAAATAAATGCTCAGAGGTACTACCACAAGACGCAAGAACGAGGAGAGGTATACCTTAGGACTGCCGATAATCTCCTTCACCGGCAACTTAGCCATCGAGGAACCGATAATCATCAGGCTGCCGGAACCGTTATGTTGCCCACCATCGTTACCGGACGCGCAATGATATCAGGCGTATGAACCCCGAAAGCTACCAGGAGGGCGGCAACGAAGGCACCCAGAAGAGCCGGAGAAAACAGCACCTTAGGATTGAACTGCTTGATGCTGTACTCGCCCTTGATGAGCATGACACCTGCCGTAAAAATAAAAAAGGTGTTCGGCATGTTGAGCAAGGCTGCATAAAAAATGGCCTTCGGACCGAATATGCTTGAAACGATAGGGTAGCCGATGAAACCTACGTTGGCGAACATCAGCGCAAAACCTATCATGCCCTGGTCATCATGATTGCGAGTGATGAGACGCGGCACCCAGAAACCGAATACCAGCAAAAGGATATAGGTAAGAAAACCTACGCCCAGGAGGGGAAGGATGAGCGTGCGGTCGGGCAGCTCATCGCCCATTACTGACGAGAGCACCAGCAGGGGACAGGTGATATCTACCACCATGCTGGATAGCTTCTTGTCAAACTTGTCGCCCATATATCCCAACTTGCAGGCGACGTAACCTAAAATCACGATGATGAAAAGTATCACCATCACTTCCAAATTCTCCATTTATCCTGAAAATCTATACCTTATATATATATGTATGCCGGAATCCCGATATTCTCTCGGAATTTCCGGCAAAAATGGGTTAATCGATAAATCGCTTGGTAATATCTTCGTAGTTCTCGATGCGGCGGTCGCGGAGGAATGGCCACCAGCGGCGCACATTCTCGCTGTGCTTCAGGTCGATATCTACCACCAGGCTCTCTTCTTCCTGATCGCTGGCACGGTAGTAGAGCTCGCCCTGAGGACCGGCTACGAAACTGCTGCCCCAGAACTGGATGCCCTCGGTCTGACCGCTTGGATCAGGCTCGAAACCTACGCGGTTTACGGCGATGACCGGCAATCCGTTGGCTACGGCATGGCCCCGCATCACGGTAGTCCACGCCTCGCGCTGGCGCTGCTGCTCCTCCTCGGTATCATAGGTAGCGTAGCCGATGGCGGTAGGATAGATGAGCATTTCGGCTCCCTGCAGCGCCATCAGACGGGCTGCTTCGGGATACCATTGGTCCCAGCAAACCAGCACGCCGAGCTTGCCTACAGAGGTCTGGATAGGGTGGAAACCGAGGTCGCCCGGAGTGAAATAGAACTTCTCGTAGTAGGCAGGATCGTCGGGGATGTGCATCTTGCGGTATTTTCCGGCTATGCTTCCATCCTTCTCCATCACTACCGCCGTATTGTGGTAGAGCCCCGGAGCGCGGCGCTCGAAGAGGGAGGTGACGATGACGACGCCGAGATCCTTGGCAAGCTTGCCGTAGAAATCGGTCGAAGGGCCCGGAATAGGCTCTGCCAGGTCGAAGAGGTCAACATCCTCTACCTGACAGAAATAGAGGGAGTTATGAAGCTCCTGAAGCACGATGAGCTCTGCGCCGCGATGGGCGAGGTCGATGATGCCTTCTGCCAGGCGCTGCTTGTTGTTGGCGATATCTGCCGTATTATGAAGTTGTAATAAACCGACGTTCATTTTTTACTTTTAATGTTAAATGTTGAATGTTAAATGTTGAGTGTTGAGTGTTGAATTTTGAGTCTCTGAGGGCTCCCTCGGGCAACTGCATGGTGATGCAGTGGATGCTGCCATGCTGGCGGATGATGGTCTGCGAATCTACGCCGATGATTTCGCGGTCGGGGAAGGCGAGCTGAATCTGCTTGCGTGCCTCCTCGTCCTTTTCCGGCTGATTGTAGGTGGGAAAAATCACCGCCTTGTTCAGTATCAGGAAGTTGGCATAGGTGGCTGGCAGGCGGTCGCCCTCGCTCTCCGGGTTGGTGGTGAGGCTGTCGCCTCATCATAGATAGGGTCGGGCATCGGCAGTTTGAGCAAGCGGTAAGGGTATCCCTCCCAGGTGAAGAGGCCCTTGAGCTGCTTCTCCAGCGCCTGGAAGTCTTCATACTGCTCATCTTCCGGATTATCGCAGCCTACATATAATAAGGTGTCGTGCGGAGCCACTCTCACGATGGTGTCGATGTGGCCGTCGGTATCATCGCCTATCAGATTGCCGTGATCCAGCCAGACGACTCTCTTGAGCTGGAAGAAAGTCTGCAGCAGATGGTCGATGCTGTCGTGGTCGAGCGGCTGGTTGCGGTGAGGCGCCAGCAGGCACTGTGAGGTGGTGAAGAGTGTACCCTTTCCGTCACTCTCGATGCTGCCTCCTTCGAGCACGAAGCCCTGGTGGTTCTCTATATCGGCATTGAAGGCTGCCTGATAGTATAGTTGCAGGGTGATGGCATTATCCTTCTCCCATCTGAACTTTTCGCCCCAGCCGTTGAACTTGAAGTCGAGTATGCGGTAAGGCACCATCCAGGTGTTCTGCTTTTTGCGCAGCACCATCGTGAGGGGTCCGTGGTCGCGCACCCAGGTATCATTGCTTTCTACCTCGTAGAGCAGCACGCGGCTCATCTGTTCGGCAGAGAGCTTTTTCTCGAGCTGGTATCGGGTGGCAGGCACATCGGGTGTAGCCACAAGCAGCTGCTCGTAGCGCGTGATGATATCTGCCAGTTCGAGATAAGTATCTGTAATTTCAGGCAGATACGGCTTCCAGTCGGTGCCGGCATGTGGCCATGTGAGCATGATGGCGCTCTGTGGCTCCCATTCGGCAGGGAGTGCGAAATCGCAGGGTAATGTAGATTGATGCATAAGCTATACTATTTTTATGATACGATGTTCTAAACCAATTTATTATACTCTGTTCTTCATCGGGAACCTTTCCTTGGGGACGGGCTCCGTTCTGCTTTTATGAAGTATGCTTGCAAAATTAATAAAAAATCTACAACTATCGGCTGTTTTTGTGAAATATTTTGCGCAAAAGCGAAACTTTATATTAAAAAAGTTTAAACGGAGGGCTGTATGGAGATAAAATCGGGGAAAAATGAGTAACTTTGCAGTCTAAAAATAAAATATTGAATAGGAGCGTGAAAATAAAACAGGTAGTTGATGCCCTTGAACATTACGCGCCTCTGCCCTTGCAGGAAGGATATGATAATGCCGGCCTGCAAGTTGGATTGACAGAGGCGGTAGAAATGTCAGGGGCATTGTTGTGTCTTGACGTTACTGAAGCCGTGGTAGACGAGGCCATCCAGAAGGGATGTAACCTCATCGTGAGCCATCATCCGCTGATATTCCGCAAACTGGCGAGAATCTCGGACGAGAACTACGTGCAGCGTACCGTGCGCAAGGCGATTAAGAATGATATTACCATCGTGGCGATGCATACCAACATGGATGCGGCTGCGGGCGGCGTGAACTTCAAGATTGCCGAGAAACTGGGACTGCGAAACGTGCAGTTCTTTGCTGGCGAGAAGGAAGTGGACGGCGTGAAGGGCGGCGAGGGCGTCATCGGAGAGGTGGCTGAGGACCTGGCAGCCGACGACTTGGTGCTGATGCTCAAGGAGCGGTTTGGCGTGGAGTGCGTGCAGTGCAACCAGTTGCTTCGCCGTCCTATCAGGAAGGTGGCACTCTGCGGTGGAGCAGGTGCTTTCTTGCTCGACGCAGCCATCAAGGCTGGTGCCGATGCCTTCATCACGGGCGAGATGAGCTATCACGAGTATTTCGGCCACGAGCAGGAGATTCAGATTTGCGTCATCGGCCACTATCAGAGTGAGCAGTTTACGGGCGAAATCTTCCGCAGCATCATTCAGGAGAATTTCCCTGATGCCAAATGCTGCATCTCGGAGATAAATACGAATCCGATATTGTATTTATAGGTTGGAAGGGCGCAAGCCTCATTCAACATTCAACATTTAACATTCAACATTAAAAAAAATAAAGTTATGGCAAAGAAAGATCCTACTGATTTGACAGTGGAAGAGAAGTTGAAGGCTCTCTATCAGCTTCAGACCACCTTGTCTGCAATTGATGAAAAGCGTGCGTTGAGAGGTGAGTTGCCTCTCGAAGTTCAGGATTTGGAAGACGATATTGCTGGTCTTACCACCCGTATCGAGAAAATCCAGACCGATATTGAGCAGTTTGACCGCGCCATCGATCAGAAGCAGCACGAGATTGAGGAGGCTCAGGCTAGCGTGGAGCGTTATAAGAAGCAGCTCGAAATGGTTAGCAACAACCGCGAGTATGATACTTTGAGCAAGGAAATCGAGTTCCAGGAGCTGGAAATCGAACTTTGCAGCAAGAAGATCCGCGAGGCGCAGCAGACAATCAACGAGCGCCTGTACGACCTTCACAAGGCTGAGGACCAGAAGGCAGACCGCGAGAAGGGCTTGGTAATGAAGCGTTCTGAGCTCGAGTCTATCATGGCTGAAACCCGTGAGGAAGAGGAGAATTTGAAGGAGAAGGCATTCGAGCTCGAGAAGAAGATTGAGCCACGTTTGCTCCAGAGTTTCAAGCGTATCCGTAATGGTGCCCGCAACGGTTTGGGTATCGTTTACGTGCAGCGTGATGCATGTGGCGGTTGCTTCAACAAGATTCCACCTCAGCGCCAGCTCGATATCAAGATGCACAAGAAGATTATCCCTTGTGAGTATTGCGGCCGTATCCTCATCGACCCAGAATTGGCTGGTGTTAAGATTGAGGCTCCTAAGACAGAGGAGAAGCCAAAGCGCAAGCGCGCTATCCGCAGAAGAAAGACTGAGGGTGAGGATTAATCTTCCTCCTCTCTCCGCTCTTTTCGGATGATAATCTTCTGATAAAGATACGATAAGATACAATAAAGGCTCGCCAAAATTGCTTGGCGAGCCTTTATTTTTTTCGACCTGTACGGTTTAAATTACCCAATACGCCCTGAAAGGGCAGAAGCTCCTAGCCCAGGGCATCGCCCTGGGTAATAATGAACGCAAACCCGTCGCCCTGTAAGGGCAAAAGCTTTAAAACTCCAGACAAAACATAAAGCTTTGCCCTTACA
>QSCI01000093.1:0-11969 GCA_003463005.1 Segatella copri | reverse complement strand
TACACACTATTTCAAAGAACGTGGGTCTATTCCTTACGGACAAGACTCCTTTAAATGAATTGTTTAACAAAGCTGTTCCAACAGAAGAGACGGAGGATTGGCTATATCCAAGCCTTTTCAGGCCCGATGATTTCTAAACGGGACAGCAGTGAAAATCACCATATAATCAAGGGTCTATACGCCACCTTTTCATCGTGGCATATAGACCCTTGTCGTTTCCCGTGAGGCGCAATGTGTACCAAACCTGTTAATTATAAGTAATAAAAACAAAAAATCTATCGTTTTTGTTACTTATGTGAAACAAAAAGAGTATCTTTGTGAAAAGTTTTACTCGTATGAAACAAAAAATATTAGAAAGACTAGGGTATTCCAACCGTATCGAACGCATGTTTGGACGTGGAATGATGATTGCATTGACGGGCCAGAGGCGTGTCGGCAAGAGTTGTGTGATCAGTCAAACCAATATTGATGGCATTAAGCACATTCATCTGCGAGATTTTCTGAAAATGACTACTTTGGTTTGATGCCATGTAGATTATGAATATCACCATATAATCAAGGGTCTATACGCCACCTTTTCATCGTGGCATATAGACCCTTGCCAACCAAGTTAATTGCAGATTTACTACTATTATTCGGGCTTTGTATCAAAGAAACCGATAAACTCATCAAAATCTCGAAGAATGTCATTCAACTTAGGATTACTCTTTTGAACTATAATGGCTATGTAATTGTCAACTTCTTCATCCCTAAGAATAGAAACCTTGACACAAAAACGATCTCGTTTATCGAATTCGTTAAACCATCTGGTAAAAAGGCGAGCTCGCATAGCCTGTCTGCTATCACCCGTTTCACATTGATATAGAAGTATATCGGGATTCGTAAGAAAGAATTCCTCTATAATACATTGTATAGTTGCTTTAACTTTAGAATCGTTAGGAGAATTCTTCTTGTTTTCATTGAGAATGCCGAATTCATACGCTTTTTCATCCTCCCAAATATTATTGTTTTCTACAAATTCTATTCGATACTGAACACCATAATCTGTTAAGAACTTATATGATCCATTATCTATCCAGACCTTATAAGGAGAATGAAAATTGAGGCGAGTTAAGTTAAAGGCATGCATAACAGTCTGCAGCCTCCTCTCGTGCTTTAGCAAAGTCTATTTGAGCCTTTGCTTCCATTTCTTTTTTACGTCTAACCATATCTCGTAATACAGCAATTGCTTCTTCACGAGTTTTAATTTTTAAAGCCATACTTATTCATTTTAAAGTTCTACTTCTTGTTGGTTGCAAAGATAAGCTTTTATTTTGAAAGTGCAAAGAAAACGGGAGAAAAGTTTCGGGAAAATTTGGATTCCCGTATTTTAAAAGATAAAAGATAGCCATTCCATGCCACAAATGAAGGGTCAATACACCACCTTTTCATCGTGGCATATAGACCCTTGTCCTGTCACATAAGAAACGCAATCTCTTACTTTTTCATAAACTTTTCACTGAAATCTCTTGCGGGTTTGAAAATAAAGTCGTAACTTTGCGGCATGGATTTTTAATACAGATGATTATGAAACAGGTAGAAGAAAGATACATCAGCTTGCTGACCGACTTCGGTTTCAAGCGAATTTTCGGAACAGCGATGAACAAGGATTTGCTCATTTGCTTCCTCAACAGCTTGTTTAATGGCAAACAGGTTGTGAAGGACGTGTCGTATCTGAACCCGGAGCACGTGGGAGATGTCTATACCGACCGCAGAGCCATCTTCGATGTATATTGCGAGGGCGAAAATGGCGAGAAGTTCATCGTAGAAATGCAGAATGCCTACCAGACGTATTTCAAGGATCGCGCCCTCTTCTACTCCACCTTCCCTATCCGAGAACAGGCGCCCAAGGGGAATGAGTGGGATTTCAAGCTCAATCATATCTATACCGTTGCCCTGCTCAACTTCAGCATGAACGAGGATGCATTCGACAAGGAGAAAATCCGCCATCATGTGCAGTTGTGCGACACTGCTACCCACAAAGTATTTTACGACAAACTCGAATATATCTATGTAGAGATTGCCAAGTTCAACAAACCCCTGGAAGAACTGGATACGCTCTACGAGAAGTGGCTCTATGCTCTGAAGAACCTCTATAAACTTACCCAGCGCCCTAAAGAACTGTGCGACAAAGTCTTCGACCGCCTCTTCGAGGAAGCCGAAATAGCCAAGTTTACTCCGCAGGAAATGAGGGAGTACGAGACCAGCAAGATGGCATATCGCGACATCAAGAATTCCGTAGACACCGCTAAGCGTGAAGGTATAGAAATAGGCATGGAAAAGGGAATGAACCAGAAAGCCCTGGATATTGCCAGGAACATGCTTGCTGATGGCGTTGACATCAATCTGATTATGAAGTATTCCGGTCTTACTCAGGAACAGATAGAAAAATTGAAATAAGATATTATCTTAGAGGTAACAGATAAGCAATTCATAAAAAACAGAAAGCGGAGATGTAGATTACGAATATCACCATATAATTTAGGGCCTATATGCACCTGTTCATCGTGGCATATAGACCCTTTTTAAGGAAAAGGCAAGAGTGGTGGTAGCCTAGCTAAATTCTACCATTCAATTCATAGAGCGACTGGTATTTGTCGATGATTTCACCTGCTGTAATCGTAGAAGAACTCACCACCTCGTAAGTACCTATTATTGCCGCATGGTCTATACCTGATTTGATATAGCCAGCGCCATCATCTATACCCACACTATGAGGAAATATTGTCCGAACACCCCCACAGGGAGCTACTCCATAGCCCCTCACAAACATGTCGGCTCTTTGCGAAGCTTCACCATTTAGCTTATAGTTGGTAGGCTTATCGGGAAGGTCTATCTTGCCAGCATAATTATTCATAGTTTTCCTAGCACCTTTCTCACCATAGAAATCCCCAACAGCCATACAAGCCACTTTCTCACCTTCCTTCTCCAGTGCTGAGATTACGCTCTGAATTTGCTTATTCAAATCCAATCCAGGAGAAGTATGCACAGCAAAGATACGTAAACGATAATACTCCAAGTACTTGCGATGAGCAAGATTACTGTGCCTCTCATCATACTCTCGGTCACGTTCCTCATCCCCCGATATAACTTTGGGAGGACGGAGATTGTATCTTCCCTTTGGGATGAAAACCTCAAAGTAGGTATTGGCACGTGACTTCTTACCTCTTATGGAAAATGGGATGACCTTATTTGCCATACGCCCATTCATACGATAAGGCAATGGAGCATAATGAATCGTAGCCAAATTGAAAATCAAAGGATAGCTCTCCAGATAACTGCCAGAAGAGAAACTTGGTCCCATTGCCACATAATAGTCAGAAGAACGCAAGCATTGCATTTCCTCCTTGAAGAAATTTTGACTAGTCACCTCTTGCAAAAGATACAAATCTGGTATCTCCTCTTTCAAGATGCTGCGTATCACAACCTCCTTCCTTTTGCACTTTTCGGGTTTTTTCTTAGCAAATTTCTGGATATTATGGCTTACCATAGATATTCTTTTGCGCCATGCTCTAACCATATTTCTTGTTTTTCAGTACATTATCTATCAATCCCAAAGCCTTTCCAGAGTTATTCTTATCCAGTGTCAGCAACAGACCGCACGAAGGACAAGACACTTGCAAACTTACCACCAGTTCTTCTATTCTCACAGGGATAAAGCCCTTGCAAACAGGGCATTCAAACCCACCTAATTTATTGGAATCCAACATAAGCTCTATGATTTTATAAGTTTAAGTTATTTACCATCTGAAGCAAGCGAGCCATGCCTCCAGGCATATCACTCTGTTGCATCGAGATATTTATCTTTGCGGAATAGCCTGTAGCTATACCCTTCTCCTCCTGAAAAGCCTTGGATTGTGGGGCTAGAGAGACGTAAAGTTCATGATTCGTCTTCTCACCATCCGAATCAAAGTTTCTCATTTCCACCAATTGGGCATCCATGGAGAAATCAATCCCCTTCATCTGTAGCATGGGCAGTGGTAGAAGTGACAGCACTGGCAATTTCACTTGATGCTGCTGCCCATCGCCATTAGCATAGGAGAATGAAAGATGCCTAAGACGAGGAACTGCCTGTTTCTCTGCATCATCGCTATCAAAAGCGAGTTCGCACAGATTGTCATAATAGCAACGCAAAGCCGCCATATCAGCCTCGATAGCTGCCTCCAAGGTCGTAGCTATTAACTCTCGCAAAGGCACCAACTGTCGATTATCTTCACTGTTCATCATGACTCATCCTTTTTGGTGTCTGACGTTGTTTCCTTGTTGCTATTCACCGTCACTGTTTCTTTCAAGGCACCAGCTGTCAATGTATAAGTACCTGTCTTGGTCAACATATAAACTACACTATTGCCTGCTAACAGTCCATTTTGAGCATCATTACCTAGTTTGCACGTTATCTTATCTGGCTCATAAATTCCTTCCGGACTCTTGTAGGTGACAATCAACTGAGCATGCTTCTTGTCTTCATTCTCTTGGATGACAAAGTCGTTAGCATTCACAGCTAAAGTACCCTGTGGCTCAGACAGCGTAATACTATTGTTCAATATTTCCAACACCTTAGCCATACCGCCAGGCATACTGTCTTGCCCTGCATGAATACCAATATCCATCGTATACTCCACGCAATACTTGGAGTCTTGTGTGGCACGGGAGTCACGCTTGGAAGAGACAGCCCCCTTCAAGTTGAGATTCACACCAAACAATCCCCAGCCCCATCTTCCGCCACCAGAGAGTTCTGCATTATACTCTGTGTTGGATGTAGTCTCGTCAGAAGAACTAGAGGCAGCGTTGATGTTTGCCTTAAAAGCCACATCAATGTCTTGGATAGCGATGTAAGGGATAGGCACGATGGTGAGCAATGGAATGTTGAGGCGAGTAAGTCTGCCGTTTTGCACAAAAGTGAAAGCGACATTGATAGCCTGGTACTCACCATTATCATCCTTGCTCTGCAAACCGACCTCATGGATAAACCTTGCCGAGGTCTGTGCCGCATGAGCCTGAGCTTTGATACACGCATCAAGAGGAGCGCCGATAATATTCTCCAAAGGTAATGATTCGAGAGCCGAAGTAGCGACCTGCGAAGGTGCTGTATTGATTGTAGCCATAATTGTAAATATTAGTTATTTTCCTTACTCGTTATTCTGTAGGCTTTTCAGGTTCCGCCTTTCAACGTTGATGCCGCAAAGGTATAACATTGTCTTGAAAAGGCAAAACGGGTCATACAAACGGTATGCAATGGCATACGAACAACAAAACTAAGATAATTTGTTTAGGATAATGATGTGTTTTTCAAAGTATTCTCGATAGGTTCTTCCGATGGTTAACTCTGTCTTGCCAACTCGCAAGGTATTGCCACATTTTGACTTGATATGATTGAAATTCACGGCATACGACTTGTGGATGCGAAGAAAGTCATCCCAACCATTAGCTTTTAGTTGGCGCAGAGTAGAAACAAGATTTGCTGTAAGAATGTGTGTGCTTCCATCCATGCAATGGAACTTAGTGTAGCAGCCATCCGCTTCTAGCCAAGCTACATACTTCAAGACAACACACTCGTCTTCTGCCTTGCCTTTTAGGAAAGCAATAGGACTTGAGCGGTTCTGCTCATAAGCTATGCTAGCTTGTAGCTCTTCCATTATGCTCGTTCTTTCCTCGTCATCTACGGTAAGCGATTTCAATGCTACACTTACAGCCTCAACTAAAACTGATGTTGATAATAATTTTTTGTTCCTTCATAATCGTTTGTTATTTGCAGTAGCAAGCTACAAAGATTATACGCCGAATGCGTTACATACAATAAGGGCTGCAAGTCGGCATTATCACCGCTTGCAGCCCCCACTTTGTTCATAAAAGTTACTGAGCACTTTATACTCCTGCCCAGCTTAGGAGTCTATATGTAAATCTTCGTTTACTTACTGTAAAGTCACAGACTTGAATTGTCTTCCCAAAAAAATATTTTTCGTATAATCATCAGTAGACTTATAATCCTCCTCGGTAGAGTACCAATTATTTCGATTCTCCATCTGTTTCTGCGATTCAGACAAGACCAAATCAACATTTTCTGTATTCAAACCAAAAAAGGCTTCGCTATCATCCCCCAAATTCACATTTGTAAGAGCTCCCAATGCAATCTTCTTCAATCCTTTACAACCCTTAAAAACTTGACATCCTAGCACTGATACGTTTGGAGCATATATTTCCTCCAACTTATCACAAGATGCAAATGCCCACATGCTAAATTCTGTAGCATCTGGTAAAGTAATTGACTTCAACTTATTACAATGATTAATAAAATTATCTAAGCCTGTTTGGAAGGAAGTAATACCCTTCAGTGTTAAATTGACACTTCCATCAGTGGTTGTTTTTAGAGCATCTCTAATCGCAGCAGATAGCTCGCTACTATTGTTGTAACTATTCAATGTTAATTCTATATCAGTTTTATTTGCAGCCAAAGCATCTGCAATCGTCTTTTTAACAAACGACACATCGTCTAAAGCCTCGCCACCAGGAATCGCTTCACCAGTTTTCCAATCAGATACTGTAATTTTATCTACAACAAGTTCGTCCTTACCAATCTTTAAAAAGTACTCGTAGCTACTACCAGCTTCTGTACCTGTATGTGGAATGCGCCTAACTTCAAATTCTTGCTCACCTGTGCCATCAGGCTTTGCCACCTTTACTGTCATGAAAAGCAAATAATTATACATATCCGACACTGGCATTGTCGGAGTAATAAGCGCATAAAACTTACCATCAGTGTGTTTGTACGCTTTCACACTAACTTCTTTTGAATCAGCGGGAACAACTTCACCATCGAAATATCCATTTGTATTAGGATGGATTATTACTTCTGTCAGTTCCAACCCTTCATCCATCGTGTCTCCCCAAACATTAACATCTCTTAGGCCGACAACGATGCGCACCATTTTGCGCTCCATTTCCAAGTTCACGCCATCATTATCGGAACTACGCTTGCGGCTACCACTAAATGTCATATAGTCACCCAAAGCCAAGTCCTCTAAGTTATTGTATGCAGTAGGTAGTGTGAAGTCTGTAAAAGAAGCATCATTAGCATTTGCAGGATAAAAAGCCTTAAAATTCATCTCGTTACTATTCCAAACTAAGTGCAGACCTTTTTCTTTTGGACTCCAACTGGTACCATCATAAGAATAAATAACGGCATCTTGGTTATCTGCAACAACAGAAATGGCATCGCCTTCATTAAACTTTGCTTGCTCAACTTCACTACCCAATGGATTGGAGCGAGAAATAAAGCCACCTGTAGCTTCATTACTTCCCACTTGGGCTGTAATGTGAACAGCATCCGAATCTTTAAGATAGCTATTTGACAAGCCATCATCTTGGCTACACGCAACAACAGATAGAGAAGCTGCAGCCACCAATATGTATTTATTTATAATTTTCATACTTCTAGTCATTAAAAGGTTTCTATATCCGACTTGTTGTCCACTTCTTCATTATTTTCGTTTTTGTGTTTTGTATTCCAAGCCTTAGATGTAACTTCTACAAGATTAGCCTGATCTTTTCCTGCCGTCAGTTGCAATGTGTATTGAGTGCCTTCTTTCAATTTAACAGCAGCATCACTGTACCAACGATAAGTTTTGCCTAAAACATTAAATTCAACACCAAAGTTTCCTGCCTCAACAGTCTGTGGAGCTAAAATCACCTCATAACAAACTTTCGCTTTTGGGGAATCATCCGTAGGCTTGGTGTAACCCGCAAGATATGGTATAATTGGCTCTGCAGAAGCGTCATCACTAACATACGAATGTCCATCTGACCAATTTACTTTTCTCTTAGTTCCTACAATCTGCATGTCTTTGACAGGATTTTGCTCCTCTTCATATTGACTACCCAAAGTCAACTCTAGTGAGAGTTTTGACATTTGATGTTCCAATTTTAACTCAATAGCCTTAACCTCCATATTTTTATCTTTGTTTAAGGCATACAAATGGTCACTTGCCTTGACACTGGCATCTAAGCTTTGGTCTGCCAGAACCTCTAATTCTATAGATTTAATCTGGTTTCCGCTTTCATCCAGTTCGTATCCAGGAAATGTAGTAGAATAGAGATCGCAATTTATATTATATCCTGCTCGAAGTAATTGAACCGTTTCAGTCTTGTTTTCAGCATTATAAGCAACCCATTGGCCATTTTCCAGTTTCATGACAACATCATACCAATATTTTTTTTGCTCTTTAAGCCCTTGTCTTATCTTAAGATAGAATTGGTTAGGTACGCTATTAGCATCATATCCTGCACGTGTTTTCATACCTGCTACAGATGCATTAATCTGCAACGGAGTATCTTTCAATGTATCTATAGCAGGAGTCAATTCTCCTTCACTTGAGCAGCTAACGAATCCAAGAGCCATTGCTGCTGCCACTAATATTTTATTTATCTTCATGACTTTATAATTTTAAATATTATACAAATCTTTTAATCTGTTTGCGCTTCACCGCCATTGATGTTTTCTCCTTCGCCCCAATCAGCGATGCTTACATTGCCAAGAGTAATCTCGTCACGACCTACAATGAGATTTACTACCGTATATTTGCCACCCTCCAGTTTGATATCAGTAGGATGAGTGTAGACATATTGCTTGCCATTTATATTAACAGCAATCTTGGTAATGCCTGATTGTGGTATCATGATAGACTCATATTTTTCATTTTCCTTGATTACAGGGATACTGATGTCGGTGCGAGCAGCATCTGTAGCTACAGTTACAGTCTTGGTCAAGAGATTGACAGAGGCATCAGATGCGGCATTCTTAACAACAAGGCTCTCTACGGTAGGCTTACCACCAAACTGATTGCGATATTGTATATTGACTATCACCTTCGACATCACATGAGTAAACGCTAATGGCACCGTTTGCTGTTCATCGGCATTATAGGATATGCCATCTTTGTTGACTGCCACCAAAAGGTCGCTATCCTCCTGTTTCGTAACATCAAGCTTATATTCGCCAGCTGTAAAATCGGATATTGCTGCTGTAGGATACACACCGATGAAATAATGTTTGTCACGGTTGTTCTTCCACAGCATCTGCGGAGTTGATACCCATGAGCCGTTAGTCAACTTATTGATGGCGTTGTTCACTACACGCTCGCTTGTCTCAGGAGCTACAGTTGGGGCACCTATCCAGGCATACACACTGATTTCATCACCCTCTTCAAAGGTTTGACCGCCATTCGCATCTGTGGCAACACGTGTCATATTGCCGATACTGGTAGAACGGTGATATACTTGGAGGTCTCGCCTCCGATACCATTCTCGTTGTCTGAACAGCTGCCTAATGTCAAAGCCATTGCCATCAGAGCAAAGAGATAAGTCTTCTTTTTCATTGTCTTTTACTATTTTATATTTATATTCTTGTTTTGATTCTTGCTTAAATGATAGAGCCGCTTAATCTTCTGGATTCAAGATTTCGCCTCGATACACCCAGCCTTCTGTCCAATCATCTATCTTCGTGCTCGTAAGATACATATAAGGTTTCATCTCCTCGTATTCCAAGTTTATCTGATACTTGCCTCCAGACTTCATGATGGGTGCTTCGATGTCGTAGTTGCTAACTACTCCCCCAGGAGAAATCAGTTGGATAAACAACTTGGTGGTATGTAAACCGTTGGCTGTCGGCATCAAGCGTAATGTTTCCGTTTTTAAAGTTTCGCCAGGCACTGCGATTCTCAAAGGTATATCACACTCTTCCTTGGTATAGCTTGCCGTCCCGAATGTTCCATCCTCATTCTTTTGCAGGGGCAGGAGTCCGGTTGCCACATTCAGAACCTTGCCTATCATTGCAAAATTGTCAGGAACTCCTTTAATGAAGATGGTCAATTCTGCAAGTATATGGCGCATTTCATTTTTGGTTATGTAGTTGACATTTGATTTGTCTATACCGATGTCCGTGACACCATAATAGGCATGGTCGGGAGAGGCACTTGGATTGGACAATCCAACATGAGTTGGTTCATGTTGAGGGTTGCCCTTGTAGCCTCACCGATAAAAAACGGTTCTATAAGGTTGGTGGTAGCCAGAATCTGATAATGCCCTACTGGAAGAGCGAAGCGTTGGCTTGCTACCTCCTGCGCACTTCCATCATGTTTTTCCTCAACAAGCGAGCCGTCATCGGCATTGAATATCCAGAGCTTCACGTCATTCACTTCCGTACCTTGGTCGGCTTCATCTGCCCAAGTGAGCGATACCGACAAGCCACTTTCTTCCTCATCAGAATGAACATCATGGTCACAACTTGCCAAGAGGCATGGGACGCATAACAGCACCCATAACCAAATATTAAATCTTTTTTTTGCTTTCATTATTCTATCTTGTTTTATGGGTTACTGATGATGATGGGTAAAAGGCAAGTTGATTCCTAATCTTATGCCACTTTCCCACAAGAAGTTGTTCTTATGCTGATATTCCGGCATTCCATCCATACGTTCGCCAGTAAGACGGGTCAAACCGGAATAGATGCCCAATTTCAGACATGAGGTCAGTTGATAACCAACCTGCAAGTCTGCACCATAACCCAAATGCCAGTTGGTAGAACCTTTCATCACCTTAGCATCATCGGCTATAGTCTGAATATCAGCCTTGGTCGTTACTGCATATATATGAGGTGAAACAGCCAAATCCCATCGGCTGTCAGCTGTTTGATGGAACAGTCCAAGGAGATTGATATTCACTCTTGCCCCATATCTGCCCATTCTGACATGGCTTTTCAGATTGGCATACTCCCAACTGTCCATGCCCAGGACACCTGCGTTGTAAAGCATACCGTCGCTACCCAACCAATAGTTACGTTCTACGCAACAGTCTTGTGCCGACAAGTTCATCTCTCCATACTTGGCAGATAACTCAGCCGAGAAGATGGAGTTGAAACGATAGCCCCCATATAAGCCAGCAGCCCAACCGAGGTGCGTCTTGTCATGTCCGAAGCTTGAGAAGGTAGAGAAGCCGAAAGGCATTCCACCCTCTACTCCGACGTACCAGCCTTGCTGCCCCGTCTTTCCATCTTCTCTTACTTCTGCTTTCGCGAAAGAAAATGGAAGAATAAAAGCAAGCAATGCGACCAGCAATCTTTCTTTTCCAGTTAAGTAATTTCTCATATTGATCTTTTTTTTATAGAAAATATACTGTCTTTTTCCAAAGAGCAACATACTTTTTTCTTAGTTAAAACTTTCTTCATATCTATTATGTTTTGATTATAATTTACAACATTTTAAATCCTTCATGATACAGATTGTAAAAATCCTGGTGCAAAGTTAAGGCTTTTATATGAAAGTGGGGGGGGGTAATATTTGTTTTTTCAGGTATGATTTTTTGGTTTAGGTGTCTCATTCGTGAGCAATGCGACACCTTGTTAGTATTCTTTAACGTTTTCAGACTCTATTCAAGCCCAGAATCTGTATAAATCTTTAGCCGGCACCAGCGCGTAACGGAATTGAAAATCGCTGGCCGAAGGGTAAAGCAAAGGTAAAGGGCATAGGGGGATCATTCTTTCGGCCAAATTGTTTTGTACATTGGCCAAACATCCATTTGTGGAACAGGAGTCAATTTTGCAAATTGATTCTTTTCATAGAAACCTACTGCGCTATAATTAGAGGTATGCCAAGCTCTTACTGTCAAGAAGACGCAACCAGCATATCTTTGGTTTCTAGCCATCGAAGCTATTTCTTCAATTAAGGCTGAACCTAGATGTAAGCTTTGAAATTTTTTATCAATAGCTAAGTAGGCAATTTCTAAAGCGGGATAAGTATATTTTTGTTCGAATTGTTCTCGGAAAGTTTCATTTACCGCAGGTAAATCGGTTCCTGCTGCACCTATACGCATATCATCAAAATCATCTGAATCTATGTCAACGGAGTCGAATGCTAAGGCGAAAATAGCAACAATCGTGT
>QSCI01000092.1:0-12032 GCA_003463005.1 Segatella copri | reverse complement strand
ATTTCGAGATAACAACAGGATACGAGCCCTCCGGTATCGCCGTATGACCCGGTATCTTGCGGGCTTTCTTACCCGATACCCTACTGTACCGTCCATCCTCCTCTTCCGGCTTCAGTTCGACACCCAGAAGGTTTCTCCACGTAGGCTCCAGGGTATCACAGAAGTAATGCTCCTTGTCCAACTTCGCCTTATCGAAACTGTGCTCAAAGATACGCTTGTCGCCAATTTTTACCCCCGAACGCCAGGTACGCTTCACGTCCTTATCGCTCAGGATATAAAGATGACCTATCGTATAAGTCTTCTTTTTTGCTATTCTTTTTACTACTATTTCCATAACTCAAACTCCATTAAGATTCTAATATTTTTACCTCTTTACCATCCTTGCGGTTACGTAGCTTTTCAAAACTGAATAACTGAATACTGATTACGTCACCCGTTACACCCTTAGGCGGAATCTTCCGGATATAGTTTCGGTTCACCCAATTACGCAACATCGAAGGAGTGCCCTTCTTGTCCATGCCCAACTGCGAGCGGAGATATTCTGCCTGCTGGAAATTAAAGACATCAGGCAACTGCTGCAACAGATTTGCCGGTCCACGCTTGCTCGATTTCTCGTTCGAAAAGTTCGCCCTCTTGATGGCATCACCAAAGAAACGCATCTTGCAGTAGAGGTCGTAACGCTCGCTCCAGCGGATGAACTCATCTATCTCCGGCTCCCATTTACAGCCGTTCGCCACATACAGCACACACGCCTTCAGGTAGGCGATGACGTTGGCACGGAAGGAAAGATTCTCATAAACCCTATCCTGCGACAGACGTGAAAACTCAGCATTCTCATCCTTCAGTTTGAGGGCAAGCTGGAATGCCTCAGGACAGTCAATCAGCCCCCTGGCGTTGTTCAGATTCTCGATATAAGGCTTCAGCCCCTCTCGGTAAGCATCATCGTAATCACCAAAGACAGGCATTTCATCACCGATTTCACGCTCCGGAATGGTACAGAAATTGATACGGCTTATCGGACCGTCTGTCAAAACTTTTGAGAAGTAACGCTGCCCTTTCTGGATAGTGGTAGATGCGTTCCAGTTGAATCGGATGGTTACACGCTCCGTAACGCTCGATATGCCCACGCGAGTCTGGCCGTACTGGTTGTCGCTATCTGAGGCAAGACACATGATACGGAAATGCTGGTTTCCGGTACCCTTCAGAGCATCAAACTGATCCAGCTCATTGAGCGAAGTGTAAAGAAACCGTCCCTGCGCCTCAGCGGTTCGCATCACGAATGCCGGATTGGTCATATCGGCATCAATCTCCTGTATAACGAGGTTGTCCGGTCGCTTACGCTTGTCCTTGTTGGCGCCCTTGCGCGTCATCTCCTCCTTCCATTCCTTCTCACGTTTCAGATTCTCCGCATCCCGTTTGCGGATATCCTCCATAATATAGCTAATCGGCTTGTTTACAGAAGATTTACCAGCACCCGTACCAGCCAGCAAGCACGTAGACAATGTAGCCTCATGCACTACATTATCAATATATCGGAAGCTCGTCTGCCAGAGGTGTGTAGCGAGCGGTGGAAAGATAGCGTGCGCCACAGCCGGCTTATAAATCTCCGGTGTCCGAGATATCAGCAGTTCCACCAGCTTCGGCAGTTTCTCCGGCATCTCCGGCGGTTCCGGATAATCCTCGTCGCTACTTTGAACTTGTATCATTGAACCTTGAACTGCATGATTTGCGTTAGGGCTATTAACTGTTAACTGTAAACTATTAACTTGCCGGCTGGCCTGTTTTTCCGCCAGCGCATTCACCCTTATCACATCCCTCGACATCGGTTTACAGCTGTCAGCATATTTCGCATAGAAATCATGGATAAGTTGGTGGCAATCCGGCTCCTGATAATAGCTCGGCATTTTCTCAGCCACCACCTTCATCAGTTCCTCCTCGCTCATCACCCTTGAAGCGCCTGCGCTCATAATAGCGAGCAGCGAAGAGTGCCGAGACCCAACGGTATCAATCGCCATCCCCTCAAGCCCAGCCGACTGCACGAACAGATCAAAGGCTATCAGATTCTTCTCACTGGCCTCTCCCAGTTCACCAGTGCCATAATTGCCTCCAGGATTCCCGAAATGAGAATCATCAGCATGATTGCTATTACCAGATTGGGCAGGCTGAACAGCAGTGCCAGCAGGAGCAGCATAATCGCCATGATTGCCCGAAAGTCTATTGTTTTGAACATTGTCATTTCTATTGCTATTAACTGTAAACTGTAAACTATTAACTATCTTGCCGTCCACGGTAAGCCCACGATTAAGGAACGCTTGTCTTCGAGCCTGTATCTCGCTCTCCGGCAGCACCGCGCACCACATTTTAGACCGGTAGATTTCCGAGTCCTTATCCGTCAGGAAAATCATTCTCTCAGGTGTGATGCAACTTTCATCATAAGGCACGCCCAGCGCCTCACAATACGCCTTCTGCGTCTCCTCGATGGTCATCCCAATCGGCATTCTGATACCGATATGCAGCTTCTTGCGAGCGCTATAACAGAGATGCAGCAAACTCCCATTCCAGATACCCGAAGAGCAGTTCAGTTCGCGCGCCTTCTCGATAGCCTTCTCTACATACTCCTTATCATCCACATCGATAATCGTCTGGAAGAGAAAACTTTCCGGCATCGCATTCTCCTGTCTGCGCACATTATTCTTGAACATGCCGTAGTGCGGGCAGAAGAAAGGCAGCTCGCTCTTGAGCCTTTCCTGCGCCTTCTTCACCGCCTGCGCATCGTTCAAATCCACTCCGTCAATCGGCAATTCACCCCGAATCTGCTGAATCATCTTTTTAACGGCAGCCGATTCAATCACCTTATCATAAGTATCCATGCGATAGGAAAAAACTTTCCCTTTATTACCTTTGCGATAAGGATTAATTGCCACTACATGTACTATCTCCATTTTACCTCCATCTTTTTATTAATCGAACACTTCGCTGTTAATCATGATATACCCTGAGCCATAACTTACATTGATAGGCAGAATCAGCGAGTTATCCGAAATTTCGTCAACCCCGTTCGCCTCGAAGAGCGAAGCATTCTCAGCATCATTCAGTCTGCTCTTGACAAACCCTAGCACCCATTTTGCCGCAATCTTCTCGGCAGCAACATGCCTGTCTACGAGGTCCTTCACCAGCTGTTCATCGCAGAAGTTGATATCCGCATTCACGTTCTCAGCCTCCGCTTCTTCCTTCCCCATTTCCTGGCTCTCGAAGAAGAGGTTATACTTGATTTTCATATTCTTCATCATCACGATGTTCAGATTTTTCAGTTCCCCCTCCGAGTCAGCAATCGTCTCATAGAGTTTCTGTACCGACTTCTTGAAGATGTTCTTCACGTCCATCAGGCAGTAATAGATTTTCCCGTCAATCACCACCACCCTCAGTTTTCCGTACTGCGGATGAGTAAAATAAAAAGGTTTCATTGCTTTCATCTTATAAATTCCTTTTTAAAACAGTTGGGCGCTCCCACAACGGTTGATGTGCCTATACACAAAAGCCCCCGAAACTCAGACCATATCGGTTCTGAATTCCGGGGGCAAATGTACGGCGATTCTGCGACAAAAAACTAGTACGTACCAGTACTGTCGTACTAGTACTACTTGCAAAAAACGGTCATTTAACCTATATATTTATTGATTTTATCTCCAAATTCACCCATAGAAGGCATTGAGATAGCTTCATTGTAGCGCGTTCTGAGCACAGCAGGGTTCATATCCCATAACTGTGAGAATACTTTCCATAGCTTGGTAATATGCAGTTTGATGGATAACTTATAGGCAAGATAACCTTTCTGGTAGCCAGAAAGATTGACAGGCTGGTAGTTTTCATTCAAAATCCCATACTCATACAAACTCTTCAGAATCTGTTGTGCTTTTTCTCCTTTCAATTCTTTAGGAATATTACGTTTATGAGGTAAGAATAACTTAGTTATGCCAGATGCTTTCTTATTATTCCCTGTGTCCTCTTCATCATCATCTTCAAAGTCAGCTTCCGTCACATCGGAATTAGAAAAATCATCTCTCTTATACCTCTCTCTTGCGGTATCATGCGAAGGATTGAAGTTCACTACATTGCCAAGATTCACACCTCCCACATGAATATCTCCATTAAAATTTAGTATGCAACTGACTTTCATGATTCAAAAAGACTTATAAGGTTATCAACACTTGTAGTACCCTCAAATACGCGAACGCCTTTCAGGTTAACTACGATATCAACACTCATACTGATGATTCCCAACACAGCCAGGGCAATCTTCAGTTTTACGATAAGTTTAGTCATATATCTTCACCTTTTAAGATAGACTAAATTTACTTCCTCAATCTTGGAAGAAGAGGTGGCCCCTGAAAGTTTTCCAGGGTGAATCCTTACTTCGGAGACATCGAGCTGCAGAGCAGTATGAGGAATGTCTCCCCCGATTTCATGTTGAATTTTTCATTTTTACTCAGATTTTTAAGTTGTTATTGTTTCTCTATAATAGCTGCGCAAGCACTTATGCACGGCTAAATCTCATGATATTTTTTTATGTTGTTGCTCAATTATTTATTGCGAGGTGAAAAATTGCTTTGCATTTCTTCTACTTTCTCTTTCAACTTGTCAAGTTGTTTCAAGTCTCTCCCTATCGTAGCCCAGTGCCAAAAAGCCTCATTGAAGTTCTTTTCGAACTTATCTTTTTCAAAATTTTACTCTCCGCAACATGTTTCTTATTCAGCGTATCAATGATAGTATCCCATTGATAAAGGATGCAATAACACCACCGCCGCTGTTGGTAAGACTTGAACTTCACTTTTCTTTTCAACACATTTATTACTGTATCATACTTGATATGCGTAATATTAGAGAACTGATATGGAGATAGCAGTTCAGCTCCATCACCTATAAAAGACTTTAGATACAAGATGATGCACTCTTCTTGTATCTCATTGATTCTGTCGTCTAGCTGAGCTAAGTTCTTCAGAATCAACTTTTGTCTATGTTCTGCAATATCCAACATAATAGTGTAAATTTATGCGAATTTACAACTAATTATTTGAACAGCAAAGCCGACTCCCCAGCTACCATGAATAGCCGGATATATTTTTCAAAAACATTAATATTTAAACTATATTTTACTATAGAATAACAAGAAAAAGGGAAAAAAAGTGAGCAATTTACGTTACTCGCCTTCTTCCCCTTACTTTTTATGATTTTACGGTAGGTGCATCGCTCTGCACAATCCTTATTTCATTGCAATCTTGATAGAATCCTTACCCACTTTGGCGATAACCAAAGACTCAGAAACGGCATAAGAGGCAGCACCGTTGGCTGCAACCGTTGAGCCGAGATACTTGCCATCAGCAGCGAAGAACTTCACCACCTCGCATAAGAGATAATTATTCTTTCGTATCTACATTAACTTCCACCAAATACTTAATCGGTTTGATGTTCACTTTACATGGTTCACTAACAAAAGGATTCCCCATATCCCATATACGAGGGTTTTGCGCAACGTCAAATACCATAACTATAGAATAAGCACTACCATATTTTCTAGCATGGTCTAATTCGTTTTGCGTGAGAACAAACGACAAACTGTTGCTTGAAGCCTTGGTTGTCTTTACCTCTATATAATGTTCCCTTCCATTTTGGTCAAAGGAGAGTATATCAAAACCATAATCATCGCTTTCCAACGAGACTCTTCTTATTTGAGAGACCCAATCTTCTGACAGCCCCCATTTTCTGGCTTTTTCGATTTCATTTGCAAGAACTAATTTCTCGCCAATATCTCCTGTTTCCTGGTTTCTCTTCTGTTGGTCACTATAATCAATACCATCTTTAGAGCGGATTCTATCTTTTCTCTCCTTAGCATCAATAGGATCTTCTGGCTTGGAAACCATGTCAAGATGCACTTCTTTGGCAGGAACATCACTATGATTTTCAGATTCACTTATTTTTGAAATAAGTTTGTCTTTTTTGGCTCTGTCATCAACCTTATCACTAGAATATTCTTTATGTCGAGCATTATTCAGCATTATTTTTCTAGAGTCATTGGTATCTCTGTAATATTGTATAGCTGCATAAATCAACGTCTTACACATATCTTTTTGTTCTTCTGGTAATGTATAGGCATAATCTATGATGCTGTCAATATTGAATTCAAAAAAATATCACAGATAAACTGTTGATAGAAGGGGATTTCTGATTTTGCCTTTACACATGCAATAACTCCTTTATCAAATGACTCCGAGAACACACCATCCGGTAATCTTCTATTGTCAAATTCGTTTAACAGATAATCATAATTACTATGAATTTTCAGCTTATAAGCTTCAGCTCTTTTCTTATTGAAAAGCTCTTTGCTTAATATATTCAGAACTTTCCATTTATCTTGCGATATATTTTCTTGGGCATAAAGATGCCTAGCTATCTCTTCTGGGCTATAGCCTTTCAGGAAAGACAGCTTCTTGAATCTCTTATACGACAGAATATCTTCGTATGTAACATCCTTATATATACCACTAAAAGACTTTTCTTTACTCATAGTGTTTCTTTTTAGCTAAAACTGATATTTATACAGACCTTAATTACCTTAAAACTATTTGAGCAAACTATCGTAACAATGTGAATTTCCTCTAAAATTATCTTTCCTCCATACTTGCATGCAAGAGCCATCAGCTGTTACATGAATATTTATTTTGCTATCAGCATTATAATGATCTGCACCATCAGCCTTAGTTAGATTCTTATGCACAAACCAACTAGGTGTATAATCATCATCACCGCTACTACAAGAAACAACGGATGCCCCAGCGAGTATCATTATTGCAAAACATAACTTCTTCATAATCTCATTATTTTAATATATAAAAATAAAGTCAATAATAAATTTTATGTATAATTTTTCATTCATGACACTCAAAACTATTATTCTTCCTTTGCAAGGACAATTTGAGCACATTGATGTTGTCCTAATAAATACACATATAATAACCTTCTATCAGTAATGTGACAAACGACTATAATATTACTAATCTTTTATTCCACACACGTGTTTTACTATGTATGCAAAACCAATGAGTGCAACAGATGACACGAAAGAGGCAATACCAATGAGTACTCTTTCCATTGCAGCCCCGACCCTGAAGTCAGAACCAAATAAAGCTGTATACAGATTGCCTAGTACAATCAGTATTGATATGACTGTGGCAATATGCCCAGCTATCATAAGAATCTTTACTACTAATTTATCACTCATATCGTTCTCGCTTAACCGTGTTGCGTAGGGCTTTTATTATTACTATAGGAGCCGAAGTTCCCAGTTTTGGCTAATCGGAGCCATTTTTAAAATCCCCTCCTACCCTCACGGGCAAGAGAGGACAATCATTTAAACAAATCTAGCTATGAAAAACTAGAAATATATCATTTTCTGCCTTTAATGACCTCAAATACACGATGTTCTCCGTCGGCAGATAGTCTATTACCTTCCTCATCGCATATGTGGCCATCTTCGTTGACCCATAGCTTCTGGTTGAACATCTCTTCGCACATTCCCAGGATTTTAAGATATTCCTGTGCCTCGAAGATGACGTTCTTGCCATCACGCTCTGCCATCTTGAAGTTCTCGATAAGATCTGGATTCAGGTCAGGTGCAGTGATATCGTACTCATCCATTTCATCGTGATAGTGGATGTTGAGTATCTCCAACTCTTCCACCATTGCGGAGTTCGTACCAATCTCGCCAGTCAGAGCCTTCATGACGGTCTCCTTTTCAAGTTTTTCGTACTTCTTCCGACACTCATTGATGAGTTTATTCAACTCTTCTGCTGTATAATCTTCTACCATATTCGTTATATTTTAATTGTTTGATAATAGACAATAAGTTCTTCCCTTGTCATACCTTTAAGAAGTTCCTTATAGCTACTGCATCTTCCCGACTTATATGATTTTATGCTAGATGCACGCTCTGCACAATCCTTATTTCATTGCAATCTTGATAGAATCCTTACCCACCTTGGCGATAACCAAAGACTCGGAAACGGCATAAGAGGCAGCACCGTTGGCTGCAACCGTAGAGCCGAGATACTTGCCGTCAGCAGCGAAGTTACTCCTCGCACATTACAGGATTAATTAAAGTATCCATCATCCCCAAGAGTTTTCTTCTGCTTTTGTTGCGTGGTAGCTTTCTTCGTATGGATACCATTCATTATCTCAGAATAATCTGAGACAATCTTCTTCATGAGATAGTGAACGACAGGAACAGCCTTGGAAATGCCGGGGTCATGTATTACCGAGAATGCAGACACGACATTCCATCCTCTTTTCTCCATATACATGAGTACATCAATAGAGGAATTGAATTTAATCTTCTTACCATTCTCGTCTACCAACTCATCAGCCCCTTTATTCCCGAAGTCTACGGATATAACCGAAGCCCCCAGTCCTGCCGGATTAAACTGCATTATTTCACAATATACTGTATGCTGTGCCCAAATACTCATACTGGACAAAGCTAGAACTAAGAATAAAAATATTTTTTTCATATCAATTATTTATAATGTTCTTACTTGCGAGAGCGAGCAGGGTTGCAATCTGTTTCTGCTGTGTTTCAATCAGTTTCTGTTGAAACTCATTCTGCTTGCGCAAAACCTCAGTCTCTCGCTGCAAGGCCAAATCTACAGATGACTGACCTGCCATATTATTCGAGCCATAAACATCCGAATCCATCACGCCCCCTTCCATTTCTGTCGACAAAGAGGATGCGTAGCTATCAATGACAGCCCTAATTTGCGCTACAAAGTCCGTCTTCAGACTTTTAGCCTTCAACTTACCATTCAGGTTCTGAGGACTGATTCCAAGACCTTCTGCTATCGTTGCAAGAGGAATTCCACTTTGCTTTAGATATATTTTCATCTCTTCTCCTGTCATAAATACTTCTTTTTATTAGAGCAAAGGTACATCATTATTTCGAAACATGCAAGAAAATCGGGGAAAAGTTTTAGAAAAAGTTATCAGGAAGTATTAGGGGAGGCTGGTATCATATATTGGCTCGCATCAGAACTGAAATTCAAAGTCACACTTCTCTACGTTGCGCAACTTCTCCAGTTGCTCAGTTTTATGAGCCTTCAGACTCTTTACCCATTCTGCCATCTTGGGAGAAGAGCTCTTGATTATTATCGTTTCATTTACATGTACCATAAGCCTATAGATTAAAAATCGAATATTTTTAAAGCTTTTGCACTTACAGGGCGTTGGTTTATATTTCATTAATACCCAGGGTGTTGCCCTGGGCTAGGAGCTTCTGCCCCTTCAGGGCGTGTGGGGCAAGCCGAAAGGTGCAGCCGAGATATACACTACGCCTGAAGCGGCTTCAATTCTTCTTCTGTCAATCCAGTAGCCTGCATGATTTGCGACCAAGACATACCCATTGACAAAAGGCGGTAAGCTGTGTCTATCTTTTCTTTAGCCATTCCTTTAGCCATTCCTTTAGCAATACCTTTAGCCATTCCCTTTTCCTCTCCTTCAACATAAGAACCATAAAGGCCGGAGTAGTAATCATCAACAGCCTTAATACTTTCATCGTATTTTTCCCGCTCCTCACTACTCAAGAAACGAACATCTGGCAATTTTGCAAGATGATCGAGCATCTTCTTTTGTTCCGCTAAAGGCAAATTTTTAAATACTTCATCCATTTCCATATACTTCAATACAGAAATCAATTTTTCAATGCCAGTTCTTATTTCCTCATTTTCTGAATTTCCTCCAGCGGAAGCTCAGTGGCCGTTGATACTTGTGCTTCAGAAAGCCCCATTGACAAAAGGCGGTAAGCTGTGTCTAACTTTTCTTTAGCCATTCCTTCTGCTCTACCTTTAGCCATTCCCTTTTCCTCTCCTTCAACATAAGAGCCATAAAGGCCGGAGTAGTAATCATCGGCGGCCTTAATACTTTCATCGTATTTTTCCTGCTCCTCACTACTCAAGCAACGAACATCCGCCAATTTAGCAAGATGATCGAATATCTTTTTCTGTGCCGTAAAAGGCAATCTTTCCAATACTTCCATATACTTCAAAACATAAATCCATTTTTCAAAACCCGTCTCGCATTCTTCCTCACTCTTATCAAAGAAAGGAAGAGAAAGATAGATGAAACGAAGCTTATCAGAAAATATCGAGTCACTAGACTTCTCCCTCAAAGCAACGTCTGTCCTAAACTTTGTCACCTCATGCTCCTTTGGCATAAAACTCATGATGCAAACCACATAAACCGGTACAAACTGGTATAAAATAGCAGTTTCACTTGAAATTACCTCCATAATGGTTCCATTTGCCATCCCTGCGGAAAGCCGAGAGCTTTTAAGTCAATTTCGGGAAACCGAATGAACAACCATGTTATTTTGGATTGCATATCATTATTGGGGGATATAACATTAAGAAAGTACTTGATGATGCACAGATCGAAGTAAGCACGCATGGAATCTGTTGGTAGCGTTATCCATTCTCTTTCAGGACTATTTGGAATCGCTGGCTGAATAGCATTCTGTTTGTTCCATACTCTTGAATGATGACCACAGGCATTTCGAGTAACAGCAATAACTGTAAGCCATGACTCAAACACATTGATAGGCAAACCAAAACGTTTAGCTATGCGTTTGCGTATGCGATTTTGTTTGATGTTACGATAAATAGCATTGACATTTCCAATAGTAAGCAGCTCGCCTAAAATCCACGATGGTGGATATGGCTCAGAATAGGTTCGCTTGAAATGAAGAACAAACTCCTCCTTGGATTTGCTGTATTCCTTGGATATAGCTCGTATTGTTTCATTAAACCTGGAACTATCCAAGAAATAAGAAGAGTCAGTAAGCCAAAAAGGATTGCCCGTCATATCTGCTGTTATTTGCATTACTGCCCGTCTGATAGCAATTTCAATCTTTTCTATCTCATTGAACATGAGTAGTCTCAGTTTCTTATCAAAACGATAAAGCATCATCACTTTCTTGAAGGATGAACCTTCCTTGTATAAATGTGCTGTCTTGGGCATCTTCAACAAAGGATACATATAAGCAGACAATCTGTAATAACCAATATTGTCAAGGTACTGTATGGCTTTGTTCCTATCATAAATCTGTAAACCTCGTGATTCAAGCAAATTAACGAGATTTTCTGAAGATTCAAATCGTTTTGTAAAAGGTATAAGATTTGCCATATTCAAATGTGTATAAATAAAAAACGCCTCGCACGATTTGAGCATTGTTAAGAGGCTTGGCGAGGACTGACGCTGCAAAGATACGAATAATTATTGAAATCACAAAATTTTCCGCAAGAAAAATCTCGCAAAAGTGAATATTTATGTTTAATAGTATAAAAACGAGCTGTAAAACCATGTTCTGCTTACAAAACAAGAAAGAAGGAATGGTATCCGATTATTCGGATTCTTTTGTATCTTCGCGAAATAGAATCAAAAGAAAAGAATTATGAAGAAAGCTACTTCGGTCACCGACCGCGTAGCGGAATTGAAAATCGCTGGCCGAAGAATAAAGCAAAGGTAAAGGGCGTGCTGCTTCTGGAGCTTTTTGGGTCCCTAATCCCAAAAATCATATAGAATTTTGGGATTAGGATTTTTTCTTATATTTGTGCCGAAATTGAAACAAAGAACTTTATTAATAATGGAAAGGGTTTAATGATATGAAACAACGCTAACACTCAATTTCCGAATACCTTTCTTACTGCATACGATGTGAAGGAAAAAGCCATCGTAACACCAGAGAATTGGTTGGAGTGGGTGCTATAAATAAAAGGTAAAATCACCCACTAGTGTCCCGTTAAAACGAGACGATTATTAAATAAGTTATTAATACTCAAAAGTTTACGGACTTTTTATAGTGTATTCGATTTGATTTTGTATCTTTGCACGCATATTTAAAATACGTGTGCGATGAACAAAGGCAAAACTATATTCTCTCAGATTATGTCACTTATACCAGAACGTGATTTCAAAACTTGTGTAGACCGTTA
>QSCI01000091.1:0-12248 GCA_003463005.1 Segatella copri | reverse complement strand
TATGTTTTGTCTGGAGTTTTAAAGCTTTTGCCCTTACAGGGCGACAGGTTTGCGTCCGTAATTACCCAGGGCGATGCCCTGGGCTAGGGGCTTCTGCCCTTTCAGGGCGTGTGGGGCTTACTTGCGAAAGTTTAGTTTTTAATTTGTAGCTTATGAAAAGAATGATGAAAATTCTGATGATTGCCATTTGCTGCATACTATCATGCAATATGGCAGCAAATGCAGGCAATGACAAGCCTATCGCCGTTAATGCACTCCCAGTTAAGGCTCAAACCTTACTCAGCAACCATTTCAACAATCAGAAGGTGATGCTTGCTACCATTGAGACGGGGGGTATCAACAAAACCTATGATGTGGTTCTGCAGAACGGAACCAAGCTGGAATTTGATAAGAAAGGTAATCTCACAGAGATTGACTGCAAGCAGGGAAAAGTGCCAGTCAAGCTGATTCCGCAAGCCATCAGAAACTATCTGATGGAGAATTATCCAGCGCAAGCGGTAAAGAAGCTTGAAATGAACAAGAATGAATACGAAGTGGAATTGGCAAATGGGTTGGATTTGACCTTCAACAAGCATTTCCAATTAATAGATATCGACTGATTATCAAGTTAACTGAGCTTTCGCATATCAGGAAGCTAAGTTTCGAAGTGGTTTTAAGTACGGGCTGAAGGCCCAAAGGCAAAAAAAAATCCCAGTCAGGATAAAACCTCGACTGGGATTCTTATTTTAAATCTCTCTCTTATTTTTCTCATCTATAAACAGATGATTACTTCAAACCACGGTTGATAAGGGTTGTGTTGAGAAGCATCACGTACTTACGATACTGACTGTTGTCCAAGATAACGTGCATGTACTTGAGATCCTTCAAAACTGCCTTGTCAATCATTGCAGAACGATCCTCACCCTTTGCTGTTGCAGCATTCATCATGTCTGCGGTGAAGTTCTTGTGTACATCAGCTACAGCCTCTACCTGATCGATGTTCAAGCTCAAAGCATCTGCCAAGCTAGACATCTTAATGTTCATGTTGTAAGCTGCTGTTGCATTTGTCTCCTCGTCTGCTGCGAATGTAGCTGTTGCCATTGCAAACATAGCTACTGCTAATACCATAATCTTCTTCATAATCTTTTTACCTTTCTTTAATTTGTGAGTCCTGCACATCCGAAGACGCCGGCTCTGTTAAACATTATCCTATAGTCTTTTTCTTTAAGACGCTGCAAAGATACGAACTTTTCTCTGTGTGCGCAAACATTTCTTGGGATATTTTCAGTTTTCCGCCTATTTCTTGACTTAAATCAACAACAATACCCCGAAATAGGCGTCAGAACGTTAGAGATATTACATTTTCTCTATCATTTTGTAATATCATCGAAAAAAAAGCCCTTTTTCTTCGTTTATACCAATTATTATTTGTACCTTTGCAAAAGATTCAACCTATAAAACAAGCAAAATGGTACAGGAAAATCATATAGACAAGGCACTCGCCTTTATGGAAAGTCTCGAGAAACTGGGCAACCAGCTCAAGGCGGCTGAGGAACATCAGAAACAGCTCATCGCCCGAATGCTGGATCTCAAGAAAGAGAATCTGACCGACGGCGAGGAATATGCTGAACTCTCGCAGAAGAGCAAAAGTCTGCAGGACATCATCGACAAATGGCGCCCTATCTATCTGGAGCGCATGGAGATGGTAAAGAGCGTAAGCATACAGAAAAGAAAAAGAAATAATAAAAAATAAATATAGAAATGGAAACAAACAACAAAAACAAGTTTATTGTAGTTTCATACGCACTGTATGATGTAACTAATGGTGACAACGGCGAGGAGATGCTCATCGAGCGCACAACCGACGAGCGTCCGTTCATCTTCATCAGCGGTATGGGTGTTACCCTGCCAGCTTTCGAAGAGAAGGTGGTAAACCTGGCTAAAGGTGAAGAGTTCGACTTCCAGCTGGACCCAGAGCAGGCTTACGGACAGCACTATGATGAGCGCGTACTGGAGCTCGACAAGCAGATTTTTACCGTCAACGGCCAGTTTGATGCACAGCACGTACAGGTAGGCGCTATCATCCCATTGCAGAACGAGGATGGCAACCACTTCAACGCAGTAGTGAAGAACATCAGCGATACAAAGGTAACCTGCGACCTGAACCACCCATTGGCTGGTTTGAAGCTCAACTTCTGCGGTCAGATTCTCGAGAGCCGCGAGGCTACTGCAGAGGAGATTGCCAAGATGGCTCAGATGATCAGCGGCGAAGGTGGCGGCTGCTCAGGTGGCTGCGACAACTGCGGCGGCGACTGCAAGGATGGCAACTGTGAAGGTGGTTGCGAAGGCGGCTGCAACAAGTAATAAACACCTTTATAATATATAAGGTAATGAGGAATACATTTGGTAATCTTTTCACTCTCACTACGTTTGGAGAGAGTCATGGAATAGCTGTAGGAGGCGTTATTGACGGATTTCCTGCAGGCATAGAAATCGACATGGACTTTATCCAGAGCGAGCTGAACCGCCGACGCCCAGGACAGAGCCACATCACTACGGCCAGAAAGGAAGCTGACAAGGTAGAGTTTCTGAGTGGTGTGTTCGAAGGCAAATCTACAGGAACCCCTATCGGCTTTGAGGTGCGTAACCAGAACCAGCATTCTCAGGACTATGAGAACATGCGCTGTCTCTTCCGCCCTTCTCACGCAGATTTCACCTATCACGAGAAGTATGGCGTACGCGATCATCGTGGCGGCGGCCGTTCTTCAGCCCGCATCACCATTGCCCGATGCGTAGGCGGAGCCCTGGCTAAACTTGCCTTGCGACAGTTGGGCATCAGCATCACGGCTTATACATCGCAGGTGGGCAGCATCGCGCTGGAGAAAGATTATCATCTGTATGACCTTAACACCATAGAAGATAATCCGGTGCGCTGTCCTGACCAGCGGAAGGCGAAGGAGATGGAAGATCTCATCGCCCAGGTTAAGGCTGACGGCGATACGATTGGTGGAATCATCACTTGCGTCATCAAGGGTTGCCCGGTAGGATTGGGCGAGCCTGAGTTTGACAAGCTTCATGCCCAACTGGGTGCTGCCATGCTTGGCATTAACGCCGTGAAGGGTTTTGAATATGGCGAAGGATTTGCCGGAGTTACTGCCCGCGGAAGTGAGCAGAATGATGTTTTTATCCCGAAGGCTGAAGCTGCAGGGACGCCAGAAGATGCTGCCGTGAATCAGGATGTTGCTGCCCGTATTACAACAAAGAGCAATCATAGCGGAGGAATACAGGGCGGTTTGAGCAATGGTCAGGACATCTATTTCCGTGTTGCCTTCAAGCCGGTTGCTACTCTTCTGATGGAGCAGAATACGGTAGATTTGGAAGGAAATGCCACCACGCTGACTGCCCGCGGCCGTCATGATCCTTGCGTTTTGCCAAGAGCCGTGCCGGTGGTTGAAGCCATGGCAGCCATGGTGATTCTGGATAATTATCTCTTGAATAAAACAATAAAACTTTAATTAGTGATTAATTAGTAGTGATTAGTGATAAACAAACTAATCACTACCAATTAATCACTAATAACTAATAACTACCTAAAGCTTACTATCCTTTAATAGTTTTGGGCAATATTCATTAAAAAAGCATTTATCGCAGAGCGGTTTCGTACTCTTGCAAATATATCTGCCATGCAGCAGAATCCAATGATGCGCATTCGGAATATCCTCAGCCGGAATGTGTTTCATCAGATAATCTTCTACTTTTCGGGGTGTATCTGCCGTTTTCGGCACCAACCCCATACGATGACTCACACGGTAAACATGCGTATCCACCGCCATCGTAGCATGACCGAACCATACGGCACGAATCACATTCGCCGTCTTGCGACCCACTCCTGCCAACTTCTCCAAATCATCCGCAGCCTCAGGCACCTCACCTCCGAACATCTCAACCAGCTGGCGAGACATTTCAGCAAGATGCTTCGCTTTGGCATTCGGATAACTCACCGAACTGATCAACTCATAAATATCTTCCTCGCTCGCCTGTGCCATGTGCTGCGCATCAGGATAACGGGCAAAGAGAGCAGGCGTAACCATGTTGATGCGTTTGTCGGTGCATTGCGCAGAAAGCAAGGTAGCCACCAGAAGCTGAAATGCGCTACCGAACTGCAACTCGGTAGTTACATTCGGCAGCGCACTTCTGAAATGATTCAATATAAAATCGTATCTTTCCTTACGAAGCATTTCTCTTACTTTTTAGCAGGAGCAGCCTCCTCTTTCTTCAGCTTACCCTTGTAAGCCTTGTTCAAGCCGGAAATCACCTCTTTTGTAATATCGTAAGCCTTGTCAGCATAGAGCAGGTTATCGCCGCTCTTAGAGAAGATGATGCTATACTTCTTATCCTTGTTGTAGCGGGCAAGATAGTTGGCAATGCTGTCGTGGAGCGCCTTGTTGTACTTCTCCTGCTCAGCAGCAAACTCGTTGCTCAAGCGCTGCTGCAAGCCCTGCAGGTCGTTGTTCTGCTTCTGCAGTCCAGCCTGGATAGCCTCAGCCTGCTCGCGGGTGTAAGCATTCTGCTGAATCTTCTGCTGGAAGTTGGCTGCTGCAGCCTGGAGCTGCTGGCCCTTCTGCGCAATAGTAGCCTGAATGTTCTGACCCTTCTTCTCCAAGATAGAAGAATACTCCTTAGCAAAGGTATACTGAGTCATGATAGAGTCTACCTCTACATAAGCAATCTTCAATTCAGCAGGAGCCTTGCTCTCTGACTTAGCCTCTACCTGAGGCTGAGATTTGTTGCATGATGCCAATGACAGGGCAGCAACAGCTGCAATTGCCACTGAACTCAAAATGTTCTTTCTCATTTTTTCTATCATATTATATTATTACTATTTTCTAATAAGCCTTGTTGGCTTCCCTTGCCTCGCGGTCCTGATCCACTACACAATGAATGCCCTGCTTGCGCAAGCCCGGATTGTCGTGCACATGCTGGGAAGAGAACTTGCCATTCTTCTTAAAAATCAACTTTACGCAAAATAATGCCATGCAGATAGCAATTATTAACACGCTTAATAACATTAATTTTATCATTTTTATTACCTTTGCAGTGCCTTAGTGCACTTTTGGGTGCAAAGGTACTATTTTTTTGGGAATAACCAAAACAAAATAGCAGAAATAAATGTTTTATCAAAACAAAATAATAGAAAATAAATGAATAAAAGTGAATTGAAGCCTGCTCTCGTGTTCGAGCAGTTCGCAAAAATCAACGAAATACCTCGTCCTTCCAAGCACGAGGAGAACATGATTGAGTTTTTGAAATCTTTCGGAGAGGCTCATCAGCTCGAAACGCTGGTAGATGAAACCGGTAATGTGCTCATCCGTAAAGCTGCCACTCCAGGCTACGAGCATGCTGAAACCATCATCCTGCAGAGCCACATGGACATGGTTTGCGATAAACTGGTAGATGTTGATTTCGATTTCCACAAAGACGCCATCCAGACTTACGTAGACGGAGAATGGCTTAAGGCAAAAGGCACTACATTGGGCGCTGACGACGGTATAGGCTGCGCCATCGAGCTGGCTATCCTGGCAAGCAACGATATTGAGCATGGTCCTATCGAGTGCGTCTTTACACGTGATGAGGAAACCGGACTGACCGGTGCTCACGGCATGAAGGCGGGCTTTATGACCGGAAAGATGCTCATCAACCTCGACTCAGAGGATGAGGGCGAAATCTTCGTATCCTGCGCCGGTGGTCAGACAACCCATGCCACTTTCCACTTCTCACGCGAAGAGGCTCCTGCGGGTTATTTCTTCATGGAAGCTTCGCTGAAGGGTCTCAACGGTGGTCACTCGGGCGATGACATCAACAAGAAGCGCGCCAATGCCATCAAGATTCTTGCCCGCTTCCTCTTCCTCGAAAATGAGAAACTGGATGGAAGTCTGCGCCTCGTAAGCTTCAACAGCGGAAAAATGCACAATGCGATTCCTCGCGACGGAAAGATTGTTTTCGCCGTCAAGAATGCTGATAAGGAACAGGTTCGTGCCGACTGGAACATCTTTGCATCAGAAGTAGAAGATGAATTCCACGTAACCGAACAGGCTATGCAGTTCAATATGAGCAGCAGCGATGCTGCACCTGTCATCGAGAAAGCTGTAGCTGACAAGTTCGTTATGGCTCTCCAGGCTGTAGACAACGGTCCGCTTACTACCTGTCAGGATGAGGCGATTGCCTGGATGGTAGAAACCTCAAGCAATGTGGCAAGCGTGATGACCGATGAAAACAGCATCAACATCGTAGCTTCTCAGCGAAGTAACGTGATGAGCAATCTGGAGAACATGACCAACACCGTAAAGGCAGCCTTCCTTCTGGCTGGCGCCGAGGTAACTGTAGGCGACAAGTATCCTGCTTGGAAGATGCGCGCCAACAGCGAGCTTACCGACCTGGCTGTGAAGGCTTACGAAAAGCTCTTCGGCAAAAAGCCATTGGTAAAGGGTATTCATGCCGGTTTGGAGTGTGGTCTTTTCTCAGAGCGTTATCCTGAGCTCGATATGGTAAGTTTCGGTCCTACTCTTCGCAATGTTCACACCCCAGACGAGGCTCTTCTCATTCCTACAGTAGAGATGGTTTGGGATCACTTGCTGGAGATTCTCCGCAGCGTGGATAAATAAAAAAGAAGATGTCTATGATAAAGAAAATGATGTTTGTCATGGTTTCAGGACTTGTGCTGATGTTCACCTCGTGTGGCGATCAGCACAAGGCTCAATCTCTGGTCAAGGATTTTCTTGATGAAAACCTCGTTGATCAGGACTGCAGCTATGAGCGGTTCTCCCGCCTCACTCCTACCGCCATGATCAGTTTCGGCCAGATGAAGGTGATGCGACAAAATGTCAGCAAACTGCCTTACGTCAAGAAGAATATTGATTATAATGATGCAGCTTATCCCGACACCTTATTATATTTAAGGGCTACATACAAGCTGACCAACCATCAGGGCGAGAAGCAGGAAGTAACCCAAACCTTTTATCTTGATAAAGGTTTGACAAGAGTAATCGGGTTTAAGGAAAACTAAAAAAATAGTTAAGAATTGCCTTTCAGCAAGGCAGTAAGAATAAACAGAAAGAGTTGACTAGCATTTTAACTAGCCAACTCTTTTTTCATATAATCTCTTATTTCTTTTCTAGCCAAAGTCAGACGATTCTCAGCCGCTTTATATCCGAGGTTCAGACTTTGGGCAATCTCGCTCACCTGCATTCCTTCGAAGAGATTCAGGCGGTAAACCTTGCTTCTCTTCTCCGTGAGCCGGGCAATGCCACGCTCCAGAA
Source organism: Segatella copri (assembly GCA_003463005.1). Classification (GTDB taxonomy): domain Bacteria; phylum Bacteroidota; class Bacteroidia; order Bacteroidales; family Bacteroidaceae; genus Prevotella; species Prevotella copri_I. The sequence continues at coordinate 4,953 of QSCI01000091.1, read as the reverse complement.
TCTCGTTGGTCTGCTGGGCAGAGAAAACAGATTCGCCATCAACATCATATCTTCCCATCCAGTCGGTAGCTCCCAGGAAGTGTTCATACTCCTCAATCTTATGCTTGCGACGGTAATAATCGATAATCAGATTCTTGGCAATGGTGTATACAAAACAAGGTAAAGTAACAGGCGTAATCATCTTATCGCCTCGAAGTAATCGCACAAAAGTATTCTGCACGATGTCTTCAGCCTCGTCTGCCGGAAGCGAACGGGACATGACATACAACTTCAGCTCGTTGTAGTGTTCAGAGTAATAATCAGCAATAATGCTGTAATTTGAATTTGTTTGTTCCATGATGGCGATTTTTTTAATCATGTTTTTCGTTTATCGATATTGCAAAGGTAATAAAAAAAAAGAAAGCCACCAAAGGAAAGCGAAAAAAAAATGTGCTAAATGTTCGTTTTGAAACATTTAGCACATATGATAGATACAATTTGTAACATGAAATGTTACGCATCGCAAAGTTTTATTTCTCCATTCATACCTTTTTTCAGGTTGGATTACTTAATCATGTCAACGCTTCTCTTGAGGAATGCGTCGAGCGAAGCACCCTTCAACATACCGTTCTGAAGCAGGGCGAGGTCGATGAGCTGGTGAACAATGTTGTTGTTCTTAGCATAACCCGAGATGATTTCGTTGCGCTTAGCCTTCTCATCGCTGATGGCCTTCTCTGTGTTGTGAACATCATCCTTCTCCTGCTGGGTAATCTCTTCAGGCTTCTTCTTGTTCTGCTCCTGATGGAGTACGGCAAGGCGAGCTTCCTGACCCTTGATTTCTGCAAGGATTGGCTTCAATGTTTCAGCAGTGTTGGCCTCAGCATCTTCCAATACCTTCTTTACCAGAGCATGGTCTGAGTTCAGTACGATGTTGTAGCTGTCTGGCATCTGACCGTAGAAGTTCATGCCTGCCTGGAACTGGCTCATCGCCTTCATACGGCGCATGTACTCGTTCTGAGTGATGAGCACTGGCTGGTTCTGTTCGCCCAAAGCCTGAATCTCAACAAAGAATTCTGTTTTGTCGAGTTGAGGCATCTGAGAGCGGAATACTTCTGTCAAGTTGTCAGACTGCTCTTTGCTCAAATCGGTCTTCTTAGCATCTTCCTTCACGATGAGGCGGTCGATGATGTCGGCGTCAACACGTGTAAAGCGGCACTTCTCCAACTTCTGCTCCAGCATGTTTACCATCGGCGTATCGAGCTGACCTTCCATCAGGAGTACAGAATAACCCTTCTGCTTGGCAGCTTCGATGTAAGAATACTGCTCTTCCTTATTGTTGGCATAGAGATAAACCAGGTTGCCGTCCTTATCGGTCTGGTTGTCCTTAATCAGCGTCTTGTACTCCTCGAAAGTAAAGTACTTGCCCTCAACATCTTTCAGAAGTGCGAAGTCCTTTGCGCGCTCGTAGAAATCTTCCTGAGAGAGCATTCCGTAGTTGATGAAGATCTTGAGATCATCCCATTTCTCTTCAAACTCCTTGCGGTTCTCCTTGAAGATAGAGTTCAAACGATCGGCTACCTTCTTGGTGATGTAGGTAGAAATCTTCTTCACGTTGCTGTCGCTCTGAAGGTAGCTGCGGCTTACGTTCAGCGGAATGTCCGGTGAATCGATTACACCATGAAGCAATGTGAGGAATTCTGGTACAATGCCCTCTACCTGGTCGGTTACGAACACCTGGTTGCAATAGAGCTGAATCTTGTTGCGCTGCATGTCGATGCTGCTCTTGATGCGTGGGAAGTAGAGAATACCCGTGAGATTGAATGGGAAGTCTACATTCAGATGAATCCAGAACAACGGGTCGTCCTGCATTGGATAAAGGGTGTGATAGAACTTCTTGTAGTCCTCATCCTTCAAGGTGCTAGGAGTCTTGGTCCAGAGAGGCTCCACATTATTAATAATGTTATCCTCATCAGTCTCCACATTCTTGCCGTCCTTCCACTCGGTCTTCTTGCCGAAAGCTACAGGCACGGCCATAAACTTGCAATACTTGTTCAGAAGTTCCTCAATCTTGCTCTTCTGCAGGAATTCCTTGCAATCATCAGCAATATGGAGGATGATGTCTGAACCACGCTCAGCCTTGTCTGCATCTTCGATTTCGAAAGCAGGTGAACCATCGCAGCTCCACTTTACAGCCTTGCTTCCCTCTTTGTAGCTCTTAGTGATGATTTCTACCTTGCTGGCTACCATGAAAGAAGAATAGAAGCCGAGACCGAAGTGGCCGATGATGGCGTTGGCATTCTCCTTATACTTGTCGAGGAAGTCTGTTACGCCTGAGAATGCAATCTGGTTGATATATTTATCGATTTCCTCCTCAGTCATACCTATACCATGGTCGCTGATAGTCAAGGTTCCAGCCTTCTCATCGAGAGAGACACGAACGGTTGTGTCGCCTATCTCGCCCTTGAAATCGCCCTGAGCTGCAAGAGTCTTCAATTTCTGTGTAGCATCTACGGCGTTTGAAACCATCTCACGGAGGAAGATGTCGTGATCTGAATATAAGAATTTCTTGATAACAGGGAAAATGTTCTCTGTCGTTACACCAATATTACCTTTCTGTGCCATAATATAAAATGTTTTTATTCGTATTTACTTTATTATTGTTTGGCAAGGGGGCTAACAAATAGCGTGCCAAAATAAAAGCCCTCTTACCAAACAGAATAAAATAGCTGAAAAACATTTTATGATTCAGCGAAGCATTTATGACTAAATGTCTCTTGGGAATCCCTTTGCCAAACCGCCTTCGCTTGTTTCCTTGTAAAGCGAAGGTAGGTCATGACCCGTCTGTCGCATCACTTCAACTACTCGGTCGAAAGATACGGTATGATGGCCATCTGAGAAGGAAGCGTAGAGGTCTGCATCCAAAGCTCGGGCGGCAGCAAAGGCATTTCGCTCGATGCAAGGAATCTGAACCAGTCCGCAAACCGGGTCGCAGGTCATTCCGAGATGATGCTCCAATCCCATTTCGGCAGCATATTCTACCTGAGCCGGACTGCCTCCGAAAAGCTGACAGGCTGCAGCCGAAGCCATGGCGCAGGCAACACCTACCTCGCCCTGGCAACCAACATCAGCACCACTGATAGAAGCATTCTGCTTTACGATGTTGCCCACCAATCCGGCTGTAGCCAAGGCTCTCAAGATGCGCTGTTCACTCATATCATGAGAAGTAAACATGTGGTAGAGTACTGCTGGCAATACACCACAGGCGCCACAGGTAGGAGCTGTAACGATGGTGCCACCCGAAGCATTCTCTTCGCTCACAGCCAGCGCATAAGCATAAACCAAGCCGCGGCTCTGCAGGGAAGCACGGTAACCCTTCGCCTTTATATAATAGGTGGCAGCCTTACGCTGTAGCTTCAGCGGACCAGGCAAAACACCTTCATGGTCTAAACCATTCCTGATGCTCTGCTTCATCGTTTGCCAAACCATGTCGAGATAATCCCAGATATCTTCCGATTCGCATTTCTCAACATACTCCCAGAATGAGCGTCCGTTATCATAGCACCATTGTTTGATGTCGGCGAGCTTGTTCAGTTCATAAACATCCTTGGCGCCCAGCTCTTCGTTGCCGGCAGTACCATCTGATATGGCTCCACCACCAATACTGTAAACGGTCCATTCATCAATAATATCGCCGTTCAGATCCTTGCCCACGAATTTCATTCCGTTGGGATGATAAGGCAGGAAAGTCTGTGGCTGCCAGATAATATTCACAGTTTTATGAGGTCTGAGCACTTCTTCTATTGCCACATCAGTCATGTGTCCCTTACCTGTAGCAGCCAGACTACCATAGAGGGTTACTTCATAATAAGAAGCGTTAGGGCAACGCTCCAGAAAAAGTTTGGCTGCACGCTGAGGTCCCATCGTATGACTGCTCGATGGTCCCTTACCTATTCTATATAATTCCTTTAATGACTTCATTTTTCTCGTATTTAATATTTTTACTTATCGATTTTTTCCTTTTAATGGGCTCAGTTACTTATTTCTTCAGTTTACCATCCAAAGTTACTTCATCTGCTTGGCTTTCAGGATGATGACATCCGTGAGAGGTCTGTCGTTGTTCGCCTTATCGGTAGCCACATTCTGAATCTTATCAACCACATCCATGCCTTCAAGCACCTCTCCGAAAACAGTGTAGCCGTTGTCAAGGTGAGGAACACCACCATGCTTGATGTAGCCCTTCTGCAACTGTTCAGAAGGAATGGCGTAATACTTGCCGTCCCGTTTCAGTTTTTCTACATAATATTCCATCTGCCGGGGTGAAAAATTTCTGCCCCAGGTGATGTAGAAATCAGTAGACGCCGAAGCTTTGGTCGGATTTTCATCATCTCCTTCACGAGCAGCACAGAGCTGTCCGCGCTTATGATAATATTTAGGATAGATGATTTCTGCCGGAACCGTATAATTTACATCAAACTTCTGCGGCTTTTCCATGTTCACCTTTCTGCATGAATAATCGCCACCCTGAATCATGAAATTCTTGATGACACGCTGAAAGATGCAACCGTCATAATAGCCCGAATTGACAAGTTTCAGGAAATTATCCCGATGCTTGGGAGTATCGTTGTAGAGAGCCACGAGAATGTTGCCCATCGTAGTTTCCAGCAACACCTGAGGGCAAGTTGGATCGTGCGGTGTTTCCCAGTCGAGCAGAGAATCGGGCTTAGACGCCACAACTTTTCCGGCGGGTTCTGATGTGTTCTGATTGCCTTCACTCTGAGCGAATGTCGTAACAGGCACCGTAAGAAGAGCGAGTGTCAATAATCTGATGATCTTCTTCATGTTTTTGTATAATTTTACATCTATTTACCTGTTGGCGGAATTAAAAAACCGCCTGAAAATTAGTATATTTTTATGGAGAAAAAGTTGTGCATCTCGTTGATTTTAAGTAACTTTGTAGTGTCCAATTATAAAGTT
>QSCI01000090.1:0-12438 GCA_003463005.1 Segatella copri | reverse complement strand
ATGGCACCCAAAATAGGAACCGCCGTATGCGGAACCGCATGTACGGTGGTGTGAGAGGTCGGAAAACGAAAGTAGGAGAAAAACTACTTCGTTTTCCTCCTACTCGATTGTATTTCTGTAATCCGGTTTTATATTCTCGTTACCTGCTTAACGCCCTTCACGGCGCTCAGTTTCTTGATGAGTGCATCAGTTTTGCCGGCATCATCAATCATTACGGTAACATTGCCAGAGAAGAGACCATCCTTGGAAGAGATGTTGATGCCTCGCATGATGAGTTTGTCTTCCTTGGAAATGATGTTGGTGATGTTGCTCACGATACCGATATCGTCGTTTCCGATGATGCGGAGCGTGATGGCATACTTGGATGTTCCCTTGCCACTCCATTTCGCCTTCACGATGCGGTAACCGAAACGGCGGCGCAGTTCCTTGGCGTTAGGACAATCCATGCGATGTACCTTGATACCCTTGCTGATGGTAACGAATCCGAAGATTGGGTCGCCGTAGATAGGGTGGCAGCAATGAGCCAGTTCGAAATCGATGCCCTTGAGGTGCTCATCGATAACCAGCACATCGTCGCTCTGCTTCATCAGTTCCTCGGTAGGATTCTCAAACTCGAAATTCTCTGCACTTTCTGCAGGCTTGTTGGTATTGGCGAGGTTCAGGTCGTGGTCGCGCTCCTCTATGTATCTCTCGATGATGCTGTTCACGTCGATTTTCTCCTCGGCTACATCCTTATAGAAGTCTGAGTTCTCCTTATATCCCATTTTCTTGATGATGCGCGCCATGATGCTCTCATCAATTTCCAGTTTCCTGTTCTTGAATCGGCGCTCCAGAAGTTCCTTGGCATAGAGACCGTCCTTCTTCTGGGTTTCCTTCAGCGCTAGACGAATCTTGGCCTTAGCCTTGGATGTCTGCACGATGTTGAGCCATTCGCGGCGTGGCTTCTGGTTGCTCTGTGTGAGGATTTCTACCTGATCTCCCGAATGGAGTTCCTGTCGGAAGGTGACGGCTCTTCCGTTAATCTTTCCGCCCACACAGGTATTGCCGATGCGGGAGTGGATATAGTAGGCAAAGTCGAGTACCGTAGCTCCCTTCTGGAAGTTCAGCAGGTCGCCTTTTGGAGTGAACACGTATACTTCGTCTTCCTTCAGGTCGGTGGTGAACTGGTCCATCAGCTGCAGATCATCGTTGCTTTCCAGGGCAGCACGGATATTGGCAAGCCATTCGTCGATACCGCCTTCTCCCTGCTTGATACCCTTGTAGCGCCAGTGGGCAGCAAGTCCGTGCTCTGCAATATCGTCCATGCGCTCGGTTCTGATCTGTACCTCTACCCATTTGTTTTCAGGGCCCAATACTGTGGTATGCAGACTTTCATAACCGTTGCTCTTAGGCACGCTGAGCCAGTCGCGCATACGCTTTGGGTTTGGCTGATACATGTCGGTGATGAGGCAAAGGTCTGCCAGCACTGCATATACTCTTTCTCTCTTGGTGCATCGAGGATAATACGGATGGCAAAGAGATCGTATACACCCTCGAAGGCGCACTTCTGCTTTTTCATCTTCTGCCAGATGGAGTGGATACTCTTGGTGCGGCCCTTCATATGATATTTCAGACCGGCAGCATCGAGCTTTTCCTGGATTGGCTGGATGAAGCGGGCAATATAGGCATCGCGCGAAGCTTGGTGGCGTTCAGCTTGTCCTTTATCATATAGTAGGCATCGTGCTCTAGATACTTCAGACTGAGGTCTTCCAGTTCGCTCTTCAGTTTGTAGAGTCCCAGTTTGTGGGCGAGTGGGGCATAGAGGTAGCTTGCCTCTTCGCTTACTTCATGCTTTGCCTCTTCCTGTTTGGTATCGCGTATCTGTCTCATCACATTCACGCGGTCGGCAATCATGATGAGGATGACGCGCATATCCTCAGAGAATGAGATAAGCAGATTCCTGAAGTTCTCGCTCTCGATGATAGGGTTGCGCTTATATAAATCGTGGATGCGAAGCAGACCACTGATAATGTGGGCTACGCTATCTCCGTATTTCTTCTGTATCTCTTCGATGGTCTGATAGCCATCGATGACGCTGGTCTGCATCAGGATGGCGATGATGCCATCTCGTTTCAGACCTATCTCGTTTACTGCGATTTCTGCGGTTTGCAGGGCAGCGAGTATTGGATTCATTCCGAAGACATTGCGCTTAATCTGATGGTTGATGAAGGCATGCTGTATGTCTTCACGCAGATGCTGCTCATCGCCTGGCTTGAATGTGTCGCCCACGGCGGTTCTCAGGCGCTCCAGGATTTGGAGTGTCTGTTCCTTTTCTTCGGATGTGAATTTAAAAGGTGTTTCGTTCATTGTCGTTCCCTCCTGCTGATGATATATTTATTGAGTTGTTATAACTCGTCTATCCATTTCTGTCCAGATTTGGTGTAGCTCCAAATGGCTAAGCTCATACCAATAACAGCTCCTATACACATTACTAAAGCAAATCCTTCCATAATACTTATACTATATGTTATAAACTGTCTATCCACTTCTGACCTGATTTTGTGTTGAGCCAGATGGCGAAGCTGGCGCTAATTACGGCACTCAGCCCCATAAATATTGTTATTAACTCCATAATTATTATTTTTTATCGTTATACTTCATCACTCTGTTAGCACTATAGGCAAGGAAGAGTGCTGAGGCAATGCCCAGTACTAAGAAGAGGATATTGTAAATGCCAATAGTTTCGCCGGTAACCAAGGGGGAAAAACCTCCAATTCCGGTTCCACTAATGAATAAGTTTGATACTCCGTACAGATACGTTGATAGCAACGTTCTTCTGTCGTGCTCTTTTGCTAATTTACTAACCATGTTGCAATATTCTATTTTAAATTTGACAAACAATGGCGATTCGGCGTTAAAAAACGCCTACTTCGTTAAATTTTCAATGCAAAGGTACAAAAAAAAGCGGAAATATTTCTGATTATCAGAAAAAACTATTATCTTTGTAGCACATATAGTGTAAATTTAACATAAATATGGTATTATGAATCAGCAAGATCTAAACCAAATCGCTGCTCGCGGTATCTCCGAGCAGCAGATTGAACACCAGTTGGAACAAATCAAGAATGGTTTCCCATTCCTCAAACTCGAGGGTGCGGCTGCCATCGGTAAGGGTATCATGGCTCCTACTGCTCAGGAAGTAGAGGACTACGAGAAGGCGTGGAACGACTACAAGGCTGAGGGTCACAAGATTGTGAAGTTCGTACCTGCTTCAGGTGCGGCAAGCCGCATGTTCAAGAACATGTTTGCATTCCTCGATGCTCCATACGATGTTCCTACTACTGACTTCGAAAAACAATTCTTCGAGAATATCAAGAAGTTTGCTTTCCGCAAGGCACTCTGTGATAAGTGCCATGTAAACAACGAGAAGGGTATCATGTGCCTTATCAAGAAGGGTGATTACAAGGCTGTTGTGGCTAATCTCCTCAAGCCAGAGGGATTGAACTACGGACAGTTGCCTAAGGGATTGCTCCAGTTCCACGAGTATGAGGATGAGGTTCGCACTCCAATGGAGGAGCACCTGGTTGAGGCTGCGCTCTATGCAAGCAGCAACGGCGAGGCAAACGTTCATTTCACCGTTTCTCACGACCACCTGGAACTCTTCAAGCAGATGGTAGCCGAGAAGGTAGATAAGTATGCACAGCGCTACGGCATCAAGTTTAATATCTCATTCTCAGAGCAGAAGCCTAGCACCGATACCATCGCTGCCAATCCAGACAATACTCCTTTCCGTAACGAGGATGGCTCATTGCTGTTCCGTCCGGGCGGTCATGGCGCACTCATCGAGAACCTAAACGAGATTGATGCTGATGTGGTATTCATCAAGAATATTGACAATGTGGTACCTGATCGCCTGAAGGCTGAGACTGTTACCTGGAAGCAGGTGATTGCAGGCGTATTGGTTACTCTGCAGAAGCAGGCTTTCGATTATCTGAGGTTTTGGATTCTGGTCAGTACAATCATGAGAAGCTGGAGGAGATTATCCGCTTCGTTCAGCGCGACCTCTGCTGCCGCAAGGCTGATATCAAGGAGCTGGAGGATGCCGAACTGGTTATCTATCTGCGTAAGAAGTTGAACCGTCCTATGCGTGTCTGCGGTGTCGTTAAGAACGTAGGCGAGCCTGGTGGTGGTCCATTCCTTACCTATAATCAGGATGGCACTGTAAGCCTCAGATTTTGGAGAGCTCTCAGATTGACAAGAATAACGAGGAGTATATGAAGATGTTTACTGAGGGTACTCACTTCAATCCAGTAGATCTCGTCTGCGCTACCAAGGATTACCAGGGCAATGCCTTCGATCTTCCTAAGTTCGTTGATCCATCTACCGGTTTCATCTCCAGCAAGAGTAAGAATGGTAAGGATTTGAAGGCACTCGAGTTGCCAGGTCTCTGGAATGGTGCGATGAGTGACTGGAATACAGTATTCGTAGAGGTTCCTCTCGGTACCTTCAACCCAGTGAAGACCGTGAACGATCTGCTCCGCGACCAGCATCAGGCTGTAGAGGGCGGCATCAAGCACGAGCATCATCACGGAGAGGGCGGTTGCTGTGGTAAGCACTAATATCCGATTCCGTATATCTCGATGGTAAGATATAAACACAATAAAGGCTCAGTTCCCGATTTTATTCGAGGATTGAGCCTTTATCATTGAGGTAATAATGTGTCTGCTAAAAATTATAAGATGTTCTGAATCAAATAAAATAGCCTCTTGTCTCAAGTCTGCTAAAGGAAAACTATCTGATACAAAGGATAGGAATCCTTAGCAGGAAGTTCTTAGTTGTACCAAATTTCTCCACCTAATACTGTTGGATACTCTTCAGCTGTTGCTCTTTCTACAGGAGCCGTAATTTCTACGAACTCACCATACTCCTTTACCTTGTTAATGTTCATAATTTGAAGGTTTTGTTGATTTATTAATTAATATTACGGATTGGTATCTATTAATGATACTGATCTTTTACTTTTTCTACGCTGCAAAGTTACACAAAAAATGATACGCAACAAGTTTTTTGGCTAAAAAACTGTTGATATTTAACCTTCGTTAAAAGTTTCCTGCATATTTCCTGCAATACTATTCAGTTTTAGTAGAATATTTTTGTTTTTATTCGTTAAATACCTCATAATGAGCGGGTAAATGACAGGCTTCTAATCTGTAGCTTAATCGTATACACTATCAGGAGGCTGTCATTTACTTCCATTGCTTCATTATACGGATGAAGATTTCACCTTATATTATATAGAGATTTCACCAGCCAGAGATTCGGTCAGTTTTTCTCTTACCTTTTTATTGTCTGCATATCTTCCCTGCAGATACATCATCTTGGTGACCATAGCCTCTACTGTAGAATCGTATCCACTTATCACATGAGCGGTTTTCAACTGGAAGCCGGCTCCGTAGCGTTCCATCTCTACGCTACCCGTAAGACATTGGCTGATATTCACGATGTTTACTCCGCGATGGGCAGCCTGATCCAGAAGACGCATGATCCATGGCGTGTGAGGAGCATTGCCTGAACCGAAAGTACGCATCACGATGCCGCGGAGGTCTGGTGATTCCATCACGTGGCGCACAATGTTATCCTGGATACCCGGGAAGAGACTGAACACGATGACGTTCGGATCGAGCTTCAGGTGTGGAACCATTGGCTTTCTGTAATCGGGCGTAAGAATGTGATGGTCGTGATATTGGAAATTGATTCCTACATCGCAGAGGTGAGGGTAGTTGAAAGAATCGAAAGCATGAAATCCCTCGGCATTGATCTTGATGGCACGGTTACCGCGAATCAGCTTGCCGTTGAAGAAGATGCATACCTCGGGCACCATAGGGCGTCCTTCTGCATTCTTGGCAGAAGCAATCTCTATGGCTGTCATCAGATTCTCCTTGCCGTCGGTTCGCAATTCACCGATAGGCAACTGGCTACCCGTCAATATTACAGGCTTGGTCAGATTCTCAAGCATGAAGGACAAGGCAGATGAAGTGTAAGCCATTGTATCGGTGCCATGAAGGATTACGAATCCGTCATAGTTGTTGTAGTTGTTGGATATCATGCTTACGATTTCTGCCCAGCGCATAGGATCCATGTCGCTGGAATCGATAGGTGGGTCGAATTTTCGCACATCGATTTCTGCCTGAATGAGCTTGAATTCGGGCATGGAAGAAACGAGGTGATTGAAATCAAGAGGTTCCAGTACACCTGTCATCGGGTCCTTTCCCATACCGATGGTACCACCGGTATAGATGATGAGAATCTTTGGTTTTGCCATTTTCTTTGTTTCTTTACATTTTGTCACGTTATCGGATGCAAAGATAATGAAAATATTTGTTTCTCCAAAACTTATTGGCTAAAAATGTATCTGAATTTTGCAAAGTGTTACGAAATGTTGGTAGAAAAGCAGATGAAAACTTCAATATCTCAGCATTTTCGGTCTTAAAAGCCCTTAATATAAAGAGGTATTAGCAAAGTTTAGCAAAATAAATGCATTTTTATTCGCTTGTTACAAAAAGAAATCGTACTTTTGCAGGCGATTTAATAAAAATACTAAGTTGTTATGGTAAAAATCACATTCCCAGACGGATCTGTTCGTGAGTATGAACAGGGCGTAACTGGCTTACAAATCGCCGAGAGCATCTCACCGGCTCTCGCTCGCAACGTTGTATCTTGCGGTGTTAATGGTGAGACAGTAGAGTTGAACCGTCCTATCAATGAGGATGCTAACGTAGAACTCTACAAGTTTGAGGATGAGCAGGGTAAGCACACATTCTGGCATACATCTGCCCACTTGTTGGCTGAGGCTCTTCAGGAGCTTTACCCAGGCATCCAGTTCGGTTTCGGTCCAGCCGTAGAGAGTGGTTTCTTCTACGACGTGATGCCAGCCGAGGGTCAGGTGATCTCAGAGAATGATTTCGCCAAGATTGAGGCTAAGATGATGGAACTTGCCAAAAAGAACGAACCTGTGGTTCGCAAGGAGGTGGCTAAGGCTGATGCTCTCGCTGAGTTCAAGGCTGACGGTCAGACTTACAAGTGCGAGCATATTGAGCAGGACTTGGAGGATGGTACCATCACCACATATACCCAGGGCAATTTTACCGACCTTTGCCGTGGTCCTCACTTGATGAACACTGGCCTTATCAAGGCAGTGAAGATTACAAGTGTGGCTGGTGCTTTCTGGCGCGGTGATGCCAAGCGCGAGCAGATGACCCGTATCTACGGTATCAGCTTCCCTAAGAAGAAGATGCTCGATGAGTACCTGGTTATCCTCGAAGAGGCTAAGAAGCGCGACCACCGTAAGATCGGTAAGGAGATGGAACTCTTCATGTTCTCAGAGCGTGTAGGTAAGGGTCTTCCTATCTGGTTGCCAAAGGGTACACAGCTCCGCCTGCGTCTGCAGGAGTTGCTTCGTTCTCTCCTGAAGCCTTATAACTATCAGGAGGTTATCTGCCCAGGTATCGGTGGCAAGAGTCTTTATGTTACATCTGGTCACTATGCTCACTATGGCAAGGATGCATTCCAGCTATCCAGACTCCTGAGGAGGATGAGGAGTATATGCTCAAGCCAATGAACTGTCCTCACCACTGCGAGGTTTACGCTCGTAAGCCACGTTCTTACAAGGATCTTCCTTTGCGTATCGCCGAGTTCGGTACCGTATTCCGCTATGAGAAGAGCGGTGAGCTCCACGGCTTGACTCGTGTTCGTACCTTTACTCAGGATGATGCTCACATCTTCGTTCGTTCAGATCAGGTGAAGTCTGAGTTCGAGAATGTAATTGACGTAATCTTGAAGGTATTCAAGATCTTCGGCTTCGAGAACTACGAGGCACAGATTTCTCTTCACGATCCTAAGGATACAGAGAAGTATATCGGTTCTGATGAGATTTGGGAAGAGAGCGAGAACGCTATCCGCGAGGCTTGCAAGGAGAAGGGCCTTGAGACACGCGAGGAGGTTGGCGAGGCTGCCTTCTATGGTCCTAAGCTCGACTTCATGGTAAAGGATGCCATCGGTCGTCGTTGGCAGTTGGGTACCATCCAGGTGGATTACAACTTGCCAGAGCGTTTCAAGTTGGAGTATACAGCCGAGGATAACTCTAAGAAGACTCCTGTGATGATTCACCGTGCACCATTCGGTTCACTGGAGCGATTCACAGCCGTTCTCATCGAGCATACCGCCGGTCACTTCCCATTGTGGTTGACTCCAGACCAGGTTGCAATTCTTCCTATCTCTGAGAAGTTCAACGACTATGCTCAGAAGGTACGTCAGTATCTTGACAAGCAGGGCGTTCGTGCTTTGGTTGATGACCGTAACGAGAAGATTGGCCGCAAGATTCGCGACAACGAGTTGAAGCGTGTTCCTTATATGGTCATCGTTGGTGAGAAGGAGAGTGCCGAGGGCTTGGTATCTATGCGTAAGCAGGGTGGTGGCGAACAGGCTACCATGAGCATGGAAGAGTTCGCTCAGCGCATCAATGCCGAGGTTGCAGAGCAGCTGAAGGCAGCTGAGGAGTAATCCCGCAGATTGATATTTTCTAATCTCCCGCAGATTTCACAGATTTACACAGATTTTTTCTGTTGAGGGCTCTGTCCCACAGATTTTTTGTGTTGAGGGTTTAGTCCCACAGATTTCACAGATTTACACAGATTTTTGTGTGTTCTGTTGAATATCTGTAACAACTGTGACGTCTGTGGGAGATTTTTTTGTTAAGGAGGATTTTAAAATCGTTTGGTTATGACAGAAAATGAGATATCTTATAAGATCATTGGAGCTATTTATAAGGTTTATAATGAATTGGGACCAGGTTTACTTGAGTCGGTTTATGAAGCAGCTCTGTGCTATCAGTTGCGCAAAGATGGACTTAGGGTAGAGAATCAGGTAAAGTTGGATGTCATGTATGATGGTAAGGTTTTGCCTGTAGATTTCCGTCTGGATATTCTTGTAGAAGATAAAGTCATAGTCGAACTGAAGTCTGTGGCAGAAATGAAAGATGTCTTTCATAAGCAATTGCTTACGTATTTGCGTGTGGCGAAGAAGCATCTTGGAATATTGGTCAATTTTTCCACCACAGATATACGAAAATCAATCTTCCGTAAAGTCAATGGATATACTCCCATGGATTGAAAGCTTTTCTTAGTCCCCACTGATTTATTGTTTTCTTAAGTCCCTCTGATTTATTGTTTTCTTAAGTCCCACAGATTTCACAGATTTTTACAGATTTAGTTTCTTTATCATAAAGATCTGTGTTAATCTGTGAAATCTGTGGGACTAAAATATATCAATTTGCGGGATTAAATATATCAATCTGTGGGGTTAAAACATTAAATCCATTAGAAAAACAAAGAATCTGCGGGCAAAAATGAAAATAACCCACTGAAAATTTGGTGGTTTCACAAAATAATCGTAACTTTGCAGCCGTTTAATCAAAAAGACAAAAAAGAATATATCGAATAGTTAATGAAAAATGACAAAATGAAAAATCAGTACCGCGTAAACGAACAGATTCGTGCACGCGACGTGAGAGTAGTGAGTGATGGTGGAGCAGAAGTGATGCCAGCACGTAAGGCGTTGGAGTTGGCTCGTCAGCAAGAGCTTGACTTAGTCGAGATATCTCCTAATGCGCAGCCACCAGTTTGCCGTATAGTTGACTATTCTAAATTCCTTTACCAGCAGAAGAAGCATGCAAAGGAAATGAAGCAGAAGCAGGTAAAGGTGGAGACCAAGGAAATCCGTTTCGGACCTCAGACCGATGAGCACGACTATCAGTTCAAGCTCAAGCACGCTAAGGAGTTCCTCAACGAGGGTAACAAGGTTCGTGCATACGTTTTCTTCCGTGGTCGCTCTATTCTCTTCAAGGAGCAGGGTGAGGTTCTTCTTCTCCGTTTCGCCAATGATTTGGAAGAGTACGGAAAGGTGGAGCAGATGCCAAAGCTTGAAGGTAAGAAGATGTTCCTCTACATGAGTCCTAAGAAGGCTGGTACTGCAAAGAAGAGCCAGCAGAAGATGGACCGTGAGAAGCGAGAGGCTGAAGCTAAGGCTGCTGCAGATGCAGAGCGCGCTGCTAATGCTGAGAAGAATGGCTTGCTCGCCAATGCTAAAGGCGGCGATGCCTGAAGAAACTTGCAGAAGGAACAGAGGATTAAGAAAAAAAGATGCGTAACGCCCTGGTATATGCGTTGCCATCGCTATAATAAATAACAATTTAAAATTAAAAGTAAAAATGCCAAAAGTAAAGACTAATTCCGGCGCAAAGAAGAGATTCCGTTTCACCGGTACAGGTAAGATTAAGCGTCATCACGCTTTTCACAGTCACATCTTGACTAAGAAGACAAAGAAGCAGAAGAGAAATCTCCTTGGTGAGACTCTCGTAGACCGTTCAAACTTGAAGCAGGTTCGCGACTTGCTCTGCCTCCGTTAATTATTAACTTTTTAGTCGAACTTTTAAAGAAAAAAAATTATGCCAAGATCAGTAAATCACGTTGCATCAAAAGCAAAAAGAACAAGAATCTTGAAGCTCACTAAGGGTTACTATGGAGCTCGCAAGAATGTATGGACAGTAGCTAAGAACACTTGGGAGAAGGGTCTTACCTACGCTTATCGCGATCGTCGTAACAAGAAGCGCACATTCCGCGCATTGTGGATTCAGCGTATCAACGCTGCTGCTCGCCTCGATGGTATGAGCTACAGTCAGTTGATGGGTGCTCTTCACAAGGCTGGTATCGAGATTAACCGTAAGGTTCTCGCTGACCTCGCTGTAAACAACCCTGAGGCTTTCAAGGCTATCGTTGCAAAGGTGAAGTAAATCCGACGTTAGGCTCTTTTCTTCCGTGAATTTTTCTCGTAAGAAAGTGTTTAGCCTCTAGATTAAAGAAAACTGAAGATTGCATTGGTTGGAAGTATTTCCGCTGATGCAATCTTTTTTTTGTGCCATAAAAATCCAGACGTTCTCGCTTGTAAGAACGTCTAAAGCGCTACCATATTAGACATGAATAGGCAAGATAATACGACTGAGCAAGCGAAATGAGACTGCTGGACAAGCGAAATAAGACTGCTGAGCTAGCGGAACGATATTACTGAGTAAGCGAAATCAGACGTTTAATTGGGTTCAAAGATATAGAATATGAGGTGAAAGGAGATTGGTTCTAAGGTATTAGAAGACTGCTTCTAGAAGATTCCCACTAGGCTCGGCAGAGCTGCTGAGCCTAGTCAGCAGCTCTGCTGACTGCAGTCGGCAGCTCTGCCGAGCCTAGTGATAACACCTTTTAGTTGTACGACATTACCCCCTTTAGTTGTACGACAATACACCTTTTAGTTGTACGACAATACACCTTTTAGTTGTACGACTATATACCTTTTAGTCGTACGACTATACACCTTTTAGTTTTACGACTACAAGCCTTTTAGTTGTACGAATATAGAAATGACAATTTAGATTTAGGTATATTTAATCTTATTCGTCTGAATTCCACTATATGATAGCATTCTTTTATTTCCTCCCGCTAATGGTAGGTAGTAAAAGCATGGCGTATATAAACAAAAAGGGTGCGTCATTATCTTGTGACGCACCCTCATTATACTTATTTTTACTTGATCAATTCAAGACCCAACTCGAATGTTGTAGTCTTGTTCATGATTTCTGGAAGCTGGACCATAATGCCCTTGAGCATGTTGAATGATTGCAAATCGTCTGCATCCATATCTGTGGGAGGAACCTTCTCGAGCATTGCAACCAAATTTGCAAGCATAGGCTGAACAAATGCCTTGTCTACAAAGAAATATGGCTTGGTACCGTTCCAACGGATGTTTACAGGAATCTTGTTATACTGCTGGAGGATACCCTGAATCTGGGCTTTCTCTGCAGCATCATCAATGTCCTCTGTTGCCTTATTTGCATCGATAGTCACATAGATAAGATTGTCATTGGCTACTGAATAGCTGGCATATCCGTCTGCTGTCTTCCAATCAGAAGTTTCTCCCTCATCAGGAAGTTCACTGTAGGTGGCGTTAATCTTACCATCCTTTGTGAAGGTGACGTTCTTCAAAATCTGTGGAAGATATTCGTTTGCCATGTTGTTCATCAATGGCAAAATCTGTTCTTTTACATCCATTGGCATTACTAATCCACCACCAAAGTCTATGTTAAGCTTGGTATCTGCTGGACAATCCCAAGTGATTTTTACTGAACCGTTGTAGAATTCACCTTTGCCACCGCCCAGTTCTATTTTCTCTACTTCCTGCAGTCCCCAGGTTCCTTCAATCTTCTCGTTGCGCACAAAGTTGTCTTTGTCATTGTTGTCATCATCGCTGCTACAAGCAGTGAAGAAGCCAAGGGTGCAGACCATGGCCATTTAAATAAATAAACTTTTTCATTTTTTCTTTTCTTTTTTTGTGTATTAATAAAAAAATATTTTATTG
>QSCI01000009.1:0-72258 GCA_003463005.1 Segatella copri | reverse complement strand
TAGAGACTTACTTCCTGACCGATGGAAAAAGCAGTAACAGCATTAGTTTAATCAGCTGTTACTGCTTTTTTTTGAATTATGCAAGGTATAAACGCGGAGCCGCTTACCATAGAAGTATCATAATTTCACTTTTTCTTTACAAGGTACTTCATTCCATCTGCAAATCTCTTATGTTTTAAGTCACTCATATTCGCCAGTTTTCTGCCGAATCCCATCAAACTGTTCACCTTGAGCGATGAACCTATCTGCTTTTTCAGATAGTCGAAAATCTCGGCGGCAGTCAGATATTCTCCCTCTTTCTCATTCTCAACCAAATCAAAATAGAGCTGGAAATACTGGTCTATCGGCTCAGCCACCTCAAACTGGCAGTTGTTCTTCATGATCAACTTCACCTGTTCCGTATCAAAATAACTCTTCTCGCCATTGTGCAAAGCAGTCAGCGCCTGGGCGAAAAGTTGCTGATAGTTCGGACGCACACTCACATCGATCGGTCCCGTCAGTTCCACGCCTATAAACCTTCTGTTGCCAGATGGGTCGGTGAGAATATCCGTCATGTTGCTCGTGGCGATGAACGAGGCGAGACGAGGAAATTCCATGACATGACTGCCATACGGAGGCTTGTATTTCAGCGTAGGCAACTGGATGAGATTCTTCAGGAATCCCTGCTGCACCTGTGGCGAAATCTGGTTGAACTCATCGAGATTGATGACCATAAACTGCGCCATCGCCTGATAAACCTGACGTTTTTCTGACAGAATCAGATTATCGTTATATCCCCACTGCAGTTCCGGTGGTAACAGCCGGCGACAGAAAGTACTCTTGTTGTAACCCTGCTTGGAAATGAGAAGCGGAGCCACTGAGTTGCCATACTGGCGATGGGTAAAGCCGCGCCACTGGTCAACCATGCCCAGAAACCAGGTGTAGAACCAGTCTGCCCAGTAAGGATTGTTGGTAGGAACCGTACGAGCCAAGGCACGTATATGGTCCTTTCCGTCCCATTTGTCGTAGCATTGGAAGAGATATTCATCTATCGGATTATAATTCTTGATGTAATCAGACTCCAGAAAATTCCTGACATCCTTGATGCTCACCCGGATGTCAGCGAGCTGCACCTCCAGCGTCATGCGTTTCTGCACTCTCGGATCTACGGGCTGGAAACCATACCACCCCTTCTCCTTCGGCATGTATTCCACGAATTTCATCACCGTGTTGTATCTGAAGTTATATTTACTTTTCAGCAGCTGCATCATGCTCGCGATATTCTCGCGAACGCTGTTCTTGTCAACTTTCTTTTCTTCTTCCGAAGTATCGGAACCAGGAATCATCTGCTGATTATCTTCCGTGTTGAAAGCCTGGTTCTGAGGGTGCATGTTGCTGTCAATTTTCATCGCTACCGCCTTACTGTTGAAATAAGGTTTCGCATCGAGCGTCATCATAAAACTGTTGTGCATCGAAGGCTCAAAAGACAGGTTTGCGCCCGCTTCTATAGAAGGTTTCGGTCCGTCTGTGAGCACCGAAGCTTGGCAATCGCCTGATATACAGGCAGAATCTGCTGGTAAGCGATGCGGTACAGTCGTTCGGCATCCGCCTCCTCAGCAGGCAGCAAATCATCTTCATTGCTGAATTTCACCAATACGATAACCGACTTACCATCAGCACCTTCCAGCGCAGCAAGGTAGAAGGCAGCATGGCAACTGAGCGCTTCACGCCCTCCACGCCGTCCGCATCCGTGATGTTTCCGAATTTCAGCAGCAGGATACCGTTGCACGCCTTCATCTTCAGGTTGTTGTTTTCGTCTTTGGCGAATTCAGCAGCGGGGTAGATGTGCATCCATGTTGGCATATCCTTGTAATATTCGTAGCCGCTTTCC
Source organism: Segatella copri (assembly GCA_003463005.1). Lineage (GTDB taxonomy): Bacteria > Bacteroidota > Bacteroidia > Bacteroidales > Bacteroidaceae > Prevotella > Prevotella copri_I. Next base: position 70,388 of record QSCI01000009.1, on the reverse strand, counting down.
ATATAGGTCACGTATTCGCGGAAATGGGTAACAGTAAGTCTGCTGTCATCTTTTGCGATACGTTGCAGCAACTTCTCCATCGTCTTGGTGCTGACGAGGAGCTGCTTCTTGTTGTTTGTATGAACGATTGTTACCTTCATTGAATATATTGATTAGGATGTTTGTTTGTTAACTATTAATCATAAACTGTCAACTATAAACTATAAACTCTTGTTAGCGTTGCCCAAAGTTTGGTTGGTAAATTGGGCACTCGTTTCCCGTTGTGCGGGCAATGACTGCCCGTCACTTGTTCTCTAGTAGCCCGTCACGTGTTCACCGATAGCCCGTCACGTGTTCTCTGTGGGACCGTTTAAATGGCATGGCTAGAACATCTGGAGGGCAGAGAAAAAGATTAGCTTTTAGTGAAATCAATCTCTTCTGAGAAATGGTCGAATTCAACATCTTTATATCCGTATCTGTCGAAGAGCTGTTTGATATATACCTGTTGTTCCGGCAGGAGTTTCAGTTGCCCCAGTTTGTAACGGTAGTATTGTCCTTTACTGCGAGGTAGTCTCTCATTTCGGCGCGCAGTGCAGGAGCGTCTTTCACTTTCATTTCGGCAAAGAGTTTGTCGAATCCCCATGCCATTTTCACGATACGCAGCGGAGCGAAGTACTTGCAATTCCCGTTTTTCAGGGCATTTGGGAAAATGGCATCCCCTCTATCAGTCTTCTCGTTTTTGTAGAGACCGAATAGATAGTGGATACATTTGTTTTTCATCGGACATGGTTCGGTGAAACAGTAGGTGATGTTGCTAGGTACGTTTCCGTACTCAAAAGCCTTTTTCAGTAATTCCTTTTCATCCATGTTTCTTAAGTATTAAGAATAAAACATTCTGTTTTACTAAACGCAAAAACATCCTGTTTATTGCCTTGCAAATGCTATTATTATCACTTCATAAAGCATTTTTTTTCGATGCAAGCAAGAAATCATGATACTTCTCCCCATTTTATGATACTTCGATGATACTTCTCCCTCCATTTTTAGAGAAGTCTCATTCATTGTAAAGTTCTGTATGTTAAAGATATAAGCCTCGTTTTCTGCCAAAAAATGAGACTTTGATACTTTTTTCGAGAAAAAAGATTTATACGTGCGTGTATCAATAGGTTCTTTATCGCCGCCGTACTTCTTTCTAAATATCATTCCTTTTGTTGGAAGAATCATGCTCCGCAGCTCCCCTCCTTTTCACCATAGTTCCCCCTCACATAACTTTTTTCGAAACTTTTTCGCTAAAAGTTTTGTTGTTTCGATAATAATTGTTACTTTTGCGGTGTCATATCCTTACTGGAAGCTCCAACAGGGCGAAGGTGGGATGGACATATATACATAAAGGCGTAACTGTACGCTTTGGTTTTGACGCTATTAGAACTTCGCAACTTCCAAATGTCTGTCAAGAACAAAGCAACGGGGACGCCCCTTGGGATGTATCATATATACAACCCTTATTGGCTCATAGCATTTAGCAATGAGTTGATAGGTGGTACTATATACTTACATCGGCGTGGGGCTTCCAGCGTTGTTCGTTTCGACAGACAGGGCAATGCGAAGGCCTTAATAGCGTGGGACGGGCAGCAGACTGGCTCCGCGCTCTTTTTGTGTCCGTTCGTTTTTGAGGATTTTTCTAAGAAACTAGGAAAATACCATGTCAACATTGATTAATGTGGCACCCGATGGAGGTAGAAAAGTATCTCCCCACGTCGGACTTACCTCCGATGTCCCCCTCAATAATACACAAAATGAGGTGTCGGTAAGATATGCTCCAAACCCAATGAAGAAATGGTACGTGTTGCGAGCCACTTACCATCGTGAGAAGAAAGCCTACGATTATATTCTGAGCAAACGAAATAGCCCCGACGGTAATAGAATAGATGCCGAATGCTATCTCCCTTTGCGGCACGTTGCGAAGATTGTCAAAGGAAAGCGACGATTCAAGATAGAGCCTTTCCTGCCTAATTTCCTCTTTGTGTATGCCACTCTAGAAACAATCTCCCAAATACTCAATAACGACGATTTGAATTTTCTCAATCCTTATTATGATCATTTCAAGCAAGATGAGGCGGGCAAGAATCCACCTCTCACCATCCCCTATGCTGCCATGATGAATTTCATCAAGGTAACGAGTGTGGATATAGATAAGGTGAAGGTGGTGAGCGAAGACCAGTGCCACTTCAAGAGTGGCGACTTGGTGAAGGTGACTGGCGGCGAGTTTAAGGGGGTGGTCGGTAGGGTGGCTAGGCTCGGCGGACAGCAGAGGGTAGTTGTCGAGGTGAAAGGCGTTTGTTTGGTGAGTACGGCGTATGTGCCGACAGGGTTGCTGGAAAAGATAAAATAGTAATATATAATAATGTGTAGCTTATGAAAAAGATTTGTCTCAACAATCGAGACGAAATGATCATGCTATTTGTTGATAACATAGCATATATTATGGCTGATGGCAATTACACCAAGATATGCTACATTGGTGGTATGACAACCGTTCTGTCGTTTGGCATTTCTAAGGTGGAAACTTTGGTATCGGCTTCGTATGCAGATGGAGAAGTCAGTCCTTTTGTGAGATTAGGAAGAAGTGTAATCATCAATCAGTGGTTTCTCTACGACATAAATGTTTTGAAACAGCACCTTGTTTTGTCTGATTGCATGAAGAATACCATAACGCTCAAACTTCCAAAGCCTTTGTTGAAGAAATACAAGGATTTGGTCAGCAAGAGCACCATAAAGAAGAATGAATTATGCTAGAAGTTATTATTGGAAAAGAGGGAACCCAGAGGTTTGCCATCAATGGTTCGAGGGTAAGTAGGCAACATGCCAAGATTACTGTTACGGATAGTGGACAGTGGATTTTGGAAGACCTCAACTCCACGAATGGCACATACATCATCAATGAGAATGATGAACTAGTCCAGATAAAGAGGGTGAACATTACCGAGTTTACTCGTATCGTTCTTGCCGACCAAACAAGCATGGGATTCACTTTCTATGCCCATCATGTCTTGGAGGAAGACCCTAAGAATTATCAACAGGAGTTCGGTATGTTCTTGAAATTCATGACAAGGCAATCAGGGAGAAAACGGAGATAGATGCCAAATTGCAGAAAAAGAACATGATGAAGTTCTTGCCAGGATTTATCTCGGCGATGATTGGACTGATGCTCACCTTGCTGTTGCCGTTGCATCAGAAGGTATATGGAGTGGCGGTGACAGCCGTGTTTACCACTATACTACAGGCTTTCATCAACATATATATAGGTAAAGACTCGAAATTGAAGAATTTCAATAGCAAATATTCGGGTAAGTTGATTTGCCCTTGTTGTGCGAAGCCTCTTTCGGAAATCGAATTCAAGAACCAAATGTGTAGCCGTTGCAAGGCTCACGCTTAAAACATATAAACATCATGAAAAGATTAGTCCTAACATGCTTGTCTGCTTTTTTGCTGACAACAACTGCGCTTGCACAGAAAACATACGCCATCATTACTGGTGTGTCTAATTATGAAGGAACGGCTAACGACCTCACCCAGTCTACCAAGGATGCCAAGAGTCTGGCTTCGTTATATAAGTCGAAGGGAGCGACTGTAGTTCTGCTAACCTCTCAGAATGCTACTCGTGCCAATGTCATCGCTGCCATCAGAAAGGTAAGAAATATAGCAACCTCCAATGATAGGATTGTATTTTCCTATAGTGGGCATGGTATGGAGAACATCATTTGTACTTATGCATCCACTTCTTCGCAGATGCTCTCGTATAATGAGCTGTTCCGAGAGTTAGACCAGTGCCCAGCCAAGGATATCGTATGTTATATTGATGCTTGCTACTCTGGAACTGCTGCTAACAATATGCATTCCAAGAATTTTGTCAGTGCCAATGAAAAGGCATGGGAAAACATTATGAAGAGCAATCCTCGGTATATCGTATATCTATCCTCTCGTTCTAGCGAAACTTCTTCAGAGAGTCCTTTGGTTGGTTCGGGATTGATGACCAATGGTATTATGAAGGGCTTGCGTGGGAAGGCGGATCGCGATGGCGACAAGAACATTACCGCCATCGAACTTTTCAAGTATATTCATAAAGATGTACAGCTGCATAACAAGAGACAGCATCCTCAATTGGTGACATCAAAGGCACTATATAATAATGTGTTAATGAGTTGGTAAAAATAGCGATGGAAGAAAATAAGAAACCAGTCATTGCGACAAAATGCCCCAAATGTGGACGAGTGGTGAAGTTTTATTCGCCAGGACAGGGAGGCTTGGTCAAGGTAAAGTGTCCTCATCTAGAATGTGGACAAACGTTTGGCGTGAAAATCACCGAGAAGCAAATTCGAATGGGTATGGATGGAAACTCGGAAAAGTCATCCCATCCTGCAACAGACCCTATTATTCCTACCAATGGAACTCCTTCGGGTGTGGTAGCCAGGCTCTTGCAGAAAAAGAGGCACTTCTACAACAAAGACAAATATTATGGTTTGCAGTTGGGATCCAATACGATAGGCATGTATGACTCGTCTTCTCCTTCTGATATTATGATAGAGGGAGATAGGACTATTAGCCATCGCTCTGTAACGATTCTTGTCGAGGCAGTGGGACATTCCTACAAATACCTCCTGACCGTTAATCGCTCCAAGAATCCTGTTTATCTTTCAGGAAAGATGATACCTGTAGGTACGTCGGTTTACATCCAGTTGGACCAAGAATTCATATTAGGTAAAACTCACTTTTGTCTTACAAATAAATAAGTTATGATAGAGAACGCATTAGCAATAGGCTCCGTTCTGAAAGGAGCAACGACATATACGATAGATAAACAACTACATCAGGGTGGTTTTGGCATCACTTACCTAGCCAAGGCGCAGATTATGTAGGTAACATTTCTCAGGTTGCGACATTTACCATCAAGGAATTCTTCATGGGCAAGATTTGTTCTAGGGATGCCAATGGGAACGTACGGGTGGCACAAGAGAACCAACAGCTATTCAAGCAGGCGAAGCAAGATTTTCGAGAAGAGGCAGAGATACTTCATGCCTTGAAACATGCCAATATTGTGCCAGTGAACGAGGTCTTTGAACAGAACAACACGGTTTATTATGTGATGGCATATCTTGGCAAAGTATCGCTTTATCAATATGTTTCCGAACAAGGTGGTTGTTTGTCTGAGAGCCAAGCTCGGGGAATCGTCGGCGCTATATCGGGTGCGCTCTCTTATCTCCATAACCATCATATCTTGCACTTGGACATCAAACCAGATAACATCATGATGGTGGGTGAGGGTGCATCGGTAAAGCCGATGTTGATAGATTTCGGTCAGGCTGTGTATTTCGAGAATGGAAAGCCAAAGAGAAACAAAGGGATTGGTGGATATTCCAAAGGCTATTCACCTATGGAACTGAAGCAACCTGTTTCTGAGTTCCACCCTTCGTTGGATATTTACTCGCTAGCCGCCACCTTATTATATATGATAACAGGCAAGGAACCGAATGATGCCTCGGAGCAGAGCGTTCATAAGATATATCGAGCTTTGCCAGAAAGCATCTCGCAGAATACGATGGATGCTATTATTTGTGGAATGCAAAAGGATAGCCTTTGTCTTCCGCAAACCATCCAAGACTTTCAGAATATCTTGCAGCAAGGTAAATCACAGACGGGCTCTGGTGCCGATATGACTGCTGGTGAACCTATCGTTACAGACCCTGTTATTCCTAGCTCTTCCAGTTCGCTGCCTATCGGAAAGGTTGCAGCTCTTGTCATCGGACTCTTGTTGGTGGGTAGCATCGGTTGGTATGCTAAGAACCATTTCGGTGATAAGGGCAAGTCTTCGGAGGTAGCTCAGCAAGATGTAAAGACGGATTCTGTATCCCAAGATACAGTACGCATCGCTAAGTTTACGGCTAAGGAAAATGTTGAATCTCCAAAAAGGGATAATTCGCAAGTTGAAAAGCAATCTGCCAAGACCTCTAATAAGGTGGATAAACATGAAGATGTTGATGGAGGTCCAGCATCAGTAAAGCCAGCAAAGAAAGAAACGGCAAAGTCTGGAACGGTAAATCTAGGTTATGCTACATGGACAGGTGGTATTCTCAATGGCAAGCCACATGGCAATGGTAGAATGACATTCCGTAGTTCCCATGCGGTGGCAGGTTGCTCTACGGTTCCTCAAGCTGGTGATTATATTGACGGCTACTGCGAGAATGGTGTTTTGCAAAATGGCGCTCTTTTTCAAGATGGAGTAAAGGTGGAGTCGTTTGTAAGATAATGAATGTAATGTTTGGTATAAACAGAAAATGAAGAGACGATTTCTGTTTTTTATGTTGTTGGTGCTTGAAGCCTTTTCTGTATCGGCTCAAAAGCTAATTCCTGAGTTTGAGTTGGCTTCCTCTGATTTGACGGCACAACTTCAACCTCGCAAGGATACGAATGACAAAAACTGTGCCTTGGTCAAAGTGCAGTTTGTCGGTGAAGTCTTGGATGTGGAAGGCAATGTGGTTTCGCCATTGGATAAGCACAATAATGAAGTGTGGGTTTACATGCCTCAGAATTCACGACAGATAAAAGTGATAACCAAGAATTTTCTGCCTATCATGGTTACTTTTGCAGATTTTGGCGTGGAGAAGTTGGAGGGTAATAGGACTTATGTGTTGGTGCTGAATCAGAATGGTAATATGGTACAACCTACTGAACCTATAGCTCAAACAACAGTGCAACAAAGGCCAACTTCTGCTAGTAGCTCCAGTAAAATTTCTGGTAATACGATAACGATTCCTGTAAAGGACGGTATTAGTATTGAAATGGTGAAAGTTGAGGCAGGAACGTTTATGATGGGGGCTACTTCTAAGGTGGGAGAGGATGGAAACAAAGAAAAACCAGTTCATAAAGTAACATTGACAAGAAACTACTATATTGGAAAATATGAGGTAACTCAAGCCCTGTGGCAAGTGATAATGGGTACGAACCCTTCCAAAAATAAAGGTGTTAAATATCCTGTGGGAATGGTAAGTTGGAATGATTGCCAAAAATTTATATCTAAACTTAATGAGATTACAAACTGCCAGTTTCGTCTTCCTACAGAAGCGGAGTGGGAATATGCTGCTATTGGCGGAAAAAATAGTAAGGATTATATGTATAGTGGTAGTAGTAAATTTGATGATGTAGGTTGGAAAGATGGGAAAGTTCATGAAGTAGGAATGAAACGACCGAATGAATTAGGGCTTTATGATATGTCAGGCAATGTATATGAATGGTGTGAAGATTGGTACGGAGATTATTCTAGTTCTGCGTCAGTAGATCCAAAAGGTCCTGTAGATGGAGCAAGACGAGTTTTGCGAGGTGGCAGTTGGCGGTGGTTTTTAGCAGGCAGTCAATTTTGCAGTGTGAAAAGTCGTAATGCAACGGGGGCTATTGTTAAGTCTGATGATATTGGCTTTCGTTTGGTTCTCACAGAATAATAGGGAGAATTAGAATTCAAGATGTTTGAAAATATAATTAATAAGAGACTTTTTTAAGCAAAGATGAGACATAATTATAAATTTCTGCCTGTTTCTAGAAAAAGAATTAAAGCATTGACTCTGCATCAGTTTAGAAATAACGACTTTGGCCATGCTTTGGAAAAAGTGCGTTATAGTCGGGAAAAACTACAAAGTCGTGGTGATGAAGATGAAAGTGGTAAAGTCCCAATGGATTCTTTGAAAGATAATGTAAAATGTAAAGGGGTTATTATTGTTCCTTAGAGTTCTTGCCAATTGTAACGATAAGGGGTAGGGGGTGCAATATGCAAATGATAAATAATATTCAAGATATTCGGAAAAAATATAACGAACGTATGAAAAATGCGGTCTTGTTTTCTGACAGAATATCGACTTATATTAGATATTTGGCAATTACAGGGTTAGGACTGATTTGGCTATTGGTTGAAAAAGGTGAGTATAAGTTGGATGAGTTGTTGCATAATCATTATGCACAAGTCATAATAATATCTTGCTTGTTGGTTATACTTTTAGAACTTACTCATTTGATTCTGAATGTTATTGTGAATCTATTGTATGCAAGTTACAGGCTTAAAAAGCCATTATCATATGTGGCCAGTCCTAAAAGAACTGAATATGTTGCAACAGATTTTCCGAAAGCGATAATAAAAGTAGAATGGGGACTTTGGTTCGCAAAGATACTTTGCTTAATTGTGGCTTTGATTTTCTTTGTATTTTGTTTGTTAGTAAAAATGTTTAGTTAAAGAATGAAGTATATTACTTTTAAAGTAGGGAAAATAAGGAAAGTATTTGCTCTCTTTATACTATTACTATTCTCCATTTCTGTTTATTCTCAGGAATTGCATGTAAAATCCTTTGGTATTGCAGAAAGTGACCTCTCTGCTCAAACTCAACCTCGTAAGGATTTGAATGATAAGAATTGCGCATTGGTGAAAGTACAGTTTGTAGGTGGTATCTCGGAAATAGAAGGTAATGTTATTACCCCTTTGATAAAACATGGCAATGAAACTTGGGTGTATATGCCACAAGGTTCGAGACAAATGAAAGTGCTTACTCAAAGTTTTCTTCCTGTAATGGTGACTTTCGTTGACTATGGAATCGAAAAATTGGAGAGCAATCGAACGTATGTTTGATATTGACAAAACCAATGTCGATTATTGAACAAAAGAAGCAAGCCCTTATCATCAAGTATTCTCCATCTTCCGCAACTGTGCTTGTTGACAATAAGATGGTTAGGGGAACTAATGGTGTTGCCAAGGTTGTCTTGCCAGTAGGTCAGCATTCTTATATTGTGGCTAGTGATGGTTATGAATCAGAGGAGGGAACTGTAAAGTTGAAAGCAGCAGCACCGAGCAACCTTCAAATTACATTGTCAAAAGAAACAAATACTATCTCGACTTCTACAAACGATGTAGCGACGCAGCATATTGTTCGTAATCAAATTGTAAAATTCTCTGGTAAGGTTGTTGATATAAATGGACAACCTGTAATTGGTGCCGTTGTTGAGGAAACAGGGACGAAAAATATTTCTGTAACAGATATAGATGGGAACTTTATAATCAAGGCAAAATCCTCTTCTATAACAGTAACTGTGACATTTTTAGGTTGCGTTCCTAAGCAAGTAAAGCTTACAGAAGGAACAAAAGAAGAAATAACTTTGATAGAAGAAACGTACAAGAAACAACCATCATCGTCTGCTAGTTCTATTACAATTCCAGTTAAAGACGGCATTAGCATAGAGATGGTTAAAGTAGAGGGTGGTACATTTATGATGGGAGCAACCCCAGAAATGAAGAATTCATGGACAGAAGAAAGACCTATACATCAAGTGACTTTAACTAATGACTATTATATTGGTAAATATGAAGTAACGCAATCATTGTGGTGTGCATTAATGGACAACAATCCTTCTTATTTTAAAGGAGATAATCTTCCTGTGGAACAAGTTAGTTGGGATGATTGTCAAAAGTTTATAAATAAATTAAACGACATAACTGGCAGAAAGTTCCGTTTGCCAACAGAGGCAGAATGGGAGTATGCAGCTCGTGGTGGCAAGAAGAGTCGTGGCTATCAATATAGTGGAAGTAATAAAATTTCAGATGTGGCTTGGTATTCAAGTAATAGTGAACATAAAACCCAGCCTGTGGGACTCAAACTTGCGAATGAACTTGGACTTTATGATATGTCTGGTAATGTAGATGAATGGTGCTTTGACAGATTTGGCTTTTATTCTGCTTTAAGCCAAACAAATCCGTTAGGTGCGGATGATGGCATCTGTCGTGTATATCGAGGTGGTAGTTGGGAGCAAACTGCAGGATTTTGTCGTTCTTCTGATCGTAGTAATTATGGAACTTCAAAAAATCGTATTTATAACCTTGGCTTTCGATTGGCTTTATCTGAATAATAGTTTATGGACTGTTCTATGCAGAAAAATCAACGATTTTACAGAGGATGCTAAGCCACAGATACGTTATGGTCTTTTGTTTTCCCAAAAAGAAATGTATTAAGGTTCTGAGGATTTCTTTGTGCCGCCATTTTATAATAAATAAGAATTGCAGAATTTAAATGTTAGTATAAAATGAGAAAACTTATAACAATTTTAATGTTGCTCTTAATTGTGTGTAGAATGGAAGGGCAAGAATTAGCAGTTAAGTCTTTTGCCTTTGTTCAATCTGATTTGTCAGCTCAAACTCAACCGCGCAAGGACTTGAATAATAAAAATTGTGCGTTAGTAAAAGTTGGTATAGGTTTGCAAGGGGTGCAATTTGAAGGCAATGTTGTAGGAAAGGTTGTAAATAAGATAGGAGAGTACTGGGTATATATGCCACGAGGTAGCCGAATGTTGAAAGTGAAGCATCCCAATTATTCTCCGATTATGGTAACCTTTCCTAATTACGGTGTCGAGAAATTGGAGAGTAACAGGACTTACCAATTAACAATGAATGCTTCTAATACCAGGCAAAACACTCAACGGCAAACGTTGACTATCAGATATACTCCAACATCTGCAATGGTACTCATTGATAGTAAACTGGTAAAAGGCTCAAAGGGAATGGTAAAAGCGACATTGCCTGTTGGACAGCATTCTTATATGGTTATTTGTGATGGTTATGAGTCGGAGGAAGGAATGGTAAAGTTAAAGTCCTCCTCTCCTAGTAACCTTCAAATCGCCTTATTCAAAGAAACGCAATTCTCTGATGTTGCCGAAAGTACTGTCGTTTCAGAATTCCAGCAAGCATCTTTGCCGATAACAAAATTAAGTGACAGTATTGCATCCATATCGAATGTTGCTAAGCCTAAAACTAATGTGGAGGTTGCCAGTAACACTATTTCAATACAAGTAAAAAGTAATGTTTTTATAGAGATGGTGAAAGTTGAAAAGGGTACATTTTTGATGGGGGCTAAGGATGGTGATGAAATGGCTTTTGATAGTGAACGTCCTGTTCATCAAGTTACTTTAACCGATGATTACTACATAGGAAAGTATGAGGTGACACAATCTTTGTGGGAAATAGTAATGGGTAAGAATCCTTCTCGTTTGAAAAGGACAAATTTTCCTGTGAATAATGTGAGTTGGGATGATTGCCAAAAGTTTATAAAAAAAATAAATAAAATGACAGGAAAGGAGTTTCGACTGCCAACTGAAGCCGAATGGGAATTTGCGGCTCGTGGAGGAATTAAGTCTAAAGGATACCAATATAGTGGTGGTAATGATATTTCAGATGTTGGATGGAATTCTCATAACAGTGGATTGTATGCTCATGGTGTGGGAACAAGGCGACCTAATGAGTTGGGAATTTATGATATGTCTGGGAATGTATTTGAATATTGTCAAGATTGGAAAAGAAATTATTCTGCTTCGCCAGAAATAAATCCTGTAGGGCTTGAAAAAGGAAAATTGAAAGTAGTACGAGGAGGAAGTTGGGGAGTTGATGGCTTCTCTTGCCGTCCTTCTTGTCGATATTTTTATTGTCCTTCTGTTCATACCATAGATTTAGGACTTCGTTTGGCCCTTTCAGAATAAGTGTTTTATTAACTTGATGTATATGAGAACTAAAGTTTTAATTATCAGTGTCTTGATTCAAATGTTTAGCTCATTGCTAACATTTGCGCAAGTAAAGTTTAGATTTAGTGATGGCATTTATGACCAAGCACTAAAAAAACAAGTAGAAAACAATGTTTCAGCATTGTTGACGGAGATAAATCGTGCTGACAGTAGCAATAGAACGCTGAATTTGGCTAAAATAAAAATGAGTAAAGAAGCCTCAGAACGATTATCTATGCTTTGGCGATATATGCCATTCTGTTGTGAGTGGGAAAACAATGTTCAGTCTTGTGTTCAAGACTTTACTGGATATGAAATTCGTCAGATACCTATTGTGTTGAAACCTTTGGACAATACATACAAAGGTGAATCACACAAGGAACTAACCATTAGTTTTAATAAGCAAGGGATTATTACTGGTGTTAGGACTTCCATTGACAATAATTCTTATCTCGCTCTTTTATCAGGTGGAAAAGCCAACTTGGATATGCGGATGAGAAGAGAAATATTGAAGTATCTAGAGGATTGTAGAAGCTACTATACAGAAAAGGATATAAATGCAATAGCAAAAATGTTAGGATTTTGTTCGTTTGATGTCAAGAAGTCGCTTGCCGAAAACTGTGAAACTCCAGTAAGGGTGTCTTTGAAAAAGAATGAATGCTCGGTAAAAGATAAGCAGGAATATTTGAGTAACCTAAATAAATACTTTCAACAAGATGGGTGTATAGTAGCCAAAATTTCAGATATAGAGTTAATGCGTCATGCATGGAATCCATATTTTTATGGCGTTAACTTTAGATTACAGTTGTCTCGTGGTGATGGAGAGCTGCAAAGTGCAACTGGTGGCTACTATTTCCTTTTGTGGGATTTTACAGAGGAAGCTAATCCAAAGATACATTTTTGTCTTTTGTTTTCTAAAAAAGATGAGATTTTGTCTCCAGAGGATTTCTTCATTCCTCATAATTAACATCGAATAATTGTAGAAAGTATAAAATTTTAGTGCTGTGAAGACAATAATCGTAACTATTGCTTTGTTTTTGTTTCAAACAATGTTGGCTTGTGCTCAAAAAATATCGGTTAGTTCTTTTGAGGTGTCACAAGGTGACATCTTAGCGAGAGCTTCTGCCACGTGTCGCTACGATACTAATGACAAGTATTGTGCGTTGATAAAGGTGGGTGTTGCTCTTGATGGTGTTGAATTTGAGTGTAGTGGTGGGGTGATAGATGTTGTGAGAAAGACTGGTGAGTATTGGGTCTATCTACCTCAGAACAACTCGAAGCTCCGTGTCTTGCACAATGATTACACCCCACTGGAAATCAATTTCTATGATTATGGAATAGGTAGGGTGGAAAGTGGTGTGACCTATGTACTTACGTTGGAAAAGTCTGTGGGGCAACTCCACGCTAGTATTTCTTCTAATACCTTGGTTATCCCAGTGAAAAATGGTGTAAATGTTGAAATGGTAAGAGTCGAGGGGGGAACATTTGCAATGGGAGCAACTCCAGAAATGTTAGAGCCGTATGATAATGAAAGACCAGCTCATCAAGTTACCTTGACAAAAAACTATTATATAGGAAAGTATGAGGTAACTCAACATTTGTGGGAATCTGTAATGGGTAATAATCCTTCGGTCTTTAAAGGAAAGACCCTGCCAGTTGAATCGGTAACATGGAAGGATTGTCATGAATTTATTAAAAAACTTAACCTTGTTACAGGACGAGTTTTCCGTCTTCCAACAGAAGCAGAATGGGAATATGCGGCTCGTGGCGGAAATAAAGGAAAAGGTTATCAATATAGTGGAAGTGATATTCTGTCTGATGTAGCATGGTGGGGTGCAAATAGTAAACAACCACATCCTGTAGGAACAAAACTTCCGAATGAATTAGGAATCTATGATATGAGTGGCAATGTTTGGGAATGGGTTGAAGATGGAAAAGGAGAGTATCAAAGTACGGCTCAGTCTGACCCTATAATGATAAACCCTAGAACTTTTTCAAAAATGTATAGGGGAGGAGGCTTTCCTAATAATGAACGAAATTGTCGTTCGTCTGTTCGTATTGGAGATCCATTTACTGCTCATGCTAGTAGCTTAGGTTTCAGATTAGCTTTATCAGAGTAGTATGATAGCTAGTATTGTGTGAGTTGCAATGCAAAAAGAGTGGTGTATGGATTTATTTTATCTACCGATTTTGGGCTTGCGACTTGCTCTTTCTGAATGAAAATATGATGTTTAAAATTTAATAGTGAAATAATATGAAACGATTTTTTACTTTCTGTTTCTTGGTATGTTTGGTTAGCTTGGGATATTCTCAGGAGTTGTTGGTGAAGTCTTTTAAACTTTCTGAAGGCGACTTGTCAGCTAGGACTCCTCCTTCTGCTATTAGGCTTGACAATAATGACAAAATTTGTGCGTTAGTGAAAGTGGGCTTGGCTCTTGATGGCGTTGAGTTTGAATGTAGTGGCGGTGTAAAAGATGTAGTAAAAAAGACAGGTGAATATTGGGTCTATATGCCTAAAGGCAATTCTATGCTTCGTATTCTTCATCAGGATTATGTTCCTCTGATGATAAACTTTTATGATTATGGAGTAGGAAAATTAAAAAGTGGGGCTACCTATATCCTGTCTTTATCTCGCTCAATAGATAACGATGATAAAAATAAAACTCTTATAGTACCAGTAAAGAACGGTTTCAACATAGAATTGGTAAAGGTGGAGTCTGGTTCATTCGTTATGGGAGCAACATCTGAAATTCAAAATCCTTATAGTTGGGAAAAGCCTGCTCATAAAGTGATTTTGACGAAGGACTATTATATTGGTAAGTATGAGGTGACGCAAAGCTTGTGGCAGTTAGTAATGGAAAATAATCCATCTTCAATTAAAGGAGAAGATTTGCCTGTAGGTAATGTTAGTTGGAATGATTGCCAATTATTTATAGCTAAGTTGAATGAAATGACAGGGAAGAAATTTAGGTTGCCAACAGAAGCGGAATGGGAGTATGCTGCAAGAGGGGAAAATAAGAGTAGAGGAACTCAGTATAGTGGTAGCAGTTTGTATTCTGATGTTGCATGGTATGAAGGTAATTCTAACAATAGACCACATCCTGTAGGTACCAAGAAATCAAACGAACTTGGTATTTATGATATGAATGGTAATGTTTGGGAATTGTGTCAAGATTGGTGGGGAAATTATATAGAATCATCTCAAAAAGACCCTGTCGGTCCGAATTCTGGACCAACTCGAATTGCTCGTGGTGGAAGTTATATCGCTGGGGCAATAACTGTTGCGGCAAGAGCAGGATATTCTCCTAATATTCGTGATATGAATCTAGGCTTCCGTTTGGCTCTTTCGGAATAAATATGAAAAGGTTTTGTTTTCGTATGGTATTTTGGCTAAAATAAGCACATAAACACTAATAATGGGATTTTTCTACGGAGTTTTTGAAGTTCTCCGTAGAAAATGGACATTTTTGATTTTCTTTTCGTATTTTGCAACCTATGGTTTTGCTTTATTGGAAGGAGAAACAATTATGATAATTTCGATAACTCAGCCCTGTTCATTCTCCCAGCTTGGCAATCGAAAGAGCCAAGAGGATTGCTTATGTCCTGTAGATGCCAACAAGCAAACTTCGTATTTCGTCGTTTGTGATGGTGTGGGGGGAAGAGACCATGGGGAGGTGGCAAGCAAACTTGTTTGTCAATCAATAGAAGAGAATCTGGCTAATGAAAGTTGTTCGGAACTGAAGGCAGAAGATATATTGCAGCTCGTAGAACATGCCTACCACACCTTATATAATAATAGAGCGATATGCCCAACCATGGCTACAACTCTTGCCTTTATGGCGAAAACAAGCGAGGGTATGTTATTGGCGCACCTAGGCGACAGTCGTGTTTATCAGATACGTAAGGAGGAAGGGATTATATTCCAAACCAAAGACCATTCGTTGGTAAATGATTTGATAGAGGAAGGGGTAATAACTCCTGCTGAGGCTATCGACCATCCAAAAAGAAATGTCATAACAAAATGTCTTTTTGTAACGAATAATCCCGCAGATTATCAAACTCCATCTATCACTTTGATACGTAACATACAACCTCATGATGTTTTTATGCTTTGTACAGATGGTGTTTATACCAAAGTGAAGGATAAAGATATTGCAGAAATTCTAACTTTGGATGCTCCTTTGGATGAAAAAGCAAAAGAACTAGCTATGATATGTAGGGATAGTGATGATAATAATACGGCATATCTTATAGAGATAGATAAAGTGGATGGGGTGAATGAACGACTAGAGAACATATCTTATATTGTTCCTAAATCTAACAGAAAAACTAAACTTTATCGTATTTGGGACTTCGTCAGAGAAACTTTAGGTTTCGTCAAAGAACCTTAGTGGTTGGAGTAACATGGCTGAAAAAACTTGATAGTACCGCTAAAAACAAGTATCTTTGCATCAGAAAATAAGTATAAATCATTTAAAAACAAACAATTATGGATACTCAGGTTATTAATAAGAATGCAAAGAATGGAAATGCTAAGGAAACTTTCAAGAAAGGTGCAGCCTTGGCTGGTGCAGCAGGTTTAGGTGCAGGTGCGGTGGTGTCGGCTGATATTGTAAGAGGCGATGAAGAGTTTGCCATCGTGGAACCTATTAGTCCTATGGACGAGGAGGTTATCGGTCAGAATACTGAGGAGGTTGTGACTGCGGAAGAAAATAAAGACTCGGAAACGCAGAATGCCACTGTAACCCCAACGGAGAATGAGTCTCATGTTACAGAGCCTCAGCCGCAGGTGTCTGATAATGCGACACAACCACAAGGAAATTCTACTACCCATGTGCAGCCAGCTACAGAGAATACCGTTCATGCTGGCGAGATAGATACAAATGATATTCCGGACGTAGACCCTCGTTTGGTAGCACAAGATATTACGAATGATGTTATTATGGTGGACCCAACCGATAATGACATGGGAAATCTTGACATTGCAGCAGTTGGTACTGTGGAAACGGTTGATGGGCAAGTCTTGTCAGCCGCACAATTCACTGGCGATAATGGAGAAACTCTTTATGCCGTGGATGTGGATGGTGACAATACCTATGATGTCGTTACCGATGAATCGGGTAATGTTCTAGCAGATGTGCCTTCTACCCTGACTGTAAGCGATTCGGAAAGTATTGTTAGTGTCAATAATGGTGAGACTGGTTATCTGGCACAGAATGAGCATGATAATGTTTCGGATAGCGACTTGGATAACCCAATGGACGATGTCGTTGACCTTGGATAAAAAGTTATTTTGGTAATATTCAGTAAAATTCATAGTTATGAGAAATAAACATATATTATTTGTCCTGTCAATGGCTTTTTGTTTGGTTCTTCCTGTTTCCGCACAGAAGAAAACGGCAAAAGTAAAGAAGGCAAAGACTTCGGTCAATGTGGATTCTCTTGAGGTTAGAAAACTGATAGATGAGGCAAAGAAAGGAGATGCAGAGTCGCAAAACACATTGGGAACCTATTACTATACAGGTAAAAAGGTAAAGCAAAACTACGATGTAGCTTTGAAATGGTTTAGTATGGCTGGTAAGCAGAAGCATGTCAAGGCGATTGCCAATATGGGACTTTGTTATCAGTTGGGACATGGTGTCAAGAAAGATTCTGTCATGGCGGTGAAACTCTACAAGGAGTCTGTCAAGGCTGGAAATTCAGAACTCGTCAAACAGCGTGAGGAGAACCTAGCAAAGTCTCACTCCGCTTTTGATATGCATCTATTGGCTGATTTGTACGAGAATGGTTGTGGTAATACCGTCAAGAAGAATCCAGAATTGGCGTTAAAGTATTATAAGATGGCAGCAGACTACAATTCTCTTGATGCAATCGTCAAGGTGGCTACTACCTACGACCATGCCAAGAAGTATGCCGAGGCTTTGCCTTATTTCCAAAAGGCTGCTGACTTGAACAATGGATTTGCAGCTTATAAATTGGGCGATTATCTATGCAATGGTAAGGGAACCAAGGTTGATAAAGCTAAGGCTGTTGGCTATCTTGACAAGGCTGCGAAGCAAAATATACCGAGTGCAATGATGTTGTTGGGCGACCTTTTATACAAAGGTGATGGCGTTCAGCAAGATTATTCAAAGGCTATGAGTCTTTACAAGCAAGCTGCGGTGAAAAACAATCCTGTGGCTCTGTGGAATATTGGCATCATGTATAAGAAAGGATTGGGAGTAAAACAAAACTATCTCATAGCCTTGCAATGGTTAGCGAATGCTTCTGCTAAAGGCATGAAGGCGAACTTCATGAAGCAACTGGCTGATGATAATGTGGAAATCAATAATGGTTGGAAAGGAACGGATTTCTATACTTTTATACACGCTATGGCTTGTATGGAAGCAACTACTCCTGATTATGCCACGGCTGTAAAGGAACTGACAGCGCTTGAAAAGAAAAATATACCAGTGGCTTCGGCTCTTTTGGGTCTCTGCTATGCAGACAAAGAATGGAAAAAGGCTAACGAAAAGAAGATGTTGGCATATTATGAGAAAGGTGTAAGCCTTGGTGAACCATACGCTTGTTTCCTCCTAGCTCAATTACATCTTTCTGGCAGTAAAACGGTCAAGGTAGATAAAAACAAGGTGGTGACATATCTTGAAAAGGCTGCCGATGGAGATTATGCTCCAGCGATGTGTGAGCTTGGTGATTTGTATTTCACAGGAAAGCTTGTGAATAAAAATATCACGAAAGCCATCGCTTGCTATAATAAAGCGTTGGTCAATGGCTATCTCTCTAAGACGCTGCAGCCAATCTTGCTTCTTGTTATCAACAAGGACTAGGCGGTTTGCCGAAAAATGCGGAAATCGCCAAGGAAATAATGAAACGAGGACAGGAAGGCAATTCGTGGACTGGGCTTCTTCGTGAATTTACATTCTGATAATCCTATATGATAGCAGGTGCCAATGGGCATCTGCTATCGCTAAAAACAATAGCATAACATGAAAAGAATTCTATCATTAATAATATCCTTGATGTTCGTCGCTCTTGCTGCTGAGGCTCAGAATAACCTCTCTTTCAAAACGGAAGAATTGAAAAAGGTGGCTGCTGAGTTAAAGCTAGAGGGTCTCGATACACTCAAGATAGGGTATACTTTCATACAGAAGAACAATCATCAACTGGTAGTTAGAAAAGCCGAAAATGGTATGGTGGAACATATTGGCATACAACTATTCCCTGAGGCTTATCGGCAGCAAGCGAATGGTGCCGTGCTTGATTTCTTGGAGAATGGACTGCTATGTAATACCTATAAGTTGACAAAGAATCAATTAAAGTATATGGATGCCAAATTCGTCAAGGGAAACTGGAGCCTGATGCTGTCTCTTCCAAAATCGGTATCTTGCTCTGTAGCAATGGTCAATAACAAAGCGTACCAAATTATATGGAAAGATGGTAAAAACGAGAAAATTAATATTCTTCTTCCGATTAAGTATGATTTCTTGATGAATGCTCCACGTAAGGAATTGGAAGCCAACTTTGTGAGAGACTTAAAGGCTTATAAGTTGAAGCATAGCCCTGCTGATTGTAATGTGGATGTTGCGAGGCTGAATATTGTGAAGGATGGTACGGATACTCTGTACACTTTGCCAGGAAAACATTATGGCTTGGAAACGATAACCAACACTACATTCTTTAAGTTGAAAGATAGCGTGGATTATATTCCTGTTGTAGATGCAAAGTTCCCAGTTCAAACAGTAGCCAATACGTTGTTGTTGGATTGCGATGCCATTCCAGCGGCAAAGATTTCACTTACCGTAATAGGTAGTGATAAGAAAAAAACAACAGTTGTAGTGCCAGTCAGACAGTTGGTTGCTTTTGCAAGGAGTATGGGATGCGTGCCATATTTTGGCTATGAAGAAACTAAGAACGGCAAGTTGCAAGGTGGCTTGTTCCTATATAATAAGGAACTTGGCTATGACCATGTGTTGAGTTTGTCGTGTGATGTGAAAGATATTGCAACAAGCAAATTTTTGTTCACATCGTATGCGTATCTATATACACCAACAACCAATGTGAAGAATCTCTATAATGACATCAAATCAAGAAAATAAAAAATGAAACGAATTTTAGGTTACTTAGTCCTTTGGGCTTTTCCTTTATTTTGTTTTGGGCAGGATGGCATAGATGCTATCAATGACATCAAACTTTCAGGCAAGTATTTCACGGCAGAGGCAACTGCCTCTACTGAAGATGATGCCAAGAAATTGGCTTTGATGGGACTGATGGAGAGACTTTCTGCCTATTGTGAGGAAATGGAAATCGCGGAAATCGGAGAGGATAGGGTTCGGGAAGCCTTATTGTCTAAAAATGTTAAGCGTGGTGAGTCGGCTCTTGTCATGGTGTATGTAGCAAAAGACATTGTCAATAAAAGTACCATGAAGTTTACTCCAAATAGTTCAAGTGAAATTACAGCTTCTGTTTCTCATACGTCTGGTAGCTCTGCTTTGCCAAATATCATCAAGCAAATAAATGAAATAGACACTTATGCCAGTATGCAATACTTATTGGAAAAGGCAATGGACAACGGATTGGTTGAAGATTGGGGAAAACTTCGCACGATGTCTGATCCCAATGCTTGCTATCTGATAATGTTGAATATCGACCGTCAAATTGTTGGTGTGCTTTCTCCAATGCAGAATGGAGCGAGGATCAATGTTAAAACAGGAGCGGTGATGGATACGGAAAGTATGAATAAGTTTACTAATTGTATACCAATAGGTATACTGCTAAAATGAGATATATGAAGAAGTTAATTTTGATATTATGTACTGCGTTTGCTTGTGCTCAATTTGCTTTGGCACAGGTGACGTTCCGATTTTCTGATGGAATCTATAACCAAACGCTAAAATCGCAAGTTGAGAGAAATGTGTCTGCTTTGTTGACGGAGATTAACAGAGCTGAGCGAAATAGGGTAGGGCTCTTGAACTTAGGAGGAGTAAGAATAGATGATAATGCGGCAAATGGATTGAGAAGTCTTTGGAAGAACATCCATTTCCGTTGTGAATGGAATAATAATGTTCAGTCGTGTATCCAAGACTTTACAGGGTATGAAGTCCGTCAGATACCTGTCGAGATGAAACCTTTGGACAATACTTACAAAGGTGAATTGCATAAAGAACTGACTATCAGTTTTAACAAGCAAGGGGTTATTACAGGCGTAAGAACAGCTATAGACAATAACTCTTATCTTGCACTTTTATCAGGTGGAAAAGCTAACTTGGATATGCGAATGAGAAGGGAAATCTTGAAGTTCGTGGAAGATTTCAGAAGCTATTATGTTGAGAAGAATATAGCGGCTTTGGATGAAATCTTCAGTGATGATGCGCTTATTATCACAGGTCGTGTTATTAAAACTATGGGTAAAAGTCAAGCTGATGGTGTTTCCCAACAAGTAAAGGAGAAAGTGGTTTATAGCAAGCAAAACAAGCAGCAATACATCAACAATCTCAGGGCCTTATTTCAGAGCAATGAATACATCAATGTGGATTTCTCGGACATAGAGCTGATGCGACATGGCTCTAATCCTAATTTCTATGGAGTGAAGTTGCGGCAAAAATGGGCTAGCCAACGATATAGCGGTCGCCAGTACTCAGATGATGGCTATGTGTTCTTGTTGTGGGATTTTACAGAAGAAGGAAATCCTAAGATTCATGTTAGAACATGGACGCCAAAAAGACCAGGCCAAAAAGGGGATGATTTCTCTCCTGAGGATTTCTTCATCCCTAGTCCTCGCAAATAGCCATAAGTATCTCGTTGTGTATATAATTATGTGCTTGATGATAATCTTCGTCAGATACTTGATGAGTTTAACAGGGGCTATTAAGCAAGAATCCTGCCGGCATCACTGCCAGCAGGATTCACTTTCAAAAACCGGACCTATAGTCCCAACTCTTTTAGCATTTTCTTTATGACGTCAGTCTTGATGGTGGAGAATTCAGATTTGTCATAGATTTCTATCAACCATACTTCACCAGTATTTTCATCTACTAATGTTGTATATGTAATAACTCTAGCTCCTCCAGCTTTACCTTTTCTTTTGGAATCAATAGCCATGCGGATTTTTCTTAACCCACCACCTAAGTCAACTCCTTGAAAAGGATCTTCTTTTAAGGATTCTTTGAATTTGCCAAAATCCTGTTTCATGGACTTATAGCGTTTAGCTAAGTCCTTTAACTCCTTTTCGAAATGAGGAGTTGTTTCAATATTATAGCTCATCGAAAAGTTCGTCTGCGGATTTTGCTTTCAATTTACCCTCCTTTATCATTTTTACTTCACGTAGTCCTTGACAAATTCCTTCGGTTCTGTCAATTGACTGCTGAGGAATTATTTCAAACAGAATCGTTTCCAAATAATTGCTGAGGCTTCTGTTGTCTCTTTTAGCATTGCTCTTTAGAATATTGAGCAAATCCGTATCTATTCTTATAGAGGCGGAAGATTTTGTTTTTATTGTTGTACTCATATTACTTACATTTTAATTATATATGTGCAAATATAGTGCAAAAGATTATAACTTCCAAAGTTTTTTGCTTTTTTTAATTGAATTAAACTTTTGAGTTCTTTCTTTAGCTTACTCTTTTGAAATCTATGTATGTATATGCTGCTGCATCCAAAAACACAGAATCCTGCCAGCATCACTGCCAGCAGGATTCTACGCTTTCCCTATTAATTTCTTAAATATGTCGTCTGCAAAATGAACTCAATTGAACTCTACAGAACTCTCTTATGATTTCTTATTCAGTATTTGTCTGCTGCTCTGTCTCTGTAGCCTCCTGCTGCAGAGTTGTCTCCTCCTGAGTTTACTCCTGTGGAGTTTCCTGAACAGTAGTAGCTGGCTGCTCTGACTGGGTGTTCTCTTCTGTTGCTATATGAGTATCTTCCTCTCTACGCTTAAGAAAAAAGGTATCATAAAAATAATAGATGGAAAAAGGTGGGTTTTAGTCGTAGTTTAGTCGAACTCAAAATGGGTTATTTGCTTTGGGAGCAATTCCCTTCTTGGCTTAGACTAAAAGTATCTGAAGGAGCATAAAAGGGAATAAGTGTTGTCGTTAAAAAAGTGGTGCTGTGTAATCGGTACAGTACTATTGCTAGATATGGGTGACTTTACGATTTGTTCATAAAATATAATAGCGCTGTATCGGTGTGTTCGGTACAGCGCCATCAAAAAGTTCGTTTGTTGATTTAGTTTCTATAGTTGTACTCATATCATATCAATAACTCTAGAATAAATCAGCCAATACTATGGAGATGATTCCTGATGCAACAGCACTTAAAATCCATAGTAAGACTTGTAAAGCACGTCTTACTGTAAAATGTACACTAGCCCAGTGAACATCGGGAGCTGTTGTATCCATGAGAAGTTCCAATTCACTATATTTATTGTAGGCCTGCTGATAGATATCTAACGCTTCGCTAGTATTGATACTTTCTAAAATCTTAGCTTTACGTACAGCTCTTACTGCATCAGAGCGTAGAGATTTATATTTTGGATAAAAAGTGCCGTTTTGCAGCACAGTCAAATCCACATGTCTTGTTTGTTTTTCAAATAATAAAACCGAATCATGAATAGATAAGTTCAAACACTTATAGCAGTCAAGTATAATTCTAAGTACATGACGTTCTGCTTTATGAATTTCGATATTTCTTTGCTCTGGAGTTATATCTTTAAAGTAGCATCGGGCAATATGGTCATGCAATGCACGTATTTCATTAAATAATGGTAACGGGAACTGTTCAGTCCTCGCTTCTACTTCTGCAATAAGCGGTTTGATAATCGTATTGTAGTCGTCATATAGTGCTATAATTTGCTTGCTATTATCCATTTTAAATTCGTGCTAAACGTTTGTCTATATCATTTTTTGAAACTAAACGTTTGAAAAACAAATAGACTGACCCTCTATTAACCATGTTTTTGAGAGAGAATGCTGGAGTTAGTTTTTTGCCAATACGAGCCTCGACAAGTGCATCTAACTCTTCCGCACTCATCTGCAATATCTCATCGTAAGTTTTTCCTAACTTCCGACTTAATGTTTCTCGTGTCTGTTCATTCAGTATATGCATAAAACTCATTCTTACATTAATTAATACAAAGGTAATCATTTTTCAGTTATCTTCCAAGTATTTTTTACGAATTTAACACAAAAATTTATCAATGCGTAATAATAATGCAGAATCCTGCTGGTATTACAGCCAGCAGGATTCTGCGCTTTTCTTATATGTCGATAGCAAAATGAACTCAATTGAACTTAATAGAACTTTCTTGTGAATTCTTATTCAGCATTTGCCTGCTGCTCTGTCTCTGTAGTCTCCTGCTGCTGAGTTGTCTCCTGCTGGATAGAATCCTCAGTGGTAGCCTGTGGCTTGATAGAAGTACCTGTTGCCAATGTATCTGAAGGAGCATCTGGAACCATGGTATCAACTGGTGCTACCTCTGCGTTACTTACCATTCTGCTTGATGCAAAAACATTGCTTACTGAAACCATTACCATAGCTGCGATAGCTGCAAACATAAACTTCTTCATAATCGTATATTTTTTTAATTGTTACTATTTAATGTTACTTACTTTCTTTCTATGTGGATTCGTTGTCGAACCCGCTATTCATAGTCACAATCTGCGTGCAAAAAAGATGGGTAAAAATAATGTGTGTTGATTATCAGACATTTATGTCTTCTGTGCTAAGAATGGATGGTGTGGAAAATGGGGAAAGATTGTGGAAACATTCCCCAAAAAGTTGAGGAATTACCCAAATATAACAAGTTGAGGTATCAAGTGCCTGCTATCTTTGCTGATACAACTAAGAACTATGGCAGTAGAACAAATGGAAAAATAAAAAAATATTGAATTATAGTTAATTTGAGTTTGAAATCATTGTAGTTTAAAGTAAAACTATTATATTTGTGGCTGATAGATTTCGAATCTGTATCATAGATATTGGTTCTAGAGATTATGGTATAAATATAGTAATTTTAAATGATAACATTATGAAAATGAAACGAACATTTATTACTGCATTCTTTGCGATGTTACTTGTAGTTTTTTCAGTTTCATGCAGCAGTGAAGAGAAAGAGTTTGATTATGCAGCATTGCCGATGTCGGCACAGCAGTTTGTAAAGCAATATTTTGCTGGTGCATCATACAGCCGTGTGGAAAAGGAGAAAGATAATGGCTTTTGGGAATATGAAGTATTGCTCAGTGATGGCTCTAAAGTGGAGTTTAATGAGAAGGGAGAGTGGACGAGTGTTGAGTGCAAATACTCTGAGATCCCTGTAGGCATTATTCCTACTGTCATAGCTGAGGATATTGCAAAGAAATATCCTGATTTGAAGCCTTACAAAATTGAAAAAGAGGTTGGCGGATATGAAATTGATATTCCTGACTACGATCTCTATTACAGATATAATGGTATGTTCATACGTGCTGAAATTGACAAATAACAGAAGAGGGTGTGTCATGGATTTATGACACACCCTTATGCAGTTCTGGTACTTACTATAACAGCTCTCTTGCTATCCAGGCACAGGCTTCGGCATCTATTCCGGTTCGGGCTTGATGAGGCTGTAGTAGCTGTCTGCAATCTCGCCATCCCTCACTATCACAATGCCCACCGAGCAGACACTTGTACGCTGCTGGTTGGCCGTTTCGAAATTTATCGCTGCAAAATCTTTCATAGAATTATCATTTTTGTGCCTTATATATTATGGTGTTACTCTGAGGAAATATAGGCTATCCTATTTCTCCCATCAGCCATCTTAGGGCATTGATTCTCTTGATACCGTTGTAATCGGCAGTAGGGTCTTCATCAAGTGTAAGGATATACTTAGGATATTGGTCATTGATCTGCTGCAGAGATGCCAATTCACGTTTTAAGGTAGTCTCATCTCTAACGGTAGCAGCTACCTGATAATACGTGATATTGTTTTCATCAATCGCTACAAAATCTACTTCCAGATTATCCATCTTTCCTATATATACTTTCTGCTGGCGATGGAGTAGTTCCAGATAAACGATGTTCTCCAGGATGCGGCCGGCATCGAATGAGCGGGAACCTAGGAGCATTCTTCTCAAACCGATATCTACTAGATAATATTTACCCAATGTCTTGAGCTGCTGCTTACCCTTGATGTTGTATCTTTTGGTTTCATATACGAAGAAGGTTTCGCAGAGTGCGGTCAGATATCGTTCTACGGTTTTCTGGTCTATTTTCCTTCCATCGGCAGTCATGATGTCGGCTATGCGCTTGGTGGATAGGATGTTGCCGATATTGTCGGCTGTGAAACGGATAACGCTTTCCAGCATCATGACATCGGGTAACTTCTTCCTGCTCATGATATCCTTTACTACAATGGTGTTATATACGCCATTCAGGTAGTCGCTGATTTCTGCGGGAGTATCCAGTTCAAGGGTATATGGAAAACTGCTCCTTGTGATGTAGTCTGTATAGGCTTTGGGAAGATTGTCGGTTCCTCCGATACCTTCAACATACTCTCTGAATGAAAGGGGAAGCATTGCGATTTCCACATATCTTCCGGATAGTAACGTGGCGATTTCGCTTGACAGCATATAGGCATTCGACCCCGTAATATAGAGATCTACTGTTGGCTTCAGGTTGAGGCTGTTGATGATGTCTGGGAAATCTTCCACATGTTGTATCTCATCAAAGAAGATATAAGTCATCTTGTCTTGATGAATTAATGGCTTGATATAAGCGTATAAGTTATGTGGATTACGAAGTTCATAGAAGTCGTAATCCTCGAAATTGAGATAGATGATTTGGTCGGCACTGACACCTTGCCTCTTAAGCCAGTCACGATAAATCTCCATAATGGTGGATTTACCGCAACGGCGAATGCCGGTTATCACTTTGATAAGAGACTTGTCTTTGAAAGCGATCAGTTTATTGAGATATTCCGTTCTTTCTATTCGTTTCATATCATTTCATTGCTCTTTGATTATATATTTGCTGCGAAGATACTATTTTTTTAGGATAAATCATCCTAAAAGTAGAATATTTAAGAAAGTTTTAGGATGAATCGTCCTAAAACTTTTGAAATTAGAGAAGTTTTAGGATGAATCGTCCTAAAACTTTTTATCTATCCCCATATTTAGGTATTTCTGCGAAACCATCATTTTTAGGTATTGCAGATTACGGGAAAAGGGCGTATCTTTGCACCCGAAAATAAATGTAACTAAAAGTAAGATAGACAAATGAAAACAACAATCGTAATTTATGGCTCTTCTACTGGCTCATGCCAGTCGATTGCCGAAACCATCGCCTCTAAGTTGGGCGTGGAAGCTGTAGATGTAGCTAACATCGATGACGCTACTATCACAAGTCATGAGAATCTTCTTCTCGGTACTTCTACATGGGGTGCCGGTGAGATGCAGGATGACTGGTATGATGGCGTGAAGACATTGAAGAGTGCCGGCTTGGCTGGCAAGACCGTAGCCCTGTTTGGTTGTGGCGACAGCGAGTCTTACCCTGATACATTCTGTGGCGGCATGAAGGAACTCTACGATGCTGTCGTTGAGGCTGGTGCTACCGTATTGCCTGGTGTTTCTACAGACGGATACACCTATGATGACAGTGAGGCAATTGATGGCGACAAGTTCCTGGGACTCGCACTCGACGAGGTGAACGAGGACGACAAGACAGAGGAGCGTATCGATGCTTGGCTCGAGGACATCAAGCCAGCGTTATAATTTTACAAAAATATTTTTCAAGAATTGGAGAATGATGGAATTCTCTGATTCTTGGTTTAAAAACAGATAAATTCGGATAGTATGCAGCAGGAAATCGCAACACCAGTAGATTTGAAGGTTCTGATGAATCATATATATGAATATAAGAAGGGCGTGCGCCGCCTGGTGCTCTACACCTTCAACAAGAAATATGAGTCTTTTGCCATAACTAGATTAGAGCGTCAGAACATTGATTATATCATCCAGCCGGTTGGCAACGACCGTCTGAATCTCTTCTTTGGTAAGAAAGAATGTTTGGATGCTATCCGCATGATAATCACCAAACCGTTGTGCCAACTTACGCCGGAGGAGGATTTCATCTTGGGTGCCATGCTGGGATATGACATCTGTGCCCAATGCGAACGCTATTGTGAGCGCAAGAAGAAGGTTTGCTAAGCTTTTCTTTCATCTTCGTAATGTTTTATGTTTATAAGTAGAAAGAGTGTGATTGCCGTAATGGTGATTACGCTCTTTCTGCATATTTCGGAATAATTCCTCTTTTTGATGCTTGTTTTAACAGAACAATTCCTCTTTTTGATGCCTGAAATGAAAGAAAAAGTCCTGAAAACACTACTTATTTATTAGTACAGACTATATCAATGCGTTTAACCTGATACCAACTTCTAAGTATAAAAAATGTGAAAATCACAATTTCTCGGTATTGTACAATTTCTAAATAAGTCTTACCTTTGCAGCCCGAAAAAAGGAATAGATATGAAAAAAGGATTAGGAAAAATCAGAAAGATTAAAAAGAAACACATCTTCCTGGCCTTATTGGCCGTGATCGTTCTGGGAGGTCTGGCGAAGGCTTACTCTGCCTGGGTGGGTACTACCCGCATCGCTTTCCTCAACTATCAGGCTATTGCGCTGGGACAGATTTCGCATGCCAACGACAATGCGATGATTAAACTGAGTGAGATCACAACCGATGATTTCGATCATCTGGATGATTACGATATGATTATCGTGAATGGTATGGGTCTCCGAATCGACGAGAACCAGCGCAAGCAGTTGGAAGAGGCTTCCTACAAGGTGCCAACCCTGACTCATGCTGCTACCAACCCAGCCAACAATATCGTATCGGTAGATAACTTCGATGCAGATTATCTGATGCAGTACATCGAGAACGGCAGCAAGAAGAATTATCACAGCATGCTCGCTTACATCCGTAAGTTTATCGACGGAAAGAAGTTCATGGCTCCAGAACCGGAACGTGTGGATGAGCGACCAAACTATCTCCTGACTCATTTTGACCCGAAGGATGAAAAGGGCGATGAGCTGGGTTTCAACAGCATCCGCGAGTACAATGCCTTCCTGGCAAAGAACGGTTTATATAAAGAAGGTGCTCCTACCATCTTGCTCACCGGTTTTATGGGTGCGGCTCCTGATATGGAAAAAGCTTTCGAAAAGAAGGGATTCATGGTGTATCGCATCAACCAGCTGCAGAGCTTTATTGCCGGTCATCATGCCGACAGTATCCAGGCGAATGCCGTAGTGAATATGGCGCACGGCAGACTGGGCGATTACTTCGTTGAGTTCCTGAAGCAGAAGAATATTCCATTGTTCTCACCTCTTAATATCAACCGCTTGACCACCGATTGGGAGAACGACAAGCAGGGAATGAACGGCGGTTTCATGTCGCAGAGTATCGTGACTCCGGAGATTGATGGTGCCATCCGTCCATACGTGGTTTTCGGACAGCGCATCAACAAGGAGGGCTTGCAGGAGGTTTACGGTATCCCTGACAGAATGGAGAGTTTCGTGGAGAGCGTGCAGGGCTATGTGAATCTGAAGAACAAGAAGAACAACAACAAGCGCATCGCCATCTTCTACTTCAAGGGTCCCGGTCAGAATGCACTTACCGCTTCGGGAATGGAAGTGGTTCCATCGCTCTACAATCTCCTGGTTCGCTTGAAGAATGAGGGATACAATGTAGGCAAGTTGCCTGCCAATCCTCAGGAACTGGCAAAGATGATCCAGGCTCAGGGTGCCGTCTTCGGAACCTATGCAGAGGGTGCCTATACCCAGTTCCTCCAGTCAGGACATCCAGCCCTGGTTACCGCCCAGCAGTTTGCCGGATGGACCCAGAAGGCTTTATCTAAGAAGATGATCAAGGAGATGAACCAGCTCTATGGTTCCTTCCCTGGCAAATATATGGCTACCGATGATGGTAAGCTGGCGGTAGCAAGACTGCAGTTTGGTAATGTGGCTCTGCTTCCACAGGTGATGGCAGGCGTGGGAGGCGACTCCTTCAAGATTGTGCATGGCACCGACCAGGCACCTCCTTACACTTATGTTGCCTCTTATCTCTGGGCTCGTTATGGTTTCAGTGCCGATGCACTCATCCATTTCGGAACCCACGGTTCGCTGGAATATACCCCGAGAAAGCAGGTGGCTCTCGGCAGCAACGACTGGAGTGACCGATTGATTGGTGTGGTTCCACATCTTTATATATATACCATCGGCAATGTGGGCGAGGCGATGATTGCCAAGCGCCGCACCTATGCCCAGACCCAGAGCTATCTCACTCCTCCTTTCAAGGAGAGCGAGTTGCGACAGACCTACAAGCAGTTGAGCGATGCCATCCAGTCTTACGAAAAGAAGGCATCTACCGAACAGTCGCTGAAAGTGAAGGCGCTGACCGTGAAGATGGGAATCGCCCGTGAACTGGGGCTCGATGCCAAGCAGATGAACAAGCCTTATTCTGCAGATGAAATAGCGAGAGTAGAGAACTATGCAGAAGAGTTGGCTAACGAGAAGATTACCGGCAAACTCTATACTCTGGGTGTGCCATACGATAATGATGATGTCCGCACCAGTGTCTATGCGATGGCTACAGATCCTATTGCCTACGGAATGTTGGCAGTAGATAAGTTGAAAGGTCGTGCCCAGGAGGGTGTTGAGAAGCACAAGCAGCTTTTCGACCGTCTCTATCTGAGCAAGGCACGCAACACCGTGACCCAGCTTCTGGGTTCAGCCTCGGTTTCTGATGAATACATCTGCCGTTATGTAGGAATCACTCCTGCCGAACTCCAGATGGCTCGTAAGGTAGAGGCGATGCAGGCAGCTCCGGATCCTATCCAGATGATGATGCAGATGGCAGACCAGATGGGTGGAATGAAGGAGGCGAAGCCGAAGAAGGTGGACCACCGTACGGTAAGTGAGCTCCGTGCTGCCAAGGTTTCTCATAAGAAGAAGATTCCGCAGATGAGTCGTGAGGCTTTTGAGAAGATGGAACAGACCGGTCGCTTCCCTGACAAGATGATGGAAGCCATCAAGAAGGGTCAGAAATGGTATCAGGAAGATTTGAAAAAGGCGAAGATGGCAAAAGCCGGCAAGGGCAAAGCATCTCAGAAATCTTCTAAAGATAAGGGTATGATGATGTCGAAAGCACCTAAATATACCCGTCAGCAGATTCATCTGGCTCAGGCGATTACTACCGTAGAGCATGCCTTGCAGAATGTGGGCAAGTATTCGGAGGCGCTTCGTCAGAGTCCGCTCAACGAGATGTCTTCTCTGATGAATGCCCTGAATGGCGGCTTTACCGCTCCATCTCCTGGTGGTGATTTGATTGTGAATCCGAACACCCTGCCTACCGGTAGAAACCTCTTCTCCATCAATGTGGAGAATACACCTTCGGAGGATGCCTGGGAGAAGGCGAAGGAACTTTGCGACAATACCATCAAGATGTATTGTGAGCGACATAAGGGCGAATATCCTCGTAAGGTGAGCTACACACTCTGGAGCAGCGAGTTTATCGAAACAGAGGGTGCTACCATCGCTCAGATTCTCTATATGCTCGGTGTAGAACCGGTAAGAGATGCCTTCGGTCGTGTTATCGATCTGCGTCTCATTCCATCCAAGCAGTTGGGCCGTCCTCGCATCGATGTCGTGGTTCAGACTTCCGGTCAGCTCCGCGACCTGGCAGCATCCCGTCTCTTCCTCATCAACAAGGCGATAGAGATGG
This sequence comes from Segatella copri, assembly GCA_003463005.1. Lineage (GTDB taxonomy): Bacteria > Bacteroidota > Bacteroidia > Bacteroidales > Bacteroidaceae > Prevotella > Prevotella copri_I. Next base: position 39,083 of record QSCI01000009.1, on the reverse strand, counting down.
CGGCAAATGCCAAGGGTGACAAGTATGACAACCTGGTGAAAGCCGGTGTTACCGAATCGGAACGAGTGCTCGTAGAGAAGGGTATGTCGCCAAAGGAGGCACGCGAGGTAAGTATGTATCGAGTGTTTGGTGGCGTAAACGGCAACTATGGTACCGGTATCCAGGAGATGGTAACCGCAGGCGACCGCTGGGATAAGGAGAGTCAGATTGCCGAGGTTTATATGAACAATATGGGTGCCTTCTATGGTGATGAGAAGAACTGGGAGACCGTTCGCAAGGCTGCTTTCGAGGCAGCGCTGACCCGTACTGATGTGGTGGTTCAGCCACGACAGAGCAACACCTGGGGTGCCTTGAGTCTCGACCACGTATATGAATTCATGGGAGGTATGAACCTCGCAGTGCGCAACGTGACCGGTAAGGATCCTGATGCTTATCTCGCCGACTATCGCAACCATAGCAATATGAGAATGCAGGAGGTGAAGGAGGCTATCGGCATCGAGGGCAGAACCACCATCTTCAACCCTGCCTATATCAAGGAAAAGATGAAGGGTGGAGCCAGCAGCGCCAGCACTTTCGCCGAAATCGTAACCAATACCTACGGCTGGAATGTGATGAAGCCAAAGGCAATCGACAAGGAGATGTGGGACGAGATATATAATGTATATGTCAAGGACAAGTATCATCTCGGCACCAAGGAGTTCTTCGACAAGCAGAATCCGGCTGCGCTGATGGAGATGACCGCCGTGATGATGGAGAGTGCCCGCAAGGGAATGTGGAAGGCTACTCCTCAGCAGCTCAAGGACATCGCCAAGCTCCATACCGAGACGGTGAACAAGTATAAGCCTCATGCTCCGGTTTTGTCTGCGACAATGCCAAGCTGCGCAACTATATCGCCAGCAAGACCGATGCTGCTTCTGCCAAGGAATATCAGCAGAATGTAGAGCAGATCCGCGATGCTGAGGCTGCGAAGAACAGCAGCGACAAGGGTATGGTGATGAAGAAGGAGACGCTGAATGAGGAAGCTCAGAAGACCACCACTGTGGTGAGCGGCATCGTAGTAGGTGTCATCGTCATCGTAGCATTCGTTGTGCTCGCCGTATATTTGCGACGTCGTCGCAAAATGATGAGTGAAGAATAATTCAACACTTAACAGTGAAGAATAATTCAACATTCAACATTTAACATTCAACATTTAAAAAAAAGTGGAGACATTAGTTTTAGTAATGATGATATTGGTTTGCTTCAGTTTTGTGCTGAAGCAGACCTTCCACGGAGTGAAGGAGATTATGATCATCTCGGTGCTCGTAGCCTTCTTCGTGGGAATGACCTGGCCATTCGCCATTGAGCAGTCGAAGACGCAGATTGCGGCTTGGATAGCCGACCAGAAGCTGATGCTCGATATGGCGGTGCTGCTGAGTATCGACGTGGCACTCACGATGCTTTTCTGTGTGCACCACGTAGATCTGAAGACTTCGGAACATGTGAGTCGCCGCAAATGGGTGTTCTTCATCTTCCTGAAGTATTTCCCGGGTTTGCTGATTTTCCCAGTGCTTTTCAGCGTTCTGGTGATGACCATCTTCCTGCTTCCCGGCGTATCGTTCCAGGTAGTGGCATGGGTGCTTGCCGTAGTGCTGCTGGTCTTGACGCCGGTATTCACCTACGGTTTGAGATGGCTCTTGCCGGAGCGACCAATCCGCTTGGAACTGCTTTTCTTGGTAGAGGTGCTGCTCGGATTGATGGGCATCATCGGTACAGTGAATGGCAGGACAGCCGTGGCAGGCTTCAACAGTTTCGATGCCCTCTCGCTTCTCGGCGTCATCGCCATCGTCATCGTAGGAATGGCTATCGGATGGGCAATTTACAATTATCAAATTAAAAAATATAGAGTATAATGAATTACATATCAGACGTATTGTTTTGGATTTCCACAGGCATGCTGGTTCCTGTGATTATTTTGTTGATTTTCTTCTTCCTCAGAGCCTTGCTGCTCCTTGGAGGTTTCTTCGGACAGTATCTTGTAAAGCGCAAGTCGGGTGCGGAGATTCGTGAACAGATGAACACCCTGACGCTCGATAACATCGATACCCTGGGCGATCGCTTGCCAAAGAACAAGCAGGCTGTCATCGTTTCCTATATGAAGAAACTCGTGGACAACCGTCAGAGCAAGGCGCAGGTAAACCGCATCCTCGACCAGTATGCCCAGTTTGTTGAGAAGGATCTTTCTCTTCCTTCTACACTCCTGAAGATGGGTCCGATGCTCGGTTTGATGGGTACCTTGATTCCGATGGGTCCTGCCCTGGTAGGTCTTTCTACCGGTGATATTGCTTCGATGGCTTACAACATGCAGGTGGCTTTCGCTACCACCGTAGTAGGCTTGTTCTCTGCAGCCATCGGTTTCGTAACCAAGCAGACCAAGAACCGCTGGTACACTGAGGATATGAGCAACCTCGAGTTTATGGCAGACCTGATTGATGAGAAAAAGTAACTCCTTAACATCTTGAAAAGAATATGAGACAAAGACGTAGAAGTCGTCTCTCGCATGATGGCGAGGATGATGATCCGATGAGCGTAGTGAGCAACCTCTTCGATGTGGCGATGGTGTTTGCCCTTGCCCTAATGGTGGCACTCGTTTCGCGCTATAATATGACGGAAATGTTCAGCAAGGATAACTTCACGATGGTGAAGAACCCTGGCAAGGAGAATATGGAAATCATTACCAAGGATGGACAGAAGATCAATCGCTATACTCCTTCTGAAGACCAAAGTAATAAGTCGGGCAACAAGGGAAAGAAGGTAGGCATTGCTTACCAGTTGGAGAATGGCGAAATCATCTATGTTCCGGAAGATAAATAATCGGGGATTGCAAATCCCCTCAAATAGAAAATATTATTGTAACTAAAAGAAAAATAAAGAAAAATGAAAAAGTTTAAGACAATGATGGCCATGATGTTGGCTTTGGTTTCTATGTGTGTAGCATTCAGCTCTTGCAGCAGTGATGATGATGACAATAATGGTGCTGGCTCTTCAGCAACAGCAGAACAGGTTGTTGGTACTTACGTTGGTGAAACAATGTCTATTGCTTTGGCAGGTCAGGGTGATATGGACCCATTGGAAAATGCAACTTTTAAGTTGGAAAAAGTTGATGATAGTCATGTAAATATCATCCTTCCTGCATTTGGATCTGCACCTATGGCTTTACCTTCAATTACAGTGAAGAATCTTGCTGTAACAGAGTCAAATGGTACTTATTCGATTCCTGAAACCAGCTTTGATCAAACATTGGAAAATGGCAAAGGTCTTTCTAAAACTGCTATAAAAGCAACTATAAAAGATGGTAAAATGCAGATTACTTTTGTTTTAAAGTATGGTAATATGCCTTTTGTCATGAACTGTTCTTCGAATGCAACAAAGAAGTAATTGTCGATGAAACACAAGATATTCGCACTATTCCTGATCCTTTGCGGATTGTGCCTGAATCTGAAAGCCGAAACCCAGGGCGATGTCGTGGGTAGGGTGCTCGATGATTCGGGCGCACCTCTGGCGGGTGCTACCGTCCAGATTTTGCATGCAAAGAGTGGGGTAACAACTGATGAAGACGGATATTTCCGCATTCCTTACAGCAAGGATGGAGCGGTGAGAGTGAAGGTGAGCTTTGTGGGCTATCAGACTCAGACTTTCGTACTGAAAGCGGATGAGAGAAAAGGTGAGCAGCATGTGCTTCGCCTTCAACCGGATGCTACAGCCCTCGATCAGGTGGTTGTTACCGCTACCCGAACTCCGAAGGCTTTGAAGGATGCTCCTGTGGTAACCCGTCTGATTACCGCCAATGATATCAAGATAGCTGATGCTACCAATATCCAGGACCTCCTCACCGAGCAGATGCCGGGTTTGGAATTCGGCTATGCCATGAATCAGGAGACTTCTCTCAACATGAATGGTTTCGGTGGAAATGCCGTGCTCTTCCTCGTAGATGGCGAGCGATTGGCTGGTGAAACCATGGATAATGTAGATTATAGTCGTCTGAACTTGGATAATGTAGGACGTATCGAGATAGTAAAGGGTGCTGCTTCGGCGCTCTATGGCGCCAATGCCGTAGCCGGAGTCATCAACATCATCTCCCGTGAAAACAGCGAACCTTGGACTGCCAATGTCAATACCCGCTACAACGACTTCAACAAGGAGTGGCGCCACGGTGGAAGCTTCAGCTTCAATGCCGGAAAGTGGAATTCGCAGACCAGCATCCAGCGCACCACATCAGATGAGGTTCAGCTCACCAGTCCTTTCGATACAGAATCCAACATCCTCCATATCTATGGTGGAGAGACCTTCAATGTGAAGGAGCGTCTTACCTACAAGTTCTCTGATAAGGTAAAACTGATAGGTCGTGGCGGTTATTTCAATCGTATCAGCAAGCGCAGCAACTATGATGATCATTACATGGATTATTCTGCCGGACTGAAGACCGTGATGAATCTCTCGGAGAATGATAATCTGGAGATTTCATACGGCTTCGACCAGTATGACAAGACCCGATTCGTGAACAGTGAGCGCACTCACGATCACGATTATACCAATCGTCAGAATACCGTTCGTGCTCTCTATTCCCATATCTTCGGCAAGAACACATTGACGGCAGGTGCAGATTTTCTGAACGATTATCTCACCACCTATCAGTTTGCCAACAATGGTTCCAAGACTCAGAATTCATATGATGCCTTCGCCCAGTTCGATTACAATCCTTTGCAGTGGTTGAACATCGTGGCAAGTCTTCGTCATGATTACTTCTCTGCATCCAGCCAGCATGCTACTACCGGTCGTCTGGCTCTGATGACCAAGTGGAAGGGTTTCTCCATCCGTGCCAACTATGCCGGCGGATTCCGTGCCCCAACGCTCAAGGAGATGTATATGAATTTTGATATGGCAGGTATGCAGATGATTTACGGTAATCCGGATCTGAAGCCGGAGAAGAGCGACAACTACAACCTGGCGCTGGAGCATACCGGAAGGGTGAAGAATGCTGGCTTCTTTACCGGTCAGTATAGTCTTACCCTGATGGGCTATTATAATAGGTATGATAAGCGCATCACTACCGAGGATTATGCCGATTATACCCCGGGAACCGGTCAGCCGGATGTGGCTTCGCGTTATTGCAACGAGGATGGAGTAGAGGTGAGCGGCATCGACTTTAGTGCCCAGTACCGTTCGGATATGGGACTCGGTGTGAAACTCGACTACAGTTATCTCCATGTGGGTGGCAGAAGCGTAGATTCCCAGTTCTCCCAGCCTCGTCCGCATTCTGCAACCTGGCGTCTCGACTACGATCGTCAGCTCTGTTCGTTCTATCGCATCAATGCCGCTCTGTCAGGCAGATACCTGTCTGCTCCTGATACGAACATCAAGAAGCATGACAGCAGTTATCAGTTGTGGAAGTTCACGCTTCAGCAGCGATTCCTGGATGCCGTCAATCTGAATTTCACGGTAGATAATCTTTTCGGTTATACGCCTAAGAACTATTATTGGAGTTCTGCGATGACTACCGGCCGCACCTTCTCAGTAGGTCTTTCTATCGATATCGACCGTTTCGTAAAGGTATTCTAATAAAAATAGCAGGATGGACCAGTCTTCCATCCTGCTTCTTTTTTATTAATAGCACCCCTCTAACTGTATAAAAACAGGTAGTTAGGGCGGTGCTATCGCATTTTTAATGTACGTTTTGGGAACTGATACTGCCCCCATGAGATAGGGGAGGAAGATAGATGAAAACATTGAAAAAACGCCCTAGAAATATCTCTTCTTCATTTTCTTCAAGAATTCCTTGGTGATAGGGAAGCCGGAGGCATCACCTATTACGGAGTCGGTATAACAGAAGGGACATTCAGCTGTAGGCGGCTCATCAGGGAGGTAATCCGTGATTTCGGATGGCGTGAAGATTTCGCAGCAGCTGAAGCAGCCGCATTTTTCTGACTTCTCAATCTGTTCCTTGTTGCTGAAGCAGCAATCGTGAGCCTGGCGGAAAATCCTGTCTTTCTCCTCCTCTTCTTTCTGCTTTTTCTCAGCCTTTTCCAAATACCCCTTGAATCGTCTCTGAAGATAGAGCGGCACATGATAGTGAGGGGCGAAGACATACAGCGACGGAACGTGGTCGTGGTATTCGTAGCCGGGACCATCTATCACGGTATAGCTGTCATCCGTTTCATCGTATGGCAGTTCATCCAATCCCCTTTTATCCTTGGCAGCCTGGTTTCTCTCCCAGATCCATTCGGTGGTAAGCGGAGTTCCGACAACGATGGCAAGTTTTACCTCATCGCCACGATATACTTCCACGATGTCACCCTTCTTGAATCTGATCTGTTCTGCGTTTCTGCCTCGGAAGGTCTCGTCAGGATGACGGTCGTATGCAGGCAAATCGCAGACTCCGGGATAGTAAATGCTGAAACGCGAACAGCAGTAAGACCGGTCGATCAGTTTTCCTTCCCCATCATACATCCTTTCCGAAAGACATTCGCGGTCGTAGTGCAACAGTCCCATTGGAATCTCCGAGATATAATAGCAGAAGGTATCCAGCGGATAGTCGTCTTCCTCCTTCATCTTCTTGCGGTAAAGGACATCCTGGTGCATCAGTCTCTCTGCCTCCTCCAGAGTTGTGGTGAAGGCTTGCGGACAATAGGTGTTCACCTTGTATTTCGGATAATGTGAACGCTTTTTCTCCTCCAGCTCTTCTGTTTCTAAAACTTCGAGCTTGAAGATGGCAGGAACATCCCGATGCTGTGGATGCTCAGCCAAATGCTTGAATTCTTCGTATGTCATGGGATGGTTATTTTAAGAATTTATGAAACTTAAGTTCAGGGAGACAACCTTCAGAGTCATTGCCTTCTTGATTGTTAAGATTCCTTTTGGTGATAGTTTTATGAATTTTCAGTTTTCTCATGTCCGACTTGCCGTTAGCTTTATGGTTCCACCAAGGCTTGGGATATGCATGTCTTTTTTTGTATCTCGTGCCATCGCAGTTCTGGATAAAGATTTCCAATACTAATCCATCCATTTGACAATCATGCGGGATGTTGATGGCACGTCTTTGGATATCCATTTCGTAGAAGATACTTCCGTCCTTTTTGCAGAGCACGATGTCCAGATAGTCTGGCATATCAGGTATAGTTCCAGGCTCTGACATTTGTGGTTGAAACTCCCCAAACTCTTCCTTCACATACTCGAATAGTCCCCGAGTATATTTTTCGATATCCACCCCTACATATCGAGTATAGGTGTATTTGATGATACATAAAGACATTTTATTTGCCATTTTATTCTTTCTTTTTGGTTATACCTTTATAATATAGTAATATGAAGGGAAAATTTCAAAAAAAACGCCAATATTTTGAAAAAAAGTATTGGCGCTTGATTATTGAATTCGCTGGCTTATAAGTCCGCCCTAACTATGTTAAAAAAGGTAGTTAGGGCGGTGGTATCCTAAGTGAGGTAAGGATGAGTGCCCTTTTCTTAGTCTTTTAATGTAGCCAAAGGTATAACCTTTACTCCATCTTCCCTTGTATAAGCCATTTCGCCTCCTGTCATGACAATCAGCAGGTCTGGCTCTCTGAGTGGCATCTGATGCTCTGTCTTGTTCTTCTCACGAATCAAATCCCGTAGTTGCAGGAGATGCTTGGCACCATCTTCTATCTCCCGACTACCCAACTTGCATTCTATCAAGGCATAGCGGCCATCTGCAAGATGAAGCACGATGTCTGCCTCCAGGTCATAGCGGTCGTGATAGTAAGAGACTCTACCTCCCAAGGCTTGCGAATATACCTTCAGGTCGCGAATGCACATACACTCGAATATGAAACCAAAGGTTCGAAGGTCTAATTCCAGATTTCTTGGTGACATACCCAAAGCAGCAACAGCTATGGAAGGATCTACAAAGCAACGCTTGGCTCCCGAACGGATTGCAGCGGCTGAGCGGATTGCCGGACACCATGCCTCCACATCTTCTATGACAAACAATCGTTGCAGGGCAGAAACATAATCATCAAATGTTGGCATCGACGTTTTCTCCATTTCTACCGTGATGTCTGCCAACATCTTGGATTTCTTGACGAGGGTGCAGATGTTCCGGGCATAAGAACGCATGATGAGTCGAGCCAAAGCTGGCTGTCTTCTTACGCCATCTACCCTCGATATATCTTCATCGCAAATCACATTTACGTAATCCTGTGCTATCAGTAATTGTGCCTCCTGCGAAGTGACGTCCAGTGATGCTGCCAACCGCCTCGGCAAGCAGCGAAAATCAGTTTCTCCACGGTCATGTCTGACAGAAATCCATCAATATCGTAAGCTGGGTCATCAAACAATAAACGTAAAGATATGGAGCCTGTTGATTCCTTTGACTCATAAAGGCTCATAGGATACATGGGCATCTTGGAGATGCGACCAGTACCTGTATGCATGATTTCTCCGTTTTTGTCTTCGACGACTGTAGAACCGGTTAAGATAAACTGACCTTTCTGGTTTCGCTCATCTACGGTATTCCGAACAGCATCCCATAAAACTGGTGCTACCTGCCACTCGTCTATCAGTCGTGGTGTTTCGCCTTTGAGCAGCAAGGATGGTTTGGTGCGTGCCGTCGCCAGATATCCTTCACGCTTATCTGGATCTTGCATCTTGATTACGCTCTTTGACTGCTGCATGGCCGTAGTGGTTTTTCCGCACCATTTTGGTCCAACAATCTGTACTGCTCCAAAGGCTTCCAGACGAAGTTGGAGCATTCTGTCTGCTATTCTATCTAAATACTTCATGTTCAATATGTTTTTGTTTGCAAAGATAGTAATAAATAGTGGAATCTACAAATAATTTTGTATTTTTGTGGTATTTTATTTTGTGTTTTAACGGTATTTTACTTTGTGTTTTTGCTGTACTTTATTTTGTATTTTTGCGGTAAATGGTATTTTAATGTCCGTTTTCATAACAGATACTATTCTTAGGAGGAAAATAAAAAACATTCATGCAATTCGCTATTATATCAATAGGAAAGCCATGAATGTAATAAGTTTATTGAAGTCTTAATTTTCTAGAACCTGTCCAACTTACTTTGAAGATAGATTCTGAGGTAAGTTCAAGTGTCTTGTAATCTTTGGAAACGGTACCTCGTAGGACTAAATTGTTGGCGTAAACGGTTATGTCATAGCCATTCGCTTCCCATTCTCCACTCCAAGTAGCGTCGTCTTGCAAGGTTTCCTTGATGCTGACTTTGCCATTGTTCTTGAAGGTGAGGCGCAAAGATTCTGTGGCAGTACTCTTATCCAAGTCTCTTTCGTCATCATATACGATGTCGTCTTCTACTTGGCGTGTTACCTTATATACCATTTTTCCTCTTTGTGCAACTGTGTCGCTAAAGATTTTTGTAGAGTCCACTTGTGGCTCTACTTTTTCGGAAACGATGGAGTCTTTTATTGCCGTACTGTCTACGGCTTTTGCATCTTTAGTCTGTTTGTTGCCACAGGCGGTAAATGATGCGACTAGGCAAACGGCTAATGCTGTGATAATAGAATGTCTCATGAGGCTTGTTATTTGATTTCCTTTACAATTTTTGCGGATGCTGCACAGTCCTTGGCTCTAACCAGAGTGATGTCACCTTCATAACTGTCTGGCAAAAGGGTAAAGTTGAGATGATCACATTCAGCAAAGCCGTTCTTCATGTGATAACTAACATTTGTGAGAAACTTCTTGCCGTTTTGTATCAACACCAAGGCATCTCCTTCGTGTTGACCATCAAATGCATCTGCATAATCTTTCTTGACACCAGGCTTCTGTAATGCCTCCTTTACAGACATACCTACTGCCAAATTATTTGATTTAGCAATACTGTCTGCTCTTGCAATACTATCAGCACGAGCTATGCTATCGCACCTTGCAATACTGTCTGTTTTAGCTTGTGCTATGGCAGCAGAATCAATTCCATTTTCATCCTTGTTACTCTTGTTGTTTGAGCAACTTGTGATGCTTGTTGTGAAACAGACAAACATCATCATCAAAAAATCTTTCTTTTTCATTGTCTTGTAATTTGAAGTTACCACTTTATAGAAGCTACTTTCCCGTTTTGGGTATAGATCCTTATTGTAATCTAAAAACGACAGGTGTTGTACATTTGGTTCGTACAGGTATTCCTTTTAGTTTTGCTGGTGTCCATTTCGGCATAGCCTTAACAACACGCAGGGCTTCCCTGTCAAGTGACGGGTCAACACTTCTAATAACCTTAACGTCAGACATGGAGCCGTCTTTCTCTATGATACTCTCTACGATTACACGTCCTTGTACGCCATTTTCCTGTGCCACAGCAGGATATTTTACATTGCTGTTCAGATAAGACTTCATTGCACTTTCACCACCAGGAAAAGATGGCTTTTCATCAACACTATCAATATTTTTGATAGTGTTGTCATTTGTAGTAGGGACAATCTCTGACTCTTCGTTTGGATTCCAATTTACAAGTTCATCGTATTTAAGTGAGTCGCTCTGCAATTGGAAAAACAGATCTTCTAAAATGACCCCATCGGGATTAGTTTGCCATGTTATCTTCTCCTCCTTCATCTTGACGTTGTCAATCTTGATATAGATACTTCCGTTTGCAGTGATGTTGTATGAGAATGAGAGACCAAGTTTAGAGATAGGTATCACGATATTTCCACCGCCTTTTCCTTCTGTATTAGCAGGTTTGAATACGATGTCCCACTCATTATTGTTCGACTTATTGTTGAAGAAATAATGATTTTTGATTTTTTTGTTAAAGTCGTTCACCAAATTTGGGCTTGGCTTAGTGACAGTTGTTGTATGAGCTTTTTGTGTAGTGCCTCGTCTTGCTTGTCCGAAGGTTGGGCTTCCTGTTAGCATAACGAATATTGCTAAAATGATACTTTTTCCGATTTTAGAGGAAAAAGTAGTGCTTAATGTTTGTAAAAATGAATGCTTCATAATAAATGTAATGCTTTTATGAGTCCACTTAATAATGTTATTAATATATGACATTTGTAACCTTTCCGTTTCTAACCTTTACGATTCTAGGGAATACCTTCCCAAGAAGATTGGCCAGTCGGAGACCATAGGAAGGGATATATTGTTTGTAAGTACCAACTAAGTCTCTGTAAGGACCGTTGTATTTGTACATTTGATATCTGCTACCATCAGTCTCAAAAGTCTTGAATTCAGTAAGGATACCTTCTGGCATACCTATATAAACCTTTCCCTTTTTAATGTTGTCGTATGCTCTCTGTCCATATTTCGCTACAAGACTTTTTTCTTGTGCTATCATTGATTTATAATTTGGTAAATTGGCCAGAATAGTTTTCATGTCTTGATTTCCTTGTTCTGCACCAATTTTCAGATACTTAACAAAGTCTGCATAAGAAAGATTTTTGCTAATACCTAAATCATTCTTACCTTCCATTTTCAATAAATAGGCACCAACCAAAGCCTGAATTGCATCAAGGTTTTTTAGATCAGCTGCCTTGCGCAAATATTTGACTCCTTCTGGTATGTTTTTTGTTACACCCTTTTGCTTGTCACCCGCTAAGAGCATTGCACCATAATAATAGGCTGCTTGTGGGTAATTGTTTTTTACCGCTTTGAGATACCATTTCATAGCTTCCGAATCATTCTTAGCTACACCTTCGCCTTTATCATAGGCTTTTCCCAGTAAGTATTGAGCCTGCGCATATTCTTGGTTGGCTGCTTTTGTATACCATTTCACGGCTTCTTCAAGGTTCTTTTCTACCCATTTGCCATATTCATAGCAGATTCCCAAGTTGCATTGTGCTATTGGTAGTCCTTGTTCTGCCGCTTTTGTATACCACTCTACGGCTTTTTTAGGGTTCAATTCGTCAATTTCATAATAGTATCCTAAGCTGTTTTGTGCTTCAGCATTTCCTTGCTCTGCCGCTTTTGTATACCATTTTACGGCTTCTCCATAGTCCTTGTATACTCCATAGCCATAGTAATAGCAGTCGCCTAAGTTGTATTCTGCTTTAGCATTTTCTTGTTCTGCAGCTTTTGTGAACCATTTTACAGCTTCAGTTAAATTTTCCGTAACCCCTTTCCCATCATAATATGCTTCGCCCAGAGCATTCTGTGCTTCTGCTTCGCCAGACTTGGCTTTTAGCATGAGGGTGACAATGTTGGTTGTTTGTGCAAATACTCCCGATGCTGTCGCAAAGAAGAGTATCATGATTAGATAAATCTTTTTCATATTCTTCTTGTTTTTAATTGTTATTATTCCCAATATTGTTTACAAGTGTAAATGTATCATATCTAATAGATGGTTTGCAAAAATTGCGTTCCAATAGTTTGCAATAGGTGAGCCCTTAGGCAAAACAGGCATCTCTTGAAAATATGGATGCGTTACAACCATTGTATATTGATGAGTCATTGCAAATTTTTTGAGATAGGCGAATGTCCCATGTTTCGTACGACAACATCCAACAATGATTTTGATAGTTGGAATGCTTGCTACAATATTATACCAATCTTCAAATCTACTATCGACTCCATCACCAATGGTAATAACTGCAATTTCTGCCGTTCCATTGTGTTGTAGAATAGCCAGTTGCTCTTTCTTGAGAATGATGGAACGGCTGTCATAAAGCCATCCTTCACGATGTGAAATTAAAAGTTCTATCAATCTGGTAGCACTTAGTGTCTTGCCATGATTGCCTAATGCGCTGATGGCTATCAGTAGCTTTTCTGGCTTTGTATTTTCTAATTTTTCCATAAGCTAATCATTTACTTTTTGGTTATTTCATTCTTAGGCACAAAAAAGGTGCGAACCAATTTCATTCTGTTCTGAAGGTTCTGGACTACCTGTACACAAAGAATGAAAATCAGCTCACACCAATGGGTATATGTTGATACCCATCCCGCCGAAGCGGAATGGATACAATAATACACGGTTGGGTGAACAACTTCTGTCTTCGTTCTTGTGTACAATGAATTGTCCAGATTCTCAGTACGAACCAAGCATGGTTGTTTCCTTAACATGTCTGCTGCTTGTTTAGAACAGCACTGCAAATATACCATTTTTTTTCTAAAGTTGTTCATTGTGAGCTGATTTTTTGCAAAATAGGTGTTTTTTCTGCTTTTGCAGCGTTCCATTCCGTTCCAAGTTCAAAATATAGGGCGTTTTTCGTCGAAATATTGGCTTTTTTGTGTGGGGGTTGGATTTGTTTCAGTATCTTTGCAGCATGGAACAGATATTACGTGAAATGATAGAAAAAATGGTGGGGCGCAAGATGGTTGTGCCCCGCGACTTCGCTTGGTTGAGCGAAAAGGTGGAGGAACGTACCCAGCAAAGGGTGAGTGCCTCTACGCTGCGACGGTTTTGGGGATACGTGAGCGAAGGGGTTTCTGCCAGTAAGTTTACCAAGAATGTGCTGGCTAATTTTCTCGGTTATGCAGACTTTGAGGAGTTCGGATTGTCGCAAGGGACGGGAGAACGGCAGAGCCAGATGGTTATAGGCAAGGAAATCTCATGTGATGATCTTTATGAGGGACAGATGCTCAAACTTTCCTGGCTGCCTGACAGAACCTGCATCATCAGGTATCAGGGAAACGGAAGTTTCAAGGTGGTATCATCAGAAAATACCAGATTGGCGAAAGATGATACATTCGAGTGCCGTCATTTTATCAATCATGAGCCTGCTTATCTCCATGCCTGGAAACATGGAGATGATGAACCGGTTACTTACGCAATAGGTAAGAAGAACGGCATCATCGTAGAGCATTACTTAGAAGATTGAAATCTCGACAAGGTGGATTTCACATATCTCTCAGAGGTATAAGAGGACAGCTCGTAGATGATATCGGTCTTCTTGCTGCCAGCGATGTCTTTAGAGAATGTCTGCGGATAAGTGGTCGTGATGAAATCATTGCTCTTATCTATAAACCGATAGAATGCCTCGCTCTTTTTCTCTACAGAACGGATGGTGTCGATGCCGGAATCCTTCCACATCTTGTCGATAGTCTTCTTTCCCTTGGATATGAGTTCGGCGCTTTGTAAATGGGATGCAGAAGATGGCTCGGTAGCTGTTGGCTGCAGGGATTTCCGGCCATTGGAAAGTGGGGCAGGCTTCTTGGCTTGCTGGCGGATGACAGTATCCTTCTTGGCTTCGTGATGTGCCGGGGTGATGCTAATGCTCTTTTCCTGCTGATGCAGTAAAGGGTAACTGATGAAACCTAATAAGATGATACAGGCCAAAGCTGCGATTCCGATACGCTTGATACCGGATAGATGCCTGTTTCTGTGAGCCATGAAATCGGCTTTGAGTTCGTCAACATTGGCATATCGCTGGGCTATGGGAGCCTTGCAGCGCTTAATGATGGCAGTATAGGGTTTGCTTGGAAGTATCTTTTCCAGGATACAACCGATGCTGAAGATGTCGTTGCGGATGTCTGCCTGTTGTGATGCAATCTGTTCAGGTGAGATGTAGCCCGGTGTGCCGGCAGGCTGTTTGAGGATGGCAAAGTCATCGGTATCTGAAAGTCCGAAATCGATGAGCTTTACATGATTGCCGTTATGGGTAATCATGATATTGGAAGGTTTTAAGTCTCTGTGTACTATCTGCTTGGCGTGGATGTAATGCACAGCATCAAGCAACTGGAGGAAGATGTCTTCTCCCTCAGTCTTCCTACCGCTCCAGTGTTCCAGCGTGATACCATCTATCCATTCCATTACGATACAGGTACCCATTTCCGGTATTTCTTCCATGCTGTAGGCTGATACGATGTTGGGATGCTGCAGGGATATGAGGATATCGAACTCTTTGTGCAGCAGGTTCTTGTAGTTTTCGTCTTGACGGTATGGCTCCTTCAACCCCTTGAGCACCCACCATCTGCCATAGCGCTTTGCCTTGCAAAGAATGTTGAAACCTTTGCAAGGTATGGGAGTAAAGTCTGAAAATTGCTCAGACCTTCTACTTTCTTCTATGATGATTCCAGAATATGAATCCATGTTACTCAGACTGGGTTGATAATTCGGTTGCAAAATTAACTAAATAGAGATACCCATCCCACAGAAGCGGGATGGATATTAGTATACATATTGGGGCAAACAACTGGAACTGTCATTCTTGTGTACTGCGAACTGTCCAGATTCTCAGTCCGAACTAAGGGTAGTTGCTACCTCTTTATGTCTGCCGCCATTACTAACGGCATTGCAAATATAGGCATTTTAAAAGAAATTTTCAAGCGGAAACGAAACTTTTAGTATTCTTTAAACTTTGACGATTGGTTCAAACTCATTCCTCCCCGAGCTTATAACTTATTTTATGTAGGAACTGGTTGTCGCAAATTCACTCTCTTTTTAATACCTGGCTGGTTGGCTATCAAATCACATCAAAGTGGTCTTTGCCATGGCTGTGCGGGATGGGACCGCCTGGGGATAGCTTGCTATGGGGACGCCTTACTATAGCTTGCTGATTGGAACCGCTGAGTATCTCTGAATCACAATGCAAAGATACGAAATCGGTGAGGAGGCAACTCACAGTTGCTCATACTTACTCACAGTTGCTCATACTTTTTCATAGATTCTCTTTGCTCTGGTGTTTGTAAGCCCTTTTACATGCCTTGCTTGGTATCACTTCTAAATGCCTGGCTTGTTTGATTTTTAAGGGCTTTATGATTGGATTGCGGTTCGTAAGCCAGGGGATTACGGGGCGTAAGTCCCTGACTTTTGCGTCGTAAGTGACTGACTTTTGCGTCGTAAGTGACTGACTTTTGCACCGTAAGTCTTTGACTTTTGATTCGGAAGTAACCTGCTTCTGGATGACAGGGTGACACTTATGACAGTGATTTCTGAAGATTTACTCTCGCGCGGGCAGGCAGGAAAAATCAAGCCGAAAGTTCCTGCCTGCCCGCGTGCGAGGCGAAAAGTTGAAAAACTAGTGTCATCGTGTCACCGTGTCACCGTGAACAGAGCAGAAGATGTTTGGTATCGCTCTTTGGCTTCGGACACAAATTCCCCTGTCTCCGCCTCCGTTGGCTTTCGGAAGTAGAGATCCACAAATTACTGTTTTTGTCGTGGCGCCTCCAAAGTGGTAATCTTTTGCAAAGATAGAAAAAATAAAATAAATGAGAGTTCCCACTATGGGAACTCGTAATGATATTTATTGATTTTTAGAATCTTTTAAATGATAAAGGCTAGAATTTATACTCGATTCTCGCAAGTTGCAGAAGGAATTGGGGTGGTATCGCATTTGCAAATATATATGAAGTTCCGAAAAATAAAAATCCCCAACCTGCTATGGGAAAGCGGGTTGAGGAAATTATGATAGATTTTGCTTTCATCAGAAAATATCCGATTGTGAATTACAATGGATACTCCTCGAAAGCGTAGAGTACAGTGCTTAAATAACGCTCACCAGTATCTGGCAAGAGGGCTACAATCTTCTTGCCCTTGTTCTCAGGACGCTTCGCAATCTCGGTGGCTGCAAAGGCAGCAGCACCTGATGAGATTCCTACCAGCAGACCCTCGGTCTGAGCCAGGTCACGACCTGCCTTGATAGCATCATCGTTCTGAATGTCCAATACCTCATCGATATATTCTGAAGAGTAGGTCTCTGGAACGAAGCCGGCACCGATGCCCTGAATCTTGTGAGGACCGCTCTGTCCGCCGTTCAATACAGGCGATGTGGCAGGTTCTACGGCAATCACCTTCACGTTTGGATTCTGCTCTTTCAGATACTTGGCGATACCCGAAATGGTTCCACCGGTTCCTACACCGGCTACGAAGATATCAATCTCGCCATCGGTATCTGCCCAGATTTCTGGTCCGGTTGTGGCATAGTGCTTGGTAGGATTGGCTGGGTTGGTAAACTGTCCCAGAATCACGGAACCCGGAATGGAATCGCGGAGCTCCTCGGCAGCCTTGATGGCGCCAGGCATTCCGTCCTTACCGCTGGTCAATCTCACTTCAGCGCCGTAAGCCTTCACCAGGTTTCTGCGCTCCACACTCATGGTTTCTGGCATGGTGAGGATGAGGTGGTAGCCCTTTACGGCTGATACCAGAGCCAAACCTACACCCGTGTTACCGCTGGTTGGTTCAATGATGGTGGCACCTGGTTTCAGGATGCCCTTCAGCTCAGCGTCTTCGATCATCGCAAGTGCGATACGATCCTTTACGCTTCCGCCAGGTTGAAGAATTCTACCTTAGCAATCACAGGAGTCTCCAAACCCTTGGATGCTGAATACTTACCCAATTCTACCAATGGGGTCTTACCGATTAAATCAGTAATCTGCTTATATATCTTTGCCATAATGATTTTTAAATGTTAAGTGTTGAGTGTTGAATGTTGAATTTTAATGTTGAGTGTTGAATGTTGAATGCCGTTATTGTCCGTCAGGCAATTCAACATTTAACATTCAACATTCAACACTGAAATTACTTTACGTAGGTAAATGCTTCATCGAGTGCCTCAATCAGGTCGTCGATGTTCTCGATACCGATGCTCAATCGAATGGTAGAAGGATAGATGTGCTGCTCCTCCAACTCCTCTGGGCTCAACTGAGAGTGGGTGGTTGTTGCTGGGTGGATAACCAGTGACTTCACGTCGGCTACGTTAGCCAGCAAAGAGAAGATGCGCAGGTGGTCGATGAACTCCCATGCCTCTTTCTCGCCGCCCTTGATATCGAAGGTGAAGATAGAACCACCGCCGTTAGGGAAGAGCTTCTTGTAAAGCTCGTGGTCTGGATGAGAAGGAACGGCTGGGTGATTAACCTTTGCCACCTTAGGGTTGTTCTCCAGATACTCTACCACCTTCAATGCATTCTGAACGTGACGCTCTACACGGAGGCTCAATGTCTCCAAGCCCTGAAGAAGAATCCAGGCGTTGAATGGAGAGATGGTTGCACCGGTATCACGAAGGATGACCGCACGAATTCGGGTTACGAAGGCTGCTGCTCCGGCTACATCTGCGAATACGGCACCATGATAAGATGGGTCTGGTTTAGCGAGAGTAGGGAACTTGTCGGCATTTGCCTTCCAGTCGAACTTACCGCCATCTACGATGACACCACCGAGAGATGAACCGTGACCGCCGATGAACTTGGTTGCTGAGTGAACCACGATGTCTGCTCCGTGCTCGATAGGGCGGATGAGGTATGGAGTGCCGAAGGTGTTATCGATAATCAATGGGATGTTGTGGCGATGAGCAATCTCTGCCAACTTATCGATATCGGTTACATCTGAGTTAGGATTTCCGAAGGTCTCTGCATAGAGTGCCTTGGTATTGTCCTGGATGGCAGCCTCTACTTGCTCGAAGTTGCGAGGATCCACGATGGTGTAGCTTACACCCTGTGTGGATAATGTATGAGTGATGAGGTTATAAGTACCACCATAGATGTTGTCGGCAGCTACGATGTGGTCGCCATTCTGAAGAATGTTCTGCAGAGCGTAGGTAACGGCGGCAGCACCAGAAGCGACAGCCAAACCTGCTACACCACCTTCGAGGGCAGCTACACGGTCTTCGAATACACCCTGAGTAGAGTTGGTCAAGCGACCATAGATGTTACCTGCGTCACGGAGTCCGAATCTATCGGCAGCGTGCTGAGAGTTGCGGAACACGTAACTTGTGGTCTGGTAGATAGGCACCGCACGAGCGTCGGTAGCTGGATCTGGATTTTCCTGACCTACATGCAACTGAAGTGTCTCAAAGCGAAGTTTCTTTTCTGTACTCATAATCTATGTCCTTTCTTTAATTTTACGTTAATATTTAATCTATTCATTTATATAAATTGCCGCCCAGTTATCCAGTCATGATAGGCATCAGACTGTTTGTTCTGATTGACGCTGCAAAGGTACGGCGATTTTTTGGATTCTGAAATAGCATATGAGTAGTATTCCTGCTACCACGTTTGTGGTATTCGAGTGTTTTTTAGCTGCTTTGATGGGTTTACACCTTATTATATATAGGAGCAATTTTTATTATATATAGGATTTTTGAGTCTGTATCCCATCCCAAACTAGTCTTTCAGGCAGCCGATAGGTACCACATATACTCCGTCTTCTCTGCGGTAAGCATAGTCTCCTACGGCAGTGAGTACCATCATGAAAGATGGAGCTTTCATCTTGGTCGTGTCTATCTTGTCAGCAAGAGCAGTTAGCGTAGAGACTCCTTTTTCGATGGCTTGTGCACCACCCAGCTTGATTTCGATGAGGCCGTATGAGCCGTTGCGGAGATGGATAACTGCATCACATTCC
Source organism: Segatella copri (assembly GCA_003463005.1). GTDB lineage: Bacteria > Bacteroidota > Bacteroidia > Bacteroidales > Bacteroidaceae > Prevotella > Prevotella copri_I. Next base: position 19,846 of record QSCI01000009.1, on the reverse strand, counting down.
AAACCGTTCTTGTCGCGGTAATGATATACGTTGCCGTCGATGGCATCAGCATATACACGAAGATCACGGACGCATAGGGTCTCGAAAAGCAAACCGAAAGTCTCCAAGTCGTTGATGAGATCATCAGGACCTAGACCTAAAGCAGCCACCGCAATGGATGGATCAACGAAATATCGGGTTTCAGCCGAACGGATGGCAGTCTTGCTGCGAAGGTTCGGATTCCAGGCAGGCATGTCCTCTATGACGAAGATTTTTTTGAGTGCACCGATGTAACTCTGTACAGTCTTGTCTGCCAGTGTCTCATCATCGTTTTCCATCATGTCTTGTCTTATGGCTCCGATACTTACTTGACCACCTTGTGAACGGGCGTATGAACGCAGAAGCAGCTTAGTTCGTTCGCTGTTTCTGCTGATTTCATCCACTCTTGAAATATCACTCTTTACCACCGCATCATAATAGTCGTATGCCTGTCGCAAAGCGGCTCTTGGGTTCTTGGTAGTGGCACTAGGCCATCCACCTCTGCATACGAGATAGGCGATGTCTTCCAGTTTCAATTTGTTGAAACCTTCCAGGTTTGCATTTCCCTTGAACAGTTCGCTGATGCTAACTTCTCCTGTAGATTCTCCTGATTCCCATAATGACATAGGTCGCATGGTAATCCAGGCGAAACGTCCTGTACCCGTGTGATGTATTTTTTCGGAAGATGCAGGCACGGCAGATCCTGTGAGGATAAACAAGCCTTCCTCACCCTGGTGGTCCACTTCAAATCGGATGGCATCCCAGATTTGCGGTATGATTTGCCATTCGTCAATGAGTCGTGGCTTTTCTCCTTTCAGGAGCATTTTTATCTTTAAATTTGCCATTTCCAGATAGTTGTTTTGGTTGTCTGGATCTGCCATATATAGCACGCTTTTGGCCTTTTGTTCTGCTGTGGTAGTTTTTCCACACCATTTTGGACCTTCTATCAATACGGCTCCAACTTCTTCGAGTCTGTATTCCAATAGTTTATCTGCAATTCTTTTCTTGTATTCTTTCATATTGAATCTCCTTTGTTTCGGCTGCAAATATACGATAAAATCTTGGAATTACCAAATTTGACGGCATATTTTTACTTAATTTGGCTGTGATTCGTTACTCAATTTGGCTGCGATTCGTTACTTAATTTGGCTGTGATTTTCGAAATCTGTTACCCAATTTGGCTATATTCAACTCCCGAATTTGGCTGAATATTTTTCCCGAATTTGGCCGTTTTTAATTCCCGAATTTGGCAGAATAAAAAACTGTCCTCATCTGAATGGGTGTTTCAGATGGGGACAGTTTCAGTTATGTTTTGCTACATTACAGCTATATTTCTGCTACATTGCAGCTATGTTATAGTCTAAATCCTAAGCCGATGGTCATCGGGTAGCACTCGGGAGCCTTGGTCTTGTTGAGCAGCGGGGTTATTCCGGCACGGGCGTAGAGCATCACTCCTGAGTAGCCGGCACGGGCCTCGAGGTTCACGCCGATAGGGTTGAGGTTGATATCGCCCGTTTCGGTATGCTTGTGCTTTCCGATGAAGTAGCGGGAATGCTCGTGCCAGCGGTATTCTACCGATGGACCTAAAGCCAGGAATGCATCATGGCATCCTATGCGCTTCTGCCACTCCAGCATGATAGGCAGGCGGAGCACATTGTAGCTGATATAGCTTTTCTTCAGCGTCTCGCCTTCTATCGGAGTCATTGTTGATACCCCGTTTTCGGTGCTTAATACATAATTGTCCTTGAAATGGTGGTGTACCTGTCCGATGGAGAGAGAGGAGGTGAGCGCCATTTCGTTGGAAAGGCGGAAACAGAGACTGGTGAGGGTGATGCCCCATTCCCACGACTTGGAGTCGCGACTGTGCATCTCGTTGTTGCCTCCCATGCTTCCCCTGCTGCCTGGCAACTGGCTGCAGCCGAAGAAGAAGGTTGGATAATGACTCTCCAGACTGCGCTTGCGCTTGCTCAGGGTCTGAGGGATGAAAGGCGAGGTGACAAATACCTTTTCTACTTCCTGACCATCTACGAATTGGGTTTCGGAAATCTTGGTCATCTCGTTGCCGTTCATCTTATATATCTTCACAGAAGTCTGTTCGCCATCCTGCTTGATGACGATGTTCTGGTCGTTCACTCTGATTGTGGTGTCGTTAGCCTCTACCGAGGCTGGTGCACAATTGCTGTTGGTTTCAGCAAGGGCGAAGGCTGGCATCATAGCAGCCATCATCATTACGTTTTTGATATTCATAATACTTTATTTTATGTTGTTTCTTATTCTTATTGAGAGGATTCCTGAAGGAAAATGTTGTTTCTATCTTCTGGAATAGCAGAGTTTCATGATATCTTCGGGCGACAGGTCGCCTTCGATATAAATCACGGTTCCCTTGCTTTCACTCGGATTGCTGAAGAGGATGAAGCGGTTGTCGCCATTGCTCAAGGGTGCCATCATGTAATAGCCGCTCACCATCTTGCCATTTTCCACCACCTCTCTGATTTTCTTCGCAGCCTTGCGGTCGGACTTCAGATAGTGGGCTATTTCCGTGGCATGGTACTTATATACCAGGCTCTTGTATATCTTGAGTTTGTAACCTTTGAGTTGCGTATTCTGCATCGTAACCATCTTGCATCCCTTGGCGTGTCCGAAGCGTTGGAATATACTTTTTACGTACAGCCCCTCCTGGGCATTAGCCGAAATCGAGGCTACCACGATAAGAAGCAGTCCGATGAAGAAGCGTTTTATCAAGTTGCATCGTTTCATATTCTATACCTTATTATATATATTATACTTTATAGTTTGATTGATTGTTTCATCTAAAAGATGAATTTATTGTTTCATCATATCCAGGGCACTGAATGGATCTTCGGAATCTGCCGAAACATCTCCCAGGGCATCCAGGGCTTCGTTATGAACGAACTCCTGGTCGGTATAAACCTTTCCATCGATAACTGCATAACATTCAGGCTGAGGCTGGGCTATCTTCTGGATGCCCACAATCAGGAATGCGATGATAGCGGCGGCTGCCACAGAAGTGCCGAAATATTTGAGCCATCTGCTGCGAGAAGCTTCCTTCTTTGGGATTTCTTCCTTTTCGATATCTTTCTTTTCGAAATCCTCCTCCTTCTCTTCTTCTTTTAGAATTTGAGAAAGATTCATCTGTTCGAATCCGATATAGCTGAAGAGGGCGCGATAGGATTCCCATTCTTCAGGAATATCATTGCCATGCTCTTCGAAATACTTTCTGAGCGTTGCCTCCTCCTCATTGGATGTGGCACCATCCATATACTTGTCGAGCAAGTCCTGTATCGTCTTGAATTCATTGGTGTTCTTGAATTCATCGATTCTTTTTATTTTATCGTTCATATTCTTTCCTCCTTCTTTATTTTGTTCTGTTCTGTTTCATGATGTTCATATAAGTCTCTCTGATTTTGAGTCGGGCTCTGGAGAGATTCTTTCGGAGATTATCGGCAGTACATCCCGTTATCTGCATGATTTCATCGGCAGTATAGCCTTCTATCTCCTTCATGCGGAATATCTGCTGCTGCAAGGGCGGGAGCTGCGCCACTATCTGTTTGATGAGGTTTACCTCGTCCCGTTGCTCTGCCCGCCGGTCTTCTATGGGCACTTCCATCACCTTGTCGGTGGTGTAGTTCCGCTCCTCATGCCTGCACTGGTCATAAAACTTGTTACGCATGATAGTGATGGCTAGAGCCTTGAGGTTGTCTTCTGCCTGGATGTTCTGGCGCATGTCCCACAGCCTGAGCATGACTTCCTGCACGAGGTCTTCGGCATTGTCATCACTCTCAGTCAACCTTAGCGCATACGCTTTCAAGTTGCTGCGCATCGGTAGGATGATATGGTTGAATTCTTCTGTTCTCATAACCTTTACACTCTATAGACGTATGAAATTGAAAAATCGGACATCTAAGAAGAGATTTTTTTCAAAAAATGCTTTCTTTTTTCTAAGAAAAATGTTATTTTTGCAGTCATAAATATAAAATTTAGCAATCGAAAACATTAAAAAACTGAATGGCTTATGGCATCTGTAGTTTCTATTATTCCCATCGTGTTGCTGTTCATCCTGATGCTCGGCTTCAAGATGGCAGGTCATAAAAGCGCCTTGCTGACGCTCGTAATTACCGTGTTGCTCGCTCTCTTCGCTGCTTCGCCGCTGGGCATGATTGCCCCGGAACATGCGGAGGACAGCGTAATCGCCCTGACGGGATGGGCGGTGGTGGAAGGCATCCTGAAGGCGGTATTCCCGATTCTCATCATCATCCTGATGGCTATCTACAGCTATAATATCCTCGTGGAAAGCAAGCAGATAGAGGTGATCAAGAGGCAGTTTACATCGATTACCGATGATAAGGGACTGCTCGTGCTGCTCCTCGTATGGGGATTCGGCGGACTGCTCGAAGGTATGGCGGGCTTCGGAACGGCGGTGGCGATACCTGCCGCTATCCTCATCGGACTCGGCTTCAAACCGATGTTCTCGGCTCTGGTATCCTTAATCGGTAATACCGTGGCTACGGGATTTGGTGCCGTGGGTGTACCGGTTACTACGCTCTGTAACGAGGTGTCGGAAAGCGGATCGGCTTCGGCGGCACAGATTTGCGAGACTTCGGCTTTCGCCATTATCCAGCTGGCACCTCTTTTTATCATCCTGCCTTTCATCATCCTGACGCTTACCGATAAGCACAATCTTATCAAGAATCTCATCATCGCCCTCTGGGTGGGAGTGATTTCCGTGGTAGTGCAGTTTGTCTGCGGCTATTATCTCGGTTCGGAGACTCCAGCCATCATCGGTTCGCTGGCTGCCATTATCGCCATCATCGCATACGCCAAGGTATTTGCCAGAAAGAGCAAGGTGCAGGATAAGGAAACCTTTACACTTGCCGAAAGCCTGAAGGCATGGAGCGTTTACCTTTTTATATTGATATTCATCCTGGTTTCCGGAGCACTCTGTCCTCCGGTCAATGCTTTCCTCAAGAGTCATCTGGTGAGTGCGGTTCATCTGCCAGTGCTCGACAGCACTTTTAAGTTTGGCTGGATATCCAATGCGGGCCTGATGCTCTTCCTGGGTGCTACGATTGGTGGATTGATTCAGGGATTGAGCCTTAAGAGATTGATGGTGATTCTTGCCCGTACCACGGTGAATCTGCGTAAGACGGTGGTGACCATCTGTTCGCTGATAGCCCTGGCAAGCGTGATGAACTATTCGGGAATGATTACTGCCATCGCCTCCGGACTGGTGGCAGTAACGGGAGATTTCTATCCTCTGGTTGCGCCGATGATTGGTGCAATCGGAACCTTCGTAACGGGTTCTGATACCTCTTCGAATATCCTCTTTGCCAAGCTCCAGGCTCATGTTGCCAATCAGTTGGGTATGACGGGGCAGAGCACATTCTTTGGTATGGAGGGTGGTCAGGAAAACTGGCTGGTTGCTGCCAACACCACGGGAGCCACGGGTGGCAAGATGATCAGTCCGCAGAGCATCGCCATTGCGACTGCAGCCTGCGATATGGAGGGAAAGGATGGAGAGATTCTCCGTTCGGCCATCCCATACGCCCTGCTTTATATCGTATTGGGCGGACTGATGGTTTACTTCGGTTGCTGATTTTCTTTTCTTATATAAAAAACTGTCCTCATCTGTTATTTCAGATGGGGACAGTTTCAGTTTTATAAATCGACATTATATCTTTTAAGCATGTCTTTTCTCGTAAGCCAGGCTGTGGTCGTGCTTGTCGATATCATGCTTCGACTTGCTCTTTACCACGAGCCATACACCAGAGAATACGAGGATGGCGGCGATGGCCTGCATACCCTTGAATACGGCGAGACCCACGATAACACTCACGGTAACCGATACCAGCGGCTGCACATAATTATATACACTTACCACGGTAGGGCGCAACGTCTTCTGACCAATCATCATGCAGATGTAACCCAGATAGGTGCCGAAGAGAACCACGTAGCCCGTTTCCCACCAGGTGCTCATCGGAACATGGGCAAAGTCGATGCTCACCACGTGGCTGATGGTGAAAGGCCATATCAGAACCGTTGCCCAGAGGAACATCCACTTGTTGATGGTGAAGAGCGAATACTTAGACAGCAGGTTCTTGAAGAGCGACAGGTAGAGGGCGAAAGAAAGCTGCGCCGACATACAGAGCAGGTCACCCCAGATGTTTCCCACTTTGGCATTGCCTGCTGTGGCACTTGTCGTGATGATGATGACAGCACCAGCACATCCCATCAGCACGCCGAGCGCCTTCTTCCAGGTGATAGGCTCCTTCAATATCAGGAAGGAGAGAATCATGGCGAAGATAGGCATCGAGGTGGTCATAATGCTGGAATTGCTAGGCGAGGTCATGTTCAGACCGATGGTGTAAGAACACTGGTTGAACACGAGGGCGAAGAGCCCGGCAGCAGCAAACTTGAAGATGTCTTTTACTGGAACATGCTCTTTCTTGGTGAATAATGAGGTGAGCCAGAAGAGAAGGGCACCACCCAATACACGGAAGCTCACCAGGTCGATGCCGTCGATGCCGTGAAGCATGGCATCCTTGCCTACGGGAGCCATCAGTCCCCAGAATGCGCCGGAACAGAAGAGGCACAGGTGGGCGATAAGAGGTCGTTTGTTATCCATTTTTTCCTTATTTCTATTTAAATCTTCCTATTTTTGAATAAAATCGAGTGCAAAGGTACAAAAATTCGAGGAATTTTGCTATATTTGCGGTATATTTTTTGAAACTTAAAGGAGTTAAGAAGTTAAGACAATAGTCTTTTTCTGTTCTTGACTATTAAAGATAGGAGATTATTCTTATGCAGAAATATGCTGATTATATCAAACAGATAGAGATTGAATCTCTCTGGAGCGGTACCAAACATATTCTTTGGAACCTCGACCGCCGTGTCAATATCCTGAGTGGTGTAAACGGCGTGGGCAAGAGTACTATATTGAATAAGGTGGTAAAGGGTTTGGCAGCTGGCGGTGAATTCCCTAGTCACATGATCAAAGGTGTGCATCTGAAGGTGGAGCCGGAGGAGGCAAAGTGGATTAGATATGATGTAATCCGCTCGGTAGATAGACCATTGATGAATGCCGAGATGATCAACAAGATAGACCTTACCCTGGTTACCGAACTCGACTGGCAGCTCTTCCAGTTGCAGCGCAAGTATCTGGATTACCAGGTGAACATAGGCAACCGCATCATCGCCGTCTTGCAGAGTGGCGAACCGGATGCAGCCTTCAAGGCTCAGAAACTGAGTGAACCGAAGAAGATGTTCCAGGATATGGTAGATAATCTTTTCAAGGATACCGGCAAGACCATCATTCGTACAGCCAACGAAATCCGCTTCAACCAGATAGGTGAGCAGCTCTCGCCTTATCAGCTCTCGGCTGGTGAGAAGCAGATTCTCGCCATCCTCCTCACCGTGCTGGTGGAGGACAACCAGTCATACGTCCTCTTTATGGATGAGCCGGAAATCAGCCTTCATTTCGAATGGCAGAAGCAGCTCATCGGTCTGGTGCTGCAGCTTAATCCGAATATCCAGATCATCATGACCACCCACAGTCCTGCTGTGGTCATGGATGGATGGACCGATAGGGTGACGGATGTGAATGATATTACGATTTCGTAATGTTGAATGTTAAGTGTTGAATGTTGATTTTTTCAGCTTATGGCTAAACGTTTAACCGATAATATCAATTCCCAGTTCTTCGAGGCAGCCAACAGGATGACCTCGAAGAAGGCTCGGCGCAAGATTGTGGCTTACGTCGAGAGCTATGATGATGTCTTCTTCTGGCGTTCTGTACTGGGAAAGTTTGAGAATGAAAAACGCTATTTTGATATCATGCTGCCTACCCGTAACCAGCATTTAGACCGAGGCAAGAAGGCTGCTATCTCCAGTATGCTGAAGGGAGTAGGTAGGGATATGATAGCCTGTGTAGATGCCGATTACGATTATCTGCGTCAGGGCTCAACCGAGTCTTCCCAGCAGATGTTGGAGAATCCTTACATCTTCCATACCTATGCCTATGCCATTGAAAACTTCCAATGTTATGCCAGAGGATTGCACGAAACCTGTGTGATGGTGACGCTCAACGACCGTCGCATCTTCGATTTCGAGCGTTTTCTTGAGTCCTATTCCCGTACCATATGGCCCCTCTTTTTATGGCACATGCTGTTTTATGTTCGTCATCGCAAGATGTCGATGCATTTTGATATGGCGGAGTTTGATAAGGTCATCATGCTGCCTTCTGTCCGAATCCAGGATCCTAAATGGGCGATAGATTATTTGGGAAAGAAGGTGCGGGCAAAGCTGTTCCAGCTGGAGCGCCGCTTCAAGAAGTTTAAGGATGAGTTGGATGAAATGGCTCTTTACCTCAACAATCTGGGTGTAAACGAGAGCAATACCTATTTATATATTCAGGGTCATCATCTCTTCGACCTGGTAGTTAGTCCTATCGTCCAGAGCGTCTGTGATGCTTTGCGCAACGATAGGGAGAATGAAATCCGCGACCGTGCCCTCCATTCCGAGCAGGCCCGCACCGAAATGGCATGTTATGAGAATAGTCTGGGCAAGGTGAAGATGATGATGAAGAAGAACACCTTCTACCAGTTCTCTCCCGAATTCCAGAAGATTCAGGCGGATGTGGAAAAGTATTTGGAAAGGTAAAAAAGGTAAAAAGTAAAAAAGGTAAAAGGGTAAAAAAGTAAAAAGAGCCTGGCGGGATGTCATCTGCCTGCTTTCTTTTTACCTTTTTACTTTTTTACCTTTTTACCTTTAAAATTATACGTATGTCTCCAGGAACTTCAAGGTTCCTTCTATCTTCAATGTCTTGGTGCTGGCAGGAACAACGATGCTTTCGCCGCCCTGGAACGTAATCTCGTTACCTTCGTTGTCGGTAATCTTAGCCTCACCCTTCAAGCCAATCAGAATCACGAAGCTGTCCAATTCTGAATAATCCAGCGTCATTGGCTCATCGAGATCATAAACGGCTGTGGTGAAGTAAGGGCACTGCACCATGCTTACACCCTGGTTCTTGGCAGGAGTGTAGTGCTGGCGATAGTCTGGCAATACGGTGTAGTCGATGCACTCAGCAGCCTCCTTGGTGTGGAGCTGGCGATAGTTGCCATCCTTGTCCTTGCGTTTGAAGTCGTAGATGCGATAGGTAACATCGCTGGTCTGCTGAATCTCGACAACGAAACAGCCTGTTCCGATGGTGTGGATTCTGCCGGCTGGGATAAAGAAACAGTCACCTTCCTTCACGTTATACTGAGCCAGGGCATCGGTGATGGTATCATTCTCCACCATCTCCTTGTACTGCTCAGGAGTAATCTGCATCTTCAAGCCGTTGTAGAGTTTGGCATCCGGCTCGCATGGCAGCGCATACCACATCTCGGTCTTGCCGCGTTCCTTACCTTGCTTCTTGGCAATTTCATCATTAGGATGCACCTGGATAGAGAGGTCGCGGTTGGCATCGATAAACTTGATGAGCAGTGGAAACTCATTGCCGAAACGCTTGTAGTTCTCTTCTCCGAGGAAGCTTCCCTTCCGTTCTGCAACAACCTCGTTGAGGCTCTTGCCCTGCATCTCGCCATCGGCTACGATGCTTTCATTTCCTGGTACTCCAGAGATTTCCCAGCTTTCTCCCACATTCTCTTGCTTTACGTCGAGATGCTTGAAAGTGATAATCTTACTGCCACCCCAGATGGTGGATTTTAATAGCGGTTGAAATTTTAATGGTTTCATTTTTACCTATATTTAGTTTATAAATGTACTCTTCAGTACGGTTTCTTACTCTCCGGTAAGGCTCTTGCTGAACCTATACCTTATTATATATAACGCTTTTTGGGCGAAATATACTTAGTCTAGTAAGCGTATTTCTTACTTCAAATATCAACTTCTTTTTTTCTCTTTTATTTTCTAACTCCCCCTCTGGGTATGTTAGTTCTCTCTCCAGAATGCTGGTGTAAAGATAACCAGCACACTGAATATTTCCAGACGACCGATGAGCATCATCAGCGAGCAGAACCATTTTGCCACATCCGGCAGTTCGCTCCACGACATGGTTGGTCCGATTTCCGTACCCAGCGTAGGTCCCACATTACCCACACAACTCAGGGTGATGGTGATGGCATTGGTATTGTCGATGCCCATGGCTATCATCGTGAACGATATCACCAGACAGATGATGAGATAAGTGGTGAGGAAGGCAAGCAGCGTAACACGCTTCTGCATCGGTACGTTCACACCATCAATCTTCAATGGCAGCACGGCGTTAGGATGCAGAATCTGGCGGAATTCATTCTTCACCATTCTTACCAGCATCACGCCACGGATACATTTCAAACCTCCACTCGTACTGCCCGAGCAGGCTCCGAAGAACATGCAGGCTGCCAATACCACCCAGGTAACATGAGGCCACACAGCAGCATCGTCGTTAAACAGACCGGTGGTGGTGATGAAAGAAACCACCTGGAAGATAGCACTTCTGAAGGCATGCTCCACATCGTAGTTGCGCATCACCATCAGCTCTACCATGATGAAGGCGCTGAATGCAGCAACCAGGAATGCATAGAACTTAAACTCTGAGTTCTTGAACAGATCCTTGATTTTAAACTTGATGACGGCTGCATAGAGCAGGGTGAAGTTCACACCTGACAGGAAACAGAAGAACGTACAGATGTATTCCAGCGCTGGTGAATGGAAGAACTCGGTACTGCTGTTGTGGGTAGCGAAACCACCTGTTGCCGTCGTGCTCATCGCATAGTTGAAACTGTCGAAGAGATTCATTCCCGCCACATAGTAGGATATGATGCAGGCAATGGTGAGCATCAGATAGATACTCCATATCCATTTAGCCGAAGTGGAAAGCCGGGGATGCAGTTTTGTCTTGATAGGTCCTGTTGCCTCGGCAGCAAACACCTTGGTCTGTCCTCCTACAAGCGAAGGCAGCAGGGCGATGGTAAAGAACACGATTCCCAGACCGCCTATCCATTGGGTGAGCGAACGCCAGAAAAGCAGTCCGTGGGGGAAACATTCTACATCGTCTAATATCGTGGCTCCCGTTGTCGTAAATCCCGACATGGTTTCGAAGTATGCATCGGTAAAGTTGTTGATGTATCCACTCACCATGAAGGGGAGGGTTCCGAAGAAACTGAATACAATCCATGAGAGCGTTACCACGAGATAGGCATCACGGCGCGACATTGAGTTATCGGCTCCGTGTCCTCGCCATTTCAGCACCAGTCCGCCTCCGATGGTGGTAAGTGTTGCCACAATGAAGGCAAAGATGTCGTCCTGCTGGTAATAGAAAGCTACCAGCAGACTGACGAAGAGCAGGAATGCTTCTATGAAAAGCAGTTGCCCTAAAATCTTATATATTAATTTGCTGTTTATCATATATGAAGTATTTCTCTATCTCCTTCACGCTTAGATGAAGTATTTCTCAATTTTCTTCATGTTGATGTTGTGGCAGAAAACCATCACCGAGTCGCCCGGTTCTATCTGGGTATTACCCGAAACGAGCATTCCTTCTTCACCGCGAACCAGTCCACCGATGGTTACACCGATAGGCATGCCGAGTTCCTTCACCGGTTTTTGGGTTACCTTTGAACCTTCTTTGGCTATGAATTCAGCCACATCGGCATTGGCGCTCATCAGAAATCTCACGTTCATCACGTCGGCATCGAGCATCATCTGGTAGATGTAGCTGGCGGCAATCATCTTCTTGTTGATGATGGTACCGATATCCAGACTCTCTGCCATGCTCACGTAGTCTACGTTTTCTACGGCAGCCACTGTCTTGCGCACACCCATTCTCTTGGCGGTAAGACAGGCCAGAATATTGGTTTCGGCGTTACCGGTCAGTGCCACGAAGGCTTGCGTACTGCGGATACCTTCTTCTACGAGTAGCGGAATGTCGCGTCCGTCACCATGAATGATGAGCGTCTTGTTCTCATCGAGAATATCGTTGAGATATTCGCAGCGCTCCTCGCTCATCTCGATAATCTTGCATTCCATATATTCTGGCATCTTCTTCACGGCTCTTACGGCTGTGCGTCCGCCACCCATAATCATCACGTTCTTTACATCCACATAGTGCTCCTTGCCTACAATCTTGCGGATATATGGGATATAGTTGCGGGTGGTCATGAAGTAGGCGAGGTCGTAGAGTTTCAGCTCGTCGTTACCGCCAGGGATGATGGTATCACTGCCTCGCTTGATGGCTACCACGTGGTATGGGTCGTTAGGACCGCTGATGTTCTTGAGCGGTTCGTTCAGTATCTCGCATCCTTCGCGCAGTTTGATGCCGAGCATGACGAGTGCGCCGTCGTGCACATCCCAGCGCTGACGTACCCAACTCATTTTCAGTCCGTTATTGATATCTACGGCTGCGAGCATCTCCGGATAAATCAGTTTGCTGATACCTAATTCTTTGAAGAATTCCTGAGCCTGCTGATCCATATACTCCGGATTATCCACACGGGCCACCGTTCTTTTGGCACCCAGGTTCTTGGCAAGGATGCTAGCTGTAATGTTGGTACTTTCTACCGGAGTAACGGCGATGAAGAGGTCGGCATCTGCTACCCCCGCATCGCGTAAGATGTGAAGACTGGTAGGCTTGCCCAGCATGGTGAGCAGGTCGCAGTCGGAGCCAATGCTTGCCAGGCGCTCTTCGCTTTCATCGATGAGCGTAATCTCTTCATTGCTGCGTGACAGGAGTCTCGCCAGGTGAGTACCTATGGCATGTGCGCCAGCTATGATTATTTTCATTTCTTAATTGCTTCTTTGATTGATTCTTTATCGAGATGCACGATTTCCCTGAGTTGTGCCACGGTTCCGTGTTCCACAAACTCATCTGGCAATCCCATTCGGGTCATCTTTGGCTGATAGTCATGGTCGTTCATCCATTCCAGTACGGCTGAGCCCATACCGCCCATACGAACGCCGTCTTCGATGGTGATGATGCGACTGAACTTTTCGCCCACCTCTTTCAGAATGTTTTCATCGAGTGGCTTGAGGAATCGCATATCGTAGTGGGCGATGCTCATTCCGGTTTCGGCTTCAACCTCAGCGATAGCCTGAGCGGCATCGTTTCCGATAGGACCAATGGTGAGAACAGCCACATCGGTTCCGTCTTTCAGCTTTCTGCCGGTACCGGTCTTGATTTCCTCCATTGGGTTGCGCCAGTCTACGAGCACACCCTTGCCTCTCGGATAACGGATTACATAGCTGCCATGACCTGGCAACTGGGCTGAATACATCAGGTTGCGCAACTCATGCTCGTTCATCGGAGATGCGATGGTGAGATGCGGAATCGGACGTAGAGCCGCCATATCGAAGGCACCATGATGGGTTGGTCCGTCTTCGCCTACCAGTCCGGCACGGTCAAGACACATGATAACCGGCAGGTTGAGCAGTGCCATGTCGTGGATGATGTTATCGTAGGCACGCTGTGCAAACGAACTGTAGATATTGCAGAATGGGATGAGACCGTCTTTCGCCATACCTCCTGAGAAGGTGACGGCATGCCCCTCGGCAATACCTACATCGAAGGTACGGTTTGGCATCGCCTTCATCATGATGTTCATGGAGCATCCTGTAGGCATGGCTGGCGTCACACCTACAATCTTCGGGTTCTTCTGAGCCAGTTCCAACAGCGTCTCACCGAAAACATCCTGATATTTCGGAGGCTGGTTGCTGGTATCGGCAATGATTCTCTCACCCGTTTCCGGATCGAATTTGCCTGGCGCGTGCCAGATGGTAGCACTCTTCTCGGCTGGTTCGTAACCCTTTCCCTTGGTGGTATGCAGGTGCAGCAGCTTAGGACCCTTCATGTTCTTAAGCTGTTTGAGCACTCTCGCCACTTCCTTCACGTCATGACCGTCGAAAGGTCCGAAGTAGCGGATATTCATACCCTCGAAGATGTTCTGCTGATGACTCAGTGCCGACTTCAGTGCATTGTTCAGGCGCAGAATGCCCTTCTTGCGGTCTTCGTTGAGATAACCTTTGGAGTGCAGCCACTGCGATGCCTTGAAACGGAGGCGGTTATAGGTCTCGTTGGTATCGAGGTTCAGGAGATATTTCTCCATACCGCCCACAGCCCGGTCGATGCTCATATCGTTGTCGTTCAGGATGATGAGCATGTCGTTAGGTGTACTTGATACGTTGTTCAGTCCCTCGAAAGCCAGTCCGCCGCTCATGGCTCCATCGCCAATGACGGCTACCACGTGCCTGTTGGTATCTCCGTTTTCGCGTGCGGCAACGGCCATACCGAGTGCTGCGGAGATGGAATTGCTCGCATGTCCGCAGGCGAAGGTATCATATTCGCTTTCTAAAGGTGTAGGGAATGGACGGATGCCGTGCAACTTGCGGTTGGTACAGAAGTTGTCGCGGCGTCCTGTTAATATCTTATGTCCGTAGCTTGGTGTCCCACATCCCATACAATACGGTCGTATGGGGTGTTGTAGATATAATGTAGGGCTACGGTTATTTCCACCACGCCAAGAGAGGAGGCAAAATGACCGGGGTTGACGGCAACCTCGTCGATAATGTCTTCTCTTAACTCTTTGCAGACTTGTGGCAGCTGGTCAATGCTCAGCCGTCTCAAATCTTCCGGGTATTTTATACTATTTAATAGACTAAACTTGTTCTTGTCCATGTTTTCTTCGTGAAAATCTTGTGCAAAGATAATGCTTTTTTCCTATATAAAGCACTTTTGAGGCAATATTTTCGCTTTTTCCGATTATTCTTTGTATTTTTGCAAAGGAAATTTCTGAAAAAGGAATGAAATCCGGAATTAGTTATATAACAATAAGCAAATAAATACCTTTATCGTGATGAGAAAAAACGTATTACTTTTGGGAGCCATGATGATGGCTTCCATGTCTCTGATGGCGCAGACCAAGGGTGGCGGCATCAGTCAGTCTGCTCTCCAGCAGATGGAGAAAAGCCAGCAGGCAGGTGTAGCCAACAAGGCACTCTTCAATGCGATTGCCAACAACAACATTGATGACCTTGTGAAGAATCATGCCAACGAGGCCCCGGTTGATACTCATTTCAGCATCGAGACTCCTTCGCAGAGCATTCACAACCAGAAGAGTTCCGGCCGTTGCTGGATGTTCAGCGGTTTTAACGTGCTCCGTTCTAACTTTGCTGTCAATGACAAGCAGGGTAGAGTGGTGGAGTTTTCTCAGGATTACCTCTTCTTCTATGATCAGCTGGAGAAGGCTAACCTGATGCTTCAGGGGGTTATCGACCTTGGCAAGAAGAGCATCGAGGATCCTCAGGTGCAGTTCTTCTTCAAGAATCCGCTCAATGATGGTGGTACTTTCTGTGGTGTTGCCGATTTGGCAAGCAAGTATGGTCTCGTACCAATGAGCGCCCAGCCTGAGACCTTCTCAAGCAATAATACTTCCAAGATGAGCCGTCTCGTAAGCAGCAAGCTCCGCGAGTATGGTCTGGAACTCCGCAAGATGGTGGCTCAGGGCAAGAAGTCGGCAGCTATCCAGGCTCGCAAGAACGAGATGCTCGGTCAGGTTTATCACATGCTGAGTCTTACTCTCGGCGAACCGGTAAAGGAATTTACCTATGCTTTCCGCGACAAGGACGGCAAGCAGGTTGGCGAGGCGAAGAAGTATACTCCTAAGAGTTTCTATGAGGAAACCGTAGGCAAGGACCTGAACGGTACCTTCCTGATGGTGATGAACGATCCACGCCGTCCTTACCACAAGACATACGAGGTAGAGTACGACCGCCACACCTACGATGGTCATAACTGGAAGTATCTGAACTTGCCTATGGAGGAGATTGCCCAGCTCGCCATCGCCTCTCTGAAGGACGGTCATAAGATGTATTCAAGCTATGATGTGGGCAAGCAGCTCGACCGCAAGCGCGGCTATCTGGCACTCGACAACTTCGATTACGCTAGCCTCTTCAATACCTCATTCCCAATGAACAAGGCTGACCGCATCGCTACTTTCGATAGTGGTTCTACTCATGCCATGACGCTGACAGCTGTAGATCTCGATGCCAATGGCAAGCCTGTAAAGTGGAAGGTGGAGAACAGTTGGGGTGCCGACAATGGTTTTGCCGGTTGCTTCATCATGACCAACGATTGGTTCAACGAGTACATGTTCCGTCTGGTAGTAAACAAGAAGTATGCTTCTGAGCAGCTCTTGAAGGAATTCGACCAGAAGCCAACCATGCTGACTCCAGATGATCCTCTGTTCCAGTTGGAAGACTAATAATAAGAATATTCAAAGCCATATATGGTGTATCATGCGCCATATATGGCATATTGTTTCTAGTAATCAACATAGAATTAGGTATAGATGAATAAGCGGGAAGTTTTTGGGCATTTTTTCAAATCATATTATGGTCGATTATATTATTATGCGCTGCAACTTCTGAAAGATGAGGAGGCAAGCCGAGATATCGTGAGTGGCGTTTTTGCTCACGTATGGGAGAATTTCGACTCCTATGACATGCAAACCTTGCCAGCCTTCTTGCTTAAAACCATGAAAAATAAGTGTTTAGACTATCTTCGGCATACAGCTGTTCATGCACAATATGCCGATTACTATCTTCATGCTGTAGATCAATGCTATGAAGATAATGATATCCAGAAAGAACGTCAGCGGCAAGTAGAAGAAATGTTGGATTTGTTACCGGATACTACTCGTCATGTTTTGGAAGAATGTTATCTTAACCATAAGAAATATCGGGAAGTGGCAGATGAGATGAATGTCTGTCAGGAAACGGTCAAGCGCCATATCATAAAGGCCTTGAAACTGTTAAGAGAACATTATCATCAAATAAAAACTTGAAAATAATCAAAAGAATCTCAATTGGGGATGTTACCATTTTGGTAGATAAAACGTATTATTTTTAGTAAAGAAATAGAAATATGATGAAGCAAACAGATATTTTTAATGATGAGAGTTTACAGAATGACATCCAAGACTTGGTTGCCATAGAACAGGCTATGATACGCAAAACATATCCTCTGCCAAACCTTGACAAGGAGTTGGAGAAGATCGTAGACAAAGAAAATTCGGATGCCGAAGAGCCTGTGAAACAACAATATCCAATGATGAGAATGCTGATGAGTGCTCTGATGGGCGCTGCTGCTATGTTGGCGATAGTTTTTGTATGGCAGTGGGTGAGCTCCAGGCAGACTATTGATGGAGCTACCGGAAATCGGATAACGCAAAATGTATCTTCTGAACAAGATATGACAATGCTTCAGACTGCAGATGGTGAGATGATTACTCTGACACTGGCTGATGGCACTGAAGTAAAGCTCAATAGTAATAGTAAGATTACTTATCCCCACTGCTTTAAGGGAGCAGAGCGTATGGTGCATCTTGAAGGAGAAGCATTCTTCAAGGTAAGGCACGACAGTAAGCGTCCTTTTGTGGTGGATGCAGGTGGTGTCTTGACCAAGGACTTGGGTACTTCTTTTAATATCAAGGCTTATCAGGGTAGTGACTGTAAAGTGACTTTGGTTGAGGGAAAGGTGGAAGTCCTGGCAAAGAACAGTCAGCATAAACCTGTGACATTGAATCCGGGACAGCAATATTCCTTAAGTGCAAAGGAGACTGTTTCTGGGCAGATAATTAATGTAAATACGGATGAAACTACCGCATGGGCAGATGGTGTGCTCTATTATCACGACCAGACTTTGGAATACATCTTGGATAATCTTGCAGCATATTATCAGAGTAAGGTGGTATTTAGAAATCCTGCAGTCAAAACCAAGCATCTCGATTTCTCCGCAGATAAGAGTGGCAGTATAGAGGATGCTATAGAACTCTTGAATAATCTGGGAGTTGCAAAGGTTAGTTTTAAGGAAAATACTATATATATAGAATAAGGTATTTAAGTAAATCTTGATGTATCATCACATCGGCATTTCTGGGAAATTATAATTCCTGAAAATGCCGATGTTTTAGTTTTATTTGTAAGAAAACAAACTTTTTTCATTATTTTTTGAAAGTAGATGTTACCGATTCGCTGTCAGAAACGTATTTTTATTATAGTATTAACGAAAAAGAGAGAAATATGAAAGAAGTAAGATGTGTATTCATGTTTGCTGTCCTGACTTTATGGATGGCATTACCTGTAGGAGCACAGAATGCAAAGAGAGGCATCACGATGTCGCTCGTTAATGAGTCTTTGGCTTCTGCATTGAGAAAAGTACAGCAGAAGTCGGATTATAAGGTGAGTTTTGTGATAGAGGACGTAAAGACCTATACCACAACGGTTCATCTGAAAAATGCTTCTGCCTCAACTGCCGTAAAGCAGATTTTACAGGGTAAACCTTTCACTTACTCAGTAAGTGGTAAGTTTATTACCGTCAAGAAGGTTTTGCAACATAAAACTGCAGCTGAAGCTACAGATAATGGAGCTGCCATCCGCCCCCTCTCAGGAACAATTACCGATGAGGATGGAGAACCTATGATTGGCGCTTCTGTTGTAGTGCCTGGCAGTCCTTTTGGAACCGTGACTAATACGGATGGTATTTTTGAGCTTTATATTCCTAAAGAATGTCATGAGGTTACGGTTTCGTATGTCGGTATGAATGACCAGAAGGTAAAGGTGGCTGGTAGGGATCATGTGAAGATTGTGATGTCTGAAAATAAGACCATACTTGGTGAAGTGGTTGTAACGGGTTATCAGACAATCTCTAAGGAGCGTGCAACCGGTGCTTTTACCAAGGTAACAGCTGATGAACTGAAAGACAAGAGGTTGGGTAATCTCTCTACTGTGCTGGCTGGCGAGGTTGCCGGATATAATGACGGCATGATTCGTGGCGTAACCACGATGAATGCCTCTGCTTCTCCTCTCTATGTCATTGATGGCTTTCCAGTAGAGAAAACTAAGTTGACCGGCAATGGAACTGGTGATATTACCGAGGAAATCCCTGATTTGAATATGGATGATATTGAGAGTATTACTGTTCTTAAAGATGCTGCAGCTGCTTCCATCTATGGTGCTCGTGCTGCCAATGGTGTCATTGTCATCACTACCAAGAAATCGGCAGCTAAGGGTAAGACCAATGTCTCTTTCAATGCTTCTCTTACCTGGCATCCTTATTCTTATTATACAGATTATCTCGCCAATTCTTCTCTTGTTATTGACTTGGAGAAGGAGTGGGCTGCGCAGAATCCGAATCTTGCAGTCAATGGAGCTAAGGTATACGCTCAGAATATGTTGGATCAGAAAATCTATACGAGCGCGGGTATCTGCAATATCTTGAATTATTATGCAGGCAATATCTCTGAGTCAGAAATGAATGCTAAACTGACTGATTTGGCTGGAAAAGGTTATAACTACTATGACCAGATGAAGAAGTATGCTAAGCGCGATCCGTTGTATCAGCAGTATAATATGAATATTGTAAACAACTCGGTGAATAATCTCTTCAAGGCTTCGGTCACTTATAAGTATAATACCCTTGAAGATAAGTATTCCAATAATCAGAGTTTAGGTATCAACCTTACCAATACTTCTCATTTCACAAAATGGCTTTCTTTGGATTTAGGTGCTTACCTAAAGGTGGGTGAGGATCAGACACAGAACTACAATGTCCTTTCTCCTGGATATTCTGTTTTGCCATACGATAATTTAGTGAATGCTGATGGCTCTTGTTATACCAAGCCGATGAGTGAGAGATATGATGCAAGTACTTTGGCTATCTATCAGAAGTCACTGCTGTCCCGTTTAGAAATCATCGGGCCTGAAAAGGCTAGGATATAGCCAATCCTCCGTCTCTTCTGTTGGAACAGCTTTGTTAAACAATTCATTTAAAGGAGTC
>QSCI01000089.1:0-13142 GCA_003463005.1 Segatella copri | reverse complement strand
GCTTCTATACAGCAGCTATATTTTAAAGCTTTTGCCCTTACAGGGCGTAGGGCTAATACAACTATTACCCAGGCGTTGCCCTGGGCTAGGAGCTTCTGCCCTTTCAGGCGTGCCGGGAACATTAGTTCAGAACACAAAGGATTCTGCAGCAATACCAACCATTAGAGATCCTCCAAGAATTTCTTACCCCATTTTGTATGAAGCCAAAGTGCCATGGCACCAGCAACGACCGTAATCGTCGCATAAATCATGACTAATCCTTCCATATTTCTCTATTTTCCGACAAAATTACGGAAAATAAATGTAACTTGCAAATGATTTGCTCATTTTCTTTCGAAATTTAACCTAAAAAAGACGAAAAAGAGGAAAGCGCTTCATTACGAAACACTTTCCTCTAATTATCTAATCATTAATCGTACAATCTTCTTTCAGAAAAGATTTACTCCTCTACAGCAGCTTGTGCTGCAGCAATATTATCAGTATGGGAAGCCCTTTCCGTAGGTTACTCTAAACATAGGATAATATTTCCTTCTGTCTATGTAAAGGCTTTACACCTTATTATATTTATATACATATTTATATATATAGTTAATTCATTATCTATTTTTCATGAAATCGTGATGGATGATTACGCATTCTTTTTCTGCAACGGCATAGGCACATCCACATTTGAGTTCTTGCCACCAAGCATTTGGATAGTTTCCTTCAATGCTTGCACCTGTCCCTTTAGAAATATAATCTCCTGGTCTTTTGCATCAGCAAGGCTCTGTTGTCGTTTCTTATATAGGATTGCTGCATCCTCTTCCTGCGCCACGCCTACAGTTTCTTCTTTAGCAACATAGCCTTCGCCGCCATTCTTCATGTATTTTGTTCCGCCATAGAAGAAATCCATAGTCACACCAAGAACTTCACAGATTCTCTCCAAGATGCCAGTCTTTACGTCTTGCACCTTAAATTGTTTACTAAGATTGGATTGAGACATATCCATCCTCTCTGCCAATTTTTGTATTCCAATATTCTTCTGCCCTAATATCTTTCGCAGTTCTATTCCATTCATTTAATTAATATGAATTAATTTATGTTAATAATTTACCAAATATTCATATTTTTATGAATGTTTTGGTATCTTTGCACTCGAAATAACGAAATAGTAACGTTCGTAAAACGAAATACGTTTGCAAATATACATAAAAAATACAATATGAGCAAGAATAACTTTGAAATTTTAACCGAAGTTTATTCTGGAACCTCAATAGGCGAAAGAATAAAAAAGAGAGAGCAGGTCATCAGCGACTACCTCAACGTGTATGGGCAACTCATCCTGAACAAGGTGCTGAAACCAACCCCTGTGATGGAACACCTTGCCAAGAAATACAACTTTTCTCGCTGTGGTGTCTTGAAGATACTGAAGGAAGCAGGAATATATCATGGGCGTTCAAATCCTGTGGTATATCCAAGTGAGTTGAACAATAAAACAGAAATTTATGGAACAGCGAATCGTGTTTGAGGACAAGAATGTCAGTTACAAGACATTTCTTGAAGACT
Organism: Segatella copri; assembly: GCA_003463005.1. GTDB lineage: Bacteria > Bacteroidota > Bacteroidia > Bacteroidales > Bacteroidaceae > Prevotella > Prevotella copri_I. The sequence goes on along the minus strand of QSCI01000089.1, from coordinate 11,597 downwards.
TAGCTACTTTTCTGGCACCGAAGATTGCGCTCTTGATAAAGAATCCTCCAAAAAAGTATTATAGTGAGCGAGAAAGTATGAGAGTGTTCGGTTCTGGGAATGTGCGCCGTTGGATTAAGGAAGGCAAGCTCAAACCTTTTTCCAAGAGAAAGGGAAAGACAGAATACAAAGTCAGCGACCTTCAGGAGTTACACCGAAGAGAGCAAGACTACTTTTAAAGCAAAGAGCAATGTACAGAATAAAAAGACATTATCAAGTAGCAGAGAAGCAACCTTGGCTTATAGACCTCCTCGTGAAGTTGAAGCCTTCGTACTTTGCCCCTTGCCAAGGCATAGAAGAGTGCAAGCTTGCACTCCACAACCTAGGCGAGGACATAAAAAAGCAAGAGCTAAGTTGGAAAAGAGGAAAATTTCTCCTTTCCTACATACGAGACATAACAGAGAAAGACGATGAAATCATCATCAGCTATAAAGGCGGCAAGCCTTGCGTGTCTTTCAAAATAGAGGAATCAAAAGCCAAAGAATCATGAACATAGCAGACAATAGTTGGATTAAGTTGCCACGCAACTTTGTAAATTGGAGTTGGTACCATGACGCAAACATGGTGCAGCTATATCTGTACCTTCTTCTCAACGCCAACGTTTATGATGTCAAATACAATGACATCACCATCAAACGTGGCGAATGTCTTGTTTCTCTCAACACGCTATCCAAAGAAACTGGAATTTCATTGAAGTCGTTAAGGACAAGCCTTGCAAGACTCCAACGAACCAAAGAAATCGAATACAAGAAACTAAAGCATGGCAGGATTATCATTCTTGTAGATTTCAACAAGTTTCAACCTGTTGGCATAGATGAAAATGCACCAGATTGGATAAAGCTATATCGCAAAATCTGCGATTGGGGTTGGTACCATGAACCAAACATGGTACACCTGTACGTATATTTCATGTTGAAAGCAAAACTAGTCGTAGGTAATAATGGTACAAGTGAAGCATGGCAACTCAATACCACATTGAGATTGTTGACGAAAGCAACAGGTATTTCCGAGCGAAGCATCAGAACCTGCTTAACAAGATTACAGAGAACTGGCGAAATAGAATATTTGCCAGGGGTGTCACATAAACAAAGTATCATAACCATCTGTAATTATGATAGTTATCAGAAAAAGAATTTTTCAGACGGCACAATGGTGGCACAAGATGGGCACAACTTGATAGAAAGTAAAAGTAACACAAAAGAAAGTGCAATAACGACACAAAATAACGGAGATACAAATAATTATAAAACAGCAAGTTACAGCTCAACCAGATTCCAAGACGGCACAATGGTGGCACAAGGTGGGCAAGACATAGGCACAACCTTGGCACAAGATGGGCAGGAGTTTGGCAGTACTTGGGCAACACAAAAAGAATATAAGAATAAAAGAATAAAAGAAATAAAGAATATCGACGGCGACACCGCGCACGTGCGTGAGGGGGATTTCGTCGAAGTTTTGGAAGTGACCGACGTGAAGAAAGAAAACGAACAAAAGAAATCAAGCAAAGAAAGTTTTGCGGAACTCGTGAAGGTGGAAGCCGCATGGTTAGCTGCCATTCAGAAAAAATACAAGCTCTCCACATCAGAGGCAGTAAAGAACAAAGTTGACGAGTTCGAGATTGAACTAGTCTGCCGTGGCAAGGATAAGCATGAGGATATGAAAGACTTCAAGTGTCATTTCTGCGACTGGCTTGAAAAGAATTTGAGAACTATCAACCAACCTCAGGCTTCCAACCGTTCCCCATCACCAACCTCAGAGCGTTGGAGCGGCGAGAAGTTTGTACCAAAAAGTTCGGAAGGAGGCATCTATGAAGGAAATTTCTAACATGGGGTTCACCCCAGAGCTGTGCTTTGAGCATCTGCTCTATCATTTCGCCCAAGAGGTGAAAAAGAGAGAGAAGTCTTTCGTTGCCGAACCATCCCAGATGGAAAGCATGAAAAAAGTTGCTTCGTGGTTAACAACTGGAAAGGAGCACTGCTGGCTTGTCCTCAACGGCATCACAGGCAACGGAAAGACCACCTGCGTGAAGGGGATGCGAAGCTCATCAACTGCTGTAAGATTCCCGATCCTAGCAATGGCGAAGGCAGCGTGTTCAGCTCCAAGGCAGGAATCTGGCTAGTCACGGCTAGAGAACTCTACCAGATGTTCGTAAGTAACAAGCCCAAGTTTGAGCGATGCGCCAACACCTACATCCTCGCCATCGACGAGCTAGGAACGGAAGAAACGGACTTCTGCGAGTACGGGAACAGATACAAGCCCATCGAGCAGCTGTTGTCGTATCGCTACGACAAGATGCTCCCGACCATCATCACCACCAACTTGCCGATGGCAGACATACGCCCGAAATATGGTGACAGGCTTGCGGAAAGGCTCAACGAGCTGATGGAAGTGGTACACATGCCAGACATCAACTTCCGCAAGATTCACTAAAAAGCGTAAAAACAACGCTCAGGACGACTTTTCAGAGGCAAGCAATAAATTCCTCACAGAAACAAACAAAACGTCTCAAATCGCAAATAAAGCGGCAAAAATTAGGTTTTACATGGAAGAATACAAAACAATTTTGAAGAAAACAGATGGAGGACTGGATATTTTCAGCTATTATCTGGGTAAGGAGTGCTTGAAGAAAAAGTTCAAGAGCCCCTTCAGAAGTGGCGACAACCGTCCGTCCTGCCATCTGTATCTCAACGAGCCTCCAGGAGAGCAAGCCTACTACTATCTCCAGGACTTTGGCGACAGCAGATGTAGCGGCAACGCCTTTGCAATCGCTGCAAGGGTGCTGAACATGAGCATCCGCAATGATTTCAAGGCCGTATTGGAGAGAATCGACCAGGACCTGTGCCTGGGAGTCTTTGAGGAGAACAAGGGAAAGTACTCCTCAAAGCCCCAGTTCAACAGAGCTGCCATCAAGCAAGAAATCAGCAAGAACAAGACATCAAGTATCAAGACTTTCATGCCTGTCATACAAGAATTTATGTCTTGGGAACTAGAGTATTGGAACAAGTATGGAATCGATGTCAACACCCTACGTCGCTATCATGTTCACAGCCTAAGAAGCGTGACTTTCAATAAAGCCGACGGCAAGAGTTTCAACATATTTGGTTCCAAGGCCATCCCAGCCTACGGCTATTTCTTCAACGACATGAAGGGCATCAAAGTATATCGTCCTAAGGCAGAAAACAGATTTCTGTATGGCGGCGACCTGCCAACGCCATATGTGTTTGGATGGGAACAGTTGCAAGAAAACGGCGACATGGTGTTCATCACTGGTGGAGAAAAGGATGTCCTGTCCCTTGCTTCCCATGGCTACAATGCCATAGCATTCAACAGCGAGACGGCAAAGATACCTGCAGACAAAATAAAGCTGCTTTCCCAGAGGTTCAGAAAAATTATATTTCTTTACGATTCTGATACTACAGGCATCAAGGAATCCAAGAGCAGAGTGGAAGAGCACAATGGCAATTACAACGTTTTCAGATTGGAGTTACCTCTCAGCGGAACCAAGCAAGAAAAGGACATTAGCGACTATTTCGCCTTAGGAAGAACGACACAAGACCTACAAAAGTTAATAAACAAGATGTAGGAACATCATGATGATAAAAGTAAATGAGTGAAACGAATAAATATTTAACAATCATGAACAAGCAAAAGAACGGAAAAGCACTGCATTTGGAACACGCAGCAGAAGAAATCTGCTTTGAGTCCTTGACAGTGAAAGATCAAGAAAAACTGCAAGAATTTGGCATAAATCCTTCCTCGATACCAGAAGAAGTATATTCCATCGACTGTAGCAGCCTGAACAGAGTGTGGCACGGAATAGGAATGAGAAACGTACACGGAGGCGTGGAGTTCATCAGCCTGACGGAGATGAAAAGACCAACGACAATTCATCGCAAGGGCATCACATTGCAACCTTCTAAAAAAGGCTCAGTCGCTAGTTGCTGCCTTTTTAGTAATTTCATGGACTATCTGGCCTATCTCTCTTTGTCGAGGACGGCAAGATTGCACTCCCCAAGGAATGCGATTGCATCATCCTTAACCACCATTTCAACCTCTCTCACTTTCTCGTAGAAAGCGAGGAGTACGAGGAAGTGAACCTGTTCTTGCCCAACAGTTCAGCAGGAAAGGTGCTAACGAGAACCATCATGGACAGAAATCCGGCCGCAGTGGACTGGTCGGGAAGTTACATACACTTTCAGAGCCTTCGCTCATACGCCTATTACAAGTTCATAAAAAACAAAGAGAGCCTATGAAAATAGTGGGAATAGCATTCGGTGTTGCCGTCATTGGCATCATCATCGCCTTCATCTATGAGATTAAGTTCACTTACAGAGATGGGGACTTATGGAAAAAGTAAATGATATAAAACGCAAACCTTATGAGAAATAACGGAATCCTTAACATTGACGTTGCTAGGGCAGATTTGCCCATGCAACCAGAATATTGGATAGAAGAGACTTACGTATCAAGATACGAGAAACTTCTTAGAGTGATAGAAAAGAAGACCTCTTTTCTGCCATATCGCAACACAAAGGTCATCAGGGAAATTTCCTTTGAGGTTCCAGCATCCACCACGCTGGAGCAAATAAAGGAAGTAAGTCTGGCATTTGAAAAAAGATTCAAGGTATCATGTTTTCAAATCAGCATAGACCGCTCAGTGCAGGTAGCCCACCTGTTGTTTGCCTGGATAGACATGGAAACAGGCAAGGCCGTCAAGCTCGATGTCAACACCTTGAAGCGTGCCACAGGTATGTTTCTGAGAAGACTTAAGCTTCCTCATCCCAAGGACTATGACAAATGGATAAGATATGTCCTTATCGATGCCTATGAGGAATGTCCAGATGTCTTCAAGCAACAATACAGGGCCATTTGCAAGGAAGACAAAGAGACTGAAAGCAGTTGCATTATCAGAGATGCCCTTGCCTATGCCGAACTTATGAGCAAAGGGCAAGCAAAGTAAAATAGCACCGAAATATTTCAAATAGAGTAGATGTAGGGGATTACTCCCCTACATCCTACTATTGTTCTATAAAAGCAATCTTTTCCCTTTTATACAGTGAGTAGGCAACACGTCCTACCAAGTCACCCTCATACCTTACCAATTCCTCATAAATGAAGTTATAGTGCTTTGCCATGCTGCCTATTGCTTAGTACACGTTCAAAAATAGCATTAATGCTATTCTCTGTAAATGTTTGACTATAGGTCTTACCTTGGACATGAGTGTCCAAGGTAAACCCCATAGGTGAGACATTCTTGTTGTTCTGCCCTATCTTATATTTTCTCATCCTCTCGTTAGCCTTGAGGATTGTCTCTTCTGATACCTTACACATAATTTATGCCACAAAGGGACTTTATTAAATTTATTCCGCTGCAAAAGTATGACAAATAATTCTAATCTCCAAACTTTTATGAGTTTTAATGGCTTACAAACAAAAAACTCCTGATTCTCTCGAACCAGGAGCGTTGAACCTTATATATAATGATTTTGCAATTTAAACTACAGGATTTGCCATTAAACTATAGTGAATGGTCATGAAGCCAAGCCTTCTGGGAATAGCTTAGTCTATCCCAGTTGGTCTCAGAGCGTCTTCTTTTCTTTTTATTTCCACCACCAACTACCGCTTCCACGGTTTTCTTGCCGAGCCAACCGGCAAATGCCAAAGTTAATAAAGCCTCCATAATCGTAACGTTTTATTTGTTAATACTAAATGTTCCTACAGGGATGGCTGTAGCCGTAATGATTGACATGTAGAAGATGCCATACTCTCCTGGTTCTGCCTCTGATGCCGGAATCTCCAAGAGATAGCTTTGGTTTCCATACTTATGACCAGTGAAAGCAACATATCCTTTTTTTTGGTCTCAGCACTGCCAATCAAGGCTGGCTTAAACTCCATCCATTGGATTCTTCTGTCCTTCTTTGATACTTTGAAACGTACAATGCGGTAAATCTCCATTGGATCGTACTCGTTCTTCTCTCCCTTGATGAGTAAGCGGATGCCATTATTTGCATTCTTCACGGTGTAGGCAGATTTGCCACCTGCGAAAGCAATGTCCATACCCTCTGCTCCTGCGAGGGTATTCACTGCATCGGCAGCTTGTCCTACTCCAGCTGCTGTTCCCATCACACGAACACCATTAATTATACCAGAAGCACTTCCAGATGTACTGGCCCCTATCATACCTCCTGCAAACCCCAAGTCTCCAACAGCTCCTGCTATCTTGGCAAATTTGCCGAATTTATTCTGATGCTTGGAAATCATTCCGTCCTCTTTTGGGAGCGCATCGAAAGTGGAATCACTTGTGAGCACGCAATAGCTGTTAATAAACTCAGGCTCTGGAACCGTTACCTGTTGGGCAAATCCTGTGGAAGTTGCAGCCAACATCATCATTGATGCTAAAATTTTCTTCATATTACTTATATTTTAAGAACTTTTTCTGTTGCAAAGGTACAAAAAAGCATCGAAATATGCAAATAATTATATAATTATTTTGTTATATTACCAAATATTCATATCTTTGTAGGCGAAAATAACTATATAGTCATATAATTATATAAAAATACAACGCAATTATGAAACATTACGCAAAGATTATTTCCTTCGCCAACCACAAAGGTGGCGTTGGTAAGACAACGACAACAGCAAGTATGGGTTCAATCCTTGCCTCCAAGGGTTACAAGGTTCTCTTGGTAGATTTGGATGCCCAGGCAAACCTCACCAGTTCACTCTTGAAAAAAGAGGTCTCCACCACCATCTATGATGGCTTGAAATCCCAGTCCTCCACCTCCCTTTATATATATAAGGTACGTGAGGACATCCGTTTGGACATGATACCAGCCGATTTGAACCTAGCCCAGGCAGACTTGGAGTTGGCAGGAAAGATGGCGAGAGAGAGAATCCTCTCAGAGTTGTTGGAGAACTACAAGAGCGAGTACGACTACATCCTCATCGATTGCCCACCTTCCCTTGGGTTGCTCACCCTGAATGCCCTCACGGCATCCGACTATGTGATTATCCCTTTGGTAGCAGAAGTCTTGCCATTTAACGGATTGAAGATGATCTTCGACTTCATCAACCAAATCAAGAAGTTCCTCAATCCAAAGGTAAACATCTTCGGTATCGCCATCACTCGATGGGAAGGAACGAAGCTCAGCAAGAACATCGAGGAAGGTTTGAGAAAGCAGCTGGACGATTTAGTGTTCACGACAAAGATTCGCAAGAATGTCACCATCGCCCAGGCACCATTGGAGGCAACGAACATCGTTGACTACGACAAGAAGAGCAATGGCGCACAGGACTACATCGCCCTGACCGAGGAGTTTTTGGAGAGAATGGTATTAAACAATGTAACCATCAGCAAGTAGAACGTAAAATTAGCAGTTATGTCAAAGAGCATCAATTCAAACGCAATGGATTCCCTGTTACAAGGGTTGACAGGGAAGACCGAGGAACAGGAAGCTGTTCCTACACAAGAATGTCCTAGCGAGGCTCCTTCACCTACCAGGCGAAAGGAGAAACCACGCTATGAGGTAATCAGCACCATGGTTGATCCAGATGTGATGAGTAAGGTACGAACCATCGCCGACATCGAGGGAGTGGCCATCAAGGAAATCATCGGAGTTGGCCTCGATATGTTTATCCGCAAGTATGAGGAGCTTCATGGAAAGGTGCGTGTGAAAAAGCCCAGAAAAGGGGATATTTCCCAAATCTTCAACTCGTAGGCATCGTTCCCCTTCCTCCCAGTGCGGCAGCAGGTTTAATAATCTATACCTGAAAACACCGAGGGGTGAAAGGGGGCGAGAAGCCCCATTAACAAACGACACCACCATCAAGAACACCTTGACCCACGCAAGCGTATTCTCGGGGATAGGCGGAGCGGAGCTTGCAGCCTCCTGGATGGGATGGAAGAATCTCTTCCATTGCGAGATACAGCAGTTTCCAAGGCAAGTTCTTGACTATTGGTTTCCAAATTCAGAAAGTTATGAAGACATCACCAAGACAACCTTCACGAAGTGGAAGGGAAAAGTCGATGTTCTCACAGGCGGATTTCCCTGTCAGCCCTTCAGCTATGCAGGAAGCAGAAAAGGAGCGGAAGATGACCGCTACCTCTGGCCTGAAATGCTACGAGCGATTCGGGAGATACAGCCCACTTGGGTCGTTGCTGAAAACGTTGTTGGCATCACGACGATGGTACAACCCAGCAGTGTCACTGAAATGGGACGTTCAGACTTTCTCTTCGAAGAAAGTGTTGTATGTAGAGAAGAATACAGGTACATCCTCGATGCCATCTGTGAAGACATTGAGCGAGAAGGATATGAAGTCCAACCGCTTGTTATTCCAGCTTGTGCCACAGGAGCGCCCCATAGAAGAAACAGGATATGGATTGTTGCCCACCGTACAGACACAGGGCTTGAAACGTTGCAACAAGAAGGGCAAGACGGAGTTTCTGCCCCTGCACCTCCTCCCTACGCCTACAGCTGCGGAGGCGACCAAGTACACCACCAAGCTCAATTCCAAGAGCCAGATGGGAATGGGACTGACAGCCCTTGCCATGAACGGCAAGCTGTCATCACCGAAGAAAGTAGCAGAGGAAACCGGGGGTTCACAGGGTTCCCGTCAGTTCAACCCACTATATGCAGAGGAGATGATGGGCTTCCCTTCGATGTGGACGACCTTGCCATTTCTGAAGGAAAATGGAGAAAGGAATCCATAAAGGCATACGGCAATGCCTGGGTTCCGCAAGTGGCTTTGGAGATATTCAAGGCCATAGAAGAGTATAATAACAATTAAAGAACAAGACAGATGAGAAAATTTTTCAAAGACAACATTTGGCTATTTGCCATTGTCGCCGCAATCTTGGTCATACAAGGTATATTGGGCTATTACAGGAAGAACCAAGTTGCCGAAATGAACAGACTTTCCGGGAAAGAGAACGTAAAAGGCCGTGACATATCACGTACCATAGATGAGTTCAAGTATAAGGGAAAGACCTACACCTTTGTCATCTATGAGAGAGGTGTAAACATGGAAGTAAGAGAATTAAAATAAGTTGCACAATGGAAAAAGTTGACATATTTGACCAAGAAGTTGGCAGGGCAGCCATAGAATGCAACGGCAACCTTGTAGTGGTTTTCAATGGCAAGAAAGCATTTTGGTTCAAGGAACAAATCGAGAGTTTTGTAAAAGAGCATCCCGAAGCTCCTCTTCCACTCTCTGTGTTTTGCGTGGCAGTCTCGAAAGTAGGCGAACCTTGCAAGTACAAGAGCACAGGCAATTCCTTCAGTTTCGTGGCTAGAAGCGTTTCCCGCAGTGAAGCATTGTCGGAATATTAAGCAATACCAGAAATCAAGATGAAAGTCATATTATTACCAAAAAATGTTTGGGGATGCACAGGAATAGATTGTTATAACAATATCCCAGAGTGCTATCCCCACAGAGCATTCTTCATAGAATGCGAAATGTCCATAATTCCTCGAAAAGGAGAATTCATCATGCTCTCCGACTACGAAGATATGATATTCAAGCAGCTTTACTGCCAACTATCCAATTCCGACAGTGACCTGCACTTACTATTGGAAGAGATTCGAAAAGAAGACGACAGGACACCATCCTACCTAAGGAACGTAAAGGAACTAGAAGACAAGTCTCTCCTGCATATGGTGGTGTATGGCGACGAGCATGAAGAAATTTTCAACGAAGGATTGACGGATTATCGCTGGCTTGTGGAAGAAGTAACCTATAAGATAGGATATTCTGGTGAGACAGTGTTTGTTACCATATCTCACACATATTAATAACAAAATAGTCTCTGTTTTTAGTGTAAACACTCCAAAAGCAGAGACTATTTCGCTACAGAAAATAGAGAGTCCCTATTGTATTTTACAGAAATCAACAGTAGTATTTCGCTTTTCTGCCTCTTCCCTCATTTTTCTCATTCTGGCAATCACCATTTCATTGTATTAAATATCATTCTTTTCCATTTACTTGTCTTCCAAAGATTTTAAATAAGACACATTTTCCAAGCCATCAACCATCTGCAAAGTCTTCCAAGCATTGCGGCGTTCCTCCGATGAAAGCTCTTTGTCTATTCCGTCATCATTACCAACATAGATATTATGTTTCAACAAATATGCCAGAAGCAATCTTTTCCTTGTGGCTTTCAGTTCCTTCTTGAAGTTTTCCTTGTGAAAATCGAAGTAAGTAAGCAACTCGGCATATTGTGAAGGAGTAAGTTCCAAGGATATATGGCTATTCTTCTCCTTATACCAAATCTCACCGTCGCCCAAGATTTTCTCACTGCACATAAAGAACAGCTCCTTCAGCAAGTGGTCACATCCAACATTGAAGACATATTCTTTCTTTTGTTCGCTCTCATTCAAGATGTCCTCCAAATTAACACCCAGGGTAGAGCAAAGCCTATCCATTGCCTTTCGAGCATTAATGGCTTCTCCCTCTTCCCCTCTCAAAGCGAGTTCGTTCAGTTTCAGAATTTTCTGTTTAAAACTCTCATACTTTTCTTCCATATCATCAAATTTTAAAATTTATATTCCATTCTCAGAGCCTTGTCGAGATCACATGAGTTGACGAGTCTCACCATCCCCTTTTTCTTGGCATAGCTGTAGTTGCCAACAATTCCATGCTTGTTCAGTATCAATTCCACTACCCGAACATCCTCGTTGTTAAGTTCATTGAGCAGACACCCCATCAGAACAAAGTTCCTAGCCTGTGCTTTAGTGACAGGAAAGACTTTTCCCTGAAGCATTTGCTTCTTATAGGGTTTTCCTGCAGGAACAACGTTGGCACTATGGTTCATATACACCATTCGTTGCCAAGAAATCTCATTCATTCTCATATCATCTATATTTTTGAAGTTACAAAGATAAGTGATGGAACTTAAAATGACTGCTATAAAATGATATATCTTTCATTTTTAACATATACCACCACCTTTGCCTAACATAAAAAGAAGCACAGGAGAGGTTATTCACCTCTCCCGAAAGAATCTATGAAGTCTCGTTGATGTCGTAGATGAAGAAGTCGTTCTTAGCGAAGACTCCAATCATTCCCACACCAGCTACCACTGCTCCAGCTATTATCAGCCAGATGGCCAATCCCTCATCAAGGAAGCGCATGTTACCACCCATGAAAGCAAAAGCCATCATTGCCACTCCAAACATTGAGAAGAAAAACAAAGCGTTTTCCACACTCATCTTCTTGAGAAACTTAATAATCTGTTTCATTGTCAATCTCATTTTAACGGTTCAACTTTAAAAATTATACTTTGGATTTCCGGAACCTTCTAGCCTTTTACAGTTATTTGTTTCGTTCGATCCGATATTTTTTTTATCATACCTCGGCGTGTCCTTCGCCTCCTGTAGCCTTTTTACGTGCAGAAAGGATGGCAGCCCAGAGGAGTCAGAACGCCAAGGAATTTGGCAGAAACTTTTCAGGAATACCCAAATAAGAATTATTTGCGGAAGGCTTCCAGAAAAGTTTTAGCCAAATAAGGAGTCCTCTCCTGGTACTTGGCATCTGACAGGGCCGCCATAACTTTGCAC
>QSCI01000088.1:0-13181 GCA_003463005.1 Segatella copri | reverse complement strand
CCTTTAAATGAATTGTTTAACAAAGCTGTTCCAACAGAAGAGACGGAGGATTGGCTATATCCTAGCCTTTTCAGGCCCGATGATTTCTAAACGGGACAGCAGTGATTTAAATTAATAGTTTATAATGCTCATATAGAGTATGATTAGTTATCAGTGTGTATGCTGATTCCATCATTCCATCATTTTTACTAGGTGCAAAGGTATGTTTTTTCTCTATTCGCTCCAAATATTTTAAGCTTTATTTTAAAATAAGTAGCCAAATATCACATATAAGTTTCTATTTCGTATATTTTTAGCAATAATTATCCCAATTTTTTTGCATCGTATCTTAAAATGTTGTATCTTTGCAAAGTAAGAAAGAAAGGAAAATAATTATGACTAGACAAGAAAACTCCCCCTATACTCTTTGAAGTGTAGGGGGAGTTTTATTTTATTCTTCATCCTCGTCCCAGTCTTCTTCGTCAAATCCAAACATGGCGGGATCTACGAAGGCATCCAGGGCTCGGCGTTCTTTCTTTGTAGGGCGACCAGTGCCTCTTGCTCTATCTACGAATCCGCTGATGCGGCTCATCTCCAGGAGCTCGTATTGCTTAGGGTCGGTTACGTTTTTATAGACACCATACAGCATCTTGGCGCCTACGCGCTGCTCTATGCAGTCGAGAACCTCGAAAGAGTAGGTGATAGGGGCTTTCTTTACGCTCACCACATCGCCACGCTTGATGATGAAGGAAGCTTTCTCGTTACGCCTCCCACCATGACGCGGCCATTCTTACAGGCATCGGCAGCAATGCTGCGGGTCTTGTAAATGCGGGCAGCCCAGAGCCACTTGTCTATTCTTGCTGATTCTTTCATGATTACTTCTTTCCTAGCTTATTGTATTGGTTCATGGTGATGTCGATACCAGCCAATACGAAGCTCTTGATGATCTCTACACCCAGGTCGATGGCCGGCTGCAGCTGCTTCATGTCTTCCTCAGTATATTTGCCCAGCACCCAGTCTATCTGGCCGCCACGCGGATAATCGTTGCCGATGCCCATGCGCAGGCGGGCATAGTTCTGACCGATAAGCTGCTGGATATGTCCCAATCCGTTATGGCCGCCGTTGCTGCCGTTTGCCTTCAGTCGGAAAGCACCCAGAGGCAGGGCTAGCTCATCGCTGATAACGAGCAGTCGGCTCTGGTCAATCTTTTCCTGATTCAGCCAATATCTTACCGCATTACCGCTGAGGTTCATGAATGTGGTAGGTTTGAGCAGGAAAATCTTTCTTCCCTTGAGCGTAGTCTCGGCTACGAAGCCATATCGCTTATCCTCAAAATGAATATTGGACGCTTTAGCAAAAGCGTCCAATACCATAAATCCTGTGTTGTGCCTGGTGCCGGCGTATTCATCGCCAGGGTTACCAAGCCCACAAATCAAATATTTATCCAATGTTTGATAATGCTTTACTCAGGTTCGTAAAATCTCTAGATGACTCAGTGATTAAGCCTCTTCTTCCTCAGTAGCCTGAGCTGCGAGCTGAGCGTTACGTGTCATCTTGATAGAGCAAACTACGACAGCCTTGCTTGTAGCCAACTCGAGACCCTCGAATGAGAGGTCACCTACCTTGATGCTCTTACCGATCTTCAACTCAGTAACGTCGATATCGAGGTGCTCAGGGATAACCTGGTAAGGAGCTGTAACGTTGATCTTACGGATAGAGAGGTTCATACGACCACCATCACGTACACCCTGTGCAAGACCTGTCAACTTAACTGGAATACCGATAGTGATAGGCTTCTTGTCGTTAACCTCGTAGAAGTCAACGTGCAGAGGAGCGTCTGTTGTTGGGTGGAACTGGATCTCCTTCATGATAGCTGTGTGGCTCTCACCGTCGATGATGAGGTTGATAACGTATACATGAGGAGTGTAGATGATTTTACGCAACTCAGCGAATGGAACTGCGAATGACAAAGCCTCAGGAGCACCGTTCTCGCCCTTCTTCTCACCATAAAGGTTACATGGAATCAAACCTTCCTTACGCAATGTCTTAGAAGCTTTCTTGCCAAGGTCTGTACGCTTCTGACCTGTTACATTAATCTCTTTCATTTTGTGTTACTCTAAATTAAGTTATTAATAAAAAATGTGCCTTAACTCGCCATCACACGGATTAGCTTTGCTTAAAGCGGGTGCAAAATTACGAAAATTATTTGGAATGAGCAAACTTTTTGCCGAAAAACATGTTTTATATGCAGAAAAAATATTGAAAATACAATTTTTTGCTTAAATAAACTGAAATTTTTGCCCGTTTTCTTGTCTATTACCTATTTAATGTGTATTTTTGCAAGCGTATTAGGTAATTTAATAAATGAATCTTTTAAAAACATTAGAGAATGATTAATAGGGATTTGATAAGACGTAAGATTGTGCAGTTAACCTACGCATACTATCAAAACAGCGATCATAACATGGAGAACGCTGAGAAGGAGCTGATGTTTAGTCTCTCCAAGTCATACGATTTGTACAACTACATGTTGCAGCTCATCGTTGCCATCACCCAGGAGGCACGCAAGCGCTACGATGTAGATGTAGCTCGTGCCAAGAGAGAGGGTGAGCAGGAACCTTCACCACGTTTCGCATTCAATAAGTTCGCTCTGCAGCTCGAAGAGAACAAGATGCTGCTCGAATGGATAGATGTTAAGCATTCCAACTGGGATGAGGATATTGAAATGGTGCGCAAAGTGTATACTGCGATTACGTCTAGCGATCTCTATGCTGATTATGTCAGCGGTGCTATTGATGAGGAACTCGCCGATCTCGACGAGTACAGCCGCGACCGTGAGGTATGGCGCCGCATCTACAAGCAGTTCATTCAGAATAATGAAGAGCTTGATGCATTCCTTGAGGAGAAGAGCCTCTACTGGAACGATGACAAGGATATCATAGATACTTTCGTATTGAAGACTATCAAGCGTTTCGACCCGGAAGCTAAGGCCAAGCAGGAATTGCTGCCGGAATATAAGGATGCTGAAGACAGAGAGTTTGCACGCAAGCTCTTCCGTGCTACCATCCTCAACTGCGATACCTACCAGCGCTATATGAGCGAGGCTTTGCGCAACTGGGATTTCTCACGTCTTGCCTATATGGATGTGATTATCATGCAGATTGCCATCGCTGAGGTTATGAACTTCCCTGGCATCCCGGCTACCGTCACTATCAACGAGTATGTAGACCTTGCCAAGCATACAGCACTCCTCGCAGCGGCGGTTATGTTAACGGTATGCTCGACAGCATCTGCCGCGAGCTCATCAGCCGCAACCTCATCCAGAAGGAGATGCCTGAGCGTAAGCAGCATCAGCATGCACAGCACGGCGAACATGCCGGCAAACAGCGCCCGGACAACCAGCACCCAGCCGGCCGTCGTCCGCGCATTCACCGCGCTCCGGGCGAGGGTGAGTAAATAACGGAGGCCTTTCTTGCTGGCCACACCTTATTTATATATAGAACATAAAATAATAATAGATAATACTTTAACGACATGACAAATTTAGTATTGCAAGCAGCTGCCGGTGGTAGCAGCATGAGTTTTCTCATCATGATGGTAGCTATCTTCGCTATCATGTGGTTCTTTATGATCCGTCCTCAGCAGAAGAAGCAGAAGGAAATCCGCAAGTTCCAGAATGCTTTGGCAGAGGGTACAAAGGTTGTTACAGGCGGCGGTGTTTATGGCACTGTTAAGCGTGTTGACCTCGAGGCTAATACCGTTGATGTTGAGATAGCTCGTGGCGTGGTAATCACTGTAGCTAAGGGCTACGTGTTTGCTGATGCAGCTAGTCAGACACCTAATGCATAGTATCAAGAGCATATTAAAAGCTGTCAGAAACTTCCTGTTCAGTGGTCTGAATAAGGAGTTTCTGATTTTTTTGTTCTTTCTCGCTCTCAGCGGCATCTTCTGGCTGATGATGACGCTCAATGAGACTACCGAGAGAGAATTCAATATTCCTGTGCAGTTAACGGGCGTGCCCCGCAATGCGGTGATAACCGGCGAACTCCCTGATACCGTGCATATTACGGTGCGCGATAAGGGATTCACCCTCGTTACCTATGCTTACGGAGGCAAGATTCATCCGCTCACATTCCGTTTTGCCAATTATGCCGACGAGGAAACGGGAACGGGACAGATTCCGATGGCTGATGTGCAGAAACAGGTGGCATCCCAGCTCTATGGCTCTACCAAACTGATCTCCATCAAGCCGGCAAAATACGATTTCTTCTTCACCTACGGCTCTTCCAAGCGAGTGCCTGTGGTGTTCAGAGGTAAGATTACAACCAGCAAGAGCTATTATCTGGCACATACCGAATTCCTGCCGTCTACGGTTACTGTTTATGCCAACAAGAAGCAGCTCGATGAGTTGGAATCGGTAGAAATCGAGCCGTTCAACATGCGCAACCTGCAGGATACCATTCATCGCAACGTACCTATCAAGAAGATACGTGGCATGAAGATTGTGCCTCAGATGGTGCGACTGGCGGTATATCCTGATGTGCTTACCGAAGAGTCGGTCGATGTGCCTGTTACGGCCATCAACATGCCTGATAACATGGTGCTCCGTACCTTCCCATCTAAAGTGGCGGTAAGATTCACCATCGGAGCCAGCCTCTTCAGAACCATCAAGCCGAGCCAGTTTAAGGTGGTAGTAGATTATAACGATCTGGCTAACAACCCTTCTGACAAGTGCAAACTCCAGTTGCGCAGCGTGCCGCGCTCGGTGAGCAAGGCGCATCTCGACCTGGAAACGGTAGATTATCTGCTGGAACAGCAATGATAGTTGATAATTGATAGTTTTTCTACTATGATGAAGATAGCGATAACGGGGGGTATAGGTAGCGGAAAGAGCTATGTGTGCCAGATATTGGAGAAACAGGGCATCCGGGTTTACGACTGCGATGCTGAGGCTAAGCGGCTCATGCGCACCGATGCCCGCTTGCAGGCTGGCTTGAAGAAGCTGGTGGGCGAGCAGGTTTACAGTGCAGAGGGCGTTTTGCAGAAGCCCGTGCTGGCTCAGTTTCTGCTGGCTGGCGAGGCTAACAAGCAGGCTGTCAACGATGTGGTTCATCCGGCTGTGGCGCGCGATTTCGAGCAGAGCAGCTATGAGTGGATGGAGAGTGCCATCCTCTTCGATAGCGGTTTCTACCGCCGTATCCACCTCGATTTCGTGGTCTGCGTAACGGCTCCCGTTCCGGTCCGCATCCAGCGCATCATGCAGCGCGACCATATCCCGGCAGAGAAGGCGCAGCAGTGGATAGATGCCGTCATGCCGCAGGAAGAACTTGCAGCCCGCTCCGATTTCGAAATCGTGAACGATGGCGAGCAGGATATCGATGCACAGGTAAGGAAATTATTAGATATCATTAATAATAAAGAATAATAGAAAAGACAATGGAAACAATCCTTTCAATTGCAGGCAAACCAGGCCTTTATAAATTGGTATCAAGAGGTAACAGAAACCTCATCGTAGAAACACTCGATGAGACTCACAAGCGTATCCCAGCTTTCGCTACCGACCGCGTAACAAGCCTTGGTGACATCGCTATGTATACAGACGCTGATGAGGTGCCACTCTGGGAAGTGCTCGACAGCGTAAGCAAGAAGGAAGAGGGTAAGCCTAGCACTTTCAACTACAAGAAGGCGCCTGTTGCTGAGCTCCACGCTTATTTTGCTGAGGTTCTTCCTAACTACGATCGCGACCGTGTTCACGACAGCGATATCAAGAAGCTCCTCCAGTGGTACAACATTCTCGCTAAGTACGGCATCACCGATTTCAAGGCTACTCTCGCTCCTACAGAGGGTGAGAACGTAGATGATCGTGCTGAGCAAACTGCTGAATAAGAATCATTTATCAGAGTTAGCATATAACAATAAAAAAGGCTCCTGCAACACTTGCAGGAGCTTTTTTCGTACATTTATTTCTTTTTCAATCTTCTTTCTCTCTTTTCTTTCTTTTTTTACTTTTCTTTTTCAATCTTTTTCAATTCCTTTTCAAATCTTCTGCGATACATTTCTCCCGCTATGGTCAGACCGAACGGGAAGGCTAACCAGATGCCCAGAATGCCCAAGCCGCAAGGGAAACCTAGGGTGTAGCCCAGCGGCAGGGAGATGACGAAATAGGCGATGAAGGCATAGAGCACCATCGGCTTCACACAGGCGATGCCACGCAGCGCATTGGCAAAGGTATACTGCAGTCCGTCGCCAAACTGATATACCATCAACAGGATAATCAGCGTAGCCACATACGCCTGCACCTCCACATTATCATTAAACCAGCCACCTATCTGATGGCGAAGCAGAAACACCGGCAAACCCATACACAGCGAGAACAGCAGGTTCAGCCGGAACCCGTCGTAGGCATTGCGGCGAACTGCCCCGTAGTCCTTCTGACCCATAAAATGACTCACGCGGATAGCCAGCGCAGCCGCCATGCCCGAAAGCACGAGATAGAAGAGCTGCGAGAGGGTAATCATCACCTGATGAGCCGCCAGCGGAATGGTTCCCAGCCAGCCCACCATCACACAGCTCAGCGTGAAGGCAGCCGATTCCATGCCCAGCTGCAGCGCCACAGGCCAGCCCAACCGGTTCATCTCCCTGAAGTCAGCCTTGGTCAGAGAACTGTGCAGAATATCGCGTCTGTATTCCCCGAAATTCTTGCCCGTCATCAGCATGCCCACCATCGCCAGCGCCATCAGAATACGGCTCACCAGCGTCGAAATACCGGCTCCCAGCAAACCCAGTTCCGGGAAACCCGCCACACCGTAAATCAGTACCCAGTTGCCCAGGATATTGATTACGTTGCCGCCAATCATCGCCCACATCGCCACCTTGGTCTGTCCGAGTCCGTCAAGAAATTGCTTCATCGTGAAGAAGATGCCCATGAAGAGCACCGAGGCGAGGTTTACCAGAAAGTAAGGGCGGATGAGCGAGAGCAGCTCTTCAGGCTGTCCGATGCGCCCCAGATTCAGGTAGAGCACAACGAGGGCGAGGGTGAAGATGAAGCCCGTCAGCATGTTGGCACAGAAGGCATTGCGCACTTTCTGTCCGATGCAGTCAGTCCGTTCCTCGCCGTAGAGCCGTCCGATGATAGGAGTGAGTCCGTAGGTGAATCCCATATAGGATACGAAAACGAGACCGAAGATATTGTTCACCAGTCCGGCAGCCGCCAGTTCGGGTGTACTGTGATGGCCTATCATCAGCGTATCAGCAAATCCCAGGATAATGGTACCCAGCTGTCCTATGATGATAGGAATGCCGATAGCCAGCAGTTCCCGGTAGTGATGTTTCCTGTTCGTCGTTATTGATGTCGTATGATTATTCATATTTGCTTTTAATTACTAATCTATTTCCTTTATTCTGCTTAAGAGCATGCAAAGTTACGGCTTTATTCACTAATTACCAAATTTTTCTCCCCTTTTTTTAGAGGACCAGCGATGGAATCGCTGGTCCTCAGCCTTTTTACCTTTTTACTTTTTTACCCTTTTACCTTTAAATGTATGAACTTCCTTCCTCTTTCTGTCCATACGAGGTAGGTGTGGGTATAGGCGGTGCCCAGCTTCTCCTGTACCCCATCGCAGTGAGGGTCGGGGAGGGTAGAGTAGCGGGTGCGGCTCTTCGCCAGGCCCATGTGGGCATAATCGGCATAGAGCAGATACTGGCCGCTCTGGTAGTACTGGATATGAAGGGCACAGAGCTGGCGGTTCAACTCCTGCGCCGTGATACCCAGCTCCTTCGCAATCTGCGTGGTGGTATAGCAGGAAACAGAGTTGAGCACATTGTCGGTGTAGAGCGCCTTCGGCAGAAGATGATCCACCTGATTCTCCAACTGGATGATGTTCTCACCGTTCTTGGCGATGCAAACCACCTGTTCGTCCACCACACCGTTCAGCCGTCGAATCTCCGTATCCTGTTCTCCTATGAGTTTCTTCTGCTGATCAATCTGCACCTGCTGGTTTTTCAGCAGATTCTCCTTCTCCTTGAGTGTAGCCCTGAGAATCTCTTCAGCATGCCGAATCGTCTCCTCATCACTCTCTCCCTGCTGTACCGGAATATAACCGCCCGTCTTGCGAATCTGCGGCAGCACCTCGGAAGTAACCCAGTTTTTGAACTTCACCGCCGTAGGAAGCTTGGAACCGAGCACCAAAGCATAGAATCCGCTCTCGTTGACGAAAAGCACTTGAGACCATCGCTTAGCTTCACTTCCATCCTTCTTAATACCTGTCACTACCCATGCCCCTTGTTTTAAGGTGTCATGTGGGTTAACGAACTGATATACAGCGTTATAAGATTTCTTGTACCCCAGTATATCGCAGACATCCTTCGCACAGAACAAAGGCTCCCCGTTTTCATCGGTCTGAGTAAGAACCTTACCGAATTCAGGGTTTTCAAACACGACAGCATTACCCGCTGTCTTTTCATTCTTCATCTCTTCTTTTTTTGTTTTATAATTTCTTTCCATGATATAAAAATGTTAAATTGAATGTTGAGTGTTAAGTTGAATGTTGAGTGTTGAATGTTGAATGTTGAATTATTAGTGTTGAATGTTGAATTATTAGTGTTGAGTGTTGAATGTTGAATGTTGATTTTTTGCCTAACGGACTCAAGGGCGCTAGCCTAATTCAACATTCAACACTCAACATTCAACATTACAAAATCGTTCCCCAAATGCTCTCCTCCCTGTCTCTCGCAGCGGTGATGGCATTGATGAGGCGGTGGAGCCAGATGCGGGAGTTCACAACCATGCCTTTTACACGGTTCTCACCCACCAGGATGCAGCCCTGCGTATCATCGGGATAATTGCCGGCATGGATGCGGATGCCCTCAAAATTGGGGACACCCAACAGCAGCGGCAACCACATCTGAAACCTCGGCGACTTGCTGATCACCACCGGATAAGTACCCTCAGGTATCGCCGTCGTGCCCTTCATCTTCTGCGCCTTCTTGCCCGATACACGCCCCAACCGCACATTCTCCTCGGCAGGACTTAGCTCCACACCCAGAAGGTTGCGCCAGCACGGCTCCAGCGTATCACAGAAATACGAGTCCGCATTCAGCTTCTCCGCAGGCACCTCGCACACCGTCTTCAGCCCCCTGCACTTGTTCACACTCTCAATCGTGCGCTTCTTCACATCCTCATCCTTCAGGATGTAAAGGCGACCTATCGTGTAGGTCTTCT
The DNA here is from genome assembly GCA_003463005.1 of Segatella copri. Lineage (GTDB taxonomy): Bacteria > Bacteroidota > Bacteroidia > Bacteroidales > Bacteroidaceae > Prevotella > Prevotella copri_I. The sequence goes on along the minus strand of QSCI01000088.1, from coordinate 3,982 downwards.
TCTTCGCTATACGTTTTAAACTATCTGCATAAGTAAAAATAAATTTAAGATTCAATAACCATACCGTCGTGGCGGTACTTAAGCTTCTCAAAACTGTCACAACTGTCACAACTGTCACGCTTGCCCGTATACTGATACGCCCGCCTGATGTAATTCCGGTGCAGCCACTGCCTGATCATCATATCGGTACCCTTCGCATCCAGTCCATGCTCCAGCCGGATGGCAAGCAACTGCGCAGCCGTAAAGTTATCGGGCAGTATCTGTAAAAGATTCTGAGGCCCACGCTTCGAACTCTTCTGCGCCATAAAGTTCTCCTTCGCAATCATGTCGCCGAAGAACCGCATCTTGCAGTACAGGTCATACTGCTCGCTCCAGCGGATAAACTCATCAATCTCCGGCTCCCACTTGCAACCATTGGCTACATACAGCACGCACGCCTTCAGGTAAGCGATGACGTTGGCACGGAACGAGAGATTCTCAAACGTCCTGTCCTGCGACAGCCGGGCAAACTCAGCATTCTCATCCTTCAGTTTGAGGGCAAGCTGAAACGCCTCCTTACACTCAATCAGACCTGTTACTTTGTTCAGATTTTCGATGTAAGGCCTGAGCGCCTCACGGTACGATTCATCATAAGTTCCGTATACAGGCATATCTTCGCCGATTTCCCTTTCGGGGATGGTGCAGAAGTTGATACGGCTGATAGGACCATCGGTAAGAACCTTAGAGAAGTAACGCTGACCCTTCTGGATGGTGGTAGATGCATTCCAGTTGAACCGAATGGTAACACGCTCCGTTACACTCATTGTTCCTACGCGAGTTTGTCCGTATTTGTTACCCGGGTCTGCTGCCAGACACATGATACGGAACTGCTGGTTTCCGCTACCCTTGAGTGCATCAAACTGGTCTAGCTCATTGAGCGAAGTATAGAGGAAATGTTCCTGTGCTTCAGCCGTTCTCATCACGAAAGCCGGGTTCGTCATATCCGCATCAATCTCCTGGATAATCAGGTTTTCAGGTCTCTTGCGCTTATCCTTGTTGGCACCCTTGCGTAGCATCTCATCCTTCCACGCCTTTTCGCGCTTCAGGTTTTCAGCATCCCTCTGCCTGATATCCTCCATAATGAAATCGATAGGCCTGTTCACGCTGCTCTTACCCGCTCCGGTACCCGCAAGCAGCAGCGTCATCAGTCTCGCCTCGTGCTCCACGTTGTCAATATACCGGAACCTCGTCTTCCAGAGATGGGTAGCCAGCGGCGGGAAGATAGCGTGCGCCACAGCCGGCTTATAAATTTCCGGTGTCCTCGATATCAGCAGTTCCACCAGCTTCGGCAGTTTCTTCGGCATCTCCGGCGGGTCAGGATAATCCTCATCAGCCCTATTACCTGTTAACTGTAAACTATTAACTTGTTGATTACCCCTATTAACTGTAAACTGTAAACTATTAACTTGCTCAGCCCTATTAACTTGCTGGCTGGCCTTCTGCTCCGCCAGCGCATTCACCCTCATCACTTCCCTCGACATCGGCTTCGTATTGTCAGCATATTTCGCATAGAAGTCGTGAATCAGCTGATGGCAGTCGTTCTCCTGATAGTAGCTTGGCATTTTCACCCTCACCACCTTCATCAGTTCCTCTTCCTCCATCACCCTCGAAGCACCGGCGCTCATGATAGCCAGCAGCGAAGAGTGTCTCGACCCCACGGTATCAATCTCCATACCCCCGAGTCCGGCAGCCTGCGTAAGGAGGTCAAACGCAATCAGATTCTTCTCCCTGGCTCCCAGTCCGCCAGCATCCTGATTGCCTCCAGAATCCCCGATATGAGGAGCATCAGCACCATGGCTATCACCAGGTTGGGCAGGCTGAACAGCAGAGCCAGCAGAAACAGCAGGATTGCCGTCGTTGCCCGATAGTCTATTATTTTCATTATTCTTACCATTGCTATTAACTTTTAACTGTAAACTATTAACTTTCCCTCTTCCGTCCACGGTCAGTCCGCGGTCCAGATACGCCTGCCTTCGCATTAGAATCTCCTTCTCGCTCAGCACGGCGCACCACATCTTCGACCTGTAGATTTCCGAGTCCTTATCCGTAAGATAAATCATTCTCTCGGGTGTGATGCAGCTCTCGTCATACGGCACCCCCAGCGCCTCGCAATACGCCTTCTGCGTCTCCTCGATGGTCATTCCCACCGGCAGTCTGATACCGATGTGCAGCTTCTTCCGGGCACTGTAGCAGAGGTGCAGCAGCGAGCCGTTCCAGATGCTGTCAGAGCAGTTCAGCTCCCTTGCCTTCTCGATAGCCTTGTCAACATATTCCCTGTCATCCACGTCGATGATAGTCTGGAACATGAAGCTCTCGGGCTGGGCATTCTCCTGTCTGCGCACATTGTTCTTGAAAATGCCGTAGTGGGGACAGAAGAAAGGCAGTTCGCTCTTCAGCCTGTCCTGCGCCTTCTTCACCGCCTCTGCATCGTTGGCATTCACCTCGGGATAGGCAGTTCGCCCCTGATCTGCCGAATCATCTTCCTGATTTCCGGCGATGCAATCACCTTGTCATACACCGTCATACTGTTGGAAAACACCTTCCCCTTATTGCCCTTGCGGTAAGGGTTCAGTGCAATTACATGTTGTGTTTCTGTCATGTTATTTCGTTAATAAAAGATTGGTTTGTGGGGTAATCCCCTCTTCCGTTTTCACCACTCTCAGCCGTCTGTAAGGAGGAGGACTGAACACATACGCTTTCACTTCCATCATTTTAAATAATTTAGAAGATTGGGGGCTCCCACCATGGTTGATGTGCAGATACACAAAAGCCCCCGAAACTCAGACCGCATTGATTCTGAATTCCGGGGGCAAAGGTAAGGCAAATTTCTCGCTTCTACCTAGTACGTACTATGTACGCGTACTAGTACTACCTGCCAGATTAGCCTCTGATAGCAGGCATCACTTTTTCGAGGAAGGGAATCGTTTTCTTCTGTTCCATACCTCGGTTGTAGGCGGCTCTCATCGAGTTCGGATTAGGCCCCCAATAATTGCCGAATACGCTCCATATATTATCGATTTTCAACTCTGTACCTATCTGGTTGGCAAGGATGGCAGCTTCGGATGAAGACAGTCCTGAAGGCATGAAATTTTCGGTTACCAAGCCTATCTCTATCAGGTTGTTCTTTATCCTCTGGGCCTTTTCCGTTTTCAGCTCAGCCGGCATCTCAGCATTTCTGCATGAGTTTTGCTCACAGGCATTGCTGCCATAATAGTTCTCCACATGCTCGAAGTACGAGCTACCAGCGTTCATGATGATCATTCTTTGTCCAGACATTTCTCATCCTCCTTTCCCTGATAGTTGTTCATGTGTTCGATGTATTGTCCACCATTCATCTGTATGGTATTGTTGATAACGATGGTGAAGTGCTTTATTACGAAGCGAATAAATTTCCTATAAAAAAAAAGTTTCATCTTCTTTTATTGTTTTTAGGTTGATTGACTGTTTCTGCCTCATTTTAGTAGAGGACGTGTGTTTGCGCTAACGTTTTTAGCGTAAGCCGCTGGAGAACTGCCGAGCGCCTACTATCGTAAGGTGTGGGGGCGGGTAAGGTTGTGTTTACTTTCTGGTTGTTGATATGGCATTAAGTTGATACTTGGTCGCAGATACCTGGCATCTCGACCGATTATTAATAATTATAGCATACCACAGCTCGCTTAGGAGTTCTCCTAAGCTTCCGAAACACCTTTTCTTCATAAAGTCGAGGTGATTGCTGTTAATATGCTTCATTTTTTTCATAATTTCAAAATTTCGTGCAAAGGTAATAAAAAACATTCAAATAACCAAATAAAAATTGAGCGTTATGACGCTCACTTTAATTTAATGTTTATTATACATACGTGTGATGTTTTTAACAGATTAAACGCCATTCTCCCTCACGCATCCCTGCCATTCCCTCCACGCATCCCTGCTATTCCCCTCACGCATCCCTGCCATTCCCCTC
>QSCI01000087.1:0-13428 GCA_003463005.1 Segatella copri | reverse complement strand
CTCTTTCACCTGTCGAATTGTTTGCCACCAAGATAAACGCCTTGATAGGTAGAAGTGCTGCACGTGACATTTATGATGTCTATAACATGGTGAAGCATCAGCTATTCGTAAGCGATGAAGAGAAAACGTTGCTGAGAAAAGCGACCGTCTTTTATCTGACTGTTGGCTCAAGCAGAAAAGACAACGCTACGCCTACGGAATATACTGCCTTTCCGCAGATAGACAAAATCCGTTTTCCGCAGATTCGTTCGCAACTCTTGCCTGTGCTTAGGCGCAGTGAGCATTTTGACTTTGAAAAAGCCAAGACAGAAGTGAAAGACTTTCTCTCAAAGCTATTGGTTCTGACAGAATCAGAGAAAGAATATGTGCGGGAATTCAATGACAAGAAGTATATTCCTGAATTGCTGTTCGAAGATAAAGAGATGGTCAATAGAATCAAATTTCATCCTATGGCTTTGTGGAAGACAAGGAGTCGTTGAATGTTTTTTCTGTAAATTTTGAAAAAAGTTATTGTTTTGCTTAGTTTTTTGATTCCCTCAACTGTATATACAGTATATGGACTATAAAACAGAGAATAGGCTATGGGTAAATATCTGATAAGTTTGATTTTGCTTTCGGTGATAAGTATGGGCGTTTCTGCCCAACGTATCACCCGACAATATAATAATGTGTCATTTTCTGCGGCATTGAAGGATTTGAATGCTCGACAGGATAAGTATGTCATCAACTTTGTGTATGACGAGTTGGAGGATTTCAAGGTGACAAAGAGCATCAAAAATGAAAGTGTTCCAGATGCCATCATGAACTTGATAGGTTTTTACCCTATCAAGATGAAACAAGTGGATAATATTATCATTGTAGAATGTATTCAAAAGACTTCTAACAGAATGATGGGACGCATTGTAGACACTCACCATCAACCAGTCGATTTCGCCAATGTCGCTTTGCTCAATGTTAGTGATTCCAGTTTTATCACGGGTGGTGTTACAAATGAGGATGGTCAGTTCGTAATTCCTTGCGAGGTGAAAAAGGCGATTGTGAAAATAAGTTGTGTGGGCTACAAAACTTATTGTAATGCATATCGTACCGGTGAGGTTGGTGCCATAACCTTGGAGGATGCAACAATTAATCTGCAAAAAATTGTGATTAAAGGGCATCGCAAATACATATCAAGAGAAAACGGTAAACTTACGCTTGACGTTCAAAATTCCAATTTGAAAAATATTGGCAAGGCCACAGATGTTATCAAATATATTCCTGGGATGCTCTATACAAATGGAAAGTATGAGGTGTTTGGTAAGGGTGAGCCTGTCATCTATATAGATGGAAGAAAGCAGACTAATACTTCAGGGTTGTCACTCCTTTCTTCTACCAACGTGAAGTCTGTACAGCTCATAACAAACCCTGGGGCAGAATACGATGCAGAAACAAGGAGTGTCATAAACATCACTACCGTAGACCATTCCTTGGATGGACTTTCTGGTATTGTGGGTGCGGAAATCTCCAAACATAAGAATTTGTCTAACAACGAGGAGGTCAACCTCAACATCCACAAGGGAGCTTTGGATGTATTCCTCGCATATCAATATGACAATACGAGAAGTGACATCAGATATGATGTTAACCAGTTCAATTACGGGCAAGATACATTTCATGAGATTTCTGCTTCTGAATATTCCGACCGCTCTCGCTCTCATGACTATAATGTTGGTATGAATTATGCCATAAACAAGAATCACACTATCGGCGGAAGATATTTGGGAAGCATCTCCAACTACAAGATGCTCGATTCTCCTTTCGACTATATGCAGACGTACAAGAATGATGAACTGCTGACATCTACAGACAACGAGACTGAAGAATCTGAAAAGGAAAGGTTTCACAATGTCAATCTGTATTATATCGGCAAACTAACAGACAACCTACAGCTCAACTTGGATGCCGACTATGTTTATGCTCAACTGAAACATAAGCAACAAGTGAGCGAGACAAGTAGAATAGATGCTGTCTCAGAAATCACGCATATGCAAAACGATCAGCGAAATCGTGCGACTGCACTCAAAGGGGTGTTTGCTTGGAACATGAATAAGAATAATAGGCTTGATTTCGGAACGGATTTCAGTAAAATCAGTTCATGGGGTATGTCTGTAAACGAAGAAGGGAAGATAGCCGATGACCAATTCAAGAATAAGGAAACCAAGTATGCAGGATTTGCCACTTTTCGTTTGTCTGCCTCCAAATGGAAAGGAAGCATTGGGCTTCGCTATGAGTACATTCATGCCATCAACACAGACCAAGGAGAAGTAAAGAACAAGACCAATTATTCGGACTTACTTCCATCCCTTTCTCTTTCCACTATGTTTGGGAGAGTGGGGATGAATCTTGATTTCAGTAGCAGGGTCAACCGTCCTTCGTTTCGTCAGTTGAACAACAGTGTGAGCTACAACAATCAATACCATTATGAGCAAGGCAACATTTATCTGAAACCGCAATACGTGTATGATACAGAACTTAGTGTGAATTATAGCATATTCGACTTCAAGTTGGATTATCAGTATATCAAGGATTACATCCATCCGACTGTCGTTGCTGTATCCGGCAAACCTGGAACGGTAACTTGGATGTCAACCAACGCCAAGGATTTCCAGCAACTAGGAGCGCAATGTGTTGTTTCACCTGTTTTTGGTTGTTGGCGACCTACTTTGACGGTGGGTGTCTATAAACCTTATTTCACGCTATCATATAATGGAGAGCAATTAGACTACAATCATCCATACGGTCTCTTCGCTTTCCAAAATGTAGTGGCACTAAGGAACGATTGGCTTTTTCGATGTGATTTCTTTTGGAACATTAAGGGACATCATGGCATCTACGAGCAAAACGGTTATTCGTCATTCAATATGATGGTACAGAAACAGTTACTTAAAAAGAAATTGACGATAACATTGAAAGCAGAGGACTTGTTTGATAGCTCGAAGTTGAACGATGTAAAGAGGGTTAATTTTGTGGTGCAGAACAGAAAGGTGAATAACTTCAATCGCTGCATCATAGCTTCCATTAGTTACAACTTCAATAGTTTCAAAGATAAATACAACGGAAGCGGTTCTGCTGAGGATGAGATTAATCGTTTTTAGAAAAGTATTGGTTTTCAAATCAACCTCTAATATGCAATACCCAAATTCTGTGTGATGAATATCTCAGGATTTATTAACCGAGATGTTCATCCACAGAATTTTCACTTATCAATATCAATCGTTAAAAAACATACATTTTATTGTGTATCCAATAAATTGTTATATTTTTGCAAACGAAAAGAGTTGTTTGACAAGCAAACATATGCACATTGCTGAAATTAGAACCGTTGCTAAATTATTACCTCTATTGAGGTAAAACACTCATAAATCGCTCATTTTAAGCTATGTCGTCTCCTGCATAATACATTTCTCCCAATAGGCAAAAGCACCAACAACCACATTATCGGCAGCCTTGGATTCTGTAATCAAGTCACTTGACAGGGCACGATAGATAAGGTTCTCGAATCTGGTGCTGTGCTCGTCATCAATGATGCTTTTCTCTTATTCTTCTACCAGTTCTTTCATCGCATCGTTTAGTGTGTTGAAAAGAACGTTGATGTTTTCTTCTTCATTCTTGCATGCCTCCTTGAAGAGGGCAACAGGATCTTCGGTGCTGCTCTTGAGCGGAGTCTCGTTGAGCAGAATGTTGACATTGTTCAGCAACATGCCGTGAAGGGTAGGCATGTGGAGCTGGTGCTGTTCGCCCTCCTTGCTACCACACTTCAAGCCTGCTGCGTATGCCTTTACGATAATGCGGACCAGGAGATGGATGGCCATCGGCTCGTCGGCGAGACTGATGAGAATGCCGTGGGTATAATCGCGTACATGCTCTTCAAGAGTGGTAAACTTGCCTTGAAGAAGCCAGGTGAAGTTACGCTTGTATTCTGATTCCATCGCCTTGTAAAGCTGGTTCGATTTGCAGGCTATGCGCAAGTAGTCGAGCATGGTTGGCTCAAAGGTCGGGTCAGCCTGTTTCATGCTGTCGAAGTTCTTCTTCATGCGCTCGTTGGCTTCCTCGGCAGTCTTGTAGTTGAGGCGTACGAGGGTAGAGAACATGATGTCGAAGAAGTATTGGTTTACCTCGCCGTAATGCTCCAGCATCATCTGCTTGATCTGTTTCGGGTCGTTCTTCTTGCTGAAGTCATTGCCTTCGATGGTAGCATCGATGATGCCACGTGCGTAGGCTTCGAAGAAACCTCTTACAAATGCAGCTACTGCCTGATAACTGTTGATTCTTTTGCTCATTTCTTGTCTGTGTTTATTGGCTGTTCCTGTTTGGGAATAACAGCTTCTTATTCAAAAGTCTTAAATTCATACCCCTGTTCCATGAGCCATTCTATGGCCTGAGGGAGCGCTGTCTTCAGCTTTTCAATGCTCTTCAGCGAGTCGTGGAAGGTGATGATGCTGCCATTGCGGGCATATCGCTTCACATTGTTCACCACATCTTCTGCCGTCATCCATTTGGAATAGTCGCGCGTCACCACATCCCACATGATGACCTTGTAAGTGCGGTGCAGCCACCAATACTCACTTGGTCGCATCCAGCCGTGAGGTGGACGGAAAAGATGGGCATGGATGATATCGTTCGCCTTATTGGTGTTGAGCACGTAGGAGATGACGCGGTGCTTAAAGGCACCGATATGATTGAATGTATGATTGCCTACCTGATGACCCTCTGCCACAATCTGATTGTAGAGGTCATGATGGCGCAATACATTCTCGCCTACCATAAAGAAAGTAGCCTTGATATTGTACTTTCTCAGGGTCTCTAAGATGAATGGAGTTGACTCTGGAATCGGACCGTCATCAAATGTAAGATAGACAGAATGGTCTTTCTTGTCCATTCTCCAGATGGCCTTTGGATATAACCATCTGAGCCATTTGGCTGGTTGCTCTATGAACATGGATAAAACAGGTTTATATGAATAATGAAAAGTTTGGTGTCGTGTTTCGCGACACCAAACTTTTTTCTATTTTTTACTGATTGCCTTCCGGCATTCTGCCACCTCTGCCATGATAGAGACGGTAGAGGTTGTTGAGCTGCTTCTCATACTTCTGCTCCAACTGTGGGCTAACCATTCCGGCAGCCTCGCAGATGCTCTGCATGATCATGATCTGACGGATGCAGTCGTGCTCTGCCTGGAGGAAAAGGTTGTTTGGCAGCGAGAGATAGTAGTTGAGGTATTGTGAAGCGTTCTTCCATATAGCCTCTACGTATTCCTTACCCTTGGCTTTCTGACCGGTCATCAGCCAGCCGCGAGCCATATCTATGCCACCATTCAAGTAGTCGAGTGGTACGTTGTATGTAGGAATCTCTACATCAGCCTTCTTCAAGATGTTGATAGCCTTCTGCTTCTTGCCTTCAGCGATGAGTTGGAGAGCAGTCTGACCAAGCAGGCGACGGTGAGTATAACACATGCGCATGGTAGTCTCGTCGATATAGAGACCCTTCTGCTTCAGGTTGCCGAACTTGAATCGGGTCATGATGTTGTGATAAGCCTTCTCTGTATCGAAGTTCTTGGCACCTGGCTTGTTGGTGGTGAACGGAGTGATACGGTTCACAAGTCCCTCCTGTACGAAGTTGTCACCGAGGTTCATATAGTTCTCTTCGCTTACGGTGAGTGCTACGTAGAGAGGACGGGTCCAGTTGCATTGTGCCAACATCTCGAGCATCATGAGGTCGCCCTTGTAGAGTGCGCTCTTGCCGGCAAGAGAGATGACCATCTTGTCTGGAATAGAATCTGTAGCCATCATCATACCGCTCTTCTTTACTGCCTCCTTGTCGATGGTGACATAGAGGGTATCCGTAGGGATGAAGTGCATGTCAGGGTTCTTGCTGCGTACCCAGTTCTTCAGGATGTTCTTGAGCTCGAACGGTTCGTCACCAAACTGCTTCTTGGCATTCTCTGGATCCTGCTTGTAGAAGTCGAGAATCTGCTTCTTTGCCTCAGGTTCAACAGATACATATTCGTTGGTACCTGAACAGAAGTCGAGACGTGGCCAGGTGATTGGCACGGATGGTGAGTTGTATGCAGGACGCATCATCTGGTCGATATACCAGTCGGTCTGCAGGTAGCTCAGGTTACATACGCGGGCATCTGTTCCAACGCCTTCTACCTCCTGGTTGTACCAGAGTGGGAAGGTATCGTTATCACCATTGGTAAAGATGATAGGGTTGCCCTTCTCCTGGAGTGACATCAGGTAGTTCTGACCGAAGTCACGGCAGGTGTAACGGTTTGAGCGGTCGTGATCATCCCAGGTCTGTGATGCCATCTGGATAGGTACGAGAAGTGTGATGACTGCTACGATGGCTGTTACGGCAGTACCGCTGAGCTTCATCTTGCGCTTCAGGATGTCGATAATGGCGAGTACGCCAAGACCGCACCAGATAGCGTATGCATAGAATGAACCGGCATAAGCATAGTCACGCTCACGTGGCTGCATCGGTGTCTGATTCAGGTAGATGACGATGGCAAGACCTGTCATGAAGAACAGGAAGAATACAATCCAGAACTGCTGGATACCGATAGGGAGGAGCACTTCCTCTTCCTTGCCGTTCTTCATTACCTTCTTCTTGCGGGTATACCAAGCCTGCCAGAAAAGTCCGATGAGACCGAGAATCAGCGGCATGCAGTAGAATACATTGTGTCCCTTGTTCTCCTTCAGGTCGTCTGGCAATTTGCTCTGGTCGCCATAGAGTGAATCATCAATGAATGAGAAACCGGTAATCCAGTTGCCGTGCTCTGGCTCACCATTGCCCTGGATGTCGTTCTGACGGCCGGCAAAGTTCCACATGAAGTAGCGCCAGTACATGAAGTTGCACTGATAGGAAAGGAAGAAGCGGATGTTGTCGAACTGTGACGGCATCTTCACCATCATACTCTCTCCGCAGCGGTCGTAAGGAATCTCTGTGCCTTCTACACCGCCCATCCAGTCTTCGTATGCCTGGCATGAGCCGAACTGTACATACGAGGGAAGAGCATGTTCTGGGCATAGATATACTTATTCTTGTGACTTACTACGAAGTAAGAGTCCTTCTCATCAGCCGAAGCCTTCTCCTTGCGCTGGTAAACCGGTGCACCTTCCTTCATAACAGGCTTGCACATGTTGCCGTCTACTTCGAGGGCTACCTGTGATGTATAAGCCTGGCCATAGAACAGAGGGCGGTCGCCATACTGGTCGCGGCTCAGATAACTTCCCAGGGTAAAGATGTCCTCAGGAGAGTTCTGGTCCATAGGAGGGTTGGCAGAAGAACGGATCACGATGAGTGCGTAGCTGGAATAACCAATCATCAGCATCAGCATGCAGAGCAAGGCTGTATTCTTGACGCGTGCAGAGATGAGCGGCAGGAGCTGCATCTTCTTCTTGGCGATGCCTGTAGATTCGTCAACGCCTGTTACTACTTCCTGCTTGCGCTTGTAGCCGAGTACGAACCAGAGGATAACCAGCACGATGATGCCGGTGATGGCAGCAGTCCAGCCATATCCGTAGAATGGGATGCCGAGCATGCCGAAGCCGAGAACGAAGGCGATATTCTGCTTCTTCTCGTTCTTCTCTGATGCATTACAGGTTTCGTAGATACCCCAGATAACAGAGGCTACAAGACAGATGATGTATACGATTTCACCGGTATTGAACGGACAGCCGAGGGTGTTGACAAAGAACAGCTCGAACCAGCCGCCTACGGTGATGATACCTGGAACCACACCATACAGTACGGCTACCACTACGAGGAATGAAAGGAAGAGAGCCAGAAGTGAACCCTTGAGGTTGGCATGTGGCACTTTCTTGTAGTAATAAACCAATACGATGGCTGGGATACAGAGCAGGTTGAGCAGGTGGACACCGATACTCAAACCGGTCATATAGGCGATGAGCACAAGCCAACGGTCGCTATGAGGCTCGTCAGCATGGTCTTCCCACTTCAGGATGAGCCAGAATACCACAGCGGTAAAGGCAGAAGAGAACGCATAAACCTCACCCTCGACAGCAGAGAACCAGAAGGTATCGCTGAAGGTGTAGATGAGTGCGCCTACCATACCGGATGCCTCGATGGCAATCAGCTTGCTGGTGGTCAGTTCTTTCCAGTCGCTGATAACGAGTCGGCGAGCCAGGTGGGTGATGGTCCAGAAGAGGAACATGATACAGACGGCGCTCAGCAGGGCGCTCATCGTATTTACCATCTTAGCTACCTGGGTAGTGTCGCTGGCGAAATGTGTGAAGAAATTGCCTAAAAGCATGAAGAATGGTGCCCCAGGTGGGTGACCGATCTCCTGCTTGTAAGCAGTCGTAATAAACTCAGGACAGTCCCAGAAACTGGCTGTCGGTTCAATTGTGGAACAATAAGTGAACGCCGCAATGATGAATGCGACCCATCCGAAGATATTGTCCACTAATCTGTACTGTTTCATTATTGTTTAAACTTTAATGTATTATATTTCTTTCTGAATGCTTTCTCTGTTTCTGAATGCTTTCTCCGTGCCTTTCAAGGAAGGCACATTCCAGTTGCAAAGATAATAAAAAGATGAGATAATATGGATTTTTGCACCTGTTTTTTAGGCATTATTATATAATAAGCCTATACATTTAAGAAATGCTCTTCCAGTTTCTCTCTCGCATATCTGCCGTATTGTGGTAGTGGAGATGATGATTTACGCAGGCGATGTGCTTTACGTTATTGAGCACTTCGGCTACATCATGGCTTACGATGATGATGGCGCACTCCCGGTTGATCTGTTCCAGCATCTCGTACATCTGCTTCTGGAAACGGCGGTCGATGTAGGTGTTGGGCTCATCCAGTATCACTACATCGGGTTTGGAAACAATGGCGCGGGCGAGGAGTACTCGCTGCAGCTGTCCGCCGCTCAAGGCTGCGATATGGCGGTCTTTCAACTCTGTGAGCTGCATCTGTTCCAGACAGTCGAGTACCTGCTGGTGCTGTGCCTGGGTATATCTCGAAAAGAGACTTTTGGTCTTGCTGAGTCCTGAGAGTACCACTTCATAGACGGAGATAGGAAACTGTTTGTCGAGATGATTGTATTGGGGCAGATATCCCATGCTGATTTCCCTTACTTCCTCCCCGTCTTTATAAAAGCGGATGCTGCCGTCTGTGGGTTTCATCAGTCCCAGGATGAGGCGCATGAGAGTTGTCTTGCCACCACCGTTGGGACCGATGATGCCAAGATAATCGTCTTTACAGACGGTGAGGTTGATGTCGTGGAGTACCTCCTTGCCTTCGTAACCAGCCGAAAGATGCTCTATCTCTATTAACTTTGAACTTTGAACTTTGAACATTGAACTTTATGATTAGTTGTTGTTTTAACAAAGCTTTTGCCCTTACAGGGCGCCTTGTTAACTGCTATTATACTCAGGCGTTGCCCTGGGCTAGGAGCTTCTGCCCTTTCAGGGCGTGTGGAGCTTACAGAACGTGTGGAACTTACAGAACGTGTGGAGCTTACTTCCCAACAACGATTTTCTTGCCTTGTACCGCTGCTGCCGCTTCCTGCATCGCCCAGTTCCAGTCGCCCTGCAATGGATTGATATTCATTGGCTTGGTGTGGCTCTCCTTGATGAAGGTTGTGGTGTTGCGGTTGGCAAATTCTGCTTGTATGAGGCAATATTTGATCTTCTCTTTTCTTGCTCTCTCGATGAGGCTCTTCAGCTGGGCAGCACTCGGCTCCCTGTCTTCTTCCTCAATGGCAAGCTGCTCCAACTGGTAGTCGCGGGCAAAATAAGTGAGGATAGGATGATAAATCACAAACTTGCGAACCATCTCGGGATGATTCTTGAAACCCTCTCTGATGGTGCTGTCTCGCTTGTCGATGATCTTCAGCAGCGACAGATAGTTCTTCTCAAAGAATGCCTTGTTCTTCGGCTCCAGTTCGCAGAGTGCCTTGAAGATGTTGCTGGAGATGATGCGGGCGTTTTTGCAACTCATCCATACATGCGGGTCGGTATTGCCGCCTGGTGTCTTGGCAGGCGTGATGCCTGTGGAGGTATCTATCACCTTCATGTCAGGAGCGTTGTCCTGCAGTTTCTTCATCCAGGTCTGTTCGAAACCGATGCTTCCCACTTTCAGATAGAGGGCACTCCTGGAGAGTTCCATCATCTGCTGGGCATAAGGCTCGTAAGTTTCTGGATTGTTGCCGTTGGATACCATCACGTTGACATCCACCTTGTTTTCGGCAATCTTATCCACGAAAAACTTGTAGGGAGGGATGGTTACGGTAACAGCAGGTTTGCCATCGCTGTTGGCGACAGATTCCTTTCCGTTACTTTCTGCGGTGTTACCTTTCTGCTGGCTGCCTTTACAGCCTGCGAAAACCACACATAATATAATAAGGTATAAATACTTTCTCATAAGCAGTCAATCTATATGAATCAATTCTTTGTTTTCTTTGCAGCTTGTTTAAAAGATAAAACTGAGTCCGTAAACCAGCAGTACATATCTCAACACCTTTCCGATAGTGATGCTGATGACAGAAATAACGATGTTGGCTCTCGTCAGTCCCAAAACGATGGTGATGGCACTTCCCAACAGGGGCAGGAAGGCGAAGAATCCCATCCAGGCTCCTCTGTCGGCCATGAAGTTCTGAGCCTTGTCAAGACTCTCTTTCTTTACATGCAGATATTTCTCTATCCATTCCAACTTGCCCATCCGTCCTACGCCATAGTTGAACATAGAACCGAGCACATTGCCGATGCTTCCATACAGTACGAGCTGGATAGGTTCCAGTCCGGCAGCCTGTAAGCCCGACATCACCACCTCGCTGCTGAAGGGAAAGAAACTGCCGGCAAGGAAGGCTGATACCAGCATGCCCCAGTAGCCCCAGCTCATTAAGAAATCTATCATCCAACTCATAGTAATATGCTCTCTGGTACGAGTATGTTGTAAGCCATGATAAGTACCAGCATGATGAGCAGCAGGATGAAGGAGATGTTGGTAAACTTACCTCTGGTGAATGTGATGAAATGGGCGATAAGCGGTGCTGTATTCACAATCAGGATGCCGCCCAGTTCCTGTATATGTTGAGGCTGGAGGACGATGAAGATGATGCAGGCAACCGATATCATGATAAACGTTTCGTAGATCATGCGGGTGCGTATCTTATCGCCGTAGCTGGTGCGTATGAAGTGGATGGAACCGATGATGGTGAGCAGGGTAACGAAACTCAGGTTCAGAATCTGATGGTCGGTAACCTGCGAATAATCAAAGAGTTCGCTGTAGTTGATGAATTCGCAGAAGTGGTTAGCCAGCCCCTGTATGTTGTCGGTATAGAAGAAATAACCGGCTGCAAACCAGTAGGGCACGATGAGACCTACCAGGGATGCAAAGAATGTCTTTACGCTAAACGAGAGGGTAAACACCATCATCATAATCCACAGGATAGGCATGAAATAGCCTATCTGCACGAAAACCATCGATGCCAGACCGATGCAGGCAAAGGCGTAGAAAGTCCAGCCTGTTGAGCGTTTATCCTGATAGCAATTCCAGATAATGAGATAAAAGGCGATGAAACACATCGTCACAATACTGCTTTTTAAAGAGAGTTGGGGGAGTCCTGTCATCGTCAGTAATGCCAGAAAACTGCAAGATACCATTCGGCTGTAGGTACGCATGAGGGCATTACGGTTGTTCAGTTCCACCATCAGCAGGGTAGACATGGCTGTGAAAGCAAATTCTACCCAGATATTGGATACCAATAAACCTACTGCAACCCAAACCAGTGTGGCAAGGGTTGCAGTAATAGGTAAAGAGTAGCGGCTAGCCGCTACTTTATTTTGAAAAGTTTTCTTTCTTAACATCTAATTCAATGTTGAATGCTTAAAACAATGTTGAATGTTGAATGTTGAATGTTGAATTGCCTAACGGACTCAAGGGCGCTAGCCTAATTCAACATTCAACATTCAACATTCAACATTAAAATCTAAAGGTCCTGTCCGATATCAGAACGGAAGTACTTGTCGGTGAACTGGATCTTCTGTGCCTCAGCAAAGCTCTTCTTCAAGGCTTCTTCCTTGTTCTTGCCGTAGCTGCTTACGCAGATGACACGACCACCGTTGGTTACTACCTGACCATCCTTCATGGCTGTACCGGAGTGGAATACTACTGAGCCTTCCACGTCATCGATGCCATGAATAGGATAACCCTTCTTGTAAGCCTCAGGATAACCGCCGCTTACGAGCATCACGCAGACTGCAGCACGCTCATCAAACTCGATGCTGCGCTTGTCCAAATCGCCTGCTGCTACACCCTCAAAGAGATCCACGATGTCGCTCTTCAGACGGAGCATCACGCTCTCTGTCTCAGGGTCACCCATACGGCAGTTGTACTCGATGACCATAGGCTCGCCTTCAACGTTGATCAGACCGAAGAAGATGAATCCCTTGTAGTCGATGTTCTCCTCAGCAAGTCCCTCTACGGTAGGACGGATGATGCGCTCGTCAACCTTCTGCATCCACTCCTTGGTAGCGAATGGTACAGGGGTAACGCTACCCATACCGCCAGTGTTCAGACCGGTATCGTGCTCGCCGATGCGCTTGTAATCCTTAGCCTCAGGCAGAATCTTGTAGTTCTTGCCGTCGGTCAATACGAATACAGAGCACTCAATGCCGCTCAGGAACTCCTCAATCACTACGCGTGCAGAAGCGTTGCCGAACATACCGCCGAGCATCTCCTTGAACTCTTTCTTAGCCTCTTCCAGGGTAGGGAGGATGAGAACGCCCTTACCGGCGCACAAACCGTCAGCCTTCAATACATAAGGAGCCTTCAGTGTCTCCAGGAATTTCAAGCCTTCCTCTACGTGCTCGCCGTCGAAAGTCTCATACTGGGCAGTAGGGATGTTGTGGCGCTTCATGAACTTCTTGGCGAAGTCCTTGCTGCCTTCCAGTACGGCGCCAGCCTTTGATGGACCGATGACAGGGATGTTCTGGGTGCGAGGATCGTTCTTGAAGTCATCGTAAACACCCTTTACCAATGGGTCTTCCGGACCAACTACCACCATATCAACGCCATTTTCTACTGTGAAGTTCTTGAGCGCCTCAAAGTCGTCTGCCTTGATATCTACGTTCTCGCCGACATTCTGTGTACCGGCATTACCAGGAGCGATGAAGAGTTTCTCACACTTCTCGCTCTGAGCGATTTTCCATGCTAAGGCGTGCTCGCGGCCACCGCCTCCTAACAATAAAATTTTCATTTGCTGTAAGTTATTGTTTGTTATTAAACTTTCGCAAGTAAGCCCCACACGCCCTGAAAGGGCAGAAGCCCCTAGCCCAGGGCATCGCCCTGGGTAATTACGGACGCAAACCTGTCGCCCTGTAAGGGCAAAAGCTTTAAAACTCCAGACAAAACATA
>QSCI01000086.1:0-13429 GCA_003463005.1 Segatella copri | reverse complement strand
CTGAAAATCAGCGACTTGACCAACTTTTTATAGTTAAGTTTTCATAAGCATTTCTTAATATAAGTTATTGATTTACAGACGATTAAATATTAATTTAACGCAGTATTGAAGGATGAATATTATAAATTTAGGAATTCTTGCTCACATTGATGCAGGAAAAACTTCCGTAACCGAGAATCTGCTGTTTGCCAGTGGAGCAACGGAAAAGTGCGGCCGTGTGGATAATGGTGACACCATAACGGACTCTATGGATATAGAGAAACGTAGAGGAATTACTGTCCGGGCTTCTACGACATCTATTATCTGGAATGGAGTGAAATGCAATATCATTGACACTCCGGGACACATGGATTTTATTGCGGAAGTGGAGCGGACATTCAAAATGCTTGATGGAGCAGTCCTCATCTTATCCGCAAAGGAAGGCATACAAGCGCAGACAAAGTTGCTGTTCAGTACTTTACAAAAGCTGCAAATCCCGACAATTATATTTATCAATAAGATTGACCGTGCCGGTGTGAATTTGGAGCGTTTGTATATGGATATAAAAACAAATCTGTCGCAAGATGTCCTGTTTATGCAAACTGTTGTCGATGGATCGGTTTATCCGGTTTGCTCCCAAACATATATAAAGGAAGAATACAAAGAATTTGTATGCAACCATGACGACGATATATTAGAACGATATTTGGCGGATAGCGAAATTTCACCGGCTGATTATTGGAATACGATAATCGCTCTTGTGGCAAAAGCCAAAGTCTATCCGGTGCTACATGGATCAGCAATGTTCAATATCGGTATCAATGAGTTGTTGGACGCCATTTCTTCTTTTATACTTCCTCCGGCATCAGTCTCAAACAGACTTTCAGCTTATCTCTATAAGATAGAGCATGACCCCAAAGGGCATAAAAGAAGTTTTCTTAAAATAATTGACGGAAGTCTGAGACTTCGAGACGTTGTAAGAATCAACGATTCGGAAAAATTCATCAAGATTAAAAATCTAAAGACTATTTATCAGGGCAGAGAGATAAATGTTGATGAAGTGGGTGCCAATGATATCGCGATTGTAGAAGATATAGAAGATTTTCGAATCGGAGATTATTTAGGTGCTAAACCTTGTTTGATTCAAGGATTATCTCATCAGCATCCCGCTCTCAAATCCTCCGTCCGGCCAAATAAGCCCGAAGAGAGAAGCAAGGTGATATCCGCTCTGAATACATTGTGGATTGAAGACCCGTCTTTGTCCTTTTCCATAAACTCATATAGTGATGAATTGGAAATCTCGTTATATGGTTTGACCCAAAAGGAAATCATACAGACATTGCTGGAAGAACGATTTTCCGTAAAGGTCCATTTTGATGAGATCAAGACTATCTACAAAGAACGACCTATAAAAAAGGTCAATAAGATTATTCAGATCGAAGTACCACCCAACCCTTACTGGGCCACAATAGGGCTGACTCTTGAACCCTTACCGTTAGGGGCAGGGTTGCAAATCGAAAGTGACATCTCCTATGGTTATCTGAACCATTCTTTTCAAAATGCCGTTTTTGAAGGGATTCGTATGTCTTGCCAATCTGGTTTACATGGATGGGAAGTGACAGATCTGAAAGTAACTTTTACTCAAGCCGAGTATTATAGCCCGGTAAGTACACCTGCTGATTTCAGACAGCTGACCCCTTATGTCTTCAGGCTGGCCTTGCAACAGTCAGGTGTGGACATTCTCGAACCGATGCTCTATTTTGAGTTGCAGATACCCCAAGCGGCAAGTTCCAAAGCTATTACAGATTTGCAAAAAATGATGTCTGAGATTGAAGACATCAGTTGCAATAATGAGTGGTGTCATATTAAAGGGAAAGTTCCATTAAATACAAGTAAAGACTACGCCTCAGAAGTAAGTTCATACACTAAGGGCTTAGGCGTTTTTATGGTCAAGCCATGCGGGTATCAAATAACAAAAGGCGATTATTCTGATAATATCCGCATGAACGAAAAAGATAAACTTTTATTCATGTTCCAAAAATCAATGTCATTAAAATAATGGAGCGGTCAGGAAATTTCTATAAGGCAATACGGTTGGGATATATACTTATCTCCATTCTTATCGGATGTATGGCATATAATAGCCTCTATGAATGGCAGGAGATAGAAGCATTATCATCTTGCTTATAAAAATGCAAATCTATAAAGGCCTGCTACTCATCATGGTATGAGGGCTTCAAGTTGTATTCATGTGTACACGTACACACCTATCCATGTATATATGTATTCACGTCCACATGAATACATTTTAAAAGAGGAAGACCAGGATATTATAATAAGGTTGGAAGGGAGGGAAAATGAAGGTTGATGCTGTGAGCCAGTGCCCTTATCGACGAATGGACATGCAGTAGTGTCAAACTGATTAAGTGGGAAGCGCTTGCGTCCCACCTACTCAGTTTGTAAGCAACCGGATGTCGTTTCGTGGGCACCTTCCGACTGAGGGACTTTGCATTTACGTCATGCTCTGCTGACATAAATGCAAAGTCTATCAGGTGGAACTCCAGTAGCATCCTTCATGGTGTGGGGCGAAGCATTATCATCTTGTTTATAAAAATGAAAATCTATAAAGGCCTGCTAATCATCATGGTATGAGGGTTTCAAGCTGTATTCATGTGTACACGTACACACCTATCCATGTATATATGTATTCACGTCCACATGAATACATTTTAGAAGGAGAAATGACAGAATGCCTATAAAAAAGAAATGCATCATATTATAATAAGGTGGAAGGGAGGGAAAATGAAGGAGGATGCTGTGAGCCAGTGCCCTTATCGACGAATGGACATGCAGTAGTGTCAAACTGATTAAGTGGGAATCGCTTGCGTTCCACCTACTCAGTTTGTAAGCTACCGGATGTCGTTTCGTGGGCACCTTCCGACTGAGGGACTTTGAACTTACGTCACGCTCTGCTGTCATAAATGCAAAGTCTATCAGGTGGAACTCCAGTAGCATCCTTCATGGTGTGGGGCGAAGCATTATCAGGGAAAATTAGCCGATTATCACTATAAGAACAGCTCATTTTAGTTAAAATCCGCATGTTTATACCATTTTTTTGCTGCTACGCAAAAAGATTTCGCACTATTTTTGTATCTTTGCACCCGTTAAAAGAATTTAGAAGTAAAATACAATAAAAATCCTATACGGAAATGAATTTAAATATGCACATAACATCACAATCATTCGTTCAGAGCTATCGACGCTTTGAGCGGAATAGTTATGTACATACATCAAGTACATCAGATACAGCCGGTATAGGATTCCCACATCATTATTCGCATAGTTATTTCTATCGGGCATCGTAACAGCGTGCCCCACAGAGAACAAAGATAATACGAAAGAGTTGGAGTTTCCTTGCCGGGAGAATCCAACTTTTTCTTTTTAGCCAAATGCTTGGCTTCAGCTCTGACATGGCGAGGAAAAGCTGGATGAAATCCAACCATTTTTTACGCTTAAAATGAAAGAACTATGCCAGCAAATAAGAATGCCTTAATAAGGTACAAAACTATAGACAACTGTTTGAGAAACAGATACAGAAGATGGACTCTCGAAGATCTCGTGGAGGCATGTAGCGACGCTCTCTACGACATGGAGGGAATCACCAAAGGAGTATGCGCCAGAACTGTTCAGATGGATATACAGATTATGAGATCTGACAAACTGGGCTACAATGCTCCTATAGAGGTTTATGATAGAATATACTACAGATACGCTGATCCAGACTACTCTATCACCGAAATGCCTTTATCCATAGAGGACTGCAAGCTGATAAAGAAGGCTATCATTCTTCTTGAAAACAAGAAGGATAAGAACAACGAAGACACCATCCAGGTGCTCAACAAGGTACAGGACAGACTCAAATCTATTCTGAACTTTGTGTAAGGATAAAGGAGGAAAATTATGAACGAACATCAACGAGACATCGTCTTACAAGAAAGCTAAAAGGCTTCTTTTCAAGCTAAACTGCCTGAAGAGAAGCCTTTCTTATGTGGAGCTTCAAGTAGGATTCGAACCTACGACCTGCTCATTACAAGGGAGCTGCACTACCACTGTGCTATTGAAGCATTTGGGAGTTTGATGGGGATCGAACCCACGACCACCAGAGCCACAACCTGGCACTCTACCAACTGAGCTACAAACTCCATATAAACTCCAGATGGATTTCTTTGAGAATCGCCATGCACTCGGCATAATCCAAGCAAGCTTGGCTTCTGCTCTCGCTTAAGGCGATTTCGAACCACCACCTCCAGATCTGAAATCTGGTATGCTACCAATTACACCATGGAGTTGTTTTTTTAACTTGTCGCCCCAGAAGGAATCGAACCTTCGCTAACAGGACCAAAACCTGTTGTGCTACCATTATACCATAGGGCAAGTTGAGTTCGGGAGGTAGGACTCGAACCTACGAAGTCATCAGACAGCGGATTTTTTCGCAAGCTCAAGGAACTCCAGTCCGCCCTCGTTGCCACTGGAGCACTCCCGAATTTTAAAGTGGAGCCTCGTGGAGTCGAACCACGTTCTCAGGATTTTCAGTCCCGCGCATACACCAAGTCTGCCAAAGCTCCTTACTGATGTTGCCCCAGATGGAATCGAACCACCTCTTGCAGATCCAGAATCTGCCGCACTACCGTTATGCGATAGGGCAAGTTTGCGGAGGCTAAAGGATTCGAACCTTTGAGACGTTGCCGCCTGCCGGTTTTCAAGACCGGTGCAATAGACCAACTCTGCCAAACCTCCAATATTGTGACTCGTGAGAGACTCGAACTCCCGACACCGACGTTCGTAGCGTCGTGCTCTGATCCAACTGAGCTAACGAGCCAAAGTGCGGAAGCAGAAGGATTCGAACCTTCGGAACCTTTCGGTCCGGCACGTTAGCAGTGTGCTGGTTTAAGCCGCTCACCCATACTTCCTTGTTTTGACGATGCAAAGGTATAAAGGGAGAGTGAAGTCTTTTTTCGTAGCAAGGAAAAAGTTTCAAAAAAGTTGTTTTTTGAGCGATTTTTCCAGAAAAAAGGGTTTAAAGAGTCTCTTTTTCGGCATTTTACGGTTTTTGAATGTGTATTCATGTACACACCTATACATATATACATGTATTCACGTCCACATGACCAACAACAATGAAAGTTAGATTTTCCTAATTGCGTCCACAGTGCGGACGTAATCCAAAAAGTTGCTATTTTTGCATCGAAGTATTCATATACGAATATCTGCGTACAAAAACAGCAACTTTCTTTTGCTGGATTTTCAACGATTAAATTACCTCTGTCGCACCACAAAAACCGTTTTAACCCCGATATTTGTAATTTTATTGCAGATTACGGGGTTAAATCCTGTTTTTATATATGTTTAAGGCTTTTACTATCAATAAACCAATGAATAGTTCACATTGAAATAGGAGTCTGAAATCTTCATGGTTGTAATCACCATGGATTTTTCCTGGTTGGTGAAGTAGTACTGCAGGCTGGCTTCATCGGCTGAAACAAGCGTGTAGTGCTTCTTCAGATAGTCAATGACAAGCCCACGGTTCACACTTTGCTCCGTATCAATGACAGAATAGAGCGAACCGTCAAGACGGGAGAAGCTGTAAAGAACGCCTTCACTACCCTGCCCTGTCATATAGGTCAACGAGATGTTGTCGCCGGAAGTCTCAGCCACCTGGCGGTAACGCTTCATGGATTGAGCCATATAGCTCTTGACCTCATCCACATTCGCACCCATGATGTGGAATGGCTCTGTCCAAACGTCCAGTTTTGTTTCCGGACTCTCGACCTCCCCCATCGGGTCATCATTGCCGCAAGAGGTGAATACTACTGGTGAAGCCATCATCATCAGAAGGATGGCGATTGAAAGATACTTTTTCATTTTCATGACTTTTCGTTTTTGATGTTATTTAATTTCATTGTATTCATATCCACATGGGGATTTGTATCAACGTACACGTGTATCAATGTATTCATGTGTACATGGCTACACGTCCACACTTTCTACATGACTTCCCGGATGGTTTTAGTCCTGATTTTCTTGACCTTACCATACTTCGACTCATAAGCTTCAACGCCTTGTTTCATGACGTATTCCATGAAGGAACGGATGGTGAAACCTTCTTTTCGGGCGATGGTCTGAACCTTGTCAACGAGTTCCTTTGAGCAGATAAAGGAGAAATGTCGCCATGGTTCATCATTGGGCGAATCGCTCACTGCCTGAGGGTTGGGAGCAGAAATCTGTTGCTCCTGAGGATTCCCAGGAGACCTGTCAAATCTGCCTGCGGATGAATGGCAGCCTTTCCGAGAATGTTGCCAAGCAGAATGTCCATATTCTTCTTTGCCATAGTCTTTACTGATTACGTGAAATAATTTCTTCTGTCAATGCCTGATAGTCCTTCGCTCCGTTCGACTGAGGGTCATATTCAAAGATACTCTGACCGCTGCCTGCCGATTCTGCCAGGGCGATGTTTTCACGGATGCGAGTCTGCATGGTGATAGTCTCGTAACGGGACTTCACGGCTTGCTCAACCACCTTGTTCAACTTGCGATGGTTGAATCTGGCGATGAAAACTCCTCCCAGTCTGAGGTTCGGCTTCACTCGCTGCAATGTAGAGACAAAGGAATCGAGCATTCTCATTCCTTTCAGAGGAAGAAGCTCTGGAGTCATCGGAACGATGATTTCATCAGCTGCAAGGAAAGCATTTGTCGTAACGATTCCCAAAGACGGAGGACAATCTATGAGAATGTAGTCATAGTTCTGCTTCACGGGTTCGAGCAGTCGGCTCAGCAGCTGTTCTCTTGCCAGAAGATTGGTCAAGGCAATCTCTGCGCTTGCCATTTCGAGGGAGGAAGGAACGAGGTCGAGGTTCTCCCTGATGTGTTTCACTGGCAGGGGTGCGCCATCAACCAGAGAGTCAAAGATGCTTGCCTGCACTTCATCTTCATTAGGGATGAAATACAGGGTAAGATTTGCCTGACCGTCAAGGTCTATGAGCAGGACTTTCTTGCCCATACGTGCCATGCAAGCCCCGATGGAGGCTGTAGAGGTGGTCTTCGAAACGCCACCTTTATGATTGGCGAATGTAATGATTTTCAATGACATAATATAAAATCTTTTGTATATATGTATTAACGTATTCATGTGTACATGGCTCCACGTGTACGTGGCGACATGTATTAACGTGTACAAAGGTACGGGTATCTGGCGAGAGTTCCTCCACGCTTCCCCTAACAACCCAAAGTGTCAGGGGAAACGTTAGGATTTGAGGAGTCATTTATTCAAATGTGAAGGTGCGGATGTAGAAATAGGTGTCATCGTCCTCATACTCATATTCATTGATGAAGTCCATCATCTGTTCATCGGTTCGCTCTCCCTGCTCAATACCGGTCTTGGAAGTCCATTCCCTGATGGCTTCTCCTATAGTGCCGTAAACATCATCGCAACAATCCTCGAATGGTTCGCCGGATGCGCTGACGCAGCATTCTTCGGGAAAGTAATTGCCTTCATCGTGAGTGTAATAGACCTCACATCCACACTCGCAGCATCTGTAGGAAATGCTCAGTTCATCATCCAGGAGTCGATTTATCTCAAAGAAGAGGTCATTGCAAGCGTCCCAGGCAGTTTCGGTCTCGAAAGAAAGAAGATTGGTGTCTTCATCCTCCTCATACTCTGCCCAGTAGATGTGACCACGCACGCTGATGTGCTTCTTCTGATAGTCGATTCCATAGTGCTTGGCGAGGTCATCCAGCCAGATATTCCTGCTGTTCACCTCCATGCGCTGAAGGGTGTTCCAAAGGTTGCTTACTGCCTTTTGGGTTCCTGTGACCTTGTAGGTCGTTGTTGCCTGATTAGCCATTGTCTTGTATATTTATTTGATTACCATTCTGTATAATAACTCTGGTCGTTGGATTCACATTCCTCTGCCCATTCCTCATCCGTGAAGTCGCTATGCAGACAGTCCTTGCTGCAATAGTAGGCTACTCCCATGTCAGCGCAATAACCCTCACGCATCAGCTTGCCACATTCCGAGCATCGTCTGCAAGCCCTGTCGGTGTTCCACCAATAGTCCACGAAAGACTCTGCCACCACGTCCTCGCTTGTGTTTTCATCCCACTTGTCAAGATAGAATGAAGCAAACTTGTTCAACTCCTGCTCACTGAAGAGTTCCTTGTCTGTGCCGCTCACTGCCTGGGTAAGTCGGCTGAGAATTGATTTCATTGTTGTCATAATGCCATCTGATTTTATCTCCCTTTCGTAGATCAACTACTTCGGGGATGGTTAAAAATTATGTTGCATTCAGAAGGTGTTATGGCTATCCATACAAGGTTTTGTCTGCAAAATACTACCCGAATGGTGTGGAGATTTTTCAGCAAAGCAGCGCCCTGACCTTGTAAAGATAAGACAGAACCGTTACCTTCGCAACAGAATTCTTACCGATTCCCAGAAGTCGATGAATGAAATCCTCCTATAACAGGACAATCCTTTCAGCAAGGAAAAGTATAGGAACAAAACTCGCAAGGCTATTGAATATCAGTTTATTATTAATATTTTTGCATCGTTTTAATAGGGTATTAAAATGATGCAGAATGATTAAAATGACAAGAAGTATAAGCATAAAAAAGCGACCCAAAGGCCGCTCTTTATCAGAGGAAGTGAAGGATTTACTTATCCTTCTGGGGCTTGCCCTGCTGAGAATCAGGAGCGTTCTCCTTCTCAACAGCTTCGTAGAACTTAGTGGCAACGAGAATCACTCGGTTGTGCTTGACTCCCTCGGCATCCTGCCATTCCTCTGGCTTGAAGTAGCCCTCTACTGTGAGGAGTGCTCCCTTGACCAGGCGGTCGAATGAAGAGGTGTTCTCGTTCTTGCGCCAAGCCTCTACATTCATGAAGGCAGAAGTGCGAGAGTTTGCATCGCCATTCTTCTCATTGCGGCTGATGGCCAGTGAGAAGCGAGCTACGCTTGCGGTTGTAAACTGATGGATGCTTGCATCCTTACCTACGAAACCAGTTACTGCGAAAGAATTTTCCATCTTTTTCATAATTCAATATTTTTAGAAGTGAAACATTTATTTTTTACGGTGCTATCAGAGTTGGCAAGGAAAACATAGGAAGCAAGGAATTATCGAATTATTTCACCCTTGGGCAGGAAAAGTTTTATGGATGAGCAGCAGACGGAAAAGTTTTTGAAAAAATTCTGAGAATAAGGCATCTGGTACTTGCAGAAATGTGGCTTGCACTAACTTTGCAGCGGAAAAAGTAAGTGTGGATGCTTCGTCCAAAAATATGAATGAAAAGGATGAGTAGAAAATATCTGCAGTTGGTTGGGTAAAGGAAAGCTGCATCCTCCTCGATGTTTGTTCAAGCAAACTGGTTGCGCAAGATGGCTTATAAGTTCAAGAGACAGGCAGGAAAACTCAAACTTCATCATGAACATGAATAAGGTTAAGCCAAGGACAGAACTATCAGCCTATGACTGCCAAGGGTAAGCATCAGCATGTAGAGGGAAGCTGAGCAGAGAAGCATGATGCCTGAGACAAGACGCAAGTTCAACCAAATCTCCTGGCAACAAGCGAAGTTGAAGAGAAGAACGTCGAAATTTCAGTAAGGAGAAGAAGGCAAAGCCTGAACCAGCTAAAGAGCTGCTGCCAAGGCAAAGCTTACGGCGCATACAGCATACAAGTTTAAGGTTTAAGTTTACCCATGTATATATACATGTTCTTTCAAACTCAAATAGTAAACCTCTACCCTCTTACAACCACTCAAACCAGGAAGTTTACAAGTTTAAGAAAACCATATATGTATATATGCCGAAATAAACTTGTTTACAACATATAATCAAGGATTTTTGGAGAATCTATTTTTCCTTGCTGAAATGCAAGAATAGTTATACGCAATGGGGCAAGGTTGCATCATTCGTCTATCAATTCTAAAAATAGTATAATTATTTGTTTTTCTTGCCTAAACATTTGGATATTTGAAGAAAAGTTGCTATTTTTGCACAAAGTTATTCATATATAAATACTTCGATGCAAAAATGGCAACTTTTACGCCTTTATACAAGATTAGGATCTTCAACTTTGAAGATGTGATGCGTGAGATGAAATTGTCTCATGCAGGAACATCTACGGCCATATCCCGATGGCAATCTCAGAAGGTTCTGAAACCGATTAGGCGAAACATGTACGTCACTATTGATCCATCGACAGATGCTCCCATGTGTGACAAGTTCGAGTTGAGTTCCAAGATTTCAGAATCTTCATATGTTGGTTGGCACACAGCTCTTGAATTACATGGAGTTGCCCACCAACCTTTCTACAATGCCTATGTTGGCAGCAAAAGCCGTTTCAAAGATTTTGCTTTTGAAGGAATAGACTTTGTGTACTGTGCAACCCCTTTTGAACCAACTGCGGAAAATGGCGTTATAACTCCCAAGGGAAATCCTTATGTACGTGTAACTGATTTGGAACGAACAGTCATAGACTGCTGTGACCGTATAGAACGTGCTGGAGGCATTGAGGAATTGCTTCATTGCATGGAAGGAATATCACTGCTTGATGAGCCAAAACTCGAAAAGTATCTGGCATTGTACAATAAAGCATTCCTCTATCAAAAGGTAGGATTCATCCTGGAGCATAGCAAAGAGCATCATCACATAAGCGACCAATTCATAGAAATGTGCCGCTCTAAAGGTGCCTTGCATACCAAACGTCTAACCTCCACAGGCGATTCTGACACCTATTTATGTCGATGGAAGCTTTATGTACCAGAAGATTGTGTAATTGAAAAAACTATTGAAAATGAACTCATATAACAAGATATATTTAGAAAAAATAGCCAAAGAGAAGGGATTTGTCCGTGACAATCTCGAAAAGGTAATGCGTCTTTCAGAAATTTTACAATATTTCAACCAGAATGAATTTCTACACGATTCACTTGTATTAAAAGGCGGAACAGCTATCAATCTCACCGTTTTTCAGATGCCACGACTATCTGTTGACATCGACTTAGATTTTGCCAAGAATTGCAGTAGAGAAGAAATGATTAAAGCAAGACAAAGTATAAATAACGAGATTCTTGCTTATATGTCCAACGAGGGATATGTTCTAAAGCCTGGCTCTAAAAGTCCACATACACTGGACTCGTGGGTATTTGGATATATAAACGCAGGAGGAAATCCGGACAACATTAAGATAGAAATTAATTATAGTGACCGTTGCCACGTACTGCCAATGGAAGAACGTACAATCAGTATCGACTTTCTTGGAGACATAAGGGTTTGTGCCCTCGCACCGATGGAACTCTTTGCCAGCAAGCTCAACGCACTTATCAGTAGAGCTGCTGTACGAGACATTTATGACGTGTATGGTATGATACAGGCGAATCTATTTGAAACAATGGAAGAAAGAGCTCTTCTCCGTAAAATTCTCGTTTTCTACTTGGCTGTCGGTTCCAGTTGCAAAGCAGAGGAGGTTACACTTGATATCAAAAACATCAAGCACATAGAAAAACTTTCCTTCTCGCAAGTTCGTGCCCATCTACTCCCAGTATTAAGCAGAAAAGAAAAATTCGACTTTAACGCAGTAAAAGAACAAGTACTTAGTTTTCTTGGTTCTTTTCTATCTTTCACAGAAGGTGAAAGAAAGTTATTGAACACTTCAATCAGAGAGAATATAGACCAGATATTCTATTTAATGAAAGTTCAATCGTTGAACGAATAACAAGTCACCCTATGGCTTTATGGAAATGCAGACCCAAAGAGATGAAGTGAGATCCATATCGATATTAAAATCGAAATTATTAAACAACGAGGTATGTTTAATACTATAGCTTCCTCCTGTTTGAACTATCCCATTTTTTAGGATAGTTGCCCTTTTGGGCAATTCTCTATAGCTATAAAAGAAAGAAACATGTCAGAATATATTGATTTTATCACTTATCAAGACGATGCAATAATCCAACGCCCCTTACGTTATTACAGAAGACGAGGACAACCGCATCCACAACCGAAGGGAGACCTCATCAGGGAAACAGGCACCATAAAACGGTACTCATCACGATGATCACCTCCTATGGACTTGCGCCGGGCGGCTATTCTGATGACATCCAATGCCAGCTGACGATGGCAGATTTATTCAGATAAAAGCCGACCTCTCAAAAATGGTAAAATACCACGTTTTAGCACGAAAATGCAGATTTTGAGTGTTTACAAAGGTTAAATATGTTAAATCTTCAACCCCTAAAAATGGGGGTTTGTAAAGATATATGACATACAAAATGAATGAAATCAAGTGAAACCAAGTGAAAATACGAAAATCGTAAGTAGCTGATAATAAGCATTCTTTTCATTCAGAAAGAAAGCGGCTCAAAAATAGCGCGTTAACTCTTAACCGATTGAGAATCAATGACATTCATTATTTGCATCGGGAAATAAGTATAAATAGGGAACGCAGCTGCGTTCCCTATCTGTTAGCCCCACTCCTTCTTCACATTAAAGCAGGGACAGGCTTTGTTGGCAAATTCATTATGACCATGAATCGTGGCTAATGGATATTCCTCCTTCGGCTGCTCAATTAGGGCATGAATTAAAGTGCAAAATCGGCTATTCATGGGCTAAAAAAGGGTTTATGTAATCAGGAAACTCTAATTTTTCCGTTTTTCATCGCTGAAAACAGGTATTGGAAGAATGCATAAAAAACGAATGCTATGATTTAAAAAGTAAATATATATTCCATTCATAACCCAACATACAGACTTTACTTCACACACGAAATATACATACTAAATAGCTATATAACAATAGATTACCCATTTCCATCTCAGCATTATTGTTATGTAGTTTCTAGCTTTCCAAACTATTGATACGTCAATATTTTATCAATTACTAGCAAAGATAATAAAAAGCTGGCAAACCAAAGAATTTTATCACGTTATTTAACGGAAAAATGCAAAATATGGGGGATAGGAAGATGTTTTACCCCCTCTCCTAAGGGTGAAAAATGCCCCTCCTCAGACATAAATCTGTCTCAGACTTGACGTATTTTTGACAAATTCGAGGGGTAAATAAGGGGTAGAATGAGGTAAAGAGAGGAGAAAAAGCAATGCAAGAACTCATTTCCGGCACTAGAAAATGTAGATTATACTTATACATAAAAACATTAATAGCAACTTTAACATACTGGTATAAATTTGTAATAAACAACTAATTACGATGCGTTACCTTATTTACTGCAAGTCTTTAAAACAGAAATATTCTAACCGGTCATTAAGGTCAAGGTCATTAAGGTCATTAAGGATTTCGGGGGAAAAACATTTTCCTATAGTATATAATATAAATAATATTTATATATACTATAGCTCAAAATTATTTATATATACTATAGCTCAAAATGACCGATTCCCATTTTCT
>QSCI01000085.1:0-13587 GCA_003463005.1 Segatella copri | reverse complement strand
TTCCCCCAAAAGGAGTGAGTTTCTCAGATTTTATTTGTACTTTTGCCATGTCATTCAGAATTTTGTTTGTTTTTATTTTGCAACACTAAGATAAGTGAAATTTCTGACATGGCAAAATCCTGAGCAACTTTTTGTTGCTCAGGTGCTTATAAAAAATATTAAATTATAGTGTTGCGGAAATTAGAATTAATTTATGCTTTATAGCAAGAAGACAGATTATTTGATGGAGTCGATTCGCCTGGGTAGGGAGATGGATCGGCGCGAGAAACTCAATCTTATTGTAGGGTTGAGTATACCTTCTATGCTGGCTCAGATTTCTACGGTGATGATGTTCTTCATCGATGCTTCTATGGTGGGTCATCTGGGAGCAGAGGCTTCTGCCAGTATCGGATTGATTGAGTCAACTACCTGGCTTATAGGTAGCTTGCTCAGTGCAGCGGCTACTGGCTTTTCTGTACAGGTGGCTCATTTTATCGGAGCCAATGATTTTGCAAATGCCCGTCAGGTGTTTCGTCATGCGCTGATTTGCGGTGTGGCGTTCAGCATTTTTGTTTCTCTTCTCTGTGTCGGCATTCATGCTTATCTGCCTTATTGGCTGGGTGGAGGTGCCGATATTGCCACCAATTCCTCTCGCTATTTTCTGATATATGGTCTGGTACTGCCATTCGTTTTCCTTTATCATATATCCGAGATGATGCTGAAATCGGCGGGCAATATGCATACGCCTAGTGTGATGGCAGTATTGATTTGCATCTGCGATGTGATATTCAATTATCTGTTTATCTATATCCTGAAGTTGGGTGTTGTGGGGGCTGCCTTAGGAACGGCGATGGCTTATGTCTGCATCTCTCTGCCTAATCTTTATCTTGCAGGTTTCAAGAATAAAATACTGAATCTCCGTCAGGACCATGTCCGTTTCCGTTGGGTCAGGTCGTATGTTCATAATGCCTGTAAAATCAGCATTCCGATAGCCATACAGAACATATTGATGAGCGGGGCGCAGATAGTGAGTACCATGATTGTGGCACCTCTTGGCAATATAGCCATTGCTTCCCATTCTTTTGCTATTACGGCAGAGAGTCTTTGCTATATGCCGGGCTATGGTATTGGTGATGCGGCTACCACTCTGGTGGGACAGACGCATGGAGCAGGGCGAGTAGGTTTGTGCAAGAATTTTGCTTATATGACAGTAGGACTGGGAATGGCTGTGATGGCTGTGATGGGAGTGGTGATGTATGCCTTTGCTCCTGAAATGATTGGCGTTCTTTCTCCGGTAGAAAGCATCCGTGAGATGGGTACCGTCTGTTTGCGCATCGAGGCTTTTGCTGAACCATTCTTTGCAGCCAGCATCGTGACCTACTGTGTTTGTGTAGGAGCGGGCGATACCAGGAAACCGGCGATGATCAATCTCGGTACCATGTGGCTGGTGCGCCTCACTCTGGCTTATGTGCTTTCCAAGAGCTATGGCTTGGAGGGAGTATGGATAGCGATGGCTACCGAACTCACATTCAGGGGAATCCTCTTCCTTATCCGCCTCTTCAGAGGTTCATGGATGAAGAGTTTTCATGTAGGTTAGGATTGGTTTTCTGCCTCCAATGTTAGTTTTAGGTTAAGATTTGCATACATCGGGAAGATATTCTCTAAAATGTTTGCAAATCTTTTTTATTTTTCTTAATTTTGCATCGCAGACAGTAACCATGTTACTGTTTTTGCCGTTATATATAGGTGAACTTGTTAAGTAGCATGATATATATAATAAGGTATAAAGAAAGAATGATATAGAAAACAATAAATACATAAATAATTAAAATCAGATGAAACTAAGAAAGATTTTTGCAGCAGTTGTGCTGTTCCTTTCTGCAGGTACAGCGATGGCACAGCAGATGCCAGCTATTCCGGTAGACAAGAATGTGAAGATAGGTCGTCTTGATAATGGATTGACTTACTACATTCGTCACAACAGTTATCCTGAGCATGTAGCCAGTTTCTACATCGCTCAGAAAGTAGGTTCTATCAATGAGAATGATGACCAGCGCGGTTTGGCTCACCTCCTCGAGCACCTCGCCTTCAACGGTACCGATCACTTCAAAGGTAATTCCCTCCAGGATTACCTGCAGAGCATCGGCGTGGAGTATGGTAGAAATCTCAATGCCTATACCAGCGTAGAGAAAACCGTATATTACTTCACCGATGTACCTACTACCCGCCCTACAGCCGTAGATTCATGCATGCTCATCCTCAAGGATTGGAGCAACGGTATCTCTCTTACCAAGGAAGCCATCAATGACGAGCGCGATGTGGTACACAATGAGTACCGTATGCGTATCGTAGGTCAGCAGCGCATGATAGAGCGTTCACTTCCTAAGCTCTATCAGGGCGAAAAGTATGGCTACCGTTTCCCTATCGGTTTGATGAGCGTTATCGATGGTTGTAAGCCAGAAACTCTCCGTGCTTACTACCGCAAATGGTATCGCCCAGACAATCAGGCTATTATCATCGTGGGTGATGTAGATGTAAATCATATCGAAGCTAAGATCAAGGAACTCTTCTCTGGTATCAAGGTACCTAAGAATGCCGCTAAGGTTGAGAAGGTAGAAGTATCTGATAATGATTCTGCCATCTATGTTATCGACAAGGATAAGGAGCAGCAGGTTGATCTCTTCCAGGTTTATATGAAGCACAATGCTGTGCCAGATTCTCTGAAGAGCAATATGAGCTATCTCCTGAAGGGATACATGGATAACGTGATTTCTTCTATGATTGCTGCCCGTTATGCTGAGAAGGCATTGGAGCCAGACTGTCCATATCTCCAGGCAAATGCCGGTGATGGTTCATACCTGATTTCAAGCACTAAGGATGCTTTCACCCTTACCGGTGTTGCTAAGCCAGGAAAGATTAAGGAGGCTTATGCTGCTGTTCTCCGCGAGGCACAGCGTATGCATGAGTTCGGTTTCACAGCTACTGAGTATCAGCGTGCCAAGGATGAATTCATGAGCCAGGTTGACAAGGCGCTTGCCAACAAGGATAAGATGAAGAACGAGCAGTTTACCACCCAGTATGTGGATAACTTCACTTCTAACGAGCCTATTCCGTCAGTAGAAGAGGAGAGCCAGATTTGGAAGATGGTAGTTCCAAACTTGCCTCTTGAGGTTATCAACAGCTATGCCAAGCAGTTGGTTTGCCAGAGCGATACCAACCTTGTATCATTGGTTATGATGCGCGAGCAGGCTGGTGCTGTTTATCCTACAGAGCAGGAACTCTCTGCCATCGTAAAGCAGGTACGTGCAGAGAAGCTCGAGGCTTATGTGGATAATGTTAAGCAGGAACCTCTCATCGCTCAGGCTCCTAAGGCTGGTAAGATTAAGAAGACTGTTGAGAACAAGAAGTTGGGCTTCAAGGAGTTGACTCTTTCTAATGGCGCTAAGGTGGTATTGAAGAAGACTGATTTCAAGGACAATGAGATTGCTTTCGCAGCTTCAGCCAATGTGGGCTATTCTACTTTCGGCAAGGAAGACTTCCTGAATGCTGCATTTGCAGCAGATGTGCTCGATGCTAGTGGTCTTGGCGATTTCTCAAGCAATGAGCTTGATAAGGCTTTGGCTGGTAAGCAGGCTGGTGTTTCGTTCAGCTTGAGTCCTTTCAATCATGGTTTGAAGGGTAATTCTACTCCTAAGGACATCGAAACCCTGATGCAGCTCATCTATCTCAAGATGACCGCAGTAAGCAAGGACCAGAAGAGCTTCGACAATATGAAGAGTATGATGGCTACTGTTCTTGCCAACAAGAGCAACAACCCAAGCCTCGTATATCAGGATTCTGTTCAGAGCACCCTCTATTTGGGTAGCAAACTTGCCCGTGTGCCAGAGGCAAGCGATATAAAGGATATCAACTACGACCGTATCCTGGAGATTGGTAAGCAGTTCTACGGCAATGCCAAGGACTTCACCTTCTATTTCGTAGGTAACTATGATGAGAAGACTCTCCTCCCACTCATCGAGCAGTATATCGCCAGTCTGCCAAACAATGGCTTCAAGCTGAAGAACAAGCAGATTCCTTATGCTAAGGGTAAGGTAAGCAATGTCTTTACCAAGGCAATGGAGAACCCACAGAACCAGGCAACAGAGATTTGGTATACCAAGGCTCCATTCACCTTGCAGTATATGGTTCTTGCTGATGTTTCAGCCCGTTTGCTGGAGATGAAGTATTTGCGTACTATCCGTGAGGAACTCAGCGCTGCTTATCATGCAGGTGCAAACTATGGTTTGCTTCGCGATTATGATAACAAGGCTGCCATCTCTATTTCTGCCGTGGCTCAGTTGAACCCAGAGAAGTCGGATATCGCTATTCCTTACTTCTTCAAGGGTATGGACGAGACCGTAGCCCAGCCAAATGCAGAAGACCTTCAGAAGGTAAAGGAGATTCTCCTGAAGCAGGCTGCTGTTAGCGAAAAAACCAATGGTTATTGGCTTGGTGCGTTGAGCACATACGAGCGTATGGGTGTTGATACTCATAGCGATTACAAGGAGA
Source organism: Segatella copri (assembly GCA_003463005.1). Classification (GTDB taxonomy): domain Bacteria; phylum Bacteroidota; class Bacteroidia; order Bacteroidales; family Bacteroidaceae; genus Prevotella; species Prevotella copri_I. The sequence goes on along the minus strand of QSCI01000085.1, from coordinate 9,060 downwards.
TGGTGAAGAATCTGAAGGCATCTGAGATTTCAGACTTCCTGAAGAATGTCATCTTGAAGAGTGGTAATCACTTCGAGATCATCATGAAGGCAGTGAAGAACGAGAAGTAAAATCTCGGACTTGATATAATAAACGAAAAAATCCCGTTGTACAAGCCAGATGGCTGACAACGGGATTTTTTTCGTTTTTTTCTTTTCCCAAAATTTTTGAAACTCATCATTTAAGAGTCGTTTCGAAAAATCTCTCTTTAAAAAGAAAGGATGCGTCCTTAACTATATATGTATAAGAGCATCATCTTTCCTCCTTTACTTCTTGTTTCTGAAGAGTATTAACCTCTTCTCTTTGCCTTAGAAGCAAGAGCCTCGCGGCGATCCTGGAGAATCTGTTGGCATCTATCGATAGCCTGATTCTGATTTTCTGAATTTACCTTAATTAAATCATTCATAACCTATTGATATTTGTTAACCGCTTGCAAAGATAGGGGTTTCTACCTATTTCTAGGTACAAAATGCATGAAAATACGTGTTTTATTCGTTATTTTTTGATTTATGTCAAAAAAAGTGCAATCGTTTGAACAGTTTCCCCCTTTAGAATGATAATTGGTATTTCCTGAACGATTTTTTCATTATCTTTTAAACGAATTGTCATCGCAATCGTCTATAATAACGTAAAAAGAGCAGAAATGCTGAGTTTTTAGGGAGATTCATACCGCGAAATAGGGATTTTTCTTATCGTATTCCCGATTTTTTTGCGAACTTTGCACCCGAAAGAACAATAGGAAGTATTGGGTATATATAAATAAGAGTGATAAAAATAAATATATAGAAAGCAATGAAAAAGGTATTTCTTTTGGCTGCCCTCGTGCTCGCATGCACAGCTGGCAGCAACGCAAGCGCTATGAACGAGGCAGCGCTCAATGCCTCAATGTCTGAAATGATGCCGGTTAAGAAAACGGCTAAGAAGACAACAAAGAAGACTTCAAAGAAGACTACGACCAAGAAGACTTCTACAAAGAAAACAACTTCTGCAGCATCTAACACAACAGCAGCGACAACAACAACTGCTGCAACAACAACCAGCAATGCCGCCGCTTCTACCAGTGCAACCAGCAATGCAGGCTCAACCGTTGCAGGTATCTTGGGTGCTGTACTGGGCGGAAACTCTAACAGCAGCAGCTCTGCAGGTAGCAGCATTATCAATGGCATTCTGAATAATGTAATCGGTTCAGGTACCTTCAGTAAGCAGGATCTCTGTGCCCATACCTGGAAGTACAGCAAGCCGGGATGCGCCTTTACTTCTGAGAATCTCCTGGCAAAGGCTGGCGGTGAGATTGCAGCCAACAAGGTAGAGGAGAAGTTGGGTGAGTATTACAGCAAGTTTGGCTTCAGCGGTTCAAATACTTATTTCACCTTCAAAACTGATGGAACTTTCGCAGCCAAGATTGACGGCAAGTCATGGCAGGGCAATTATACTTTTGATGAGAAGACTCATGCTATTCAGATGAAGGGCTTGCTCTTGAGTATGTCGGGCTATGCTACGAAGACTACCAACGGCATCAGCCTGCTCTTCGACCAGACAAAGTTGCTCAACCTCATCAAGACCATGGGTGCCCTCAAGGGCAGTTCTACGCTCAGCGCTATCGGTACTATCGCCAATAATTACGATGGTATGCGTGTAGGTTTCGAGATGACTAAGTAATCCTGAAGGATAGAATCCATAACTGAACCTTCTGTTGGAGTGGGCTCAGTCAATAGAAATCGCCCTGTAAGAAGTAAAGCATCTTTCAAGCTATGCTTTGCTCTTTACAGGGCGATTTTTCTTGTTTATTTCACGCTCAGTTTCATTGTCTTTACATCCTTGCTGTTGGTTCCTATCATAATCTGGAAGTCGCCAGGTTCTATCACGTGCTTCAGATCTGCGTTGTAGAACTTGAGCATATCTGGGGTGATATCAAAGCTTACCTCCTTGCTTTCACCTACTGCCAGATGGATGCGCTGGAAACCTTTCAGTTCCTTTACAGGGCGGGAGATGCTGGCTACCATGTCACGGATGTAGAGCTGCACAATCTCGTCGGCATCGCGGGAACCACTGTTCTTAACGGTGACGCTAGCTGTAATCTTCTTGCCATCCTGCCATTCGGTAGCCTCCTCATTGCTGATGCCGGCCTCCTGGCTGCTCAGGCGGAAGTTGCTGTATGAAAAGTTGGTATAGCTCAAGCCGTAACCGAAAGGATAGAGCGGACCATTGCTTACATCCAGGCAGTTGCTGGCAAACTTGGCAAACTTCTCATTATCGTCTGCTACAGGGCGGCCGGTGTTCTGATGGTTATAGTAGAGAGGCTCCTGACCGGTAGTCTTAGGCATCGAAGTGGTGAGCTTACCCGATGGCGATTTGTCGCCAAAGATGACATCGCAGAGTGCATCGCCCATCTCTGAGCCTCCAAACCATACATTCATGATGGCTGGTACATGGGCTTTCTCCCAAGTAAGAACCGTAGGACGGCCCGCAAAGTTGAGGAGCACTACTGGCTTGCCCGTCTTCAGGAGTTCGGCAAGCAGTTCGCGCTGTACGTCCGGCATCTCCAGGTTGGTACGGCTACTGCATTCGCCGCTCATCTCGGCACTTTCGCCCATAGCACATACTATCACATCCGCCTCTTTAGCTATCTTCAGCGCTTCAGCCTTCATCTCAGCCTCGTAGCCCCAGTTGATCGGTTTATCGGATTCGCCGTTTTTCTGCAGCTCCTGATTGCGCCAGATATTGCTTCCCTGGGCATATAATAAGGTGGCTTTTCCGGCAAGTGCATGCTCCATTGCCTCCTTGATGGTGGTATATTTAGATGGTGCCTGAGCCACACTCCATGTACCGGCTATGTTGTTTCGGGTGTCGGCAAGCGGACCTATCAGGGCTATCTTTCCTTCCTTCTTCAGTGGCAGGATATTTCCTTCGTTCTTCAGGAGCACGAAGGTCTCTGCAGCTACATCTCGGGCTGCCTGACGGTTCTCTGCGGTATAAATTTCGCTCTTGCTGCGCTTGGTGTTGCAGTAGCGGTAAGGGTCGCTGAACAGGCCCAGTTTATATTTCGCTTCCAGAATGCGGCGGCAGGCGATGTTCACATCCTCCTCGCTCACCTTTCCTTCTGCTATGCTCTTAGCCAAATGCTTTACGAAGGCGTTGGAGCACATGTCCATATCGGTACCCGCCTTCAGTGCCTGTTCTGATGCCTCCTTGATGTCTTTAGCCGTTCCGTGCTGCAGAATCTCGGCGATAGAAGCGTAATCGGTAACAACGAAACCGTTGAATCCCCACTGCTTTCTCAAGACATCGGTCATCATCCATTTGTTGGCTGTAGCAGGTATGTAGTCGATGAGATTGAATGAAGACATCACGCTGCCTACACCAGCCTTCACCACTGCCTCGTAAGGCGGCAGATACTGGTTCATCATGCGCACGCGGCTCATATCTACCGTGTTATATTCCTTACCGCTCTCAACGCCTCCGTACAGGGCAAAATGCTTCAGACAAGCCATGATGCGGTTGGCTCTCAGAATCTCTTCTGTGCGCATATCCACGCCTGGTAGCCCAGGGTCATCGCTGCTCCCATCACGCCGCTCAGGAAAGGATCCTCGCCATTTCCTTCGCTGATTCGTCCCCAGCGGGCATCGAGTGCAATGTCTACCATAGGAGAGAATGTCCAGTTGATGCCGTCGGCACTGGCTTCCTTGGCCGATACTTCGCCTACCTTCTTCATCGCCTCGGTATCCCATGAGCAGGAGAGGGCGAGAGGGATAGGGAACATCGTTTCGTAACCATGAATCACGTCCATACCTACGAGCAGCGGGATGCCCAGACGGCTGTTCTTGATGGCGATTTCCTGCAGAGCCTTGATCTTATCGAGCCCTTTTATATTGAAAACTCCGCCCATGTTGCCCTGGCTATATCGCCGCCTACCTGGGTGTCAAGTGCGCCGCCGGTGGTGATGTCGCCAGCTACCATCAGGTTCAGCTGACCAATCTTCTCCTGTAGCGTCATCTTCGCCATCAGTTGGTCGATATACTCCTTCATGGGTAGAATCTTGCCTTTCTTGGTTGTGGCAGTTACTTTTTTCTTAGGGGCTGCGGTATGGGCGATAGCAGGTGCTGCCATAGAACCAGCCAAAAGAAGTGTGAGTGATAAAAGTGCTGTTCTCATTGTTTATTATGTTAATTGTTATTTTTGGTACTTATCTTTTGCAAAGATAATAAAAAAGATGATACGATGCGCGATAGAAATGTTAAAATGTGGATGAATTTTTCTTTTTAGATAGGAATGTGTCTGATAATGAGATGGATAAGAAAAATGGAGAATATATAAAAAGTGGATGCGGTATAGACGAAAAATGCGAAGAAATCTACATTTCTTCTGTATTTGATTTGTCGTTTCCGATTTTTTTATTACTTTTGCACGTGAAACCTCATGAAAATAAATCAATCTTAAACGGAATCAAGTTGATGTATCGCGTAAATGAATTATGGGGAAAGGCATTCTTCTTCCTGCTCTTTGTCTTGATGCCTCTTTCTCTTGCAGCAAAAACAACAGATAATATGGAGCAGCTTTTTCATAGTCTGGACAACGCCATTGCCCATTCGGCTGATTATGTGAAGGTACGTGAAGCCCGAATTCGCGATTGGGAGCAGAAACTGAAGACCGCCAGGCGGCTAAGCAGTAAGTATGATGCCTGTTTTGCGCTCTTTGAGGAATACCGCTCCTACAAGAACGACATGGCGCTGAAATACATCAACCAGTGTATGGAACTTGCCTTCAGAATGGGCGATAAAAAGAAGGTGGAAAATGCCAAGGCGCTGCTTGCTTTCCAGGAGTCGACCACGGGCGATTATTCCGAATCATACGACCTGCTGAAGTCTGTCAATATCGCTGATCTTGATGCAGAGGGCAGGCGCAACTACCTCTGGGCTTGCCAGCATCTGTATGGCGAGATGGCATATTATTCCAACGTTCCCTCTTTGAAGAAATATTATACCGCCAAGCGTAATGCCTATCAGGCTACAATAGACAGCACATTCAGCCATGATGATGACCTTTATCTGCAGATGCAGGAGGTGAGGGCACGCGATGCAGGCAATATGAAGGAGGCTTTGCGATTGAGCGATAAGCGGCTGTCGATGACGAAACCGGGCACCCATCAGTATGCCATTGTACAGTTTTATCGCGGCTTGACCTACAATCAGTTTGGCGATGAAGAGCAGTTTCTCAGCTGCCTTTTGCGTTCTACTATCTGCGATGTCCAGTTGGCTGTGATGGACCAGGGGTCGCTCTGGGAACTCGCTAATCTGCTCAATGCCGAACCGGACGAGCAGAAGCGCTCTCATGAGTATATCAAGTTTGCCTGGAAGTCGGCTACCATTTTCAATACGCCTATCCGCAGCCGCCAGATCATGCCTGTGCTCACGCAGATTGAGGAGGGCTATCAGAAAGAACTTTCTTCGAGCAACCAGCATCTGCGGCTCATGGTAGCGTGTTCAGCCTTGCTTCTCTTTGTGGTTATGCTCTTGCTCTACTATGTCAACAAGCAGCGCAAGCGCATTGCTGCGGCCCATCATAAGCTGAAGGAAACCAACCATGCCTTGCAGTTGGCAAATGAGCGTCTTAACGAGATGAACCAGTCACTTAACGAGATGAACCGGTCGCTCAACGAGAGTAACAAGATGAAGGAAGTATATATTGGTCGATTCCTGCGCCTTTGTGCCATCTATGTCGACAAGATAGAGACCATGCGCAAGCGAGTAGTGAAACTGGTGAAGGCAAGAGAACTCAACAAGCTGCTGGAGCAGATGCAGGCTGGCGAGGCCTACATGGGCGAGCTGTATGAGTATTTCGATTCCGCCTTCCTGAAGCTCTTCCCTGACTTTGTTGAGGAGTTCAATGCCCTCTTGAAGCCTGAAGAGCGTATCGTGCTCGAAGATGACAGCCGTCTTTCTACCACCCTCCGTATCTTTGCCCTTATCCGTCTGGGCATCGAGGACAGTTCTAAGATTGCCGAGTTCCTTCACTATTCTGTGAACACTATCTATAATTATCGCGCCAAAATCAAGAATAGTGCCATCTGTGACAGGGAAGAGTTCGAACAGCGTGTGAAGCAGATTGGCATGAAATAAGCCTTTCTGGGCGTATGGCGCAAACTTGTGAAAGCTTAGGAGTAAATGCTTCAGGTACCCATACGTTGTGTTTTACAACGTCAAGTGGGTTAATCGTCTGATAATCAAGATATTGGTATTTTTGAAAATCCCCGTTTCTACGCAATCTTGTCAATGGATGAAAAGCAGGGGAAAACAATAAAAGTTTGTTACGGCGTTTCACCGTAACAACTTTTATGCGTTATATTTATTTCTTCCCTCCGTTCAATTTCTCAGAATCGAATCATTCTTTTAAAAGAGCTCGAAAGCTTTCTTGAGCTTCAGGTTATCGGCTGCATTACCAACAAGAGCCTCAAACTTTCCGGCTTCAGCCTTCCAGGATGAAGATGCCTCATCGTAGAAACTGAGGGCCTCTTTGCTGATGGTGATGCTGATATCCTTGCTCTCACCTGGCTGGAGATAAACCTTCTGGAATCCCTTCAGCTCCTTCTGAGGGCGGTCTACCGATGCCTTGACGTCGTGGATATAGAGCTGAACCGTCTCGGCTCCGGCACGCTTTCCGGTATTCTTTACGTTTACGGTAAAGGTGATTGTGCCGTCCTGCTTCATCTGCACCTTGTCGCTGCGGAGATTAGAGATGGCAAACTGGGTGTAGCTCAAGCCGTGACCGAATGCAAAGGTAGGCTTGATGCGCTCCTTATCGGTCCAGCGGTAACCTACATAGATGCCTTCCTTATATTCCTCATCAATGATGTTGCCCTTCGTGCTGGCTCCACCTTCCTGACGCCAGGTTCCCGGATAGGTATTGAGTGCATGAGCACCTGTTTCCTTCAGCGAGTTGACCCATGTAAACGGCAACTTTCCGCTAGGGTTTGCATCGCCTGTAAGGATGCTTGCAAGGCTTCGCCGCTCTCCGAACCGATGAACCAGCCCTGTACGATGCCGGCAACCTTAGCCTTCCAAGGCATAGCTACCGCATTGCCCGAGATGTTGACATAAACGAAGTTTCTGTTTGCCTTAGCCAAAGCCTCGATCAGCTTATCCTGATGGTATGGCAACTCATAATGCTTGCGGTCGTGACCCTCACAGTCCTGGAAATCGCTCTTGTTCAGACCGCCAAACATGATGACATAATCGGCAGTCTTGGCTTTCTCTACGGCTTCGGCTATCAGTTCAGCCTCGCTGCGCTTGTCTTCCAGGTTCTGGCCGGTTGTAACGCCATTGTAGTTGCCCGTTACATCGCCCACATATCCGCGGGCATAATCTACCTCGATGCCGTCCTTGCCCAGGCGTGTCTTCAGACCTTCGAGAGGCGAAATCTCGCGCTGTACCTTGAGCGAAGAAGAGCCTCCGCCTACGGTCATCATCTTGATGGCATTCTCGCCTACTACCAGTACGCGCTTAGCCTTCTGGGTGTTGATAGGAAGCACATTGTTCCTGTTCTGGAGCAATACGATGCCTTCCTCAGCAATCTGTCTGGCTGCTGCATAATGGCTCTCTGAGCAGAGGAAACCATGAGGGCGGTTCGGATTCATCGTGGTGCGATAGAAGAGGCGCAATACGCGGCGCACCTTATCGTCCAGCTCCTTCTGGGTGAACTTGCCTTCCTTTATGGCCTTCATGTAAGGCATGGAGAGATAATAGTTGTCGTAGGCATTGGTAGCGCCCATCGTAAGACCGTCTGTCCAGGTACCGAACTCCATATCCAGCCCGTTCTTTGCAGACTGCTCCAGGTCGTGAGCACCGCCCCAGTCGCTTACCACGACACCATCATACTTCCAGTCGCCCTTCAGAATCTTGTTCAGGGTCCACTGGTTGTGGCAGTTGTGCTCATTCTTATATAGATTGTAGGCTCCCATGATACCCCATGTCTTACCCTTCTCAACAGCCGCCTTGAAGGCAGGGAGATAGATTTCGTGGAGAGCACGGTCGCTGACGATTACGTTGACCTGATGGCGGTATTCCTCATCGTTGTTCAGGCAATAGTGCTTTACGCAGCTGATACGCCCTTAGACTGCAATCCCTGGATATACGGCACTACCATGATGCTTGCCAGGAACGGATCTTCGCCCATATACTCGAAGTTGCGGCCGTTGAGAGGCGTGCGGTAGATGTTGACGCCAGGGCCCAGAATCATGTCCTTACCGCGATACAGGGCTTCTTCGCCCAATGCTTCGCCATAGATGCGGCTCATCTGCGGATTCCATGATGCGGCAAGACAGGTGAGGGCAGGGAAGGCTACACAGGAGTCGTTGGTCTGACCAGCCTGTTCCCACTCATCCCACAATACGTCAGGACGCACTCCGTGAGGTCCGTCATCCGTCCAGAAGTCAGGAAATCCCAAGCGTGGTACACCGGCTGATGAAAACTTGCTCTGAGCATGGATGATGCGTATCTTCTCTGCCAGCGTCATGCGGGAGATGGCATCATCGATGCGCTGCTCTACCGGTTTGGTCTGGTCGAGATAGACTGGCAATCGTCTGGTAGTCTGCTGTGCCTGAGACGGAGCGATGGCTGCAACCGACAGGACACATGATAAAATGAACTGTTTCATAAGTAATATTTATTATGGTTTGTTTATTTCTTGCAGTTGTTTGTTTTGCACACCGCCTCTCACGTTTTTTTGTGCGTTTAGGCGTATTTGCTCATTCATCTGCAAAATTACTAAATAAATAATGAAAAAATGGTGGGTGATAAGTGAAAAGTGGATGGGTGTAAAAATGGGACTTTTTGTAAGTTGTTGATAATGAGAAGTATAATTGGCGATGCGCGTTATTGAAAAGTGGCAGAGTGTGAACACTGAAATATACTGATATAACCCGTTGGCGGAATTAATTTAGCGCATACTTAACCCTGCCAATCGGTCTGTTGTTTACATAATTAATATATTGCAAGACTGTAAATGCGCTGATTTTCCCGATGATTC
>QSCI01000084.1:0-13615 GCA_003463005.1 Segatella copri | reverse complement strand
ATAATAGGCAAAATACGGATTATAAATAAATTAAACTAAATTATTTAATCGTTTTAATGAAAAAGTTTCATAATAATTTGGAGATTAATAAAATTAATTATATATTTGCACCGAAATTAATAAACAATCTAATAATGATAAAATGAAGAGTAGAAAGTTTTATCCTTGGTTAGTTGTAGCACTCCTTTGGGTTGTAGCTCTTCTCAACTATATGGATCGTCAGATGCTATCCACCATGCAGGCTGCAATGAAGCTTGATATCGTGGAACTGCAGCAGGCTGAAGTCTTTGGCGCTTTGATGGCAGTCTTCCTTTGGATCTATGGTATTGTGAGTCCATTTGCCGGAATCGTAGCTGATAGAGTCAGTCGAAAGAAATTAGTAGTAGGCAGTCTCTTCGTATGGTCTCTGGTGACCTACCTGATGGGATATGCTTCTAGTTTCCATCAACTTTACATGTTGAGAGCGATGATGGGTATTAGTGAGGCTCTTTACATCCCTTCTGCCTTATCCCTTATTGCCGACTGGCATGAAGGAAAGTCAAGATCTCTGGCTATCGGTGTTCACATGACCGGTTTGTATGTCGGTCAGGCTATCGGAGGATTTGGTGCTACCGTAGCGGCAGCCTTCTCCTGGCACACCACATTCCACTGGTTTGGCATTCTCGGAATTGCTTATTCTGTCGTATTGCTTCTGTTGTTGCACGATAAAAACAAGGATACAGTAAATACGACTGAAGTTCAGCAGGGAAAGTCCACAAAGGGCGGATTATTACAAGGCTTATCTGCTGTATTTTCTACTTGGACATTTTGGGTTATCCTCTTCTATTTCGCAGTTCCTTCTCTCCCTGGTTGGGCAACCAAGAACTGGCTTCCGACTTTGTTTGCAGAGAACTTGAATGTACCTATGTCAGAGGCTGGTCCGATGTCAACTATCACCATCGCGGTTTCCTCATTGTTTGGTGTGCTCTTTGGCGGTGTACTTTCCGATAAATGGGTTCACAAGAACATCCGTGGCCGCGTTTATACCAGTGCCATCGGTCTGGGAATGACGATTCCTGCTCTCTTCCTCCTGGGCTTCGGCCACAGTGTGGTAGCGGTAGTGGGAGCTGGCTTGCTCTTCGGTATCGGTTACGGTATGTTTGATGCCAACAATATGCCAATCCTCTGCCAGATTATCTCGGCAAAATATAGAGCAACAGCCTATGGCATCATGAATATGGTGGGCGTATTTGCCGGAGCTATGGTTACCCAGGTAATGGGTAAGTTCTCTGATGGCGGTAATCTGGGCTTGGCCTTTGCCGTATTGGGCGTGGTGGTTATCGCAGCGCTGACACTTCAGCTGGCTTGCTTGAAGCCAAAGACTGATAACTTAGAATAATAAATAGTAACAAAGAAAATTTAACTAACTTATATATATATAATTATGGAAAAGATCATTGGACTTATCGATGCACCGTTTACTCCTTTTTATGCTAACGGTGATGTGAACTTGGAACCAATCGAGGCTTATGCAAGATGCTTCAGAAGAACGGTCTGAAGGGTGTGTTTATCAATGGTTCATCAGGCGAGGGCTATATGTTGACCACCGAGGAGAGAATGCTCCTTGCTGAGAGATGGGTAGCCGTAGCTCCAAAGGACTTTAAGATTATCGTTCATGTAGGCAGCTGCTGCCTCCGTGAGAGCCGTCGTCTGGCTGAGCACGCACAGAAGTTGGGTGTTTGGGGTATCGGTTCAATGGCTCCTCCATTCCCACATATCGGCCGCATCGAGGAACTGGTGAAGTATTGCGAGGAGATTGCTTCTGCTGCTCCTGAACTTCCTTTCTACTACTATCATATTCCTGCATTCAATGGCGCTTACCTGCCAATGCTCGATCTGTTGAAGGCTGTAGATGGACGCATTCCTAACTTCGCTGGTATCAAATATACCTTCGAGAGCCTGTATGAGTACAACCAGTGCCGTCTTTACAAGAATGGTAAGTACGATATGCTCCACGGTCAGGATGAGACCATTCTCCCTAGCCTGGCTCAGGGCGGTGCCCAGGGTGGTATCGGTGGTACAACCAACTACAATGGTAAGGAGTTGGTAGGCATCATCGAGGCTTGGAAGAATGGCGACATCGAGACTGCACGTGAGAAGCAGAACTTCGCTCAGGAGGTTATCAACGTCATCTGTCACTACCGTGGCAACATCGTGGGCGGCAAGCGCATCATGAAGTTGATGGGATTCGACTTGGGTCCTAACCGTACTCCATTCCGCAACATGACCGATGAGGAGGAGCAGGCAATGAAGAAAGAGTTGGAGGCAATCAACTTCTTCGAGCGTTGCAATCAGTTTTAAGTAAAATCCACTAGAACCAGTAAGAATGAATATAAAAGAATATATTAAACAGTGGGCTGAATCCTATAAGACTGATCTGACAGAGAACATCATGCCATTCTGGATGGAGCATGGATGGGATAAGGTAAACGGTGGTGTTTACACTTGTCTTGACAGAGATGGAAGTCTTATCGATACCACCAAGTCTGTGTGGTTTCAGGGTCGATTCGCCTTTATATGCGCCTATGCATATAATAATGTAGAGAAGAACCCGATGTGGCTGGAGGCTGCGAAGAGCACCATCGACTTCATCGAGAAGCATTGTTTCGACGAGAATGGAAGAATGTACTTCTCAGTCACAGCCGAAGGCAAGCCATTGCGCATGCGTCGCTATGTATTCTCTGAGACTTTCGCAGCCATTGCGATGTCAGAGTATGCTTTGGCTACCGGCGAGCAGAAATATGCAGAACGTGCCCTCCAGATCTTCAAGGATACACAGCGTTTCCTCACTACTCCAGGCATCCTGGCTCCTAAGTTCGAGGAATCAGTGCAGTTGCAGAGCCACAGCATCATCATGATCCTCATCAACGTGGGTTCATGCATCCGCAAGGTTATCAACGACCCTAAGCTCACCGAGCAGATTGATGAGTCAATCGCCAAGCTGAAGAAGTACTTCATCCACCCAGAGTTCAAGTGTCTGCTGGAGACGGTGGGCATGAATGGTGAATTTGTGGATACCTGTATGGGCCGCACCATCAACCCAGGTCATTGCATCGAGACTTCATGGTTCATCATGGAAGAGGCAAAGCAGAGAGGCTGGGACAAGGAGATAACCGATATGGCGCTGCAGATCTTCGACTGGTCTTGGGACTGGGGATGGGACAAGCAGTATGGCGGCATCATCAACTTCAGAGACTGCAGGAATCTTCCTTCGCAGGATTATTCTCAGGATATGAAGTTCTGGTGGCCACAGACCGAAACCATCATCGCTTCGCTCTACGCTTACCTGGCAACAGGTGATGATGAGTATATATACAAGCATCAGCGCATCAGCGAGTGGACCTACGCCCACTTCCCAGATGCCGAGTTCGGCGAGTGGTATGGTTATCTTCACAGAGACGGAACCGTGGCACAGCCTGCAAAGGGTAATCTCTTTAAGGGACCTTTCCACATTCCGAGAATGATGATCAAGGCATACTCTTTGTGCCAGGAGATTTTGAACAAAGAATAAAAATATGAACAAGAACTTAGATTTGTGTATATCGAATCTGGGCACCGTAAGAAACAATCAGTATCAGATGGCGATCCTGCCATGGGGAGCAACAGAGCCTCATAACCTGCATCTGCCATATCTTACTGATTGTATCTTATCACATAGCATCGCAGTGGATGCTGCCGTACAGCTTGCTGCCGACAAAGGCGTGAATTGTATGGTACTTCCTCCTGTGGCTATGGGTGCCCAGAATCCCGGACAGCGTGATGTGGCTTTCTGTATCCATTACCGATATGAGACTCAGAAAGCAATTCTGCAGGATATCGTAGAAGCGTTGCAGCATCAGGGAATCAAGAAACTCCTCATCGTGAATGGTCATGGAGGAAACACCTTCAAGAACATGATTCGTGATCTGGCTGTGGATTTTCCTGATTTCATCATTGCTTCCAGTGAGTGGTTCAAAATGAGCAATCCAAAAGATTTCTTCGAACAGCCAGGTGATCATGCTGATGAAGTGGAGACTTCTGTGATGATGCATTATCATCCTGAGTTGGTGAACTTGAAAGAAGCTGGCGAAGGTGCAGCCAGGGGATTCAGAATTCCTGCATTGAATAGCGGAAAGGTCTGGATTCCTCGCAACTGGTCGATGGTATCAACGGATACCGGTATCGGAAATCCAGCTTTGGCTACAGCCGAAAAGGGCAAGATGTTTGCTGAAGCCGTTGTTCGTGAATATGTTGAATTCCTCTATCAGTTCTCTCAGGCAGATACCGTATCTGATTTGTATTAAATATAAGTAATTGAAAATCTGAATAGTAAAAATATGATTTTTTCAGCAAATATAAGCAAGGCATTGTGTCTTGCTACCATGGGTATTTCCCTGATGATGCCTGCACAGGTTGCTGCTGCAACCCCTGCTATGGCTGTTGAGACACAGGCTGTGAACGCTCAGGGTGGCATCACCGTCTTCTCTAACAAGGATGCACAGTATCGTATTCCTGCCATCGTAGAGTGCAAGTCGGGTAAGTTGATTGCATTTACCGATCATCGTTATCACAACAGAGATATCGGTGGCGGCCGTCATCTCGACATCGTGATGAAGACCAGTATGGACAAGGGCGCTACCTGGAGCTCTCCTGAGCAGATGGTGGCTAAGGGCGGAAGCGGTATTGCTACCAGTTTCGACTGCGCCCATGGCGATGCGGCTGTCGTGGTAGATAAGAAGAGCGGCAGAATCCTCCTGATGTGTGCATCGGGTGGTATCGGCTACTGGGAGTCAAAGCGTGGCAATCTCCTGATGATGGGTAGATACTATAGCGACGACGAGGGTAAGACATGGTATGGCGAGGAAGTGACCAAGCAGATTTACAACCTCATCCCAGAAGTGGAATCAGCCTTCTTTACCAGCGGTAGAATCTGTCAGAGCAAGCAGATCAAGGTAGGCAAGTACTATCGTGTCTATACCGTGTTGTGTACCCGCAGCGGTAACCGCATTCTCTATAGCGATGACTTCGGTCAGAACTGGAAGGTATTGGGCAAGAATGTAGCTGAGGCTGCTCCTCACGGAGATGAGGCTAAGATCGAAGAATTGCCAAACGGCAACGTATTGCTCAGCAGTCGTGCGATGGGCGGACGCCACATCAACATCTATACTTATGAGGATAAGAAGACTGCCACAGGCTCTTGGGGCAAGGTAATAGCTTCTGATGCCAAGAATATGGGTGTTGCAGCTCACAAGAACTCTTGCAATGGCGAGGTTCTTATAGTGGATGCCAAGAAGAATGGCAAGAAGGTGAAACTGTTGCTTCAGAGTGTTCCGGTAGGTCCAGGCCGTAACAACGTAGGTATCTACTACAAGGCATTGGAGACTCCTGCTGATTACGCTACTCCAGAGGCGATTGCCAAGAACTGGGAAGGCTGCTATCAGCTGAGCAATACCACTTCTGCCTATTCTACCATGGTTCAGGGCAAGGATGGCAGCATCTTCTTCCTCCTGGAGGAGAATGCTTTCAGAAAAGATCCTAAAACCCAACCTGATGACTATTACGACATTCGATTTATGAAATTGAACGTTGGCCAAATAACGAACAATAGATACCAATAATAATATTAACTAATTATCAACTTACAAACATGAACTCAGATTTGAAACAATTAGTCATGGCTGTATCTTTGGGATGTATGGGCGCTTCGCCAGCATTCGCAGGTACTAACAGCTTGGCTGTGAATGCCACGCAGCAGACCTCTACCTGTACTGGTGTGGTTGTTGATGACCTTGGAGAGACCGTTATTGGTGCCTCCGTTATTATCAAGGGTACAAGTAACGGAACTGTAACCGACTTGGATGGAAAATTCTCCTTGTCTGGAGTGAAGAATGGCGACATCATTGTCATATCCTACATTGGTTATGATTCCCAGGAAATCAAGTATGACGGTCAACCTCTTCAAGTAAAACTTAATGAAAGCAAGCAAACCTTGGCTGAAGTGGTTGTTACTGGTTATGGTGGTCAGCAGAAACGCGGTACTTTGACCACGGCTATCGCCAAGATGGACAATCGTGTTTTAGAGACGGCTGCAGTAAGTAATGCAGGTTCTGCCTTGCAAGGAAGTGTGACAGGTCTTCGTGTCACTCAGACTACAGGTCAGCCAGGTTCTGAGCCGACCATTACCCTTCGTGGTGGTGCCAGCATCAATGGTGGATCAGATGGTGCCCTGATTGTTGTTGACGGCATCATTCGTGAAAGTTTGGGAGATATCAATCCTGCTGATATCGAATCAATTCAGGTGTTAAAGGATGCCGCATCTACTGCTATTTATGGTGCACGTGCCAATGGTGGTGTAATTCTCGTGCAGACAAAAGGTGGCAAGTCAGGTAAGGCTACAGTTAACTACAAGGGCAAGCTCGGTATGAACTTTGCTCGTTTGGGCTATGACATGTTAGATGCTCATGATTACATCTACTATAATCGCTTGGGGTATCAGCGGTATGCTAATGTTTCTGGTGCCAACAAATTGGAAAGCCAAACAGGTTATGGTACCAATTCTAATCTTTGTGATGTCAAGTTTCTTGATGACACCAACAAAAATTTGCTGTCAAAGGGGTGGCTACAGATGAAAGATCCTGTGACAGGCAAAGACCTCATCTATAAAGATTACAATGGTGAACTTGACGATGCTTCCTTCCGTGATGTATCCCTCACTCAAGACCATTATGTTAGTGTGGCTGGTGGTTCAGATAGAGGAACTTTCTTCACATCTTTAGGCTATTATGATGAGGATGGTATGGTTCGTGGAACAGGTTACCAGCGTTTCAATGGTAGTGTGAATGCCAGTTATAAAGTGTTGCCTATTTTGAATGTGAAGGCAGGTGCCACTTATAGTTGGGCAAAGAAACCAGAACTTTGGATTGGAGAATATGAGTTTTTCTATCGCACACGCTCACAGCGCCCTACTTGGAATCCATATTTGGAGGATGGATCTCCTGCACCAGGTTGGAGTACCAGTGATGGTAATCCAGATTACTATCGTCCTCGTTTGACACGTGAGAACTGTACACGCAAATCAACTTATAACTTGGGTTGGGATTTGGATATTATTCCTAAGAAACTCACTTGGAGTGCGAATGCGTCACTCTATCATTATGACTATCAAAATGAAAAGTTTGATAAGAGTTTTCAGCCGCAAACTTCAAACGTCCCTAACAACGTGAGAACTGCAGTGGCAGAAATTTCTAGATTTTCGAATGTGCAGATAAATACTACACTCAATTATAAAGATACTTTTGCTGAAAATCATAATGTGGATGCCATGATTGGTGGTGAGTATTTCGATCACAATACTTTTGATTTCTCTGCAGAGACTCAGAATTCGCCTACAGATGATATTCCTACATTGAACGCAGGTGCCACAAGAAGTAAAACTTACAGTTACAAGTCTCGTTATCGTATTGAGTCCTTGTTCGGTCGCATCAATTATGATTATCAACAGAAATACCTGCTGTCTTTTACTGCACGTTATGACGGTATCTCAAAGTTGAAGGATAATCGATGGGGTTTCTTCCCTGGCGTAAGTGCAGGTTGGAATGTAACTCAGGAGGAATGGTGGAAAAACTCTAAGATTTCCAATATCATCACCAATATCAAACCTCGTATCAGTTATGGTGTGAATGGTAACGTGAATGGCATTGATGATTTTGCCATCTATGGTGTATATAAGCAGATAGAAGATAAAACCTATAATGGGCAGACTGCGTATTACAACTCTACATTGCTGAATACAGGCTTGAGATGGGAGCAGAGTCGTTCTCTGGAAATCGGCCTTGACTTGGGGTTCTTGAACAATCGCTTGGCTTTTATTCTCGACTATTATAACCGCACCACAGATGATTTGTTGACCAACCTCAACTTGCCTGCATATACTGGTTTTATGTCGATGAAGACTAATCTCGGTAAGTTGCGCAATACTGGATTTGAGATGGAAATAAGAGCTAATATTCTCAATAATCCTAAGGGATTCAAGTGGGATATCAGTGCCAATTTAACTTCTGTAGCCAATAAGATTTTGCAGTTGCCTAACAGTGATAAGCCAAACAATCAACTTGATGGCTATGAAGTGGCAGATGGTACAAAGAAAGATGCTAATGGCAAGCAGATAACCAAATGGATAGGAGGTTACGCAGAAGGTGGTAAGTTGGGTGACATCGTTGGTTATAAGCAGCAACACATTTTCAAGAATTGGGAGGATGTAAAAGCTCATGCCAACATGCGTATCGATGAGGTTGCAAAATTGTATGGTCCTGGTCTTGCTAATGAAATCAATCCAGCCACAGGTAAGACATATGCAACAAGTGCAGGATGGAAACCTATCGAACCAGGAGATGTATGCTGGGAGGATGTAAACCAGGATGGTACAATCAACTCTTTGGACAAGAGTATATTGGGTAATATTTTCCCAAATGTTACAGGTGGATTCTCTACCACGCTTGCCTATAAGAACGTATCACTCTATGCACGTTTCGATTATGCTCTTGGACATACGATCTATAATCATCTGAAAGCTCGTTCTATGGGTCAGTATCAGGGACAGTTTAACAACATTACTTTAGTAAAGGATATGTGGAGCGAAGATAATCCAAACTCAGACTATCCTGCCTATTCATACGCAGATCAGTTGAACAAGAAAAATCTGAGTCGTGAGAGTGATGGCACTGATATTGATGGCCATAGTTCAAGAATGTATGAAAAGGGAGATTACCTTGCACTGCGAGAGATAACCCTTAACTGGAACATTCCAACTAAGTGGCTTACTCATATCGGCATCAGCAAAGCTTCAGCTTATATCACAGGACAGAATCTCTTCTATATCACTGGATATGACGGAGCTTCTCCTGAGCCAAAACTCGATAGCTATTATAAAGGTGTAGACGTGGGGCGTTATCCAACTCCTCTCACCCTTCTTTTCGGACTTAATGTAACATTCTAAACCGTCTTTAACATGAAGATTAAAAATATATTTATTACAGCCCTTGCAGCCTTGTCTTTGACAAGCTGCATGGACTTGGAGCCAGTAAGTAGCATCAGCGATAGCAAGTACTGGAAGGATCAGGCTCAATTTGCAGCCTTCAATGTAGGTTTGCAAGGCTTGTTCAGGGAAAAAAGTTTCCAATTCTATGAATGGGGAGAATTGCGTACAAACCTCTATGCCGGTACACCATTCTCAGGTGAGGCTGTACATTACAATAACTTATTCAATAATACGCTCAATGCCACAACCCCAGAAGTTACTGATTTCGGTGGGGTTTATACCATCATCAACCAGATAAACCTTATGATTTCGCACACAGAAAATACAGATGTGTTGAACGAGGCGCAGAGAAAAACATATCTTGGTGCGGCATATGGTATGCGAGCTTATCTATATTTCCATCTGCTCAGAACCTATGGTAAAGCGGTGCTTTGGCTCGATTACACAACAGGAAACAAGGTAGACATCGGCAATATGGGTAAGGCAGAGGCTTCTGCACAGGAGGTGATGGAACAAATCAAAAAGGACATCAAGGCTTCTGAGGATGCGTATGGTGCAGACATGAGTTTTACCAATGGCAGAGTCTACTGGTCTCATCCAGCTACAGAGGTACTGAAGGGTGAGGTATATCTGTGGAGCGGTAAGCAGATGAATGGTGGTAATAGTGATTATACAATAGCCAAGACTGCTTTAGAAAGCTTAAAAACGGCAGATGTAGCCTTGGAGAACAATTATCGTCAGGTATTCGCTTTTGATAATAAAGAGAATAAAGAAATCATCTTTGCTATTCATAATGGACGAGATGAGTATAATATGTTTAATGATGCTTTGCGTTACAATCTTGTGATGAATCAGATGATGATGGAAAACTATTATCTTTCTGATGGTACCCAAATGAGCAAGAGTGAGATGAGTGACATGAGTGGTGCAGTATATATTCCACTCAACACTAAGCTATATAAGGACTTGTTCCGTGAAGGAGATACCCGCCGACAGTATAGCTTGAAGGATTGTTATACAAAAAATGCTGATGGTAGTTTGCAGTATGTGGGAGTGGTTCAGTATAAATTCATAGGCGTATCTCTTCCAGGCAATTCTTATCGTAGTTTTCTTGAAGACTATCCTATCTATCGGTACGCAGATGCACTTTTGTTATTGGCAGAGACAAAGATTCTGTTAAACGAAGATCCTTCAGCCGAAATCAATGCAGTTCGTGAAAGAGCATACGGCAAGGAATATTTTGCAGAACATAAAGATCAGCTGGCTTATCCAAATGATACCGATAACTCTTTTTATGCAAACAACCCGTTTGTGGGTAGTGATGCCAATCCTATTGAGGCTGTCTTGAAAGAACGTTGCCGTGAGTTCTTACTCGAGGGAAAACGTTGGTATGACCTTCGCTTGATGGGTGCTGAATATTGTACTAAGTATACTTCAGCCAACGCCAAACGATTGTTGTGGCCTATTGATCAAAATTCTTTGGGTGAGAATAGTCTTTTGAAACAGACAGAGGGATATAATAATTAAATTAGGTGGCACATATAGTTAATTTCATCTTAAAATGAAGTGTATTACGTCGTTTTTAGTTTTATCTATAGCGGTAATTATAAATAGTTGTAGTATGATGAAATCAAATATTGAAACACAATTCTCAAATATAAAACTCATATCTGGCTTCCCCTCAGGGGAGGCCGGGTATGACCTAGGAGTCTCGGCCTGCTACGCTGGCTTCATTGGCGATTACCTCATTGTCGCAGGCGGCTGTAATTTTCCGGAGCCTGGTAAGAAAAAGTACTATTCAGGTATCTATGCCGCAAAGATAGCGGAAAATGTAGATTCTCTTAATTGGAAAATGATTGGTAATTTACCTGAACCAGCAGCCTATGGTGGAGTAGTAACTTTGGACGACAGTCTGATATTTATTGGTGGGTGCAATTCTGAACACAGTTTGCGAACCGTATTAAGTATCCAACTGGATAAGAAAGCAGATAAACCAATAATGCATTTTTTGCCAGTTTTACCATGTACAGTGGACAATAGTGGTGTGACAGTCATGGGAAATCAACTCTTTGTCGTTGGTGGTAATCAGGATGGACATCCGTCAAGTTCCTTACTCAGACTGGATATGGTAAAGAATAATAAGTGGATATATGAAAAACAAATGCCAGGTTATCCTAGAGTACAGCCCGTATGTGCTGCCAACAATGGTACTATCTATGTTTGGGGAGGTTTTTATGAAAATAGTGATTCTAGCGTTGTGTTCACATCTGGTTTGAGTTATGATCTCTTTGCAAAAAGATGGACATCGCTGACATCACCTAAAAACTTGCAGGGTAAGGAACTAACCTTGACTGGTGCTACGGCTATGATTGTGAATTCTTCTCCAAATACTTCCAAAGTGATCTGTGCTGGTGGGGTCAATCAAGAAATCTTCTTGGATGCCATTAGTGGAAAATATTCTCTTGTAGCAAAGGAGAATTATCTTAAGAAAGATATCTCGTGGTATCGTTTTAACGATTGCCTTTTGGTTTATGACTTGAAAACAGAACAGTGGAATTCTCCTATAGCAGAAAGTCATTTGTTAGCGCGGGCTGGTGCACAAGTAGCCTTACATGGCAATTCTTTATATTATGTAGGAGGTGAATTAAAACCTGGACTTCGGTCTGCAGGGATTGTCAGAGTTGATTTGATCACGAAATAAAAAGAATGAATGTTGTAAATAGTCAACTGTCCATTAATAGGAAAAAACTGTGTTTAAATCATAACTATTCTTGAATATGAACAAAAGAAATTTCATGTTTCTGGCCCTACTGGGCATCATGGCTTTTCATGGTCATGGCGAGGTAAGGGCACAAGATGCCAGCAGATGGCTTAATGTAGATGTCAATCAGCAGAATTGTGCTCCTCGCCGTGCTGCGTTCTTTGCTTTTGAGAATTTGGATAAGGCTCAGATTTTTGAGAAGAAAAGTTCAGCCAACTACCTTTCGATTGAAGGCACTTGGAAATTTCATTTTATCAAGGACTATAACAAGCGTCCTGTTACTTGTAATAAACTTGAAGTCATTCGACAAGAGTGAGATGAAGGATAGTGTTGCTCTGACAAAGGTTGCGTTCTAAAGTTGTTTGACCAACTAATGAACATAACCTGTTCGCCAAAGTTAGTTAACGCCAAGGGCAGAATAAAACTGACCAAGGCTATTGTTTTATTTAAATCGAACCCACTTTTTAAGTGGACTCAAGTATGGAATACAATATAAAATCTTTAGTGATTGGCTTGGATTTGGGTGGAACCAATTCCGTTTTCGGCATCGTTGATGGGGACGGAGAAATAATAGCTACAACCTCAATCAAGACTCAGGCATTCCAATGCGTGGACCAATACGTAGAGGAATCGGTAAAAGCTGTGATGCAGATAGTAGAACAGGTAGGTGGCATGGAGAAAATTCGTGCCATGGGCATTGGCGCGCCTTGTGGTAACTATTACAAGGGAACCATTGAAAACGCAGCAAATCTGGTATGGGCTAAGGGTATTGTACCGCTGGCTGACATGTTTGCAGAGAAACTGGGCATTCCGGTTGCTATTACCAATGATGCAAATGCGGCAGCTATGGGAGAAATGAAATATGGTGCTGCGGTTGGCATGAAAAACTTCGTAGAACTTACTTTAGGAACTGGCGTAGGTTCTGGTATCGTGGCTAACGGGCAACTGATTTATGGTTGCGACGGATTTGCCGGTGAGTTGGGACACATGATTGTGGAGACTGATGGTAGACCATGTGGCTGTGGCAGAAAGGGCTGTCTGGAAACCTACTGCTCGGCTACAGGTGTGGTCCGTACTACCCTCGCCATGCTCGAAGCATCAACCGGGGCAACAGAACTGAGAAACATCCCTGAAGAAGAAATAACATCTTATGCAGTTTATAAGGCAGCCATGGCAGGAGATACACTGGCACAGGAAGTGTTCAGGCAGACCGGAAGAAGAATCGGCAAGGCCTGTGCAGAAATAGCTACCTTCCTGAGTCCGGAGGCTTTCATCTTCTTTGGAGGATTGGCACAGGCGGGCGAATTACTCATGAAACCGATGAAAGAAGCTTACGACAAGAATGTCTTGAGCTTGTATAAGAATAAAGCCAAATTTTTGACTAGTGGCCTAGAAGGGGCTACTGCCGCCATTCTAGGAGCATCGGCTATAGGATGGAATATCTAAATACCGACACTTTCCATCTGTTCTTTAAAACATTTATTTTACTAAAAAAGATTTATCTATGCGTGTTATTATCGAAAAAGATTATGAGAAGCTGTCAAAGTGGGCAGCTGATCATGTAGTTGAAACAATTAACAGATTTCAACCAACTGCTGAACGTCCTTTTGTTCTGGGTTTGCCAACCGGTTCTTCACCTCAGGGCATGTATGTCAATCTGGTAAAGGCGGTAAAAGAAGGCAAGGTTTCGTTCAAGCATGTCATCACCTTCAATATGGATGAATATGTAGGTTTGCCGGAATCTCATCCTGAGAGCTATCACTCTTTCATGGCTGCCAATCTCTTCAATCATATCGACT
>QSCI01000083.1:0-14120 GCA_003463005.1 Segatella copri | reverse complement strand
TATAGAGACTTACTTCCTGACCGATGGAAAAAGCAGTAACAGCATTAGTTTAATCAGCTGTTACTGCTTTTTTTTGAATTATGCAAGGTATAAACGCGGAGCCGCTTACATCTAAGACATCATAAGTATTTGAAGCTACAAAATCATATTGAAAAGGAATTACCTCTTTGCCAGCCTTAGTAATTGCTCCATATCGAGTTCCCTTTTTGACAGAATAAACCTCTAAATCACCTTTTTCTGTAGGGAAATTGATATCCTCATAGTTAGACAACGAAACTATGTCTTGGTTGTAGCTATCAAACACATCCCATTTTCCAGAGACATTCTGTGCCGCCCACTCACCATTCTGGCTATGTTTCAACTGTTTGTAATCCTTGCGCAATATCTTACCTGTCTTATCGACAAAGCTCCAAGTCTCACCATTAACAGGTGCAATATCGCCATCAAAATCTCCATGAGTCCAGAACTTTATATCAGCTATACTCAATTTAAACTTAGCTGCAACGAAGCCCTTACCTGTATCAAGATTGTGATAGCCACAAATTGTTTGCTTCTTCTTGATATCATAATATCTGACCATACCACTTTGTGGTAGCATCAATTGGTCATACACTCCCATCTTAAGGATTTCCTTGCCATTTTCATCTATAAGACCACATCCTGTGATGCCAAAAGGATCATTATTAAAACCGATATACTTACAATCTGTTTTCAAAGTGTCTTTCAAAGAATGAATTGCTGCCGACAAACGCAATCCTTCGTTATAAGGAAATACGCCCTTGGTATTGTAAGAAAACTCATGAATTCCCTTATATTTTGGAGTAACCAGTACTCTACCATTATCATCAATGATACCCAATTTTGCATTGAGCATATACTGCTTATTATCGGAAGAAGAAGACTGCTTTCCCCCAACCGCAACTAAAGCCTTGCCATAACAATTTGGCTTAGAAATAAAAGAATACTTCGTTGGAAGAACCACTTTTCCATCATGGCTTGCCAATCCCTGTATCTTGCCTGTCTTTATCAAATAAAGGGACTGATTCCAAGGCATAATAGATGTATACTTCAGCGGTAAGACGACCTTACCCCTTTCATCTATTATACCGGACTTTCCTGATTTAGTTACAATCGCATATCCACCTGAAAATGGATAGGCACTCTCATAAGCACATTTAATCACTTCGGCTCCATTTTTATCAACGAACCCGACTTTACCTTTCTTATTAACATGGATCGTTAAATCCTGGGCTTGGGCAACGCAAGCAAAAGTCACACTTGCTACCATTAAAATCTTTCTAAGCCTCATAGTTCTTATACATTAATTTATGAATAAATAATCACTTACTAAAGTTTTCCACCCAAAAATAATGGGAGAAACAGTTTCTCACTAAAAGTTGTATCTTTGTAATCGCTAGAAAACAATAGAACAACGGTTTTAAGAGTAACTATATATTGATGCAAAATTAAGATTTTTTTCTGAATTATACAACATTTTAAGTGTTAAAAGTTGTTGCAAACCATTTAAAAGGCTTTTTAACCGATTGGCGCATGGCATTTACTATTATCGCATGTTATATAGAGCTACTATAGACAGACAAAAAATCTTTTTCGAGAATTCGCTACAAGCATCATGGTGTTACCTTTGACAAATTGGAATCAATAAGAATCTAGCTGTCTCTGCTCATCTTTTTACGTTAAAGCTGATTGCCCTCTGCCTCCACAATCTGTCCATCAAACAGGCGGATGGTGCGATGGGCTATCTTGGCATCATGCTCATTATGCGTCACCATGACGATGGTGGTGCCCTCGTGGTTCAGCTCGGTAAGCAGATGCATTACCTCGGCTCCATTCTTGGAATCAAGGTTACCCGTAGGCTCATCGGCAAGGATGAGCTTCGGACCAAAAACCACGGCACGGGCGATAGCTACTCGCTGCTGCTGACCACCAGAAAGCTGGTGAGGGAAGTGCTTGGCACGATGGCTGATGGCCATTCGCTTCATAATCGCTTGCACCTTTGCCTTGCGCTCCGCCTTCGGAATGTTGAGGTAGGTAAGAGGAAGCTCGATGTTCTCCTCTACATTCAATTCATCTATCAGATTGAAGCTCTGGAACACAAAACCGATTTCTCCCTTTCTCACATCCGTACGCTCCTTTTCCTTCAAGTTTGCCACCTCGTGATTACCCAGGAAATATTTTCCCGAAGTTGGGTTGTCGAGCAAACCGAGGATGTTGAGCAAGGTAGATTTGCCGCAACCGGATGGTCCCATAATGGCGACAAACTCGCCGTCTTCTACTGTGAAAGATACATTATTTAAAGCAATCGTCTCCACATCTTCTGTGCGGAATGACTTGCAAAGATTCTCTACTTTTATCATTTCTTCTTATGTTTAATGTTTAATTTGGGCATACGCCCTTAAATCTGTGTCATCTGTGAAAATCTGTGGGAGACTTATTCATCCTTGAGATACTTCACCGGATTACTATTCGCCACCTTGTAGCAGTTGATGACGACGGAAAGCCCGATGATGACGAGCAAGATGATGGTAACGCCGATAAACAGCAAAGGCGTCATCGTAATCTTCTCGCTGAACGACATCAGCCATTGTCTGGCTATCAGCCAAGCCCCCAAGTCGCCCACGATGATGCAAGGCAAGGCAATCTTCATAATGTCCTTCAGGAAGATGCGAAGAATATCCTTCACCTTCGCCCCGTTCACCTTCCTGATTGCAATCTCCTTGCGACGGCGGTTTACCTCATCGCTCGTATAACCCACCAATCCGAAGAGGGCGATAATCATCGTTACGATGCCGGCTACCAGGATTCCGTTGCGGAAATTGAGCTGGGAAGCGTACTGGTTAGCCAATTCTGAAGCATAACTCTTCACGATGACCTTATTGTTCGGATACATCGCCTGCACCTTCGATTGCAACTCCGACAACGATTCATCCCTTAGTTTATTAAACTTAACCAACATATAATAAGCCGTCTTGGCTGAATAGAAATACAAGTCAGGAAATTCATTCATTCCATCACCCCCGGTTTCCACAGCACCCCAGCGAATATTCCTGCACACGCCACAAATGGTAAAGATATTATTATCATGTCCCGTACAGGTAATTTGCTTGCCAACTACGCCATCCTTCCAATGCCACGTTTTGATGAGTTTCTCAGCACCTCGTTCATCAATAATAACCTGTCGGCAACTGTCATTTCTTTCCGTAAAGAAAGAACCCTGAACGATAGGAATATTCAGCATCTTGAAGAAATTGTCGTCCACTCCCGACATCTCCATGATATTAAAGGTATTCTTCTCGTCGCCAGGTACTCCAACCATATTTCCACTACGATCATACCCATCGAGCGGAACATTAAAAGTCGAACTGCAATCCTTGACATTCGGCATCCGTCTGATTTCTACCAGACATTGGTTGCGCTGGTCTCTATTGCTGGCATCTATCGAAACAATCGCTACATGATCGTAATCATACCCAGGATTGAGTCCCAACATCAGCTGGTATTGACCATTCACGATGTAAAGCAAACTGAACAGCAAACCAGAGATAACGAACTGGATGCCCAGCAAACCAAGTTTCCATCGGTTGCGATTCTCATTATAACCACGGAAAGCGATGGCTACAGGAATTCTGTTGTAAAGCCAACCTGGCAGCAAGCCGCCAACCAGCAGTACCAGAATACAGATAGCCACCAATATCCAACTGCCACGATTAAGCACCAACGTGCTTACCGGAGCAGAGAGGAAGTTTTCGATGGTTCCCTTGCAAAGGAATACAAGACCTGCAGCAAGAACAACCGACAGTCCCACATGCACCAAAGCCTCAGAGAAAATGATGGCATGAATGTTCTTCGATTCGGCACCATAGCACTTACGGACAGCCATTTCGCGAGAACGACCCACCAGGTTTCCCACGATGATAAGCAGATAGTTCATTACAGAAGTAAAGAGGAGGACAAAAGCGATAATTCCCATAATCCATCCCATCTTCTTGACATAAGGGTCTTGGGTGTAAACATCGCTCAATACCGTGAAATCATAGTTCAGTTCTATTCCCATATTCTTCATCTCCTTCAAAGGAAAATGATCCTCTCGCATCTTATTCACGTAAGGCTTGAGTTCTTTTGCCTCATGCCCCTTTGCCAACCGGATGTAGGATCTATAGGAATCATTTCCCACCCATTGGCCTCTGCCATCGTAGGAATATACGTATGGCACACTACACCTCGACAGAATCATCTGCGTACCATGAAAGGATGAACCCCAAGGAAACGCTTCGAAAACACCATAGATGGTAAAAGTGGTTCCCGGATATTTAGAAAGCGTGAAATGCTTACCTACAACATTACCACCTATCTTTGCTGCCGTTTCTGAATCGATGAGACAGGATAAGGGTTGGGATAGAATCTGTTTAGCCTTGCCTATCAATATCTTCTGTGGAAAGACATCGAAGAAACAACTGTCTGCCATCCTGATATTGGCAGAAACGATGTTCTGGTCTTCCATCTTGCATTGGGCACCATCATAAAAATAGTGAGTACTGGTAGCAGCTTCCACCATAGGCGCATATTGCTTTACACCTTGGGCGGTGGCTCCAGAAGTATTAGTAAACTCCATGGTTTCGCCATGGTTAGTACCCACTTCCGAAATCAGATACGTCCTTTCCCATCCTGGGAAATACGTATCGTAAGTCTGCTCGAAATAAATCTCGGCAATAATTACCGAACTGATTGCCAATCCGAGCGCCAGGCACAAAATCTTCACGAAGTTGTGCTGGCCCCTTCGAGGCAGATTCTTGAATGCGTTAATAATATGATTCATATCAAATATCCTGTTTCAAGGGCGTTAGCCCAATTTATCACTAATCACTACTAATTAAAAACTAATACATCATTATCCTTATAGGCTTCGTAGCCGCTAACGATAACTTGCTCGCCCGGCTCCAAGCCCTCAATCACCTCATAATACTGAGGATTCTGGCGACCGATGGTGATCTTGCGGCGATAAGCCTTCTTGCCACTCTTGTCTAAAACGAAGATCCATTGACCGCCTGTTACACTATAAAACGTGCCTTTAGGGATAATTATTGCCTGCTTCGACTGACCGAGCTGCAAATCTACATAATAAGTCTGACCGGTTCGGATATTGCCAGGGCGAACGCCTTTGAAGATGAAGTCGATGCGGAACCTGCCATCTCTTACCTCGGGATAAACCTTGCGGACCTGCAGGAGATAATGCTTGCCATTCTGGTCGAAGGTAGCAGTAAGTCCCGGTTTTACCCGGTCGATGTAATGCTCATCCACCTGCGCCTGCACCTTGAAATCGCTGAGGTCGTTGATGACGCCTATCTTCTGTCCAGCCTGAATGCTCTGTCCCAGTTCCACATCGAGCAAGCCGATTTCGCCCGAAATGGTGCTGCGGATGTTCAGCTTCTCCTTGCGTTGGCGAACCAGTTGCACATTCTTCTGCATGGCTTCCAGATTATCGCCCATCTGCTCCATCTGCGAACGGCGGAGCTGGGCATCCTTCTTCAATCGCTTGCTGATGAGCGCATGCTTCTTGACGGCAAGGTTGTAATCTTCCTTAGCCTTCAGATACTCCTCGCGCGAATTGAGTTCTTCCTTGTGCAACGCCTCCTGATGCTGATAGGAACGGCGCTTGGTAATGACATCCTGCGAAAGCGACAGTTCCTCGTTGCTATTGTTCAGGCGGTCCTGTTCCATCGAAATCTGGGTGTTGCGAAGCATGTCCTGCTTTTCGGCAAGTTCGCTTTCGGCATTCAGAATCTCCAGGTCGAGATTCGAATTGCTCAGTTTCACGATCACATCACCCTTGTTTACGTGGGCACCTTCATCCACCACTTTCTCCAGAACGATACCGCCTTCCTCAGAACTGATCTGCACCACGGAGATAGGAACCACCTGTCCATCCACTGAAACATAATCGTTGAACTGCGCCTTCTCTACGGTTCCGATGCTCAATCCCTTCCTGTCCACCTTCAGGGTGGAAGAGAAATTGCTCAATCCCAACCAAATGAGGACTGCGATCAAAACCGCTCCTCCTGCTATCCATGCCCAATACTTGCGAGGCACGAGATATTTTTTCTTTTCTATTTGTATATCCATAATTTATCTTATTAAATTTTCTCCCTGGTAATAAGCAACTAACCTTTGTTTGATAATGAGCAGCATCTGCATCTGGAGTTCCTTGATTCTGCTTTCCAGAAGCGTCTGGGCTGCGGTATGAAGGTCGAAGGTGGAAAGCATTCCTTCCTCAAACTTGCGGCTCGACATGTGATAGGCGAGCGAATCGGAGGCAACCTTCTTCTGCATCTGATGCAACTCCTTGGCGTAACCCTCTGCATCCATTACCGCCTGGGCTATCTGGTCGTGAAGCTTGCGACGGGTTTCCTCCAGGTTCACCTGTGCCAGTTGCCAGTCGTTGCGTGCCTTCTTCACACTGTGCCATCGGTCGCTATTATAAATAGGTATAGAAAGGGTCAACGCGAGGTATTCGCCCTGGTTGTTGTGAAACTGCGAGGCAAACCCATCGTATTGCCCTTTCTGAGAGAGATTCTTATAATAGTTGGTAGAAATGCCGCCACCGAGAGAGAGTGATGGCAGCAATCTGCCTTTTGCTATCTTATAATCATACCGTGCCCGCTCCACTTCGTATTCTGCCGACTTCAAATCGGGAGAGATATTCTGGAAACCCTGGTAAACGGTTTCGTAGTTTACTCCAGATTCAGAAACCTCTTTATTTTCTGCCTTTAGCTTCAGATTCCGCTCTTCAGCTATCTGGATTTTCAGTTCTTCATCCACAGGAAAATTCATCGCGGATTTCAAGGCTAGTAAGCTTTGTTTTGCCACATTCTCCTGATGCGTAAGATTGTATTCATCTTCTGCCACCTGCGATTCCATCTGCACCACATCCGGTCGGCCTTTCTCGCCCAGTTCATACAGGCGCTTCATCTTATCCAGCATCCGCTTGCTTTCGTTCAGTTTCTCGCTTGCTATCCGAATGCTTGCCTCAGCATAGGCAGCATCCACATATTTCTGCATCACGTCGATGGCTCTATCGTCCTGAATTTTCTGCATCGCCGTGGCAGAATAATCCCGGCTCAACTTAGCCTGCTTCAAGGCGTTGATGGTGGCGAAACCATCGAAGACATTCAGTTCGGCATAAAGCTGATAGTAGTTGTTGAATGTCGTTACATTATTATAAGTATTGGTTTCCGGGTCGATGTTTCGTCCCCAGGCATACTGTCCCTGCACGCCACCCGTAACGGTAGGCAGGAATCCAGCCACAGCATGCTGGTAATCCTGCTTGCGCTGGCGGGCGTTAACCACCTCCCGCTTCACTTCCGTGGCGTGCTCCACGGCGTATTTCATGCAGTCGTCAAGGCTCCAGCTCTGTGCCGAGACGCCAGCCGCCCAGACCAACCATCCTATCAATATTCCTATTCTTTTCATAATCTTCTTCATTTTGGCATGATAAGGACAAGAGCCGTGCCAAAACAGCATTTCTCCTGATAATCAAACCATTAAATAAAAACTCTCATTAAACAAACTGTCCAACAATTAGACACCACCGTCTAATTGTTGGACAGAAACCGCAGCTTAAAGCTGATCATTCATCGCATCCACCACTTGTCCATCAAACAGATTGATGATGCGACTGGCGTAAGTAGCATCGTGCTTGGAGTGCGTCACCATCACGATGGTAGTTCCCTCCTCGTTCAGCTCGCTGAGCAACTGCATCACCTCCATACCATTCTTGGAATCAAGGTTACCCGTAGGCTCATCGGCAAGGATGATGCTTGGCTTGCCCACCACGGCACGAGCTATCGCAACACGCTGCTGCTGACCGCCCGAAAGCTGATGAGGATAATGCTTGGCACGATGGCTCAGCTTCACCTTTCTCAGAATTTCGAGCACACGCTCCTTGCGTTCCGCCTTGCCAATGCCTAGATATTTGAGCTGCAGGTCGATG
Organism: Segatella copri; assembly: GCA_003463005.1. Lineage (GTDB taxonomy): Bacteria > Bacteroidota > Bacteroidia > Bacteroidales > Bacteroidaceae > Prevotella > Prevotella copri_I. The sequence continues at coordinate 6,112 of QSCI01000083.1, read as the reverse complement.
TTCTCCTCTACCGTCAACTCATCTATCAGATTGAAATTCTGAAAGACGAAACCGATGCGACCCTTGCGATAAGCCGTGCGCTCACGCTCCTTGAGATGTCCTACCTCCTCATCGCCCAGCCAATATTTTCCTTCCGTAGGCGTATCGAGCAAGCCGAGGATGTTGAGCAAGGTTGACTTGCCACATCCCGAAGGTCCCATGATGCTACAAACTCGCCATCCTCTACATTGATGTTCACGCCGTTCAGGGCGATGGTCTCTATCTCTCTGTACGAAATATTCTCGTTAAATTCTCTGTACGTATCATCTTGATTTAATGTTTAATGTGTAGTGTTTAATGTTTACTTAGCTCATCATGCTATTCCATCTTGATGCTGTCTATCGGATTCTCCAGAGCGGTGCGCAGGGTATAGCTGAAGACCGATACCAAGGCTAGCAGCAAGGTGAAGATAGCTCCTGCCACCAATGTCCACCAAGGGAAATCGATGCGATATTTGAAACCTATCAAGTATTCTTGCATCAGCTTGACACACAATGGGATAGCGATAACCACAGCCACACACGATGTGATGAGGAATCGCTTGGAAAGTTGCCATGCCGCATCTGTCACCGAGGCTCCCATCACCTTGCGCAAGGCTATCTGTCGGCGCTGCTGGTTGCCGTAATATACCGACATGCCAAACAAGCCGAGGGCGGAAATCAAGATGGAGATGCCCATGAAGGTGATGATGAGCACCATCATGTTGTGCTTCTCCTTGAGCGCATCAGCCAAGGTGTCGTCCAGATACTCCGTATCCATGTCGGTAGGTACGCCCAGCTGTTCCTTAGCCACTTGCTTGCAGGCACTTTGGATAGCAGACAGGGCTTGGGCATGGTCGCCACAAGTCTTCACCAAGATGGTCCAAAGCACATCATGATTGGAAGGAACACGAATGGCATTATGATTACCCAACCTGAACTCATCAAGAGCATCGCCACAGTGGAAATCTTTCACAACGCCACAAACCTCATATTCAGGCTTGCCTTCATTATAGCCGAAATATGGTTTCTTGCTCGATACGCCAAAGGTTCGCTTAGCTTCCTCGCTAACCCAGATTTTGCCTGGCGTAGGGTCAGAATATCGCTCCAGCACCTTGAAACCCATCATCTTCATCGCTATGGAATCCAATACGCTCAATCTCAAGAACGCTATATTTTCTCCCTTCTCATCATGCACACAATTGGCAAAGCTATTGACAGGATTGTTGCCGATAGCCGTAGCCTCCTCCACCTCAGGCAGAGATTTCAATCTCGCTATCAACGCCGCGTTTCTGACGTCCACATTATCAAACCCGAAGGTGGTGGATACGCAGAGGATATCTTTTGTTTGATAACCCAAAGGTATGTTGGCGAGATGGCGCATCTGGAGCATCATCGTGATAGCCATCACCACTAGCGACATACTGATAACGCTCTGTGCCACAATGAATATCTTGCTAAACCACATCTTGCTGCGCAAGCGGATGGTGCCCTTCACCACATCTATCGGATTGAAACGAGACACCACGATGGCTGGGAACAAGCCCGACAGCAAGGAGATAACGAGATAAGCCACCAACAGGCATCCCCAAACGGCAGGCGAAGAGAAGAGCGAAATCTTCGTATCCAAGATGCTATTAAATAAAGGTGTGAATGCCCAAGCCAGCAAAATGCCCAGCAAGAAGCAACCTGCCGTGAAGAGTGCAGCCTCCTTGATATAGCGCAATACCACACCCAGTACCGACTCACCCAACAGGCGGCGGGTAGCCATCTCCTTGGCTCGATTGCCTATCTGCGCCACGGTGAGATTGATGTAATTGAAGATGGCTGAAAGCAAGAGGACGAGTGCCACAATCAAAAGGACATTGACCAAGGTCTTGCTGCCATGACGGACATGCGAGCATGTAATATCTGAAAAATACAACTTATCCCAGCGCACCAAGCTAGAACCCCACAAGAAACTGCCAGTCGTCTTCTCACGACTCCACCATTTCTTCCAATAGCCCATATATTTATTGAGCAACGTGGCATTCACCTTTTCTGGGTCAGCGCCATCTGCCAATCGGACGATGGTAACAACCTCGCCAAACTGATCCATCGGATACAAATCTGCGTCCTTAAATTTCATAGAAACAAAGATGTCGGTGGGTTCCAGCAAGTCTTCCCTGCCAAAATCATCCACGATGCCCACTACCTTGAATTGCAGCGTGTCGCACTTAACGACCTGCCCGATAGGATTCGTATTGCCAAAAGCCCTCTTGGCAAAAGACTCGGAGATAAGGGCCTGGTGCTTATCCGTGAGCACACGATGAGCGGAGCATCCCCTGCACTTCATTCCCATCATATCCAAGAAGTTAGGATCTATGGCACGTGCCTGCACATGGAAGTATTGACCATCCACCACAGCACCCTTGTCTGTATAATAATCGCTAAATCGGGTCCATTCCTTGATTTCCGGGATGGAAGGAAAGAACTCCTTAGCCGTACCCAAGGTCATGCCAAGGTAATCGCCCGAACCAGGCACATAGAGATTCTTGGCATCTGGCTGATGCGTGCCCACCCGATACTCCATGAAGGCGTAGGATACCAAAATCATCACAAAAGCCAAGGCTATCGAGAGTCCGAAAGCCTCGATAGCCGTATAGAGCTTGTTGCGTGATAAGAACTTAAAATAACTTTTCATATCTGTTGTTTCATTATTTTTTCTGATGCAAAGGTAGCCATTCCTTTTGATTCTGCCAAAGACCAGAAGCCAGCGGCAAGTGGATTGTATGAAATTCATACACTTTTCTGTATGATAATCACACATCACATTCCATTTTGTTGGCTATTTCAAGAAAAAAGTGTACTTTTGCAAACAAAAGATATAACAGAACACAAATAGATGAAATACGGAACAATACTTGTTATCGACGACAATCCATCGATACTCACAGCCTTGAAGATATGCCTGGGCGGTACATTCGAGCAGATTCTCACCTTGCCTCGCCCAGACACCGCCCCCACTCTGCTCCAACAAGAGCCAGTGGACATCATCTTGCTCGACATGAATTTTTCTTTGGGCGTAAACAGCGGACAGGAAGGTTTGCTTTGGCTCCGCACCTTCCGCCGTCTCCATGCCAACATCCCCGTGGTGCTCATCACCGCCTACGCAGATATCCAGCTCGCCATCAAGGGATTGAAATCTGGCGCAGCGACTTCATCACCAAGCCTTGGGATAACGATGAACTCATCAGAACCCTAAAGGATGCCATCGACCGAAGCCAAGAAGTAGAGACGCTGGAGAGCATCGAGAGCACTCATATTCACAAGGTTGTGGATCAATGCCACGGCAATATCTCACGCGCCGCCGAACTCCTCGGCATCACTCGCCAAACGCTTTACGCCAAGTTAAAGCGATAATTTTCCATCACAATCATTCATGATTATCAACATCTGATATGGACACCATCTTCCACATATATATAATAGGTATCATTCTCCTCATCATCGGAGGCATCATCTATCTCTTCTTGCGCCATCAGCGCAACCTGAAGAGCCGTGCCTTCTTGATGCAAGAGGCTATCCGCAATGGCGATTACTCCTTCCGTCTATCCACCAAGGGATTGCTCTCTGGAGAACGAGCCTTGCAGCAAGCCCTCAACGATATGGAGAACGACATCGGCAGACTGGTGGCGCAGCATGAGGTGGAATCTTGGCAAAAGCTAACCCGAGTGCTCACCCATGAGATTATGAACGCCACCGCCCCCATCTCCAGCATCTGCCAAGCCTATCTGAGCAATCCCGACATCCAAGGCTCGCCCTACGAGGAAGGCATCCGAGCCATTCGAGACACCAGCAAGTCGCTCACCAGTTTCGTGGACAGCTACCGCAAGCTCACCCAGCTACAAGAGCCTGTCATCGAGAACATTCCACTCAAGGATTTCGTGGAAGGCATCAAGCCGCTCTATCCTCAGATAGAATGGCACATCCATATCCCTAAAGATGCCACCTGGTCTGCCGACAAAAACATGCTGCACCAGGTATTTATCAATCTGACCAAGAATGCCATCGAGGCTCACGCCTCAGCCATCGACATTCGATGCTTCCACAAACATCCAGAGAGCATCGAGAGTTCACAATTCTCGGGCATCTATTTCAGCAACAATGGCGCCCCCATCCCAGCCGATGTGGCAAAGGAGATGTTCATCCCCTTCTTCTCTACCAAGCCATCAGGTTCGGGCATCGGCCTCTCCATCTCCCGCCAGATGCTGATGATGCAATCCATCAACCTCTCCCTAGCCGAGCATAATGTGGCAGGCTATCATGTAACATTCCGAATGAACAGCTGCGACATCGTCACCTCGCTATGCACGATGCTATGATGCAAGCCATCAGCCACTCCATACGTAGTAACAAAGGTGATGACCAAAGAAAGCTTGGTCTTGGTGGAACTTTGGAAGAGTTCCATGCGCTGCCGCAACAGCTGCTCGTAGGCATCAGTGATGCGGTATTCCGACTTGCTGAATTTCATCTCGCATAGATGCACGATGCGGTCGGCACGCTTGATGACCAAGTCTATCTGCCCACCTCGCTGCTTGTCATCCGCCACCTTTCTCCATGAAGAAACTTCCGTAGCCATGCCTGATATGCCCAAGGCTTTCTTGATGCAATCCGTGTGCATCAAGCAGACAATCTCGAAGGTAAGTCCTTGCCATGTAGAAACCAAGCGTGACTCAAAATTGTGGCTCCACCATTGTTCATCCCCAGATGTATCTTGCGCTATAAACTTATAATAGAATAAGGTATAGAAATCCATCAACCGATAGATGGTATCTTTTGTCTTGCAACCAAAGTTCTGACTGCGTGAGATAAAATCGCATCTTTCCAAATTGGTCAGTACACGAGTGAGCGTACCTCCATTCGCCCCAATGACTTTGGAAATTTCCGTACGAGTCATACCATCATGGTGCTGAGCCAATGCTTTGACCACGCTGATATACAGTTCGGCATTGCTGAACAACGCATTATAGAGTTCATCAAACTCCCCTCTCATGATACCGCCATGAGAGAAGAAAAGGCGATCCACATTCTGCACCAAACTCTGTCTTGGGTCGATAAGGCTCAGATAGAATGGGATGCCACCCATTACCATATAGCATTGCAATATCTGGTATCTGTCCCACTTGCAATGCTTGCGTTGCAAGTATTCCTCCACCTCATGAAGCGTAAATGGGCGCACATAGATGCTAGAGGTAATTCGGGCATGCAAGCCACCCTGGTTCTCTATCAGATTATCCACCATCCAGGAAGTGGCGGAACCGCTGGCAATGAACACGATGTCGCTTCGGCGAGCAGCCCAACCATTCCAGAAATTTTCCAAAGCCGAAACAAAATCCGACTTCTGCGTATCTATCCAAGGCATCTCATCGATAAACACCACTTTCTTCCTGTCTGCATCAAGCAACTCCAGATATTCCTCAAGAGCATCAAAGGCATCAAACCAATCGGAAAACTTATCTGGCTTACTGCCCGAAAATTTCTTCAATGCCTTGCCGAAACTCGTCAATTGTCTTTGGCGAGAAAGATTATGTCCTCCCACAAATGTAAAGTCATAGGAACCTTGATAGTATTGGTCAACAAGGAAGGTCTTGCCTACTCTTCGTCTTCCATACACTATCACAAACTCAGAGCGGTCGGATTCCATCACCCTATCCAGTTCCAAGCACTCTCGCTCCCTACCTACCAACTTATTGCTTGTTCCCATTTTCTTCGCTTTTTATTCGTTTCGATACTGACTGCAAATTTAAGCCAATTTTCCCGAAAAACAAAGAAAATGGGCGATTTTTACCCAAATCTCATTCAAAAACATAGATTTGGGTAAAAAATCGCCCATTTTTTAGTTTCCATCACTATTTCTTCATTACCTATCTATCAAAGAGATTGATGATAACATACGAAACTTGAGTCAATTATTTCTGGTACTCTTCACTCTTCACCTTTCGGCCGGAAACCCCTGTGTTTATCGGCATTCCGAGGGGTGAAGAGTTGTTTTATCTCTTCACCCACTCTTCACCACTCTTCACCTTCAGAAACGGAAACAGAGGCGAAAGACT
>QSCI01000082.1:0-14565 GCA_003463005.1 Segatella copri | reverse complement strand
CGCACATCCAGTTCATCATGGTGCGATGATTTACATGTCTTTCCTTCAAGAAAGGAGTAAGTTGGGCCTTGGGGTTTCGATTCAGATAGACTAAGAAGGAACCCCAAGCCTTCTCAAAACGTTCGTTTGCTGTCATAATTTGTTTGATTTTAAAATGATGGTGCAAAGGTACGAATAAATGAGAAGGCTACAATGGTATAAACGCGGAGCCGCTTACCTTCTATGAGACTTTAATGAGACTTCTCGGCATCAGAACCGAGAAGTCTCATTCTCTTTATCTTATTATCTATCAAGTCTTTAAGTCTGTATTTTCAATAGAAAATGAGACTTTGAGACTTTTTTCTCAAAAAAGATTTTTTCACGTAAGAAAGAAAGCTTTTGCCCTTACAGGGCGACAGGCTTGTATCCATCATTACCCAGGGCGCTGCCCTGTGCTAAGAGCTTCTGCCCTTTCAGGGCGTGTGGAGCCTACATCTGAAAACACTTATCCTTTAGATAGCATAAAGGAAGGTGCGGATGAACCAGTAGCAAACGATACCTGCGATGTAACCTACGAAAGCAATCCAGGAGATGTGCTTCATATACCAGCCGAAGGTAATCTTCTCCAAACCCATTACTACCACACCTGCGGCACTACCGATAATCAGCATAGAACCACCGACACCGGCACAGTAGGCCAGCAACTGCCAGAAGACACCATCCACAGCCATATCGCCGGCGGCTGCCACAGGATACATTCCCATACATCCGGCTACCAGAGGCACATTGTCAACAATACTTGAAAGCACACCGATGATACCAGTAACCAGGTAGTGGTTGCCATCGAATACGACGTTCAAGCCCTGACCCAAAGCAGTCAATACACCAATCTCAGCCAGGCAGGATACTGCCATCAGAATACCGAGGAAGAAGAGGATGGTACTCATATCAACACGAGAAAGCAACTTGGTTACTCGCTTCTGAGTACCCTCGGCATCAGCTCCACGATGCAAACCGCGATAGAAAACTTCGGTAGCAGTCCAGAGAACGCCCAATACCAGGAGGATTCCTACGAATGGAGGCAAGTGGGTGATACTCTTGAAGATAGGAACGAAGATCAAACCGCCTACTCCCAACCAGAACACAGCCTTGCGCTGACCTTCGGTGAAATCGCTGACCGATGCATTCTGCTGGTCAGAAACCTCAGGCATCACGAGTTCGCCCTTCAACATGGTCTGAAGGATGAGGGCTGGAATCACCATGGAAACCACAGACGGGATGAAGATTTCGGCGATAACGCCGGCTGCGGTAATCAATCCCTTGTTCCAGAGCATGATGGTGGTAACGTCACCGATTGGTGAGAAGGCACCACCCGAATTGGCTGCGATGATGACGAGGGATGCATAAACCATGCGATCCTTATGGTCGGTGACGAGCTTTCGGAGAATCATGATCATCACGATACTGGTGGTCAGATTGTCGAGGATGGCAGAGAGGAAGAAGGTAAGGATAGCGATACGCCAGAGGAGCGCACGTTTCGACTTGGTCTTCATCACCTTGCGAACCCAGTTGAATCCACCGTTCTGGTCCACGATTTCCACGATGGTCATCGCACCCATCAGGAAGAAGAGTGTTGTAGCAGTATCGCCCAGATGTTCCTGGATGATTCCGGTCACCTTCTCCACCATTCCAGCAGCACCGCCTGTATAATCAGGGTGCATCAACTGGAGATACTGCATTGGATCCATCATGTAGAGGGTCCAACAACCTACCAACATCAACAGGGCAATTGCTGCCTTGTTTACCTTTGTCAAGCTTTCGGTAGCTATGAGTGCATAGCCGAGCACGAAAACGACAATAATAGAAATTGTAAGTGTAGTCATTACTTTTTATTTATTATTAGATATTCTTTTTTCCTTTATGTATGATTTGGTACCCACAATTGCCAAACGGCTGCAAAGATACAAAAAGAAAAGCAATAACCACACGATTCCTTATTATAATTGTATGAAATCGTTTACTTAATTACGGATTTAACTTAAATAATAACAGATTTCGCCCTGTATGGTTGAGGCATTTCGTTGTTTAACACATGCTTGTTGAATTTTGGGAACCCGAAAATGACATCAGTATATTTAGTAAAAAGTTAATTTGTAATAAAGTTCTTACTAATATATCTCTTACCTAAAAGATTATTACTATCTTTGCATTTCATAAAACATGTAACATAAAACATGGAATAGATATAAAACGTTATGGAACAGCTGAATAACCCATTTGTTATCTACGGATATAAGGGAGCAGAATACTTCTGCGACCGCAAAAAAGAGACGGAAGTCATCATGAAGGCTTTGCAGAATGAGCGTAACATCGTCCTCATCTCTCCTCGACGCATTGGAAAGACGGGACTCATACACCATGTCTTAGAGAACATCAGCAAGCAGGAGCCTGAGACGCATTGTTTCTATCTCGACATCAATGCCACAAGAAATCTGAGCCAATTCATCCAATTATTGGCAAAGACGGTTATCGGGAAGGTTGATACTTTCTCGCAAACTGCCATGCGCAAGATTACCACTTTCTTTGCCGGCTACAAGCCTACGATGTCGTTTGATGAGATGACGGGAATCCCTACGTTCTCGATTACAGTTTCACCAAGCCAGAGCGAGGATTCCCTTAAACATATCTTCGAGTATCTGAAACAATCGGAGAAACGAATCTATATTGCCATCGATGAGTTCCAGCAGATAGCCGAATATCCCGAAGATGGCACAGAGGCCCTGTTGCGCTCCTACATCCAGTTCTTGCCGAATGTATATTTCATCTTTGCAGGCAGTAAGCAGCACATGATGACCGACATGTTCCTGTCGGCAAAGCGACCATTCTATCAGAGTTCACAAATTCTCAATCTTCCTCTCATCAACCAGGATGAGTATCATCGTTTTGCCAACAGATGGATGAGGACCCGGAATCTGACCATGGATCCTGACACCTTTGCCTATCTATATAATAAGGTGGATGGTCAAACCTGGTATATACAGGATATTCTGAACCGACTCTATCAGAACGGAAAGGAGATAACGACAGCGGAAATAGATGATGTAACCCTGGAATTGGTGAACGAACAGGAAGTGGCATTCGTGAATTACTACGATTCCCTTACTGACAATCAGGCAGCTCTTCTATCTGCCATTGCTCAGGACAAGGCTGTCACCTCCATTCTTTCGCAGGATTTCATCAGCCGCCACAACTTGCCTGCTGCCAGCAGCGTGAGTCTTGCTCTCAAGACGCTGATCAATAGAGAATTCATCTACAAGTACAATGGCAGCTATATCATCTACGACCGCTTCTTCGGGATGTGGTTGAGGAAGAACTGCGCTGGAAATTAATCATTGCAAAAAAAATCCGAAACAGATAGCTGACAACGCTTCTGTTTCGGATTATCTTTTTGTTTTCTTTCTTATTCTTCCTTAAAATCCATGCGGATTCTGATATTTAATAAAGCTAGCAATAATCATGTTCACAGGTTACTTAGCCACCTTGAATACAGCGGCACTAATGCCTGAAGCTTTGATAGCATCGGTCTTCTTGCCTGATTTATATACAACCTTGCCTGTAGAAAGAACAGAAACTGCCTTGCCACCTACAGAGCTGATGTTGAGAGAAGCTGCCTTGGCACCAGGATTCACGACAACAACATATTTCTCATCACCCAAAGTGCGCTCATATACCATCGGATATTCCTGACCCTTCTGGTTCAGGAGCTTCCAATCTCCCTCATTGTCAAGAGCCTTGGCTGAATGACGCAAAGCGGTCAGCTTACGGGTATATGACAACAGAGAATTCTGATCTCCCTGCTGAGCTTCAACGGTCAACTTTCCGTTTTCCGTATCTACAGGGAAGTAGAGTTTATCAGGCGCACTCGTTGAGAAGCGGCATTCTTGCCCTTGGTCCACTGCATCGGAGTGCGGGTACCAGAGCGCTCATTGCTACCCTCCTTGTTAGGGAGATTCATCTGATACTTCATACCAATCTCATCACCATAATAGATAAATGGAATACCTGGCATGGTGAGGAAGAAGGTCATCGCCACCTTCAGCTGGTCTGGCGTGTTGCGGGTACCGATGTTAGGACGCTGGTAATCGTGGTTGGCAGATGGAACAGCGATGTAGCCGAGATTCTTGGTGGCATTGAAAGCCTTGGTATAGTTCTCGCTAAATTCCTTAAGCGAGCCCTTGCCCTGCTTGTCGAAATAGCAGTTCTGATAGCTCTGCTCCCATTTGCCCCATGGAGTCTTGCGGTCGAAGAACAGAGAGGCATAGCCCTTAAGACCGAAATGGATGTAGAAATCGATGTTGAAGCCGGCAGGAATGGCTTGCTGCGGATTAGCCCACTCTGAAATCAGGACGGTCTCAGGATAGTACTTGTCCTTCCATGCACGCATCTCATTCCAGAGTTTGGAAACCTCCTTCTTGTCAGGGTCGTTCTTGATGAGCGATGACGCCATATCAACACGGAATCCATCCACACCCTTATCAAACCAGAAAGCCATGATGTTACGTATTTCCCTGCGAACAGCCTGTGGTCCAGGTGCATCTACGCTCTGCTCCCAAGGATGATTTGGGTCTGGATGAGCAAAGCCATAGTTCAAGGCTGGCTGGCACTCGAAGAAATTCTTCTCATAATACTTGGCACGAGGAGCATTCGCCTCCACATATCTGCCTCGGGTACTAGACTCCGGACTTGCCTCCTGATGACGGGCTTCTATTTCTTTCTTCTCGCTCTCAGGAATATCGTTCATCCATATATAATAGTCGCTGTAACGCTGGTTAGGATCTTTCTCGGAAGACTCCTTAAACCAGGCACACTTGGTGCTGGAATGTCCTGCCACCAGGTCGAGACAAACCTTCATGCCACGCTTATGGGCCTCATTGACCAATGTAACCAAATCGGTATTGGTACCGAATCGAGGATCCACCTTGTAGAAATCGATGACATCATAGCCACCATCAAACCATCCCGATTCAAAGATCGGATTGAGCCAGAGGGCGTTCACACCCAGCGACTTGATGTAATCCAACTTGGAAGTGATACCCGGCAGGTCACCAATACCATTGCCATCAGTATCCATATAGGAAGATGGATAAATCTGATAGAAAAGTGCATCACTCAACCAAGCCGGTCCCTTCTTCTGTTCTGCCTGAGCAGAAAGTGTGGTTGCCGCCAAGGCAGCAACCAACAACATTTTATTCATTCTTTTCATGAGCATCATTATTAATTCAAGAAAAATCTCTCTCATAACAACTTCAAATCCGCATTTTATTGCGCAAGAAGGCTAATTGCGAATCCACCACCTGCAACGGAGTTCAACTTCAAGACAGACTTACTGGTCACAGTTTTCTTCGTGATGACATAAGCCTGCGGATTGGTCTTGTAGTTGGCATTCTTTGCATCCTGATAGATGGTAGCCACATACTTCTTGCCCTTCTCGAGGAAATCGAGCTTTACGGTAGACTGATGAGCCTTCATGCCCGTAACGCCACCGACAAACCAGTTATCAGAACCCTTTGCCTTGCGGGCTGCGGTGATATACTCCATTGGTTCAGCCTCCAGATAGATAGACTTGTCCCAATCTACAGCCACATCCTTGATAAACTGGAAGGCATCCATGTGCTTCTCGTAATTCTCTGGGAAATCGGCAGCCATCTGCAATGGACTGTACATCGTTACATAAAGTGCCAACTGACCGCAGATGGTAGAGTTGCAATGAGAACCATTGGCGCAATCCATCTCAAAGATACCCGGTGTATAATCCATCGGACCACCCTGCAGACGGGTGAAAGGCAAGATGGCGGTATGTCCCGGTTTGGTACCTCCGAAAGCCTGATATTCTGTACCGCGAGCACTCTCGTTGCCAATCAGGTTAGGATAAGTGCGGCAGAGACCGGTAGGACGCACAGCCTCATGGGCATTTACCATGATGTGATAATCGGCAGCACGGGTTACGGCATGCTGATAGTGATTGATTTCCAACTGACTGTAGTGATGCTCGCCACGAGGGATGATGTTGCCCACATAACCGCTCTTTACAGCATCGTAGCCATAATCCTTCATCAACTGGTAAGCTCTGTCCATATACTTCTCATAGTTCATCACAGAAGAAGAGGTTTCATGATGCATGATGAGCTTCACTCCCTTGGAATGTGCATACTCATTGAGTGCCTTGATGTCGAAATCAGGATATGGAGTCAGGAAATCGAATACCTTTTCCTTCATATAACCACTCCAGTCTTCCCAACCGATGTTCCATCCTTCTACCAGGACTGCATCGAAACCATGGGCTGCAGCAAAGTCGATGTAACGGCGTACATTGGCATTGTTGGCAGAATGTTTGCCCGATGGCTTGGCATGTACATAGTCGGTTCCATCCAACTTCACGGTAGGATAATCATGGGTATAAGCCCACTCTCCCTTACCTGAAATCATCTCCCACCATACACCTACATACTTTACAGGATGAATCCAGGAGGTATCCTTGATTTTGCAAGGCTCATTGAGATTGAGAATCAGATAGGAAGACAGCACCTTGCGGGCATCATCCGTAATGACCATCGTACGCCAAGGGCTCTTGAACGGAGTCTGCACATATCCCTTCATTCCCTGTGCATCTGGAGTAAGCCAAGAGGTAAAGGTCATGCTCTTGTCATCCAGATTCAGGTGCATGGCTGGATAATCCACCAGAGCAGCCTCATGCAGGTTGATGTAGATACCATCATCTGTCTTCAACTGGAGTGAGGTCTGTACACCGGTATCCGAAAAGACGGTTTGTGAGAGATTGCCACTGACAGCAGCATGCAAGGCAGGACGGATGCCCGACAGACGGGTCTTGGTGTATTCATACTCCTGGGTATCGTAATCACCAGGAATCCACCAGGCGGTATGATCGCCCGTCATGGCAAATTCTGTACGCTCTTCCTTGATGGTAAAGTAGTTGAGACTGCCTTTCTGTGGGAACTCATAGCGCAATCCTACTCCATCGTCATAGACACGGAAACGGACGTTCATATAACTGTCTGTAGAATTCTGCTTCAACTCTACCAGCATATCATTATAATGATTGCGGATAGACTTGTTCTCTCCCCAAACAGGAGTCCAGGTCTCGTCGAAAGTGGAAGTTTTCTCATCGATAACACTAAAATCAGAAAGCAGGTCCTTGCCATCCTTACCGCCCTTGGCGAGTTTGTAACCCAGACGGCTAGGCTTGATGATGGTCTTGCCCTGATAGGTCACACTATAGGTAGCACAGTGCCATCCAAAGTGAAATTCACCTTAATCTGTCCGTTAGGAGAAGTGATGTCTCCTGCATCTGCTGAGATGCCAAAAGCCATCAGAAGGCTTGCGAGCAAAAAGAGGTTTTTCATATTATTTTGTTTTTTGTTTATAATATTCAATACCGAATTCATATAAAATTAAGATTTTCCTTGGTACGCTCCAATGAGAAATGTTTCCTCATTGGAGCTAACCATTACTTGGTATAACCAGGATTCTGGTGGAGTTTCTTGTTCAAGTTGAGCACGGCATAAGGGATAGGATAAACCATGGTATAGCCCTGCGTATCATCATTGTAATCACCTGCAGAAGCATTGTGGGTCACCCCCTTGAAGCGGTCTGCAGTAGGCTCTGTAAAGGTACAGAATCTGATCTGGTCTTGGCGGCGTACTCCCTCCCAAGCCAGTTCCAGCATACGTTCATCCAGAATGTCATTGAGCGTAAGTTCTGTACGAGGTGTAGCAGCAACACGGCCACGAACCTCATTGACAATTGTGAGAGCCTCAGCCTTGTTACCCATACGATACTCAGCCTCAGCCTTCAGAAGCAAGACATCGGCATAACGCCAGATCACCAAGTCGTTGTTGAAGCTATACTGCTGGGTAGTGGACTTGTCAAACTCATACTTCTTCATTCTGGCACCGGCACACTTCATGGCATGAGGGTCATCGGTAGCAGTGAAATCTACCTTTACAGCCAATGGCATATACTCAAGATCCTTGCCTGTGGCACCATCCTCTACAGCCTTGCCCGTTTCTTCCATATAATCCTTGTCGGTATAGAAGTTGAGTTTCAGACGAGGGTCCGGATTAGCCGTTCCATAGCCATATACCAGCATCTGCTGCTTGGAAGAGCAGGCTCCATTCCAGCCCTGGTAACCGATGGCACCACCATGGTTGTAATGCAGGGTGCGCACGATGTTGTAATCATCTATCTTATAGTTGACGCAATCATTTGGGCGGGTCCAGATATTCTCCACGGAATTCTGGTTGGCTACGATGAAGTTGTCTGCATAGCTAGGCTGCAGGCGGTAACCCAAACTGGCAATCTGATCAGCACAATAGACTGCTGTTTCCCACGCATTGCGTTTTTCACCATCCAAAGTGATGTTAATCTTTTTGCCCATTTCAGAAACCGTCTTTCCCTGCTCCTCGCTGGCAGTAGCCTTGCCGCTCTTGTCTGTTCCTACAAAGGCACTGTAGCTGGTTGGATTGGTATCATCGATGTTATAGACCGGTGCATTGATGGCACACTTAGCCATACACATATATGCCACAGCCTTGGTGATACGGCCATAATATTCACCCTCGTTCTGACTCTTACTGTCTGAAAGATGAGGAATGCATTCAGCCAATTCTGAAGTAACAAACTTGAAGACATCAGAGCGGTTGGACTGATTCACCTCGTTAGCACTCACCTCAGAAGAAACAACCAATGGCACCTGTCCGAAGAGATCCATCACATAGTAATAATAGACAGCACGAAGGGCTCTCAATTCATATACATATTCAGCATACTCCGGATGTTCACCCAGGTACTTGTTGAGTCGGTCGATAGAAGAATTGGCAAGACCGATGACACGATACAGGTTGTTCCACACATCGTTATACTTGCTTACAGACGACTCAAAGTTGTGAAGGAAAATGTTCTGCCAGGCTCCACCATCTACCCAGTCACCCTGGCGACCAGGAATCATACTGGCATCAGAAGAGAACTCCTGGAAGGTATGCACAGAGCCACCATCACTTCCATACAATCCATTGCCGATGGAAGAATATACGTTAGCCACTGAGTTTACATATACCAGCTTAGAGGTACTGAAAGCCTCCTTCTCAGAAAACTTGCTTCGTGGAGTCTCATCCAGTGAGCAACTAGCCAGTAATATCGATGAAAGAAGCATTGAGCCTATAATATATTGTTTCATAACTGTAATCCTTTATATATTAATAATGTAATTCTTAATTAGAACTTGTTATCTATCTATGTGAAAACATTTAGAAATTCACTGAGAGCGACAAAGTATAAGTACGGCTCAGAGGATAGATGTTCTTGTCGTCAACACCCAGATTGTCTCCACTGATGGTTGCAGAGTTGATCATTGGAGTCAAGCCCTTGTAACCCGTGAGAGTACAGATATTGTTGACCGACAACGACAGGTGAATGTTGTTGATGAATTTCCACTTGAGCATATCCTTGGTGAAGGTGTAGCCCAGAGAAGCGTATTCGAAGTTCATATAGTCACCCTTTTCCAGCCAGTAATCAGAAATCTGAACGTCATGGATACCCTTGCCATTATTGAGATGCTGTGCACCGCTCAGGATATTATAGGTTGGGAAATTACTCATATTGTTCAAGGTCATGGATGTAGCATTGTAAATCTTATGACCGAAAGCACCGTTAAACTGCATAGTCAGATCCCAGTTCTTGTACTTGAAACTCATATCCCAGCCGAGGAAGTACTTAGGAATTGCCTGTCCGCAAACCTTGCGGTCGCCACTGTCACCCGTATCAATGGTACCATTATCATCAAGGTCTTCGATGATATACTGTCCATTCTCATCAATACCTGTGCAGTGAGGCAGATAGAACACACCTACAGGCTGTCCCTCAATGAGATAGGTTACGCCATTATTATGTACCAGACCAGCCGCACCTACGGTGGCAACAGAGATATGCTCGCTCGTTGTCATAGGCTGTCCCTTGTAGGTACCGCTCAACTTCTTCAGCTTGTTCTTCTGATAAGAGAAATTCAAACCGGAATTGAAGGTGAAGTCCTTTGTCTTGATGATGTCACCTCGAACAGCCAGTTCAAATCCCATATTAGTCATGGTACCCATATTGGCCAGCAGACGGTCGTAAGTGAAAGGAGGTACCGGCACGGTATAGGTATAAAGCATATCTGATGTTTCAGAAGTGTACCAGTCGAAGGTTACGTTGAGACGCTGCTTGAACATCGACAGGTCGAAACCGGCATCAAATGTCTTCTTTACCTCCCACTTCAGATCAGGGTTGCTGTTAGAGGTAACCGCAAAAGTAGTACTTGTAGCACCGTTGACGGTAGTTACACCATTAGGCTCCATCAGGGCGAGAGAAGTATAAGGATCGATAGCATCCTGATTACCGGTCACACCATATCCTGCACGAATCTTGAAATTGTCTATCTGCTTGATTTTCTTCATCCAAGGCTCATTACTGATTACCCATGCCAAGGAAGCAGAAGGGAACCAGCCCCACTTCTGACCATTACCCAACTTAGAAGAACCATCGGTACGAACATTGACGGTAGCAATGTATTTGTCAGCCAGCATATAGTTGACACGAGCCATATAAGAGCTCAGGGTATATTCGGTGTAGTTAGACTGCAGATTACCCCAGCTCACATTGGCAGCAGCCTTCATGTTATTGAATTTGAAGTAGTTGGTATCAAATCCATGTGCCTCCTGTGAGTTCCAGTCGTAAGTATACTTCTGTCCCTCCATCAGAGCCAAGGCATCAATGTGATGCTTGCCGAAATCCTTGGAGAAATTCACCATGACGTTGCCATATAGTCCTTGCGGTTGGTATTGGCGATATAAGCCCATCCGTTACCGTTCAGCTTACCCATCTGGATATTGTTAGGAATATAGAACTTATTGTCACGGTTCCAATAATTGTATGAACCAAAGGCACTTACAGTGAGTCCGTCGATGATGTTGACCGTTGCCTTGCCATGAACATTGACAGAGGCATCCTTGTAGAAGTCATCAATATCGAGCAATCCCAGCGGATTCCAGACTTCACTGGCAAGCAAGTCCTCATCCCATTCACCCTTGTCGTTTCTTACATTAGGATAAGTAGGGTTATAGGCTGTAGCAGAATAGAACATCCTGTGCATATCATACTGGATATTGCTATTGCGCTGAGAACCGAATATGCCCAGTTCCAGCTTCAGATGTTTGTCAAAGAGATACTGGGTTCCATCCAGCTTTGCTGTAAAATTCTTCATATCAGAATTCTTCAAGGCACCCTGACGGAGAACGAATCCCAGAGAAGCACGAAGACTGGAAGTGTCTGTACCAGAAGAGAAAGAAATATTATGATTCTGGGTGAGACCCACATTGCGCTCAATCTCCTCAAGGAAATTGGTATCGCCACCCATATCGGTATAGGTCAATCCCAAGGACTTGGCTGTCTCACGATATTCGGAAGCCGACATCATATCCAGATTTTTATAGACCGTGTTTACACCAAACTGACCATTGTAGCTAAGGCTGGAATATCCCAACTTGCCCTTTGCTGTGGTAACAACGATGACACCGGAAGCACCACGTGAACCATACTGGGCAGTCTCAGAAGCATCCTTCAGGATGGTGAGACTCTCAATATCGCCAGGAGCCAGAGAATTGAACATCGTCATATCAGCAAAGACGCCATCGATGATAACCAACGGGTCGTTACCACCTGAAAGAGAAGAAGTACCACGAACTCGGATGCTTGGCGAACTGGTAGGGTCGCCGCCAGCCTGAGAAATGATAACACCCGCAACCTTACCTTTCAAGGCCTCGGCAGGACTGGTTACCACACCCTTGTTCATATCTTCTTTCTTGATGCGATCAACAGCACCCGACACCGTGCGCTTGCTGCCCACAGCATAACCAACGACAACCACCTCATCGAGCACCTCGTCGTTTTCTTTCAGCGAAACATTGATAACATGATTTCCCTTTACAGGAATTTCCTGGGTACGGTAGCCCAGATAAGAGAATACCAGGACAGAACCATCCTTAACATTGTCAAGCTTGTAGTTACCATCCAAGTCGGACACTGCACCATTCTTGGTATCTTTCACCAGAATGCTGGCACCAATGACAGGTTCACCTGTGGCATCTACCACCTGACCCTTAATGGTTGTCTGACCAAGAGCATTAAAAGTAATAAAGCATCCTGCTAACAGCAGACCTACTTTCTTTGAAAGGTTGTTTTTATCCATAATCTATAGGTTTATAACGATTAAAATTGTTTGATGCCGCAAAAGTACGTCAAAATTCAATAGGTTGTTGCGATTAGTAGGTTTTTGGTAGATTACCATTATCTACTATCCGAATTATCAGGCTGAATATCAACAAATTAAAGATTTCTAAAAAAAACACGTTAGTAGATGCGAGATTCTGAAAGTTTTTTATTACTTTTGCAGCAGAATCTTTAAAACATAAGAAACATGAGACATTTTATAACTATCGTACTACTGATACTACTACCACTATGCGCAAAAGCAGACAACAGCCAGCTCTACAAACAGCTGGATGCTGCCATAGAAAAACGTGCGCATTATGTAGAAGTAAAAGAGAAAAGTCTGAACGACATCAAGCAGGGTGCCAAATATGTAACCAGCAACGAGGACAAGCTCAAGCTTTACGAGCAACTCGCCAATGGATACAAAGCCAACGAGTATGATTCGGCGATGACTTACGTAAAAAAAGGCCTTGTTCTTGCCCAAAAGAGCAACAACATCTTATATCATAAAAGATTCCAACTTAGCCAAACCAGCCTGCTTATCACACGTGGATTCTATGCTGAAGCAAAAAACATCATGCAGAAGATAGAACCCAAGGAAGAAGATCCGCTTGACTATCAGTTTCAATACTATTATACACTTTACGGACTATACAACAACTGGTCAACCTATTGTGAAAACAATGAATTCAGCAAGATTTACGACCAGCAGAAAGTGGAATACCTGAAGAAAACATTAGAACTGTCGCCAAAGAAAGATGCATTCTATTACTACCTGCTGGGAGAGTTTTACTATTACAGCAATCATTCCAACAATAACAAGACCATCCAATACTACAAAAAAGCACTGAGTATGGAAAAGCCGGACAGCCGTCTCCATGCCATGACCGCCTTTGCCCTATCCGAAGTATACAAGAAAGCCAACAACCTAAAGCTAATGGAGCATTACCTGCTGGTTGCAGCCATCTCAGACGTCACTTCTGCCACAAAAGAAAATGTAGCCCTGCAAGACATCGCACTCTTCATTTACAAACATAAGACCAGAAGTCTGAACAAAGCCCAGGAATACATCAACCTATCCCTGGAAGATGCTTATGCATACAACAACCGGTTGCGCTGCATTGAGATTTCATCCAAATTGCAGATGATTACCAATGCCTATACAGATGACATCAAAACAACTAACAGATTGCTCAACATCGCCCTGTTGGTCATTATCCTGCTCCTACTTGGAGTAGGTATTAGCAGTCTGTTCATCCGCAAGAAGAACAGGCTTCTGAAACAAAAGAAAGATGAAATCACAGCCACGTCGGCAAAAATGGAAATTCTCAACAGCCAGTTGCACCTCATCAACGACGAACTGAAGGACACCAACAAGAAGCGCGAGAGACTGATAAAGGTGTATATTGACCTGTGCTATAAGAACATAGAGAGAAACAGCAAACTGCGCACCTTGGCAGTAAGAAAGATCAAGGCCAACCAGAGTAAGGAGCTGCTGAGCCTCCTTTCTTCCTCAACCAATACAGAGAAAGAGAACAAGGAGTTTCTGACGGAATTTGACAAGGCATTCCTGTCTCTGTACCCAACTTTTATAACCGAGCTGAACAAGCAGCTTACAGAATCGGCACACATCCAGCTGAAAGAGAATGGAGAAATGCCCCCTATCCTCCGTGTGTGCGCCCTGTTAAGATTAGGCATCACCGAAAGTTCAAAGATAGCCGGCATCCTGTCTTATTCGCCACAAACCGTATACAACTACCGTTCCCTGCTCAAGAACAATGCCATCGACAAGGAGCACTTCGAAGAGAACGTACTCAGACTCTGCATGGTGATAGCCGACTGATGAGAGAAAAAAAGATGCATATCTATCTTCAAACGAGGGTGTGTCACTGAATGGCATCACACAAATTCTTGATATACTTGAAATAACCATGGCGTTTGATGGAGTTCCATCCTTACGCAAACGCCCCGAAAGTTTGACGCTGTGTTTCACAGCGTCAAGTATGTTAACTAGCAGATTTTCAGCACTATATTTTTCGTTCAGTGCATAAAATCCGCTCTCGTTAACATAGAGCATCAGAGTGCGATGCATCGCTGCGGTTCCATCCATATTCAGTATTCAGTTATTCAGTTTTATTTTAAACCCTTACATGGATAAAGGGTTTGAAAACCCAGAAGAAAGGAATTTTATTATTTTGTAATGTATTTTTTTATTATTTATATTATATATATAGATATATAGATAGTATATAAACTTTACTTTTT
>QSCI01000081.1:0-14980 GCA_003463005.1 Segatella copri | reverse complement strand
CGCCCTGAAAGGGCAGAAGCTCCTAGCCACGGGCTAGGAGCTTCTGCCCTTTCAGGGCGTGCCGGGAACAACCAGATTACTTCACGGTGATATGGAAGCACCCCTGCTTCACCTCATATTTGATATAGCAACGGTTCTTGTTGCGGAAATCGCGGAGCACCTCGGAGAACACCCATTTCAGGGTATCATTCTGCACCTGTCGGCGAGGCTGTTCACGGGTCTGAATCTGCTTGTAGCGGTTGTAGCAGATATCGAAGGTAGTACCATAGAGATGGCACGAATTCTCGGTAGCATTGCCGTTTCGGGTACGCAGTTTCGCCACATCATCCTTGGTACGCAGAATGCTCGTCACGATAATCTTATGCAGCGGAATGCCCTTGATCTGCAGCGAATCAAAATAGGCACGGCCGATATCCTGGAGCAGCACAGAGGCACGAGGCACCAGGTAAGGAATACTGTTGTTCAGCTTGTCGACATAAAAGAAAGGATTGCTGCCCACATACACCAGCTTGCCCTTGCTGTTCTCCGCCTCCAGACGGTTCTGCACCGGTTTTACGCCGTGCTTTGTAGCCGCCAGAATCTGCACATCCTGCTGGTCGGGGAAAGTATTACCGAAATGAGGCACCGAGAAGATGCGATGCTTTACCTCCTTGCCGTCCTTGTCGAAGAAGATAGAAGGCTTGCCGCTCTGTGCCGTATCAGGCATAACAGAGAGTTCATCCTTCTTCAGGTCCTCAGCCACATTTCCATCAGCACCAGCGGGAGCATCAGAAATCTCAGCAGAAGAAACATCAGAAGCAGCCGAATCCTTCGCAGCCACTAATGTAGAATCAGCCGCATCAGAAGCAGCCGTTTTCGGTTTTGCTACCCCCGGGAAGATGACTCTCACCAGCGCCAGAAGCAAAACCACAATACCAAAACCCTGTAAATATCTGTTCTTACTAATCTTCATAATTATCTTATTTTCACGAAATAATATTCTATATTCTTCAGGCAAAACGGGAACCGCATCGCCAAATTTAGCTGCAAAGGTAACAAAATCTCTCGAAAAAATAGCTTTTTTAATATTTAAAGAATGTTTTATTCGCCGAAATTTGCTCATTTCATGGAAAAGTAGTAATTTTGCAGCGTTATATAACAAAATATTAGATAGGATAGTTTAAACTTTATAGAATTAAGACATTTTGATAGAGAAACATATTGTACTCGAAGATATCGATCCAGTGATGTTCTACGGTGTGAACAATGCCCACCTGCAGATGATTAAATCGCTGTATCCTAAGTTGCGTATCGTAGCACGCGACAACGTGATTCGTGTGCTCGGCGACGAAGAGGAAATGGCAAAGGTGGAAGAGGATATTGAGCAGATGCGCAAGCACTTGCTTAAATACAACATGCTCAATGATGAAGACATCCTGGACATCGTGAAAGGAAAACAGACCAAGGCGGACAGCGTGAAAGGTGTGCTGGTATACAGCATCAGTGGCCGACCTATCAAGAGCCGCAGCGAAAACCAGCAGCAGCTGATAGATGCTTACGAGAAGAACGACATGGTATTTGCCGTGGGACCAGCCGGTACCGGCAAGACCTATCTCAGCATCGCCCTTGCCGTAAAGGCCCTCAAGGAGAAAGCCATCAAGAAAATTATCCTCTCACGACCAGCCGTAGAAGCCGGCGAAAAACTCGGTTTCCTGCCTGGCGATATGAAAGACAAAATTGACCCATACCTCCAGCCGCTCTACGATGCGCTGGAAGACATGATACCTGCCGTAAAACTGCAGGATATGATGGAAAAGCACATTATCCAGATTGCTCCGCTCGCCTTTATGCGCGGACGCACACTCAGCGATGCCGTCGTCATCCTCGACGAGGCGCAGAACACTACCTCCCAACAGATTCGCATGTTCCTCACCCGTATGGGCATGAACACCAAGATGATTATCACCGGCGACCTGACACAGATTGACCTGCCACGCGAACAGCGAAGCGGACTGAAGGAGGCTCTCAAGATTCTGGACGGCGTGGAAGGCATCGGAGTGGTGAAGCTGGGACAGAAGGATATCGTGCGCCACAAACTCGTAACCCGCATCGTCAACGCATACGACAAGTATGATAAGGAGAGAGCGGAAGCACGGGAAGCTCAGAAAGCAGAAAAAGATAATTCAAAATAATAAGAATTAAGAATGAACAGAATGATTCTTTAAAAATAGATTTCATCAAGAATGCAGATCATAAATAAAGCATATCATAAAGTTCAAAGTTCAAAATTCAAAGTTCAAAGTAAAATGAAAGCATTAACAAAGACAGATTTCCATTTTGATGGACAGAAGAGTGTTTACCACGGTAAAGTACGTGATGTGTATGACATTAACGACGACCTCCTCGTGATGGTCGCTACCGACAGAATCTCAGCGTTCGACGTTGTTCTGCCTAAGGGTATCCCTTTCAAAGGACAGGTGCTCAATCAGATTGCAGCTAAGTTCCTGGACACAACTACAGACATCTGTCCAAACTGGAAGTTGGCTACTCCAGACCCAATGGTTACCGTAGGTTTGAAGTGCGAAGGTTTCCGCGTGGAGATGATCATCCGTTCTATCCTCACCGGTAGTGCATGGCGCGAGTATCAGAAGGGCTGCCGCGAGATCTGCGGTGTGAAGTTGCCAGACGGTATGCGCGAGAACCAGCGTTTCCCAGAGCCTATCATTACTCCTACTACAAAGGCTGACGAAGGTCACGACATGAATATCTCTAAGGAAGAAATTATCGCCCAGGGTATTGTTAGTGCAGAGGATTACGCTGTGATGGAGGACTACACACGCCGCATCTTCGCCCGCGGTCAGGAAATCGCTGCCAAGCAGGGCTTGATCCTCGTAGATACCAAGTACGAGTTCGGCAAGCGCGACGGCAAGGTTTATCTCATCGATGAGATCCACACTCCAGACTCTAGCCGCTACTTCTACGCTGATGGCTACGAGGAGAAGTTCGAGAAGGGTGAGCCTCAGCGCCAGCTTTCTAAGGAGTTCGTTCGCCAGTGGCTCATCGAGCACAACTTCATGAACGAGCCAGGTCAGACTATGCCTGAGATTACCGACGAGTATGCAGAGAGCGTATCCGACCGCTACATCGAACTCTACGAGCACATCACCGGCGAGAAGTTTGACAAGGCTGCTGAGGAAGGCGACATCGCTGCCCGCATCGAGAAGAACGTAAGCGAGTGGCTTGCTGCACACAAGTAAACTATATATAAATGTATAAGCAAGAACAGATAAAGCCCTACGAGGGCACAGGAGACAAGGGCAAGCTGGTAGAGGAGATGTTCGACAACATCGCCCCTACCTACGATACCCTGAACCACCGTCTCTCGTGGGATATCGATAAGGGATGGCGCAAGAAGGCAATCAGGCGTCTTGCGCCCTTCTCTCCTAAAAAGATGCTCGACATCGCTACCGGTACCGGCGATTTCGCCATCCTTGCCGCACAGATGCTACATCCCGACCAGCTGATCGGAGCAGACATCTCGGACGGCATGATGGAGATAGGCAGACAGAAGGTAAAGCAGCTGGGACTGGAAAACACCATCTCCTTTGCCAAGGAAGACTGCCTCAACCTCTCGTTCCAGGACGAGAGCTTCGACGCTGTAACCGCAGCCTTCGGTATCAGGAACTTCCAGAACCTGGATCAGGGACTGAAGGAAATGTGCCGGGTACTGAAAAAGGGCGGACATCTCTGCATCGTAGAACTCACCACGCCGGTCAGTTTCCCGATGAAGCAGCTGTTCAGCATCTACAGCAACACTGTCTTGCCGATGTATGGCAAACTCATCAGCAAAGACCAGAGCGCCTACAGTTATCTCAACAAGACCATCGAGGCATTCCCTCAGGGCGAGGTTATGATGGAGGTGTTCAAAAAGGCAGGATTCGCAAAGGCAGAGTTCAAGCGACTCACCTTCGGCATCTGCACACTCTATTTCGCAACCAAATAAAACAAAAATATTATGGACAAGTATGGACTCATAGGTTACCCTCTGGGGCATTCGTTCTCAAAAAACTATTTCAACGAAAAGTTTGAGAACGAGGGCATCGATGCCCAATACATCAACTTCGAGATACCTTCTATCGAAAATCTTACCGAGATTCTCGACTCAAATCCAGAACTAAAGGGTCTCAACGTCACCATTCCTTACAAGGAGAAAGTGATCAGCTATCTCGACGTGGTAAGCCCTGAGGCGAATGCTATCGGAGCCGTCAACGTGATCAAGGTGGAGCACAGAGGCGAAGATGTTTATCTGAAAGGATATAACAGCGATGTAATCGGTTTTACCAAGAGCATCGAACCTTATATCGAGCCTTATCACAAGAAGGCTCTCATCCTGGGTACAGGCGGAGCTTCAAAGGCTATCAACTTCGGTCTGAAATCGCTCGGACTGGAAACAGCCTTCGTGAGTCGATACGAGCGTCCGGGTACTATCCAGTACGAAAAAATCACCCCTGAGGTTATCAATGAGTATAACGTCATCGTAAACTGTACCCCAGTGGGCATGTACCCACACGTAGACGAGTGTCCTGCGCTGCCTTACGAGGCAATGGACAGCCACACCCTGCTCTACGACCTCATCTACAATCCCGACGAAACCCTCTTCATGAAGAAGGGCAAAGAACATGGAGCCACAGTAAAGAATGGCTTGGAAATGCTCTTGTTGCAAGCCTTTGCATCATGGGATTTCTGGCACCAGGAAAAATAAGCATATCATAAAGTTCAAAGATCAAAGTTCAAAGTAAGAATATGAGTAACAATAGATATATGATGCGCGGTGTTAGCGCAGCAAAGGAAGATGTTCACAACGCTATCAAGAACATCGACAAGGGTATCTTCCCACAGGCTTTCTGCAAGATCATACCTGATATCTTGGGCGGCGACCCAGAGTATTGTAACATTATGCATGCCGACGGTGCAGGTACCAAGTCGAGCTTGGCTTACATGTACTGGAAGGAAACGGGCGACCTCTCTGTATGGAAAGGTATCGCTCAAGATGCTATCGTGATGAATACCGACGACCTGCTCTGCGTAGGCGCCGTAGACAACATCCTCGTAAGCTCTACCATCGGACGCAACAAGATGCTCATCCCAGGCGAGGTTATCTCAGCTATCATCAACGGTACTGACGACCTGCTCCACGAGATGCGTGAGATGGGTATCGGCATCTATCCTACCGGCGGTGAGACTGCTGACGTAGGCGACCTGGTTCGTACCATCATCGTTGACTCTACCGTTACCTGCCGCATGAAGCGCAGCGACGTCATCAACAATGCCAACATCCGTCCAGGCGATGTCATCGTAGGTCTTTCTTCTACAGGTCAGGCTACTTACGAGAAGAAGTACAACGGCGGTATGGGCAGCAACGGTTTGACTTCTGCCCGCCACGATGTATTCGCCAAGTATCTCGCAGAGAACTATCCTGAGAGCTACGACCACGCCGTGCCAGACGAGTTGGTTTACAGCGGTAAGTATAAGTTGACTGATGAGATAGAGGGTTCTCCTATCAACGCCGGAGAACTGGTACTCTCTCCTACCCGTACCTACGCTCCTGTCATCAAGAAGATTCTCGACGAGCTCCGCCCAGAGGTTCACGGTATGGTTCACTGCACCGGTGGTGCCCAGACCAAGGTTCTTCACTTCGTAGGCGAGAACTGTAAGGTAGTGAAGGACAACATGTTCCCAGTACCTCCACTCTTCAAGGCGATCCACGACTGCTCAGAGACCGACTGGAAGGAAATGTATCAGGTATTCAACATGGGTCACCGCATGGAGATCTACGTACGTCCTGAGGTTGCCGAGAAGGTTATCGCCATCAGCAAGAGCTTCAACATCGATGCCCAGATTGTGGGTCACATCGAAGAAGGCAAGCGCAGCCTGACCATCAAGAGCGAATTCGGAACATTCGAATACTAAAAATAGAATTAAAATTAATGGATAATAACAACATATTACAGAAGCTAGAAGGCTTAGAGAGCCGATACGAGGAAGTAAGCACCCTCATTACCGACCCAGATGTCATCGCCGACCAGCCACGCTACGTGAAGCTCACCAAGGAATGGAAAGACCTGGGTGACATCATGGACGCACGCAAGCGATACATCAACTGTCTGAATAGCATCAAGGAGGCAAAGGACATCCTTGCCAACGAGAGCGATCCGGAAATGAAGGAGATGGCTCGCGAAGAACTCAACGAGAACGAGGCACTGCAGCCTAAACTCGAAGAAGAAATCAAGATTGCGCTGGTACCTAAGGACCCAGAAGACGCCAAGAACGTACAGATGGAAATCCGAGGCGGTGCCGGAGGCGACGAGGCTGCCCTCTTTGCAGGCGACCTATTTAATATGTATAAGAAATTCTGCGAATCGAAGGGATGGACCGTCAGCGTGACTTCTGTTTCTGAAGGCGCAGTAGGTGGATACAAGGAAATCGACTTCGCCGTGAGCGGTACTGACGTTTACGGTACATTGAAGTACGAATCAGGTGTTCACCGTGTTCAGCGTGTGCCTGCTACTGAAACACAGGGCCGTATGCACACCTCAGCTGCTACCGTGGCCGTATTGCCAGAGGCAGACAAGTTTGAGGTGAACATCAACGAAGGTGACATCAAGTGGGATACCTTCCGAAGCTCAGGTGCCGGTGGTCAGAACGTGAACAAGGTGGAGTCTGGTGTACGTCTCCGCTACCCTTGGAAGAACCCTAACACAGGCGAGGTTGAGGAAATCCTCATCGAGTGTACCGAAACCCGTGACCAGCCAAAGAACAAGGAGCGTGCCTTGAGCCGCCTCTACACATTCATCCACGACCGTGAGCACCAGAAGTATGTTGACGATATCGCCAGCCGCCGCAAGAGCCTCGTTTCTACCGGCGACCGCAGTGCGAAGATCCGTACCTACAACTTCCCGCAGGGCCGTGTTACCGACCACCGTATCGGTTACACCACTCACGATCTCAACGGTTTCCTGGCAGGTGATATTCAGGACATGATTGATGCCCTGACCGTAGCCGAGAACGCAGAGAAGCTGAAAGAAACAGAATTGTAAAACCCCGATTCATCGTTCCGTGCTTCGGGGCGATGAATCATCATATCAATCCATTATGAACAGAAAAGAACTCGTAGAGCAGATTTTCGCCAAGAAGAGTTTCTTGTGCGTAGGTCTTGACACAGATATCAACAAGTTGCCTAAGTGCATCACCGAGAGTGAAGACATCCAGGGCGCAGAAGCCGAGATGATATTCAGATTCAACAAGGCTATCATCGACGCAACAGCCCCTTACTGTGTGGCTTACAAGCCCAACCTGGCTTTCTATGAGAGCCGCGGCATCGATGGCATGATTGCCTTCGAAAACACCATCAAGTATCTCCACAGCCACTATCCAAACCACTTCATCATCGCAGATGCCAAGCGCGGCGATATCGGCAACACCAGCAAGATGTATGCCCAGACATTCTTCGAGGAGTACAATATCGACTCTGTAACCGTAGCTCCTTATATGGGCGAGGATTCAGTCAAGCCATTCCTCGAGTATGACGGCAAGTGGGTTATCCTCCTGGCACTTACCAGCAACAAGGGTAGCCACGACTTCCAGCTCACCGAGGATAAGGAGGGCGAGCGCCTCTTCGAGAAGGTTCTCAAGAAGAGCCAGGAATGGGGCAACGATGAGAACATGATGTATGTAGTAGGCGCTACACAGGGCAAGATGTTCGAAGACATCCGCAAGGTGGCTCCTAACCACTTCCTCCTCGTACCGGGCGTAGGTGCACAGGGTGGCAGCCTGCAGGAAGTTTGCAAGTATGGCATCATCAAGGACTGCGGCTTGCTCGTCAACTCTTCCCGCGGCATCATCTATGCCAGCAACGGCGATGACTTTGCTGAGGTAGCAGGTCAGAAAGCTAAGGAGTTGCAGGCTGAAATGGCAGCAGAACTTGCTAAGTTATAAAAACTCAATTTAGGCGCAAAGTATCTTAAAAAAGAGGCTTTGCGCCTAAAAAATACCCTTTTATGGGGCGAAAAAGCAAAATATTACAAAATAAAGTCGAGAATCTAAATCTTTTTTGCTATTTTTGCAAACAAATTGCGGTTACCTAAAGGTAATGATGCCTTGGGAACCTAAATAAAACAAACTAGAAGTCAGATAAATTATGGAATTTACCGCTCAACAAATAGCCCAGTTCGTTCAGGGCCGTGTGGAAGGTGATGAGAACGCAACAGTCAACACCTTCGCAAAAATCGAAGAAGGTAAGGAAGGCGCTATCTCGTTCCTTTCTAACCCTAAATACACTCATTATGTTTACGAAACCAAGTCAAGCATCGTACTCATTGATGAGACCGTAGAATTGGAACACCCTGTCAGCACAACCCTCATCCGTGTGAAGAATGCATACGAGTGTGTGGCTAAACTCCTGCAGATGTACGAATCCATGAAGCCTAAGAAGACCGGCATCGATCCGCTGTCTTTCGTATCTCCAAAGGCTAAGGTGGCTGAAGGTGTATATGTAGGTGCTTTCGCGTATATCAGCGATGGTGCAGAGGTAGGCGAAGGTAGCCAGATTTATCCTCATGCCTACATCGGAGAGGGTGTGAAGATTGGTAAGAATGCACTCATCTATCCGAACGTTACCGTATATCACGGCTGTAAATTAGGCAATAACGTTACGCTTCATGCAGGTTGTGTGATCGGTGCCGACGGATTCGGATTCGCTCCAGGTCCTGAAGGTTACGACAAGATTCCTCAGATTGGTATCGTTACCATCGAAGATGATGTAGAGATTGGTGCCAACACTTGTGTAGACCGTTCTACAATGGGTTCTACCTATGTTCGCAAGGGCGTAAAGCTCGACAACCTCGTACAGATTGCCCACAATACCGACATCGGCGCCAACACCGTGATGTCTTCTCAGGTAGGTGTAGCAGGCAGTACAAAGGTAGGCGAATGGTGTATGTTTGGCGGTCAGGTGGGTATTGCCGGCCACATCACTATCGGCGATAAGGTGTTCCTCGGTGCCCAGAGCGGTGTTCCGGGCAGCCTCAAGAGCGGCCAGCAGCTCATCGGAACTCCTCCTATGGAGCAGCGCGCTTACTTCAAGTCACAGGCCATCTTCCGTCGTTTGCCTGACATGTACAAGGAACTCAACGACCTGAAGAAGCAGATTGAAGAATTAAAGAAAAATAAATAGAAATCATATAATTATGTCAAAACAGAAGACACTGAAAGGTAGTTTCTCTCTTTGCGGAAAGGGTTTGCATACAGGCTTGAGCCTCACCGTAACTTTCAATCCTGCACCAGAGAACACCGGTTATAAAATACAGCGCATCGACCTCGAAGGCGAGCCTGTTATCCAGGCTGTAGCTGAGAACGTTGTTGAAACACAGCGTGGTACCGTACTCGGTAAGGGCGATATCCGCGTTTCTACCATCGAGCATGGTATGTCAGCACTCTATGCCCTCGGCATCGACAACTGTCTCATCCAGGTAAACGGTCCTGAGTTCCCTATCCTCGACGGTTCTGCTGCTCCGTATGTAGAGAAGATCCAGAGCATAGGCATCCAGGAGCAGAATGCTGAGAAAGACTACTACATCATCCGTCATAAGATTGAGGTGAAAGATGATAATGGGTCTGTCATCACCATCCTTCCTGACGAGGATTTCAGCATCACAGCCATGTGTTCTTTCGAGAGTAAATTCATCAACAGCCAGTTTGCTACCCTCGAAAAGATGGAGACATACGCAGAGGAGATTGCATCAGCCCGTACCTTCGTTTTCGTACGCGACATCATGCCTCTGCTCCAGGCTAACCTCATTAAGGGTGGTGACCTGGACAATGCCATCGTTATCTACGAGCGCCAGGTAGAACAGGCTCAGCTCGACCAGCTCGCCGACCATCTCAAGGTGCCTCACATGGATGCCAACAAGTTGGGTTACATCCAGCACCGTCCATTGCAGTGGGAGAACGAATGTACACGTCATAAACTACTCGATATCATCGGCGATATGGCACTCATCGGCAAGCCTATCAAGGGCCGCATCATCGCTACGCGTCCAGGCCATACCGTAAACAACAAGTTCGCCCGCCTCATGCGCAAGGAGATTCGCAAGCACGAGATTCAGGCTCCTATCTACGATCCTAACGAGGAGCCAATCATGGATAATATCCGCATCCGTCAGCTCCTGCCTCACCGCTACCCTATGCAGCTGGTCGATAAGGTCATTGCTATGGGTCCTAACAGCATCGTAGGCGTAAAGAATGTAACCAGCAACGAGCCTTTCTTCACCGGTCACTTCCCTGAAGAGCCAGTGATGCCAGGCGTTCTCCAGGTAGAGGCGATGGCACAGTGTGGCGGTCTGCTCGTCCTCAACCAGTTGGAGGAGCCTGAGCGCTGGAGTACTTACTTCATGAAGCTCGATGATGTGAAGTTCCGCAAGAAGGTGGTTCCGGGCGATACCCTCCTCTTCCGTGTGGAGTTGCTCGCACCCGTGCGTCATGGCATCAGCTCTATGAAGGGCTACATGTTCGTAGGCGACCAGGTGGTAGCAGAGGCTACTTTCACAGCACAGATTGTTAAGAACAAGTAATAATAAAATAGAAATATGAATCAGATTAGTCCATTAGCGTTTGTTCATCCAGAGGCAAAACTCGGTGACAACAACATTATCGGTCCTTTCTGCTATATCGACAAGGACACCGTTTTGGGCGATAACAACGTATTGCAGAACAGCGTTACCATCCACGTGGGCGCTCGCATCGGCAACAATAATGAATTTTTCCCAGGCGCCAGCATCTCTACCAAGCCTCAGGACTTGAAGTTCAAGGGCGAGCAGACAACCTGCGAGGTGGGCGATAACAACAGCATCCGTGAGAACGTTACTATCTCTCGTGGTACAGCCTCTAAGGGCAAGACCGTAGTAGGCAGCAACAACCTCCTGATGGAGACCGTTCACGTGGCTCACGACTGCGTGCTCGGCAGCGGCTTAATTATCGGCAACTCTACCAAGTTTGCCGGTGAGGTGGTAGTAGACGACAACGCCATCGTTAGTGCCAACGTTCTCGTTCACCAGTTCTGCCATATCGCAGGCTACGTAATGATCCAGGGCGGTTGCCGTTTCTCTCAGGATATTCCTCCTTATATCATTGCCGGCAAGGAACCAACCCGCTATTGCAGCATCAACCTCATCGGTCTGCGCCGTCGCGGTTTCAGCAATGAGACCATCCAGAACATCCACGAGGCTTACCGCCTGCTCTACAGCAAGGGTATATTGAAGGAAGGTATCGAGGAAATCAAGAAGAATCTTGAGGTTACCAAGGAGATTCAGTATATTATCGACTTCGTAGAGAGTTCTCAGCGAGGCATTATCCGATAAAAGTAAAAGGGTAAAAAAGTAAAAAGGTAAAAAGAGCATCCTTGCATAGGTTTATGAAACGAGCAAGGATGCTTTTTTCTTGAATATAAAGAATGATATATGAAAACATTGATTGTGGTCTTAGGTCCTACCGGTGTAGGTAAAACGGAGCTTTGCCTTTCACTGGCAGAGCATCTCGCTATACCTATTATCAATGCCGACTCCCGCCAGATCTTCGCCGAACTCCCCATCGGAACCGCAGCCCCTACTGCCGAACAGCAGCAGCGGGTGAAGCATTATTTCGTAGGAAACCACCACATCGAAGACTATTACAGCGCTGCCCAATACGAGGCTGACGTAATGAATCTCCTGCAGGAAGATATCTTCAAGAATCACGATGTGGCGCTGCTTACAGGCGGCAGCATGATGTATATCGATGCTGTATGCAAAGGAATCGACGACATCCCTACAGTTCGTGACGACATCCGCACTTGGATGAAACAGCGGCTGGAAGAGGAAGGGCTGGAGGCACTGGTAGAAGAACTCCACAAGATGGATCCGGAGCACTGGGCGATAGTAGACAGGAAGAATCCACGCCGTGTTGTTCATGCCCTGGAAATCTGCCATCAGACTGGCAAAACTTATACTTCTTTCCGCACAGCCGAAAAGAAGCAGCGCCCTTTCCGCATCATCAAGATAGGTCTGAACCGCGACAGAACTGAACTCTACGACCGCATCAACCAGCGTGTACTGATGATGATGGACGAAGGTCTGGAGGCAGAAGCACGCAGCGTATACCCACAGAAGGGACTCACCTCGTTGAGAACCGTAGGCTACAAAGAAATGTTTGCCTATTTCGATGGCGAGATAGATAAGGATGAAGCCATCCGCCAGATACAGTCGCACAGCCGTGAATACATGCGCAAGCAGCTTACCTGGTTTAAGCGGGATGCAGAAATTCACTGGTATCATCCCGACCAGCAGGATGAAATCATCCGATTTATCGATGAAGAGATATAGACATAATCGCCCGATAGCATATTCATTTTTGTTGTTAGAAATATAGTTGAGATTCCATAATATTACATGGAATTCTCTGGAATCAGATTTGAATTCTGGTGCTTTATAGCCCATGAACTTTTCAAAATGCTCGTGTTCTTTGATGATTTTCTTCATACCTTATAAAATCAGCGTCTTGTTTGATGCAGAATTCTAAATAATTGGAGGTAAAAATGAAATAAGCTTCATGTGCTATCGAAACAGGCTTCATGTGCGATTGAAATAGGCTTCATTCGCCATTGAAGCCTATTTCATTTAGAGCAGAAGTAATCTTCCCCTGCCAAAAAGGGTATTTCTGTCAATATTTATAACCAAATTTTGCATACTGGTAAACTTGGAATCTAGCAATGAAAATAGGGAGTTTTGGGCATCTCGAATTCTCTATTTTTTGTTTCTCATTAAGCGAATACCCTATAGTTGTACGACTATAAAGTTGTAGTCGTACGACTATATAGGGTATGGTCGTACAACTGTAGAGTTATAGTTGTACAACTATAGGGGGTATAGTCGTACAACTATAGAATTTCTATTTTGACGCCATTCATCTACAAAACAATAATTAACTGATTATCAACATCTTACCTTTTTCTCCCATATTTTCAATATTCACAAAGAAATAAGAATCGTTTGAAAATACGAGAATCTCAGCAAGGGAAATGTATATAAATAAAACGACCCGCACATTTGAGCATCGTTGAGAGGCTTGGCGGGTACTAGTGCTGCAAAGGTACGAAGATTTTTCGAAACCAGCAATTTTTTGGGGAGAAATTTTAATTTCATCAGCCTCTGGGATGAGGAAGAGGAGCAGCGCAAGGAGATTCTGCATCTCTTCAGCACCTTCCACAGTCCATTCGTTGAGACTTTGGTATCACTGAAAGATGAAGAAGGAGAAGAATAAAAGTATTATATGAGTATTTTATAAGGGTTTTTAAGGCCCTTATAAAATATGAGTTATAAGATATCGAGAAGTTCCTCGAATCTTGAAATACGACGGAGCTTGGGATGTTCAAATTCCTCTGTCTTTTCATGCGCCCATGTGGTATGAAAAGGGATATGGACAGCCGAAGCTCCGATTTTTAATGCCGGAGCAATATCACTCTTGAAACTGTTACCCACCATCACCAGCTCGTCGGGAGTTACATCCAGTTCCCTGCAGAGACGATGATAAGCCTTGGGCGTCTTGTCGCTCACAATAGTCACCACATCAAAATACCGCTGCAGACCCGAACGCCACAACTTATTCTCCTGATCCATCAACTCACCCTTGGTGAAGACTGCCAGCTTATATTTCTTCATCTCACGGAAACAAGCCAAGGTTTTCTCTACCCCTTCCAAAGGCTTGGCATCAAGATGCAGGAGACTCTTACCCAAGTCCACAATTTGGGCGATGACATTCGCCTCCACCTTACCATGACTCACCTTCACCGCATTCTCTACCAGGGATATGGTGAAAGCCTTGCAACCATAACCCAAATCAGCCATATTTTTACTCTCCGTCTCGAAGAGAGCAGCAGAAATATCCTTTTCCTTTCCATATTCTGCTAGCAACTCGCAATACTCATGCTCCACATCCTCGAAATAGTTTTGTAATGCCCAGAGCGTATCATCGGCATCGAAGGCTATCGCCTTGATATTCTTCAGTTTTTCCATACTTTTCATTTCTTTTAGTTGCAAAGTTAATGTTTTTATCCGAAAAGGAAAACAATTTATTCTGCTTTCTTTTGCATATACCAATATTTTTCGTAACTTTGCCTAAAATTCAAATAAAGCAACAATATGAAATACCCTGTAAACTATTCTTTTAGATATATAATAAAAATCGTTGGAGTATTTAGGATATGTCTTCAGAGAATATAGGTTCGTCAGTCGCATATCAACTGATGTGCACATGTCACTCAGCTTATATACGGCTTTCTTGCATGGATACTCTTTCTTATAAGATATAAAGATGATACCACCAAGGAACAGAGAAGAAAACACCCTCGCCATCTTGCAGGCGGCGACAAGGATATTGTCAAAGTCTTCAAATATGAAGGCTAATGCTGTTGACGGAATATATATGACGTAATGTAAGAACTTATATTTCTTGGTGCAAGAAAGCCTTTTCATAGCTACCATGACAATCGTCATACAATCGCACGACATATATCATTCAATCATACGGCATATGCCGTGCGACTACATGACATATGTCGTGCGATTGCAAAAAAGGACATCTTGCATCATCATTACTATATTCTTACGTCACAACCAATAGCTTTTCATAGCGGAATAAACGAATTTACATTTTAGACACCGAAAATTTGGTAGAGCTCATGGGTATAAGGCTCCGCACAACAAGGATTATAGACAAAGAAACGAGGCATGAAATACAACTCCAATCCCGAATGATGATTCTCTTCTATTGAATATGTCATTACTTCTCATCTTTTTTATAATCCCTCAAATCCGCAACCTATAGGGTTTAGTGGGATTTTGCTTGCAAAGCGACAAAATTCATTTTATTGTACATATTTCTTGCACAACAGAAATGTCGCAGACACAAAATC
>QSCI01000080.1:0-15602 GCA_003463005.1 Segatella copri | reverse complement strand
GATTTTGTGTCTGCGACATTTCTGTTGTGCAAGAAATATGTACAATAAAATGAATTTTGTCGCTTTGCAAGCAAAATCCCACTAAACCCTATAGGTTGCGGATTTGAGGTTAACATATTTTGGATTGAAAGTTTTGTCAACGTATTCATATTTCCCATCTATAGAACAGTCGCTTATACTACGTGTAAATGCATTTTTTTCACGTATAGTGCTACTTTCACACACAACAAACAAATTAAACCCTGGAACTTCATCGACTCCCAAGCTATCAACTACATTTCCTTCATAGTATAGCTTGTTCCCGAACAGTACTGGTATTTCATCGTCAGCGACATTCAAGCGTTCAACCTTTTGGTCACCGATTTCTGGAATATGAATGTTCAACAAAGGAACAGTTTTTTCAATATTGTCCAAGTCTCCTTCATTCTTTTCATAGTCAGAAAGAACATCTTTAAATGTACGTTCTCCAATTTTCTCGTTTTTTACGAATGGATAAAAGACGTTGAAGTCATTATCAAACTTCTTCAAGGCTTGTGTCTTGAGGAACATTCTGACATCTTGTCTCTGAGAAACTGCTTTTGACAAGATTTGAGAAAAAAGCTGCATGCAAGAATCTTTGTTTACTACGACTTCAGTTGCTGGCATCTTAGCCGATGCCTGTTCTGGGAGTATTGCTTCGTCGCCGTCAGAGCAAGAAGTAGCAATACCTAATAATAGGAACATTATTCCTACCATCATAGTTTGAATTTTCTTTAATTCTACCATTTTGTTACTATTTTGATTAAACTTAAATTTTTTCGAGTGCAAAATTATAATGTTATTTTTGTCCATGCAAGCACAATCAACACGGGTCGGAGAAATTGAGGCATGAATCACAATAAATCGCCGATGAACCTTATCCAACTCCCCTACGAATCGTTCATAAGCGAAAATAGCGGATTCATGGACGATTTTTCGTCATTCATGGTGCATACTATTGCCTATTTCGCAAAAAAACACTAAATTTGCAAGCAAAAATGAGTAATATGAAGAAATATCATGGTTTTATAAAGAGTTGGTTCATCATATCCATCACCACATGCATCTTTTCCTACTTGCTATGGGCACTGATGGACTTTGATACGTTTGTGGGTACAGGTGTCACTTTCGAGGACTTGTGCTTCGACATAGTATATTGTTCCTTTTACACATTATTCTCTTTGTGGGTTTCTATTTCCTTGGGTGACATTTTTGTAAAAAACAAGATAAGCAATCCTCGTTTTGTCACCCATATCCTATTGTTGTTGCTAGCCAATTCTGTTTGGGCTGTTGCATTTGAAAACATATTTGATAGCCTTTGGCATGCTGGGAACGATGTATATTGGGACAGATTATATGTTTTTGGATTAATCGCCACATTGCTGACCATGGTGAATGCGTGCCTATATTATTGCTCCATCCTCATCAGGAAAGAGAAGGAAAACGTAGTGCTTACCAATAATCTCTTGCGTCTGCAGATGAATCCGCATTTCATATTCAACAGCATCAACACGTTGGCAGACTTGATTGAGGAGAATCCTGTACAGGCAGAAAGTTTCACTCTGAAATTCTCTGAAATCTATAGATATGTAGTCACACATCTGGATGATGAGACGGTGCCAGTACATGAAGAGATTCATTTCGTGAAGAACTATTGTGAGCTTCAAGAGATAAGTTCTCCTCATACCATACATGTGGAAATTGCCGAAGAACTGGAAAGATGCAAGAATAAGACCTTGCCATTGGCGATACAAATGATGGTAGAGAATGCGATAAAGCATAACTGTCATACCAAGGAAAGACCGCTTTTTATCTCAGTGTATTGTCATGGCGAATATATTATCGTTAGAAATGTAGTGAATCCGATAAAGAGCACTTTACCTACAACACAAAAGGGATTGTCAAACTTGCGTCTGCGCTATAGTCAATTAGGAAAGGAACTAGTCGTTAGTAACGACAATAAATATTTTGAAGTTAAACTTCCAATCTTATCAAAATCATGAAAGTTTTAATCATAGAAGACGAAGAACGTGGCTTTTCAAGACTGAAACGCCTCTTGCAAAACATAGACAACTCTATGGAAATACAAGGACCGTTAACAACAATGAGAGCGGTCATCGACTATCTGCAAAATCCGCATGACGAGGATGTAATCTTTGCGGATATAAGACTGGGCGATGGTGATGTGTTCGAGGCTTTCTTGGAGATAGCCCCAACTTCTCCTGTGATATTTACCACGGCTTATAATGAATATGCCTTGGAAGCATTCAAGAGCAATGGCATCGCCTATCTTCAGAAACCGATATTGACAGAAGAATTGGAGAAAGCTCTAACAAAGGCTAAAGCCTGTGCAATAAAGTTATAGATTACTCAGCTCTGATGGAGAAAATGGGGATGGCAACAGGTAAGAAATGGAGAGACTATTTCCTTGTGCATATCTATGATGGCTTCAAACTTGTCAAGACAACTGACATTAGTTATTTCTTATCAGAGAATGGTGTCGTTAGGGCATACCTTAGTGATGGTAATTCTGTACCCATCAACCAATCTTTGAATGACTTGGAGCTGCAATTAAATCCCAATTTGTTCTTCCGTGTCAGCCGCCAATATATGGTAAATATCGAGCGCATTGACAAACTCACCAATTTCTTCAAATACAAAATGACCATTAGCCTTCATGGATTTCCTGAGTTGCGAATTGTGGTCAGCAAAGACAAAATCATGAAATTGAAGAATTGGCTCGACAGATGAAGACAAGAATTGACTTGATGTTTTTTCGCACAACTATATAAAAAAAGAAGTTTCACTGTGGTACATATTGTTGAGAGGCGTACCACGGTGAAAATTGTGGAAACAGACAATATACATTAAATTTGGATTCACTGATGTTTCTAATCTTAAATTACTTGCGAAGCAAGGTTTTACTATAAAAAGTTCTAATTTCCATAAAATTCCTCTTGTAAATCATTGGATATTTAGAAAAATATCGTATCTTTGCCCCAAAATTGAGGTGTTCTTTGCATATTGCAAAATACAGAAACGAGCAGAAGTCCGCTCGTTTCCATATTGTTACCTATATAATATAGGCAAACGCCCAAGTTCTTGATATTCAATCAAAGTCCAATTTAGAGCGAGTTAGATTGTTTAACTTTTTAGCCCATTTTCTATCTTTTTTACGCCTAAACGGCCCAAAACAGAGACTTTTAAATCTTCTTCTTATAGCAGCGATGACGGCGATGCTGTTCGCTCTCCAGATACTGCCACTGGCTCTGAACACCGGTATTGGTCTCCATCTGCGGCATTGCCTCAGCCCATTTAAAGCCATAACGGTGATACTGCTCTATCAGATCGGCAAAAATAAGCGCGTTGGCTCCCTTCTTGCGATATTCCGGAAGAACACCAATCAAGAGCAAATCTACCGTATCCGTCTTGTGCCACTTCAGCACCTTCAGCACCTTCAGCCAACCCGTAGGGAAAAGCCTGCCATCGCCTATCTCGCGCAGCGCATCGGTAAACGAAGGGAAGGAAACACCGAAGGCTACCAGCTTGTTGCCAGCGTTGCCATCTACCACACCCGTTACCAGGTTCAAGTCAGCCTTCTTGATATAAGTATTTACATATTCATCTATCTGCTTCTCCGTAAGCTGCTGGAAATCATAGAGATTCTTGTAAGTCTCGTTCACGATTTCGAACACCTTCCTGCCCATTCCTCCCGAGGTCAGTTCCTGGCGGGTGAACTTATGAACATGCAGATTATATCGGCTCTCTATCATCTGGGCAGTCTTGGCAAACTTAGCCGGCGTCACTTCCGGAATTCTGATGCGGTACTCCAGCCAGTCGTTATCCTTCTCATAGAGCGGATAACTCTCCAGATGCGTCTTATAATAAGGATAATTGTAATTGATATACATCGTAGACTTCCGGTCGAAGCCCTCGATGAGCAAGCCCTCACGGTCCATATCCGTAAATCCGAGCGGACCTACGCATTCATTCATTCCCCTGCTCTTGCCCCAGTTTTCTACCGCGCGCAACAAGGCGCAGGAAACCGCAACATTATCCACGAAATCGAACCAGCCGAAGCGAACCTGCTTCTTGTTCCACTCTTCGTTGGCACGATGGTTGATAATGCCAGCAATTCTACCTACGATACGAGCCTCGCTGTCAACCGCCAGGAAGTATTGAGCCTCGCAGAATTCGAAGGCAGGATTCTTCTTTGGGTCCAGCGTATTCATCTCATCGAAACGCAAAAAGGGAATGGCAAACTTATGGCCTCTGTAGAGATCATAATGAAACTGAATGAAGGTTTTCAGCCCTTTTTTAGTCGTTATCGGTATGATTCTTATCTCATCATTCATTAGTATATTGTTTTATGTATATATATTCAATTGCGGTGCAAAAATACAATAAATTTATGAATAATGCAACTCTTTTCTTATAAATTTATAAAAGTTGGTTCATAATTGTCCAACTTTGTGGATATTTATGTACCTTTGCAGGTTGAAATGCCCCAAAAGAACATCATAAAGTTATGAAGAAAGAGAAAAGAGACAACTATACGTTCCTCACTCATGCCCCTGTGCATCATGTGATTTTCACGATGGCCATACCAACGATTATCAGTATGCTGTCGACGAGCATGTACAATCTCGCCGACACCTATTTCGTGGGCAGCATCAACACGCAGAGTGTGGCAGCGGTAGGCGTTTCCTTTGCAGCAATGGCTGTGATTCAGGCGATAGGTTTCTTCTTCGGTCACGGAGCAGGCAATTATGTTTCGCGACAGTTGGGCGCCAAGCATACGGAAGAGGCACAGAAGATGGCAACCACGGGCTTTGTGCTGAGTTTTCTTACCGGTCTCCTCATCGCCATTCTGGGTCATGTGTTCCTCACTCCGCTCTGCCTTCTGATGGGTTCTACGCCCACCATTCTTCCTTATACAGAACGCTATCTGGGCATTATCCTGCTGGGTGCTCCCTTTATGACCACCTCGCTTACGCTGAATAATCTGATGCGATTTCAGGGCAATACGATGTATGCGATGAAGGGCATCATGTCGGGTGTGCTGCTCAATCTGATTCTGGCTCCTCTGCTCATTCTCTACTTCCAGCTGGGCATTACCGGAGCCGCCGTAGCCACCCTCATCAGCCAGTGTTTCGGCTGCGCCATGCTGTTCTGGATGACGCATAAAGGCGAGAACATCCGCATCCGTCTCAGCAATTTCACCCCTACCCGCGCCTTTGCCAAGGAGATTATCTTCGGCGGAACCCCTTCGCTGTCAAGACAGGGACTGGGAAGTATCGCTACGCTGATGCTCAATGTGGCAGCAGGTGCGTTTGGCGATGCAGCCATTGCGGGCATGAGCATCGTTACCCGCATCTCCTTCTTTACCTATGCGATGGTTATCGGTCTGGGTCAGGGATTCCAGCCGCTCTGCGGATTCTGCTACGGCGCCAAACTCTATGGGCGCGTAAAGGAAGCCTTCTTTTTCTGCATCAGATGCGGCACGGTTTTCCTCGCCGTCTGTGCCCTTATCGGCTTCATCTTCTCAACTTCCATCATCAGCATCTTCCGCGATGACGCAGCGGTTGTAGCCGTAGGTTCGGTGGCTTTGCGATGGCAGGTGCTCAGTTTTCCGCTCGTAGCCAGCATCGTGCTCACCAACATGCTGATGCAGACCATCCGCAAACCGGTGAGAGCCAACATCGTAGCGGCGGCACGAAGCGGACTTTTCTTCATTCCGCTCATCTTCATCCTCCCCTATTTCTTCGGACTGCTGGGCGTGGAGATGTGTCAGATGTGGGCAGATTGCTGCTCGTTTGCCGTAGCGGTTCCGATAGCCTGGAGCGCTTTCAGGGATATGAGAAGAGAGCAGATGGAACTTGGGAAAAGCCACTAGAATAAAAGAAAATACTTGAGATAAGAGAAATACTTGAGATAAGAGAAATGGAGAAAACTTATTACATAGGATTGGACGTTGGCTCTACGACAGCCAAAATAGCCGTTATCGACAGCGATAACCGGGTAATTTACTCAAAATACGAACGCCACAACGCTCGTGTCAACGAACTTGTGTCACAATATTTCGATGAGATTTTAGCCCTCACGGGCGATGCAAAGGCTAGAATCTGCGTAACGGGAAGCGTAGGAATGGCTACTGCCGAACAGCTCCAGGCGGAGTTTGTACAGGAGGTGGTGGCTGCATCGGTCTATGCCCGTACTGCCCATCCTGAGGCGAAGGCGCTCATCGATATTGGTGGCGAGGACGCAAAGGTTATCTTCTTCAAGGAAAACGGAAATATGGAACTGCGCATGAACGGCAACTGTGCCGGCGGAACGGGCGCTTTCATCGACCAGATGAGTGTGCTGATGGGCGTAGAGAACCAGAAGATGAGCGAATTGGCGATGAAGGCAGAACACGTTTATCCGATGGCTGCCCGCTGCGGCGTATTCGCCAAGACCGACATCCAGAACCTGATGGCGCGCAATCTGCCCGAAGCAGATATTGCAGCCAGCATCTTCCATTCCATCGCCGTACAGACGGTGGTAACGCTTTCTCACGGCATCAGTTTCGAGGCTCCTATCCTGCTCTGCGGCGGTCCGCTGACTTTTCTTCCGGCTCTCCGCAAGGCTTTCTGCGACTATCTCCATCTCTCTCCAAACGACTTCATCGTATCCGGAAACAGCAATCTCATTCCGGCTTTGGGCTGTGCTTACCGGGCTAAATCGGCAGATTCTGCAGCCTCAGTTTCTGTACTCAGAAGTCGGATGAAAAAAGAAATACAAACGGAATGGACCAGCAGTCTGCTGCCTCTGTTCAAGAACGAGAAAGAGCACAAGGAATGGCTCAAATCAAAAACGAAATTCGCTACCGAAACCCGACCGCTGAACAAAGGGAAACAGCAGGTTGTGATTGGTATTGACTCGGGCTCTACTACGACGAAGATTGTTGCGGTAAGGGTGAATGCGGAGACGCCTACGCAAGATATTGTCTTTACCAATTACCGCCTGAATCTGGGAAATCCGATCAAGGCAGTAGCGGATGGACTGAACGCCCTGAAGCAGGAAGCTGCATTGCGAGGTGCTGAACTGGAAATCGTAGGCTCCTGCTCTACAGGTTACGGCGAAGAACTCATCAAGGCGGCTTTCGGCCTCGACAGCGGCATTATCGAAACAATGGCGCACGAAAGAGCAGCTGCCTCACTCATGCCCGACGTGAGTTTTATCCTGGACATCGGCGGACAGGACATGAAGGCAATCTTCGTTGAGAAAGGGGCTGTGGTGCGCATGGAACTGAACGAGGCGTGCAGTTCGGGCTGCGGAACATTCATCCAGACCTTTGCCAACAATATGGGTTATTCTGTAGGCGATTTTGCCCAACTCGCCTGCCAGTCGAAGGCTCCCTGCGACCTGGGAACCCGCTGCACCGTCTTCATGAACTCGAAGGTGAAGCAGGTGCTCAGAGAGGGCGCATCTGTTGCTGATATTTCTGCCGGAATCTCTTATTCTGTCATCAAGAACTGTCTTTATAAGGTATTGAAACTCCATGGTAATGAGAACCTTGGAGGCAAAATCGTTGTGCAGGGTGGTACGATGAGAAACGATGCGGTGGTAAGAGCATTTGAGTTACTGACCCATACCGAAGTGGCACGAAGCAACATGCCTGAACTGATGGGCGCCTACGGTTGTGCCCTTCATGCGGCGGCA
The DNA here is from genome assembly GCA_003463005.1 of Segatella copri. Lineage (GTDB taxonomy): Bacteria > Bacteroidota > Bacteroidia > Bacteroidales > Bacteroidaceae > Prevotella > Prevotella copri_I. The sequence continues at coordinate 7,880 of QSCI01000080.1, read as the reverse complement.
GATTACAAGCATCGCACATCTGCAGAAGACGAGCACCCTGCCGCATCAAGATCCATCGATGATCTCCAGAATCTGGCTCATTATGAAACCAAACAGCTGCAATGCAAAGGCTGCGAAAACCATTGTTATGTTTCCCGCTACACCTTTGCCGGCGGCAACCGATTCTACTCCGGAAACAAGTGCGAGCGTGTGTTTAACAACAAGGGAGCAAACGGAGAAAAAGGCAAAAACATCTACGAATACAAATACAGGTTACTCTTTGATAGAGAGACGGTTAACTCACTTGACGTTGTAAAACACAACGTCAAAGTAGGCATTCCTCGCATCCTCAACATGTACGAGGAATATCCGTTCTGGAATGCGCTGCTCCGGGCAGCCGGATTGGGCGTGATTCTCTCTTCCGACTCCACTTTCAGCCAGTATGAAGGAGCCTTGAATACGGTGATGAGCGACAATATCTGCTTCCCGGCTAAACTGGCTCACAGTCATCTGAAGGAACTCAACGAGAACCCGAAGGTAGACCGCATCCTCATGCCATACGTGGTTTATGAACATAATGACGACCCGAAGAATACGCTGAACAGCTTCAACTGTCCGGTCGTTTCTGGCTACAGCGATGTCATTAAGTCGGTCATCAATCTGAAGAAACCGATCGATACGCCCGTCATCAACTTTGCCCAGCCTAAGGCGCTGGAAAAGCAGATTACCGATTATCTCAAGCAACTGGGAGTAAGCAAGAAGACTGCACATAAAGCGCTGAGAGAGGCCCTCTATGCTCAGGCAGTATATGCAGCTGAGGTTAAGAAACAGGGCTGGGAGATTCTGAAAAATGAAGAAACAGAAGCTCAGAAAACGAACGAAGACAAGACTCAGAAGCCAAACAAGGAACTTACGATTCTGCTGGCTGGCCGTCCTTATCATACTGACCCGCTGATTCAGCACAAGCTGAGCGAGATGATAGCCAATCTGGGAGTCAACGTCATCAGCGAAGACATCGCCCGGGGTAACCTCTTTGCAGATTTCAAAGACTTCAATCTGGAGAACCTGGCGGCAGAAAGAAATGAGGCTGCATTAGCCAGCCAGGACAACAACGAAGCATACAACTGTCAGCCAGAGACTTATCTCGTGAAGCAATGGGCGTATATGAACCGTATTCTGAAGGCAGCGCAATGGGCAGCCGAACAGGGCGATGAGGTTCATTTCGTCCAGATGACCAGCTTTGGCTGCGGTCCTGACAGTTTTATCCAGGACGAGATTCGCGACATCATGAAGCGCCACAACAAGCCTTTCACACTGTTGAAGATAGATGATGTGAGCAATATCGGCTCATTGAAACTCCGTGTCCGCTCGCTCATAGAAAGCCTGAAGGGAGTGAAGAATTCAACATTCAACATTCAACATTCAACACTCAACACTCAACATTTACAACAGACCAAGGTATTCACCAAGCAGGACATTCATCGCAAGATTCTCGCTCCTTTCATGACCGAATACCTCACCCCTATCATTCCGCCTATCCTGAAACTGATAGGCTATGATGTAGAGGTACTTCCGATGAGCGATGAGGTAAGCGCCGAACTCGGCTTGAAGTTTGCCAACAACGAAGTCTGTTATCCGGCAACCCTCATCGTCGGCGACATCATCAAAGCCTTGAAATCAGGCAGATACGACCTGAACAATACGGCAGTAGTAATGAGTCAGACGGGCGGCCAGTGTCGCGCAACCAACTACGCCGGTCTCATCAAGCGTGCGATGATTTCCAATGGATTCCAGGACATTCCGCTGCTCACACTCGGTGTAACAGCCTCAACAGGCGAAGCATCAGGCTCAACAGACGACAAGCAAGACTACAACGAGCAGGACGGCTTCAATGTGCCTTGGCTGAAATACAGTCAGATTATCGTTACCGCCATTTTCTATGGCGATGCAATCAACGAAATGTACAACGCCTGCATCGTAAGAGAGCGTAAACCGGGCATTGCCAGAGAGTTGCGCGATAAATACATGCAGCTGATAGACGGACCTATCGCCCAGAATTCAGCCAAAGGACTCATCCGACTCCTGGAACAGGCAGCCGAAGAATTCAACCAGATGACCCTCGACAGAACGTTGCCGAAGGTAGGAATCGTAGGCGAAATCTTCCTGAAGTTCAATCCTTTCGCCCACCAGTTCCTGGAGCAGAACATCATCTCGCGCGGCATAGAGGTGGTTCCGCCTCTGCTTGCCCCTTTCTTCCTGCAGGAATTTGTGAACGTGGAAATACAGAAACACATGCGGCTGAGTTGCACCAAAGTGCCCGATTTCATCATCAAGGGCGCTTATCAGGCGCTGATAGGCAGAAGATTGCGCCAGGTAAACAAGGCAGCCGGCAAGTTCCGCTACTTCCGCCCGTTCACCAATATCTATGATGATGCGAAGGACGTACAGGGACTGGTTTCGCTCGCAGCCCAGTTTGGCGAAGGCTGGCTTCTGCCTGCCGACATCGTAGGTTACATCCGTGATGGCGTGAACAACATCATCTCGCTCCAGCCTTTCGGCTGCATCGCTAACCACGTGATTTCCAAGGGCATCGAGAAACGTCTCCACGACCGTTTCCCTACACTCAACCTCGTATCGCTCGACTTCGATTCCGGTGTTTCAGAGGTAAACGTCACCAACCGACTGCTCCTCTTCCTGGACAGCATCGCAAAATAAGACAAGCCAGACCCATGTACGGCAAAACACCGTATATGGGTCTTTCCGTCTTTCATCCCTCAAAAAATCACTCTAAAAAATACAAAAAACCGTAGCTATTTCTTTGTCATTCAAGAAAATAATCGTATCTTTGCACTCAAATTTTATTGAGACATTAAGAAAATGAGTAAAGATACATTAACTCATCAGCTGACAGAGACCATCGAGGAGCTTTCGAGCGCCGAATCTTTGAAGGGTCTCTTCCATCAGCATCGAGACGGGAATCCACTTCCTTCGGGCAAGGCGCTCGAAGAAATCATCAGTTTGTCCCGTTCTATCCTCTTTCCGGGATATTTCGGTAATTCTTCGGTAAATATCTCAACCATCAAATATCATATTGGAGTAAGAGTAGAGAAACTCTATGAGATGCTGTCGGAGCAGATTCTCGCCGGTCTCTGCTTCGCCAACGACTGCGAAACGGAAACCCAGGCTGAACTGCAGCACCAGCGTGCCAAGGCAGGCGTGATTGCAGCCAAGGCAATCATGGAATTCCCGAGACTGCGCAAGATTCTGGCTACTGATGTAGAAGCTGCCTACGAGGGCGACCCGGCTGCCATGAGCCACGGAGAAATCATCTCCTGCTACCCGGTCATCAAGGCGATTACCAACTACCGCATCGCTCACGTGCTGCACGAACTGGGAGTGCCGCTCATTCCGAGAATGATGACTGAACTGGCGCATTCGGAAACCGGTATTGACATTAACCCGGAGGCTACCATCGGCAAGCACTTCACCATCGACCACGGTACGGGTGTGGTGATTGGAGCTACCTGCATCATCGGCGACAATGTGAAACTCTACCAGGGTGTTACCCTCGGAGCCAAGAGTTTCCCACTCGATAAGGACGGCAATCCTATCAAGGGAATCCCTCGCCACCCTATCCTCGAAAATGATGTCATCGTCTACGCCAATGCCACCATCCTCGGTCGCATCACCATCGGAGAAGGCTGCGTAGTGGGAGCCAACGTATGGGTTACCAAGATATGAAACCGAAAACAAAGAAATATAAAAAAGAAAAACAAAGTTTATTAGATATAGAATTCAATAATGGAACAGGAATTTGAACTCATTGCCAAGACCTTCATGGGCCTCGAGCCTGTCTTGGCTGAAGAGCTCACCCAGTTGGGTGCCAATAATGTACAGATCGGTCGCCGCATGGTGTCTTTCACAGGCGACAAGGAAATGATGTATCGTGCTAACTTCCAGTTGCACACAGCCATCCGTATCTTAAAGCCTATCAAGCACTTCAAGGCTAGAAGCGCTGAAGAGGTGTATGATCAGATCCAGAAGATCAAGTGGGATGACATCTTAGACGTGAAGAAGACTTTCTCTGTTGACTCAGTAGTCTACTCAGAGGAGTTCCGCAACTCACGCTTCGTAACCTACAAGGTAAAGGATGCGATTGTTGACTGGTTCCGCGAGAAACAGGGTACACGTCCAAATATCAGCGTATCTAACCCGGATATCCGCCTCAACATCCACATTGCAGAAGACAATGCCACCTTGAGTCTCGATTCGAGTGGTGAGAGTCTGCACCGCCGTGGCTACCGCCAGGAGCAGGTAGAGGCTCCTCTGAACGAGGTTCTCGCTGCAGGTATGATTCTGATGACTGGTTGGAAGGGCGAATGCGATTTCATCGACCCGATGTGTGGTTCAGGTACCATCGCCATCGAAGCTGCCCTCATCGCCCGCAACATCTCTCCAGGTGTATTCCGCAAGGAGTTTGCCTTCGAGAAATGGAACGATTTTGACCAGGATCTCTTCGACATGATCTATAACGACGACTCTCAGGAGCGTGAGTTCGAGCACCACATCTACGGATATGATGTAGATATGAAGGCGGTGAACACAGCCAACCTCAACGTGCGTGCTGCCGGACTGAGCAAGGATATCACCATCGCCCAGCAGGACTTCAAGGACTTCACCCAGCCAGCAGAGAAGAGCATCATCGTGATGAACCCTCCATACGGCGAGCGCATCTCTACCCCTAACCTCCTGAACACCTACAAGATGATAGGCGAGCGTTTCAAGAAGGCTTTTGCCGGCAACGAGGCTTGGGTATTGAGCTACCGCGAGGAGTGCTTCGAGCAGATTGGTCTGAAACCATCTATCAAGATTCCTGTATTCAACGGAAGCTTGGAGTGCGAATTCCGCAAGTATGTGATGTTCGACGGCAAGATGAAGGACTTCCGTTCTGAAGGCGGTATTGTGAAGACAGAGCGCGAGAAGAGCGAGATGGCTCAGAAGCACCGTTTCAAGAAGGAGCGTGAATTCAAGAAGCGTGTAAGCGAGGAGACTGAAAACGAGGAGGACGATATCCGTTCTTTCAAGTTCCATACTCACCGTCTGGAAGACTTCGAGAAGAAGCGTGCTGAGTTCCATAAGGGCGGCCGTTCACGTATCGGTGGCGGTCGACACAATGATGACGATGATGACAAGCGTGGCAGCCGTAGCTTCAAGGGTGACCGCAAGGGTGGCCGTGACTTCGGTGGCAAGCGCGACGGAAAGCGTTTCGAGAAAGGCGACAAGCGTGGTGGCTTCAAGGGCGACAAACGTGGTGGCCGTGATTTCGGAGGCAAGCGCGGAGGCAAGAAGAACTTCAGCGTTGACTTCGACGACGAGGATTAAAGAGACATACTACCCATACGTCGTGTTTCACGACGCATGGGTGGCAAACCCGATAAAGTAAAGAATGTAATGAATCTGAAGAATTCAATTTATAAATTATCTTTTGCTGCTATGATTATGATGGCTATGAATGCAACCGACTTACAGGCTCAGGGCGTGGTTTCTGCTCAGAAAGGCGAGAAAACCTTTACATTGGAAGACCTGAACTTCGGCGGCAACAACTATCGTAACATGGTAGCTAAGAACCGCTGGTGCACCTGGTGGGGCAATGAACTCGTTCGCCAGGATGTGGATGCCTGCTATCTCGTCAACAAGACGACAGGCAAGGAGACCAGACTCTTCGGCATCAATGACATCAACCAGTGGATTGCTCCTACCAAAGACATCAAGGTAAGAGCCCTCTACAATGCTATATTCCCTTTTGCAGGCAAGAGCATCGTGATGGTAAGCAACGGCAGCAAGACTTATACCGTAGACTTCAAGAAGCATAAGCTGCTGAGCGAGATGGATTTTGCTGACGGCGAGAACCTCCTGGAGGCTAATGCCCAGCAGAACGCCTTCGCCTATCTGAAGGGCAGCAACCTCTATGTGCGTACCTTCGATGTAACCAGCAACGCCCTGACAAAAGAGAAGAAATCTCACGATTTCCAGCTCTCAAAGGATGGAAGCCGCGAAATTGTTTATGGACAGAGTGTTCACCGCGATGAGTTCGGTATCAGCAAGGGAACCTTCTGGAGTCCGAACGGCGAACTGCTCGCCTTCTATCGCATGGACCAGAGTATGGTAACCGACTATCCGCAGGTCGACATCCCGGAAATCGGTTTCAATCATCCTGAAACACAGAGTTGCATTGCTACTCCTGCACCAGACAAATATCCGATGACTGGCGAGACATCACACAAGGTAACCGTAGGCGTGTTCGACTGCATGACCGGCAAGACCGTCTATCTGAAGGCTGGCGATCCAACCGACCGCTACTTCACCAACATCGCATGGAGTCCGGACAGCAAGACCATCTATATGTTCGAACTGAACCGCGACCAGAACGACTGCCGTCTGACTGCCTACAATGCAGAAACCGGCGAGAAGACAGGCGAACTCTATCGCGAGACCGATGAGAAATATGTAGAACCATGTCATCCTATCCAGTTCCTGCCTTGGGACAGCAACAGCTTTATCATGCAGAGCCGCAAGGATGGCTACAACCACCTCTATCTCTGCACCCTGGGCAAGCACGGAAGCCGCATGGCCAGCAACACGGAATCGCTCGAAATCAAGCAGTTGACTTCCGGTAAATGGGAGGTGATGGAAGTGCTCGGTTTCAACAGCAAGCGCAAGAGTATCATCATCGCATCCAACGAGAAATCGCCTATCCAGAGAAACATCTTTGCCGTAGATACAAAAACCGGCAAACGTACGCTGGTAGATGATTGCGGCAAGGGATGGCACAGCGCCACTTTGAGCGAGAACGGACAGTATGTCTTCGACAACTACTCTACTCCTACCGTGCCTCGCAAGATTGCCCTCGTGAATACCGAGAACGGCAAGCGCACCGCTTACTTCACAGCCGAGAACCCTTGGAAGGGCTACAATGTGCCTGAGTACAGCTGCGGTTCCATCAAGGCTGCCGATGGCGAAACAGACCTCTACTGGAGAATGGTGAAACCGGTAAACTTCGATCCAAACAAGAAGTATCCTACCATTATATATGTATATGGTGGACCTCATGCCCACAACGTAGATGCCCGCTGGAACTACTCTAGCCGTGGTTGGGAAACCTACATGGCAGAAAAGGGCTATCTGCTCTTCATCCTCGACAACCGTGGAAGCGAGAACCGTGGCAAGGCTTTCGAGCAGGCTACCTTCCGCCAGCTCGGACAGATTGAGATGCAAGACCAGATGAAGGGTGTGGAATATCTGAAGACGCTTCCTTACGTAGATGCTGACAAGATTGGCGTTCACGGCTGGAGCTTCGGCGGATTCATGACCATCTCGCTGATGACCAACCACCCTGATGTGTTCAAGGTAGGCGTGGCAGGCGGTCCGGTAATCGACTGGCACTGGTACGAGGTGATGTATGGCGAGCGCTATATGGACACCCCACAGACCAACCCAGAGGGTTACAGGAAGACCTCCCTGCTCTATCAGGCAAAGAACCTGAAGGGCAAGCTGCAGATTATCCAGGGCTTGAACGATGTGACCGTAGTGCCACAGCACTGCCTCACCTTCCTCAAGGCTTGCATCGCAGCAGGCACCCAGCCAGACTTCTTCGTCTATCCTGGCGAGCCTCACAACATGAGAGGTCATCAGAGCACTCATCTGCATGAGCGCATCAGCAATTATTTCTTCGATTATTTGAAATAACAAATTCAAGTTTCGCAAGTGGTTCAAGAACGGGCTGAAGGCCCAAAAGCTCCTAGCCCAGGGCATCGCCTGGGTATAATGGCAATCAGTAAGGCGCCCTGTAAGGGCAAAAGCTTTATGTTTTGTCTGGAGTTTTAAAGCTTTTGCCTTACAGG
>QSCI01000008.1:0-72309 GCA_003463005.1 Segatella copri | reverse complement strand
AGTGTGCAAATATAATCATTTTGTAAGCGTTCCTTGATACGCAAAACATTGAGAATCAGCGCAATAAAATCCGTTGATGCACAAAGTTGCCTTTCCGCATTGTTACCTGCTTTGCATAGGTAACTGTGGCTCACGATTTAGTAACTGAACTACTTCAATATTCCTCACTCGCTTGCTTTATGCCGATTTGGCAACTTTGTGCAAATCTACTCATTCCCAACTGTTTACGTTCCAACCTCTCTTATTCTCCTTTGGCTGCTTTAGAGCTTTATGTTAAAAAAAATAAGTCATAGTTTTCTCCCCCACAACTCATAGTTTCTTTCATCATAACTCATAGGTTTCTTCCCAGCATCTCATAGGTTTCGGCATCATATCCCAAGGTTTTCAAGCCAAAAAGGGCTAAAAAAAAACAAACGGACAAATTCAATTTGTCCGTGTTTTAAAAATCGAGGCTATTCCAGCGTCAGCCATTACCACAAAGTATAGTTTTAGAACCAGACAAACTCATTAAATAAACAAATCATCTAGTGTTACTGAAGCCCTGAATATATCGGAGTATTCATTACTCACCAGTTCTGAATTACCCACATACGTAAGGAGGAATGTCTTGGCAGGATTCTTTTCTTCCAAAGCCTGCAAGCGGCTATTCAGCACCTGAGCATAGCCCTTGGTCACGGCATAAGGAGCCTTATAAAATTTCATCTCGCAAACATTCACTGCATCATCAGCCCTGTCTATCAGCAAGTCTATCTGCATGCCATCAGTCTCCTCGCTTCCCTTCACTATGAGCGAAGATTCCTGCGAAGACACCGCACCTATATGAAGAGCATATTTTATCTGTGAAATATGCTGCAAACAAACCTCCTCGAAAGCAATACCACGCCATGAGGCAACATCGCTTTCCTTCAAATGCTGTTGCCAGTAATCAGTTTGATTTACAGCCTTCTTCTCCTTAAAATGAAGCCAGAACCAGCAAAAGGAATCAATAAGCTTATAATACTCCTCTCGCTGACTGAAACCGAAAGGAGTATATTTCACCACAAAATCACTTCCCAACAAGGCTTTCAGCATCTTGGTAAAATCACCATTCGGATTCAAACCGGTATGCTCTGCTATCTCCTTACGGGTGAAACCAGCATGGCGGGTACCCAAAAAGCGAACTATCTTCATACAGTCTTCGGCATGATCAAACACAGAATTGAAAAGCCTGTCAAACTCATCCCCCAACTTCGCATGACGGGCAAAGAACAAGGCATCTATGTTCTGAGCCAAACTATAGGAAGGATTAAAGAAATTCATATAGAAAGGAATTCCCCCCATAATCATATAAGCCTGCGTAATATTATAACGGGACATCTTGATGCCACGGCTCTGATAAAACTCCTCACATTCTTTCAAAGTAAACGCCGACAGTTTGATTTCGCCAGTCAAACGCCCGTATAATCCACCTTTATTACTGATTAGATTATCAAGCATCCAGGAGGTGGCAGAACCACAGACTACGAGTAACAAATTGTGGCGCATATTGCCCCAACCATTCCAGAAAGCCTCTAATGCCGTAAGAAAACCAGAACGTGCCGTATCCATCCATGGCAATTCATCGATAAATACCACCTGTCGGGAACCGTTATCGCAAGTTTCCAAAAAACGTTCCAGCAAAAAGAAAGCCTCCATCCACGACTTAGGCTGCGCGATATCCTCCATACCATGACGAAGAAGCGAGAAATAGAAATTCTGCAACTGGTCTTTCAAGGTTACCTTCCGACGACGGTCGTAAGGCGACAATCCTGTATGATGAAACACCATATCATCATGAAACACCTCATCAATCAAGAATGTTTTACCGACACGGCGACGACCATACACAGCCACAAACTCAGCCCTACCACTTTCGTAGTAACGCTTCAGTTCTGCTATTTCCTTTTTTCTACCTATTATTTCACACATAATCATACCCAATTGGTTCGCTGCAAATATACGACTAATTTCGGAAATAGCGAAAGAAAATAGCGTTTATTTCGCTACGAAACCATTTTTTTGCCGTTCGTAGCGGAATAAACGCTATTTTAACTCCATTTTAACACTTCAGTTCCTTACTCATAGAGTATTTAGAGCCTACTTGATTTGTTTACAAACCTAAGCCTTTCCAGTTTGGCCTTTGCTTGAATATCAAGAAACTGGGCGTTTGCCTATATAATAGTAGGTAACAATCTGGAAACGAGCGAACTTAATTTAGAACTTTTTGCGTTAAATTTTCTATCTTATAAACAGATTTCTCTGAAAACATTTGGAGAATTCAAATTAAAAGCGTATCTTTGCAGCACTAGAATCCGCCACGCTTCCCATAGAACAGCGTACCAGGGCGGAACTTTTTGTTTATATGCGTATGGAATATATTAATCCACCACTTGGTACAGCAACCCTTTTAGCCAATCTTCAAAATGAGGGATTAGTGATTATGGATGAGAGAAAAGCATTTGCTTTCCTTGAGAATGTCAGCTACTTTAGATTTGCAGCATATTTGCGTCCTTTCAAGGCATTGGATAAGCATGGCTATAAGGAAAATGCTACCTTTGAGAAAGCTGTGAGACTTTATGAGTTTGATGTCAAACTTAGAACCCTACTATTTTCCGCTATTCAAAAGATTGAGATTTCTTTGCGGGCAAAGGTTATCAACCAGTTTTCTTTGAATTATGGAGCTTTTTGGTTTATCAATCCCGATTTAGCTGTTGACAAGCATAAGTTTGCAGAGAATCTTTCCTCTTTGGATAGAGAACTGCAGCGTTCCAAGGATGATTTTATTAAAGAGCATTATGTAAAGTATGGCAAGGAAGATTTTCCACCAGCTTGGAAACTAATAGATTTGACATCGTTTGGCTGCTTGACAAAATTGTATTTCAATTTCGCCAATGGTGCTGCCAAAAAGAAAATAGCTCGTTCCTATAACGTTCCTCAGCAAGAAATACTTGAAAGCTGGATGAAATCCATCAATGCGCTTCGCAACTGTTGTGCCCATCATGGGCGTGTATGGAATCGTGTGATGCCTGTTATGCCCCAACTTCCAATGAAATTAAAACAAGCATGGATAATGAATAAGCCCGAAGTCGCTAATCGACTATATTCCGTTCTTTGCTGCTTGTTATATTGGCTCAATGCCATTGATCCACGAAATGAATTATGTGCTAAGTTCAAGGACTTATTGTCACAATATCCAGAAGTCGACACGAATGCCATGGGATTTCCTAAGCATTGGCAAGATGAGCCATTGTGGAGATAGCAGTTTGGTATTCGGACTAACTTATCCGAATACCTGCTGCCATAAAGTTTTGTTGCTAATGATGATTCTTACATCTGCTTACATATACTTTTGTAATACAGACTCTCTGCTATTCCCTTGTGTATGAATCGTAGCTGTTGCCACAAAATAGTTGCCATCTTCCTTATGTACAAGCTTGGTACTAGGCTGCTTTAGAGCTTTATGTTAAAAAAAATAAGTCATAGTTTTCTCCCCCACAACTCATAGCTTCTTTCATCATAACTCATAGGTTTCTTTCCAGCATCTCATAGGTTTCGGCATCATATCCCAAGGTTTTCAAGCCAAAAAGGGCTAAAAAAAACAAGCGGACAAATTGAATTTGTCCGGACAAATTATCCACACCCTTATAAATTACTCATTTTTAACAACTTACAAGCCGCCGGACAAATGAGCCGGACAAATTCAATTTGTCCGTGTTTTAAAAATAAAGCGTAAGCGTCTCCACTTGCCGATGTTCCCGAAATTACGTCACGACGTAACATCTGAGGCGTCACGACGTAGCAATCGACGCGTCACGACGTAGCGACAGATACGTCGCGACGTTATTCCAGCGTCAGCCATCCATCTTCCGTCCAGTTGATTTTCTTCTGAACCAGGATGCTGGCGCCATTCTTTGGCACGCTATAACCATGACAGAAGAAGAAATCGCCATCAGGGAAAGAGTAGGCAGAACAATGGCCCATCGCCTCATATTCTTTCTTATCGCCTTCCAGAATCAGCGTACCTCCGCCATTGCGCATGTCTCTGCCTGCCTTATCCAAATAAGGACCGGCAACCTTCTTGCTTCTGCCCACGGCAACACGATAGTTGCTCTTGATGCCACGGCAGCAGTAATCCCAGCTCACGAAGAGATAGTAATAATCACCATGCTTCATGATGAAAGGAGCCTCGATGGCATTGGTGCCGGCAAACTTAGAAGTAGGATTCGGCTCTACAGAAGTATCGCCCACGGCATGACGACGGGCGATGGTCTGAGGCTTGGCACCCTTCTTGACATGCATCGTCTTCTTATTCAACTTAATCATCTGGATACCATCCCAGAAAGAGCCCCAGGTAAGCCAAGGGGTTCCCTTCTCATCAACGATGAAATTCGGGTCGATGGCATTCCAGTTGTCTCTATCACCCTTGGAGGCGACGAGGCAGCCTCATCCTTCCATCCATCCTTATCAGATAAGGAAGTATTGCTCAGCAAGCCGATGGCAGATGTGTTCTTGCCAAAGGTAGAACAGGAATAAGCCAGATACCACTTGTTCTTGAATCGGATAACATCCGGTGCCCAGATATGCGTGGTAAAACCCGGCACACTATCATGCGTCCATGCCGGAATCTCGCTGTTCTTGAGCACGCCCTGAGGAACGATGGTCCAATGCTTGCGATCGGTGGAAGTCATCTGCGTGATGCCATGACCTGTGCAGTAGAGATAGTACTTGCCATTCTCATACGCCATTACGGGGTCGTGGACAAAAGGAGTATCTACCACAATCGGTTCCTGCGGAGCATTCTGTGCCATCATCTGGCAACCGCCTTTTACAACAGGAGCAGCAATGATCATTGCTGCTCCCAAAAGTATTTTAGAAATCTTCATATAATTACACCTTATTATATATAAGAGAATTACTTGTTCACAAATTTCTTTCCGTTCACAATCACTACACCCTTGTAGCTTTTGTCTACCTGCTGACCGGAGAGGTTGAACCACTTGCCATCATTCTTCTTCTGAATGATGATAGGGTTCGAGATGCCTGTAGAAAGGCTTGAGCCGTCGATGTAAGAGTTCTCACCAGTAAAGAATACGTTAATCTTAGATGGCTTGTCTGCAATGGTCTGTGTATATGAATAATGATACACCTTATTATCCGTTGTGGTAATCACAGCAGTCATCTTGAATGCGCCTGTAGCTGCATATTCCACGGTCATATCTACCAAAGAACCATTCATATCCTTCGCAAATGTATCCCAGTTGTAATCGCTGACACATCCTGTGTTGCTCCAGGCAATATTTTCAAAGTTGTCATTGCGTAACATAACATACTCCTTATAGCCAACAGCGCCATGAGCTACGTTAGAAACACCCAATACCCAACTCTTGTAAAACTCTGCACCCACAGTATAGTTATAGAACTTAAACTGTGCCTTATTGCCAGCCTTCACGGTGTAATCCTTGCTCAAGTTGGTAGCATAGGCATTCGTTGTATTCTTCTGTGCAGAAACAGGATAGTAAACCGGAGTCGTTTCCTCAGCCTCTGCATCGATGTTCAAGGTATAATCCTTAGTATATTCATAACCGTCCTTGCTGATAGTCATGGTCATGGTGACCTTACCCTTGCCTTTTACTACGCCGTCATCGGTCAGGATAGAAGGATTGCTTGACTTCCATGAAACAGTAGCACCAAGATGGCCCTCTGTAGGGAGAATTGGCTTTGAATTCAAAGTTGCACCATCTGCGAAAGGAACGCTGATCTTATCCAATGTATATTTAATAGCCGCTTTGGCATCAGCCTTGCTTCCCCAGATACTCAAACCGCGAGTCTGCAAGCTGGCACCACCTGATGTAGCCAAACCATCAGAAGAACTGAGGGCTGTAAAGCAGAGCGCCTTGATATTGGTATAATCGATAGTCTGCTCGGTAAGCACACCCTTGAACTTCACCTCTGCATTGGCTGTTGCAACACCCTTCAAGGTAAGATTGATGTAGCTTGTACCGCTCACCAGTTCCCATTTTCCGGTATACTCACCCGAGATAGAACCATCTGCATTGAGATGGATGGTAACAGGCTTCTCATAAGCCATTGCCGCTGTATTCTGACGGTAAGGATGAGCTATGATCTGATAATCTCCCTCTACCTCTGTTGCATCATAGAGCTGCGGGGTAGCAATATCATTATCAGTATAAGTCTCGCCGCTAAACTCGTAAGGAGCAGCAACCAGCCAACCGTCCTGGTTAACGAAGAGCTGATGTACACGAACCTCATGCTCCTCATCTCTGTTCATGAAGCGGGTATGGTAAACGATGAGTGCTCGTCCCTTATGGTCTACGATGGCAGAGTTATGTCCCTGAGCCAGTTCGGCAGTAGGCATGGTTTCCCACTGGTAGTTGCCGAAGAGTTTCACACCCTCGTCGCGCTTGGCATCGCCACCGAAGTTAAGGATATACTTGCCATACATGGCATCAATACCCGTTGAAGTAAGACAGTCCTTATAAGGTCCGTCTGGTTTCTCCGAACGGAAAACACGAATCTGATATCCACCGGCAGCCGTCAAGCCGCCATAGCTCATGAAGAGATAGTAGTACTTGCCCACCTTCTGAATATAGCTTGCCTCGCCTGAAACATAATATCCGCCGGCAATCTTCTTGCCGAAGTAAGGGTCGCTGGTACAGTTGGCACTGGCTGCACTCGGAGTGGTGGTCTTGCCATTCACCTCATAAGGGAAGGTATAGGTATAGTCGCGGAGACCATTGGTCTTATCCAACATAATCATAAAGATACCACCCGACCATGAACCATAACTCATCCAGAGATTATCATCATCATCATAGAATACGCATGGATCGATACAGTTAGGCCAGAAAGAGCCCCAGCTGTCACCCGTCTGATAGCGGCAGGCAGAGAAGTTTCGCCTGTAGCTACAGCCAGGTCGGTATGCTTCCAGTCATCAGCTGCAGCATAGGCATTATGAGCGAATGTGCCCTGAAAGCCCGAGAATACCACAGGTCCCTGATAGGCCCAAGGTCCTTCCAGGTCATCGGATGTGAAGCAGACAATGGAAGAGCACCAGTGGTCACCATTCAGACTCATATACATACACCACTTCTTCATGGTCTTGTTGTAGATGACATCAGGAGCCCACTGCATACCCTTCACGGTATTGCCCTTAAACTGCCAGCCATGGACATCGAAGTTATCGAAAGTCACTTCCTCGCCCTTATAGTTCTTCACCTTTTTGATGACGTGAGTGGTGTAAGCATCTTTAAAATTAATCAGTTTGCCATTCACGTCAGCAAAAAGACTGTTACTGGTTCCGGCATTTTCCTCACCCGTCTTAAAGGTGTTCCATATCTGATAGTTGCCCGAAGCATAAGTCTTGGCTCTGCCCAGATGTGAACCGTAGATATAATATTTAGGTTTGGTGGTAGAGCCCGTAACATCCATCACGATAGAAGGGTCATGCACCGCGATGCGCCCTGTTATCGTTTGGGTAGCGTATGCATTAGCCAGATCATTATCGCCGACAGCCGTCTGAGCCATAGCTCCGTTCATCGCCATCAGACTCATGATAGAAAGTAATAACTTCTTCATACGATTTCAAGTTTAAGATATGATTTTTTTTAAACCAAGGAAGGTCTATGGTGTTTTCGCCATAGACCTCACCTAAAATATATAATGTATATTGACAAAGATTACTTACCGGTTGTTTCACCCTCAGTAGTCTCGCCACCTTCAGTGGTGTCGTCCTTCTTAGGAGCATCAGAGAGTTCCCAACCTGCATTCTGTCCTAAGTTAGGATTCTTCTTGTAAGTGTCATCAGGCACTGGGAAGTAATAATTCTTAGGAATAGAGAACGCACGAGTAGGATGGGTATTATCGTTGCGATAAGTATATACCTGGCTCTCATTAGGAGTTACAACAACGCTATAGATGTTGTAAACCTGCTTGTAGCGTGGCTCACTCTTCTCTGTAGCAGCACTCTTGCCATCAAACAATTTCCAGCGGCGCTCATCGAAGAAACGGTGATCCTCGAAAGCCAACTCGATGCGGCGCTCGTTGCGGATACGCTCACGAAGCTGTTCCTTGGTCATACCCTTGTAAGCAGGCATACCCACACGGGCACGAACCTGGTTTACATAGTCGTAGGCAGCCTCAGGACCCTTTGCCTCGTTCAAAGCCTCAGCAGCATTGAGCAGAATCTCCGCATAGCGGAAGATAGGGCAAGCGGTAACGTATGTGGTAGGGTTCTTGAAGCTCATATTGTGAACGAACTTCTTAGAGTAGTAGCCGGTAGTGGTACCACCATGAAGATCCTGATAGTCTTTGCCACCTACAGATACATCCACTGCACGCTCCTCGTCCTGGCTCTTGTCTCCCCAGATACTTCCCTGGTGGAAGATGGTCTGCTCCAGACGTGGGTCACGGTTCTTGTATGGATCCTGGTCGTTGTAAGAAGGATCCTGATCGATAGGAAGACCATTGATGGTCTCGTAAGAATCAACCAGATTCTGTGTAGGGTTTACGCGACCGGTAGAGTTCACATTACCGGAGAAACCACAAGGAGTGTTGAACATCTCAATTTCTCGTGTATTCCACTCACTGCGGCTGAGGATATACTCAGGGTTCAGGTGAGGGGTACTGGTGAAGCACTCATAATAGTTCTTGTTAGGGTTGTTATCGCTTGTAGTGTACAGACGATAAGGGTTGGCAGAACTCTTGTTGGCATTGATGAAAGCGAGGGCTGCATCAGCAGCTTCCTGCCACCAGGTAACATCATTTGTAGGATTGTTCAGTGCAGAAGCACGATAGAGCAATGCTCTTGACTTCAATGCATAGACAGCAGCACCATTGATACGTCCCCAGTTCTCATTTTCATTGCTGTAACGGAATGGGAGCGCACCGCTCTGGATGATGGCATCGCATTCATCAGCTACCCATTTCAATGCTTCAGGAGCTGGAGTACGGGCAATAGAAGCAGCCTCTGCATTATCCAACACATGATCCTCGATAGGCACTGCACCGAAATAGCCAATCATATCGAAATGAAGGATGGCACGGATGAAACGCGCCTCTGCCTTGTAACGGTCGCAGAGTTTGTTGTCGTCACCGCTCTTCTCTGCATTTCCGATTACGCTCTCACGTGCCTTTGAAATGAAGTCGTTGCAGACACGGATGCCCTTCAGATCGTTGCTCCAATAACTATTGGCAAACCAGTGGTTCTTGGCATCGTATGAATCGTTCAATACACTGTGATAGTAATGCACATTCCAGTAAGAAAGGGCATTATCGGTCATACAGTCACGAGAAGCTGCACGGAACTGACCATCAGTATATCCCGCAAAGGCATCAGGCAAATAGGTATAGGCATTTGCCAAGACACCACGGGTACGGTCGTAGTTGCTGTAGATGTTCTCGTCGGTATAAGTCAAGTCGACTTCCTTATCGAGGATGTCGCTGCAGGAGGTCATACCTCCTACAGCCAGCATCGCCAATGATATATTAACTAATATCTTTTTCATATTCGTTTTTGATAAAATTGATTAGAAACCAATGTTAATACCAAATGTAAATGACTTTGTCTTTGGATACCACCAGCAGTAGCTCAATGGCTTCTCTGGGTCTACATCATCTGGCAGACTGCTGAAGGTAGCAATATTGTAAGCGCTGAAGTAAACGCGGCACTTAGTCATCCACAACTTAGAAATCAACTTAGCAGGCAAAGAGTATCCTACCTCAATATTACGGATAGACCAGAAGTTACCATTGCGTACCCAAATGTTGTTCTGGTAAGAACCTGTAGCACGGTCTGAATCAACTGCATCGAATCCATTATAAACAGGACGTGGATAAGTAGCATTCACGTTGCGAGGATCAGAAGGGTCATCAGTATAGTAACCCCAAGCCTTTGTTACCTCATGGGTACCCATGTTACTCCAACCACTGTAGCTGATAGCTGGTGAAAGGAATACAGAACGACGGAGATAAGCATTCACAATCATGCGGGCATCGAAGCCCTTATACTCGAAACCGAAGTTGAAGGTTGGAATCATCTCAGGAATGATGGTGTATGAATCTGGCACCATATCCTTTGAGTCGATCACGCGGTCACCATTGATATCCTTGAAGACTGCTGTACCCAACTGCTGTGCTCCATTAGAGAAGCTGTTGTATGGATACTTTTCCGGATGGTCGATGGCATCCTGCTGAGAGGTTGCAATCAGGTTAGGATCTGAAGCCCACTGGTCGAACTTATAGATGTTCCATCCACCCACACGGTTGGTACCTGTCTGAGCCTGCTCATAGAGTTCGGCTACCGAAGTGTTGTCATAGATTCTATGACCTGCCTTGCGCTGCCATTCTACATCTGGTGCAGTTTCATCGATATCGGTAATCTTGTTGGTATTGAAGGTAAGCTGCCCCTCGATGAAGTACTTGAAGTCCTTGCCGATATTGCCACGATGTCCGAGAACGAGTTCGTAACCGCGGCTTTCAACCTTACCATATGAATCCTGTGCTACAGGCACACCAAGTATGGTTTCTGGCACGGTTGAACGGGATACCAGGATGTTAGAACGCCACTCCTTGAAGACATCGAAGCTACCATAGAGTTTGCTGTTCCAGAGGTTCCAGTCAACACCGAGGTTTACCATCTTGGAGATTTCCCACTTACTGTTGGCATTACCGGTCTTGCTCTCAGCATAGCCATTCACAAAAGTTCCGTTATAACCGAAACCGTAACCGGTAGCTGAACCATAGATACTCTGATATGGGTAACGGCCTGCACCAGTAGAAGACTGACCAGCCTCACCATAAGAAGCACGGAGCTTGAGAAGATTGACAAAGCCAAGTTTCTTCATCCAGGATTCCTCAGAGAGTACCCATCCTACTGATGCACCCCAGAAGGTTCCCCAACGGTCGTCTGGTGAGAAGTTGTCACATCCCATACGAGAGAGGTTGACTGATGCGATATACTTGTTGGCATAGTCGTATGTTCCCTGGAAGTTGTATGCCAGATAGCGGTTTGAAGATGCACTCTGCTGGGTAGAGTAATCTGAACCTGCTTCCTCATTACGGTAGTAACGGGCAAAGGCACGGGCATCTACATTGTGCTTACCGAAACTGTTCTTATAACTTACACCACCAAACAGATTCAGGTTGTAGTAGTAACCACGCTGATTAGCTGATGGGTTGCTCAAAGCTGCCTTGGTTGTATATTTGGTATACTTAAACTGGCTGACATCGGTAACCGCCAGGTTATCGTAGTCGTAGTTCCATGAATCCATCTGAGCAGTCTGTGTTGACTCGAAAGTCTCGTATGCATCGAAGCTGACTGTACCGAACAAACCTAAGCCCTTCAATACAGGACTCAAATCGTACTTGGCATTCAAGGTAGAATACAAGTTACGGCGACGGTTCTTCTCCAAACCGGAACCACCCAGGTAACGTACCGGGTTGTTGGCTGTAGATGAAGAATAGATACTTCCGTCAGGGTTATGGGTAGGAGCCATAGGGTTTGCCTCGATTACACCGAAGGTAACGAGGTTGAACACGCCCTCAGTAGGCTGAGAGATGTTATCAATACGTCCACCCAAGTCGAGAGATACATTCAGATACTTGGATACATCGATATCGATGTTAGAACGGAGATTCCAGCGGTTCAGTACGTGCTGAGTGCTGTAACCATCATTCATTTCAGTACCCTCGGTATTCCACATACCCTCCTGGCGCAGGTAAGAGAAGCTTACATAGTAGCGGGCACGCTGGTTACCGCCACTAATCTGCAGGTTGGTGCGGTACTGTGGTGCTGCGTCACGATACAACTGGTCTGCCCAAGATGTATTGAAGTACTGGTACTTGCGGATATCATCGTCAGCAAACGTTCCACCATCGCATACATACTTGTAGTTGTCGAGCTGCTCCTGGGTGTACATCGGATCCATACCGCTCAGATAGCGTACCTGGTTGCGGGTCAATGCCATGTTGTAAGAGTTCTGAACCTCCATCTTGTTGGCGAGGGTCTGGAAACCGACTTCCTGAGTGAAATCAATCTTAGTCTTACCGGCATTACCGCGCTTGGTAGTTACCATAATCACACCATTGGCACCACGCATACCATAGATAGAAGAAGCGGCAGCATCCTTCAGTACGGTGATGCTCTCTATAGGATAAGCATCGAGGAAGGAGAGGTCACGCTCTACGTTGTCCACGATAACCAGTGGAGAACGGGCACTCTGGTTGGTGGTACGGATACCACGGATAAAGAGGAAGCTCTCCGACCATCCTGGCTCAGAAGACCACTCGTAGGTCTGCACACCATTCAGTGTTGAGGTGAAGGCATTCTGAAGAATAGTAACAGGATGCTTCTGCAATTCCTCGCCTGAAACAACCGAACGGGAATCAGTCAAGATTTTCTTTTTCTGCTCGCCGAAAGGAACAGGAGCGAGATGCTCATACTCGTCTGCATCATCTTCCATCTTGATGACGTATGTGCCGTCAAAAGTGGTCACCTTCTCCTGCGCATTCTTGTAACCTACGCTACTTACGCAGATTTCATCGCTAGGAGTTACCTTCTTCAATGTAAAGTAACCTTCCTTGTCGGTCAGGGCAATGCGGCTTTCCTCTGCCACGTTGACAACAGCTCCAGGGATTGGTTCACCCTGGCTGTTGACGATTCGGCCTTTGAGCACCTGCTCCTGTGCCAAAACAGAGCTTGAAGCACAGAGAAGTGCACTCAGCATCAAGACTTTGCTTGATGAAGATACCTTATTATATATATTCTGAATATTATTCATACGATTCTATCATTAAAAGAGTTATTCTTTCCAACCATCGTTCTGGAAGTCCTGACCAATCTTCCAAACCTCAGCCTCTGGGATTGGATAGAGGTAGAACTTGTCTTGCCACTTGCGCTGCTGGGCTACCTTACGGGTAATAGTGCCATCTGCTGCCACGTTTACACCATAGATATCACGGCCGAGCGCATCGCCTGCTACGTTCCAGCGACGTACATCCCACCAGCGGTGCTCCTCGAAAGCAAGTTCGATGGTACGCTCCTTGTGGATGAAATTGCGCATAGCTGTCTGGGAATTCAAGTCTGCACGGTCGGCTACATTACCGATGATACCGCCACGATGACGAATCTGGTCGAGCAGGTTGCAAACCTGTGTCTTGTTGCCTGCATAATCAGCCTCGTTCAATGCCTCAGCATAGTTCAGAAGCAGTTCACTATAGGTAAAGATCTTCCAGAGGCGCTTGGCTGTACCGCTGTGGTTACTGCTCAGGATGGTCTCAGGAATATACTTGCGTACATAGTAACCTGTTGGAGTAGCATTCTGGTTGCCGATAGGATTATCGCGATGACCATAAACCACATCAATGACATTGGTCTTGGTGCTGGTAGCCTGACCCCACTCACAACCATTGTAAAGAATGGTAGCTGCGAGGCGTGGATCACGGTTCTTCCACATCTTCTGCTCTGTATAACCGCTCTCTTCGTTGATGACAGGCTTGCCGTTTACATAAACCGGAGCACCTGTTGCATCATACTGCTTGAAAGGAGCTGAACCATCTTCCATATCATACATATCTACGAGGTTCTGGCTTGGGCAAAGACCACCCTGTCCACCTTCACCTACAGGAGTATCGGTAGAAATACCGCTCCAACCGATAGCTACATCGTTGCGGAAGAAGATAACCTCAGGGTTCTTGTCGGTATAAGTGTTGAGCAACCAGGCATTGTTGTAGGCTGCTACACCACCGTTGGTACGATCTTCCAACTTATAGTTCTCACCATAGTCAGCGATGAAGCCCGCAGCTGCGTCTGCAGCCTGCTGCCAGGTAACACCGCTCTGTGCTGAGTAGCGTGGACTTGCCATGTAGAGCATCATGCGAACATAGAGGGCACGTGCTGTAGGCTGGTTTACCTCACCTGCATAGGTAGCATCGCTGGTCTCTGCGTAAGTCTTCAAACTGCTCTCGCATTCCTTCACCTCCTTGAAGAGATAATCCATGAAGGTCTTGAGGTCAGGGCGCTCTGTATAACCTGTCATCAGGTCACCGTTAGGGTCGAGCTCGGTTGTAACCAATGGCACCGGACCATAGCGGAGGAACAGTTCCCAGTAGAAATAGGCACGGAGGAAACGGGCCTCTGCAATATAGTTTGCCTTACGTGAATTGTAAAGTTCTACGTCAACATCTGCAGGGCGAAGCTTGTTCTCAGTGTCCTGCTCCAATGTGTTGATGGTGATATTGCACTTGCGGATACCACGATAGCGGCTCTCCCAAGGAGAAGTCAGCTCTGCTGCACCGCCACCACCATAATAGTTACCGATATTGAATGTGGTACGTGTACCTGATGTACCAATACTTGACTCAGCCAGATCGGTAGCAGCATCCATCCATGAGTTGTTCACGCGGTTGGCACCGTGAAGCAGGAAGTTGTAAGTATCATTGTGGTTCTCTTCCAACAGAGTGAAGTTACCCAACACCTCAGCTTTTGTCAACTCATTGCTTGGCTGCTTGTCGAGGAAATTGCCAAAGGCGTCTTCGCAAGAGGTGAGCGTCATTGCTCCCATAACGAGCGCCAAAGCAAATATACTATATTTCTTCATTTTCGATTCTTTTTGAATGTTCTTGAATTAGAATACGACATTGAAACCTACGTTGACGGTCTTCAAGAGTGGATAACGGTTTGAACCGTTACTCTCCGGGTCAACCAAGTCGTCGAGATGATCCCATGTAAAGAGGTTGTTGGCATTGATGTAGAAGCGGACATTGCTCATACCGACATGCTTAATCAACTCCTTAGGGAATGTATAGCTCAACTCGATGTTCTTCAGACGGACGAATGAACCGTTCTTCAGGAAGAATGAGTTCTGGCGCTGGTTGTGGTCACCGTTGCTTCCGTAATGGAGCAATGGATAGGTAGCAGTAGCCAGGTTCTCTGCCTCGCTCTTTGCAGGGTTCCAGCGGTTCAGGTGGATATCCTTTACCTTACCGTTGTTTTGGAAGGCGAACATCGCATCGCTGTCGTAGTAACGGGATACATGATCTACACCCTGGAACATTACTTCGAAACCGATGCCCTTATAGTTGGCGCCGAGTGTCAGAGCGTATGTGTTCTCTGGAATATCGCTGTAGCCGATGAATGTCTCATCACGGTCATCGATGAAGCCATCGTTATTCATATCCTTGTACTTCAGGTCACCAACCTTTACGTTTCCGTAGGTTGATACAGGGAAGTTAGGATTATCCAAGTCGGCCTGTGTTACGAAGCCCTCGCATACCAGACCGAAGTACTGGTTGATTGGGTGACCTTCGCGCTTGCGATAAGCGGTCTTGTAAGCAGGCTCATCCATATTCTTGATCTTGTTGGCTGCATGAGAGAAGGTTGCACCGATATTATAGGTGAAGTCCTTGCCGATGTGATTGAAGTGATGGAGTTCCAACTCGTAACCCTTGTTCTGGGTCTTACCGAGGTTTCCGGCTGCCATGGTTACACCTACCCACTGTGGACGGCTCAAGTACTCGGTCAGGATATCGTTACGGTTCTCAACGAAGTAGTCGAAGTTACCAGTCAGCATACCGTTGAACAAGCCGAACTCAAGACCTACGTTGAACTTCTTGGCACGCTCCCATGTTACACCATAGTTAGGATACTGGCTCTCGAAAATACCGGTTTTACCAGTATTACCGAAGTAGTAATCGTTGGAAATCTGGTTCCACTTCTCCTCATAGAGGAAGCGCTGAGCCACACCACCTACGGTATATACGTCGTTACCAACCTCACCGTAAGATGCACGGATCTTCAGGTTGTTCAACCAGTTTTCTGTTGGCTTCATAAACTCTTCCTGAGTTACACGCCAACCGAGTGAGAATGCTGGGAAGAAACCGAAGCGTTTGCCCTTGAGGAAGTTCTCTGATCCGTTGTAACCAACGTTAACCTCAGCCAAATACTTGTCATCATAACCGTAAGTTACACGACCTACGAGACCCTGATAGCGCTTAGCCAGGTCTGAGTTGTAACGGTAGTCATTCTGGTTGTAAAGTACCATACCTGTAACATCGTGCTTACCAAACTTGCGGGCGTAGTTGATCTGACCCTCCATATAGAGCTTGTAAGTAGTAGAAGAGCCCTTAGAGTAAGCCAGGTCGCCATCTACATTATATTTGGTATAAGCATCTGCACTTGTAAAGTTGTTACGGTCGTTCAATTCGTAAGTTGCAAAAACAGCTCCGAATGTCTTCTTGTAATATGAGTCGTAGTCGAACGAAACCATACCGCGGGCAGAAAGACCAGGAGTCAACCAGTCCATCTTGTAATCAGCAATGAAGTTGGTCTCATTGATGGTATTGGTTCCGCGATAGTATCCACCCTTGGCAAGGGCAGCCACTACGTTGTCCTGATATACGGCTGTACCACCATAGAGAGTCTTGGTTGTCTCACCATTCTGTACCTCATAAGATACAGGGAAGATCCAACCTGGAGTATGGTTGATACGTGCGAAGATATCATAGTTGGTAGAACTCTCGTTAGTGTTTGAACCATGACGGTTCTCGAAACGAGTACCGAAGTTTACGCTGAATGTCAAATCCTTAGAGAGGAAGAAGTCCATGTTGGCACGGAAAGCGTAACGGTTGTAGCCTGGGCTTGAAGAGTTACCGTAGGTATCCTGGCTGAGGTTCTTGATCAGAGAACCCTGGTTGTAGATTTCACCAGAGACATAGTAGCGCATACGTTTCGTACCACCACGTACACTTACATTGTAGCGCTGAGAAGGAGCCCAGTTGTTGAGCACCTCATCATACCAGTCTACATTAGGATAGAGAAGCGCATCAGCACCAGTCAACTCGCCGGCGCAGCTCTTGCGGTACATCTCGATATCAGAAGCTGAATACTGTGATGGAAGACCATCATTCTTCAAAGCCTCCTCGAGGAGAGTAACAGAGTCATAAGAGTTCAGATAGTGAGGCTTACGGGTTGGGGTACCCCACATGAAATTGCTTGTCAAGCTAACCTCTGGCTTCATATCCTTACCACGCTTGGTAGTAACGAGGATGACACCATTCGCACCACGCACACCATAAACGGCTGTAGCAGAAGCATCCTTCAATACAGAGATACTCTCGATATCATCAGGAGCCACCTGAGAGAAAGCACGCTCTACACCATCTACCATGACCAATGGAGCACCGTCGCCAGCGAAGGTTGCACGACCACGGATGTTGATGGTAGCATCATCGGCACCAGGAGCACCAGATACCTGAGTTGTTACGACACCAGGAATCTTACCGGCAATAGCCTGCGTAACGTTGGCTGTAGGAGTATTCAAGAGGTCGTCTGAACTAACCTGAGAGATAGCACCTACGACACTCTCTTTCTTCTGATGACCGTAACCAACGACTACGACCTCATTGATTTTCTGACTTTCGTCCTTGAGAACCACCTTGATATTACGTTGATTGCCTACACGGATGTTCTGAGCAACCATACCGATATAAGAGATTTTCAAAGTAGCGTTCTCGTTCTTCACCTGAATCTTGAAGTTACCGTCGAAATCAGTAACAACACCATTGGTTGTCAATGCTTCCATAACAGTAGCACCGATGATAGGCTCACCCGATTCATCTGACACATTACCAGATACGGTAACCTGTGCTGATGCTCCTAAAGTAAGGAGCACCAGTGTCAGGGTCAAGAATAACTTATGCAATATGTTATTGTTCATTGTTTATTCTATTTTGGTTATTATTCTGCAAAGTTAGTATTGAACCATGGATATGTTCTAACCTGCTTGATAACTTGATAAGACTTTTCATTTGTCAAGAAGACATAAAGCGGTTTACCCTCAAGTCCATCAACAAAGAAAGACATCTGAGGCAAAGACTCTCCCTGAGCTGTCACAACATCAGCTGTCATATCAACTCTATCACCAACACGTTTGAAATCAAGAGTAACAGTAGCACCATTAATATCTGTCTTCCAAGTATCCCAATTGTAGGTAGCTGTTACATTATCTCCATTCGTTGGTATATTAGCTCCCCATGTCCAAGCATCTGCTCTACAAACTGCATACTCTAAATATCCAGCCTCACCAAAAGGAGTGTTTGTGAATGCAACTACATAATTTTCCCAATTCTCTCCACCTGCAGTTGTATTGACAAATTGAATTGTCAAACGTGAACGCTCTGCAGAAAGGTCATACATTTCAGATTTCTTATCAAAGAATGCTGAAGAATTATCATCAGAACCGATTGTATATGCACCATCTTTATAATTAACAGATGTATAAGTCTCGGCCTTTTCAAATGTCAAGAATGACTTTTCTAGAGTTACAAAAGTACCCCATTCTTCTGTAGGAACTTCCTTTTGAGTATCAAATGTACAAACTGGTAGTTTAGAACCACTTGCAGTTGTCACATATTGTTCAACATGGAACATTTTACCAGTACGAGTAACATAAAGGTCTACTGTTGCTCCCTTCATATCAGCAATCCATGAATCCCAATTATAACTTGCAGAAACGCCTTGAGCATCGCCATCGAGGAGTGAACCCCAACTCCAAGCATCACCACGACATATCTCATATTCAATATATCCATTATCGCCAAAAGCTACACCATTTGTTATGGCAAGAACCCATGTTTCATAATTTTTTGCAGCATTATTATTGCAAGTAAAACGGTAATGAACAGTACCATTACCTTTCATTTGAATATTTGGAGTTTTAGGATCAAAGAATCCGGAACTAAAATCTTCATTACCGATAGATTCTTGTTCTTTCCAAATGAAACCGCTACCTCCATTACCTCCAATGGTCTTGTTCCAATCCTTCTCTTCCATCATGTTACGAATCAGGGTAACATTGTCGATAGATACGGTGTTGGTCTCTTCGGCTGTCAACTTGCTGTCTCCACCTATATATATATAAGGTAAAGAGTTAATGGAATCAACCAAAGTCTTGTACTTGAAAGAGGTAGCACTTGATGATGTCTGATAACCAGAAAGGCTCTTCTTACCATCAACGTAGAGCTGGTAACCTTCAGTAGAAAGCTGAAGGGCTACGAAATGCCACTCATTAGGAGAGAGAATACCTGTCTTCACAGAAGCAGGATCATTCTCATTCAGGTTCAAACTCTGCAACTGGGTAGGCTTGTTGTAAACCACCTGACCATTGGCAGTGATATAGAAGTGAGCACTGATATCATTACCAGCAGCATCCTTCTCATCTGAACCAAATGAGATAAGAGGTCGGGTCAAGTCAACATCTGCGACTGTTCCGTCCTCAGCTACGGCTGCATCAATCTTTACAGCGAAAGTGATGGCAGCGCCATTTTGCAACTTCACACCATTGAAAGGATTGGCAATCTTGGCACCACCCTTACCATTGATGTGCAATACATTACTTGCGAGGGTCTCATCATTGGTCACCTCACATGACTCATCGTGACTTATCATGTCTGAATACTCAGGTTTCTCTTCTGAATACTCAAAGTCATAAGTTGCCACTGTTGCCTTAGATGGGTAAATCTGTCCGCCAGCAGGATCATCCTGTCGGCCCCAGTCATCACCACAAGCAGTGAAACTTAATGCCACCATGATAGCACAAGCAAACGAAAGTAAAGTTTTTCTTAACTTCATAACTTAACGCCTTTAGGTTGTTTGTTTACTATTCAAATAGGTTATTTAAAATTCTTAAATCCTTTTTCAGTGGCAAAAGTACAATTAATCGGATTATATAGGGTGGACAAATGGGTTTTATAGGTGGACAAAACGCATAAACAGTAGATTTTTAAGGATATTACGTGCTTATCCACCAGTTGTGTACCCACACATACAAAACAAGGGGTTACTTGACTTATATCAAGAAACCCCTCGGTTTTATTTTATTTACTTAACAAATTATCACATCCAGGAACATTATTTCTCCGAAGAATCCAAGGAGGATCCAAGGAGAACTATGCCATATCTGAACCCTGAGAATCCAACTGATCCTTATATGCAGTCGGCGAGATGCCAAACTGCCTGGTGAAGCAACGGGTGAAATACTTCGGATCGTTGAAGCCTACTCGGTAGGCTATCTCCGTAATATTTCGGTTGGAAGTTTTATCAGCCATCATCTTGCGCGAGATGTCGAGACGGTAGTTGCGGATAAACTGGGCTGTTGGCAAGCCTGTCTCCTTGGAGAGATTCTTGCTCAGTACACTGCGGGATATACCCAAGCATCTGCCAGTTCCTGAACTCCGAACTCAGAATTATCGTAGTTCTTCTCCATCACATCCATCACTTCTTCCATGAATGGACGCGTATTCTCCTCTACCATCTTCCTGTCAGCCTCAATGCTCTTTTTCTGACTGTCCTGATAACGCTTCTGGTTCTGCAGAATCATCTGGATGCGACTCTGCAGCTTTTCTGGTTCATCACTTTCCTTCATCGCAGCCTCGATAGGACGGTACAGAGCCTCTACTTCCTCTTCGCGCATCTTGTTGAGACGGCGCACATAAGCATATTGGAGCAAGGCGATGATACCTATTATAATAAGGGTAACAAACCACCAACTCTTCCAGAAATAAGGAGTAATCTGAACTTCTACAGAGATCACCTGCTCCTTGTCGGAATTGATAGATGGGATATATTTCACCTCAAACTTATAGTCTCCAGCTGGCAGAGTGGAATAACGCACACTATGCTGACCAGCCTTGAGTTGAACCCACTCATTCTCGTATCCCTTCATGCGATAAAGGTACACGCCCTGTGTCTCGCAGCCATAATTGAGCGCTGAGAAAAAGAGGGTGAACGACTTATCACTCTCATGGATACGCAACTTTCTGGCAATAGAAATGTCTTCTTCCAAATAATCACTGCCGGCAAAGACAGGCTGGTTATCTACCAAAAGTTCGGTAAAGCACAACTTACCCGTCTGATGCACAGAACGGTTTATGCCCTTTACAGCCATCATACCCGCATCGGTGCCCAGGAATATCTCGCCCTTGGCATTGCGGATGGCTCCATTGAAATAGAACTGCGAACTGATCAGACCGTCTTCACGGGAGAAACTGCAGAATGCCTCGGTCTTCGGATTGAAGATAGAGAGTCCGTTATCGGTAGCTATCCACAACATACCCTGGTTATCCTCTACAATACCCTTCACGATATTGTTGGCAAGTCCGTTATTGGTGGTATACGACTTCACTTGAGTCTTTCCGTTTTTATCGCTGGTATAGCAATACAGACCGTAGCCGTTACTGCCCATCCATATCTTTCCATCCTTAGCCTGGCAGAAAGACAATATCTTATCGAAGACTCCGCTCTTCGGATTGTCGAGTTTATACTGATGATACGTCACAGCGAAATCGCCCTTGCCATGAGGACGCGACTTGAGGTCGACCTCTACCATTCCCTGCACACAACCCATCAGGAGTTTGCCCTTTCGGGTTATCAGAGAACCGATGCAGCCGCGCACATTCTGGCATCCCCTGAAAGGTTCAATGAGTTGGCGGCGCTTCATATCATAGAAGAAGAGACCGTCATTGGTTCCGAGCCACATACCATCATTGATAGGATCGTAAGCCAAGGCACCGGCAAAGTTAAGTAAATGCTGATGCTTTGCATCTATCACCAGAGGAATAATCTTGCCCGGCTGACTGAGATTCATCACAGCAAAGCCCCTTCCCCAGGTACCAATCCAGAGCTGATTGCGGTTATCGGCTGCAAGAACCGAGACGGTATTATGCGGCAAACCGGAATTTGCCACCGTATAATGAACAAAGTTCATGCTGCCTGGAGTCAAGGCATTGAGACCTCCCTCTACTGTTCCTACCCACAGGGTTCCGTCGGCTGCCGCATACATAGCATTGACAGCATTAGGAGAGATACTGCCCGGGGTGGCGGGGTCGTGACGGTAGAATTCCAAATTCAGCTGACGTGGAGCCAACTTGATAACACCACCTGTCTCGGAACCTACCCATATCTGTCCGTTCTTAGAGAAAAGACTGTTGATAAAGTTGCTGCTCAGCGGATTCACAGCCGTAGCAGTGTTCCAATGTTCTATCTCTCCGGTCTTATCATTGAAGATATCTACGCCACAGAGCGTTCCTACCAGAAGTTTGTCATCTGGAGAAACAGCAAGGCTCGTCACAACCTCGTGCTGGAGCGAATGGTCAGTAGCAGAGCAATGGAATTCCTGCTTTGCACTATTAAACAATCCGCGATTCGTACCCATCCATATCTTGCCATGATAATAAATAAGCGCCCCCCCATACCGACCTCGAGCGGAGGGAACAGGGATGAGATATTCTTTGCTACAAGCTGATTGTTCTTCACAGAAAACTCGCTCACTACTCCATTGTTGCATAATACAACCGTTCCTCTGCGATAGACATCACAGATTCCGAGGTCGGGAGCATTATAAGGATAGGATGTGGACAAGACGCTGCTCACCTCGCCCTTTTCGTTAAAGCCGAAACGGGTAAGCTGGTTGAAAGAAAGCATCCATATATTGCCCTTTGCATCACAATATATTCGGGTGCAAAGGTTCTTGAATACTTTGTTGAGTTGTGCCTCTACCTGGCTGTTCTCACAAGGTGGAACAACAGGCTGCATGGTATTGAGGTCGAGCACCTGCGGACCTTCCTCGAAAGCCACCCAAAGGCGCTTGAACGGATCTTCGCAGACATTACGGCAACTGTTGCTTCGCAGACTGATTCCTACAGACCCCAAACCGAAGTTCATGAAATTGAAACCATCGTAGCGTACCAGTCCACCACCATGCGTACTGATCCATACGAAGCCGTAAGAGTCCTGAAAGATATCATCAGCAAAATTATTCGGCATACCTGCAGCCATATTGAGATAGCTTACATTATAGCGACTAGGCAGCCCACCTTGCGCCCAACTGCTCAAGGTTATGAAAAGAATGCTTATTATAGAAAAAATGTATCTAATCATTAACTATTCTTTTGCTCTTTTCTGTCTTCTATCTTAACGTAAATGAAAGAACCAACAGCAATCAAAGCCAGAAATATATACATTCCTAATAATCCGTAATCCATATTATTGCCTTTTCTGTTCTTTGCGATCATCAATTTTGGCATAAATAAATATTCCTGCTGCCAAAAGCAACAAAAAGCCATACATAATAAACAATCCAGTATCCATATTATTTTCCTTTCTTTTTATTATTTTTATCTTTGTCCTTTCGTAAACAGTACAATCCTAAGGCAAACAGCAATGCCGCAACTAGAACTGCACCTATTACAACCCATGTTGAGTCTTCTTGACCAAACATTTTGGCTAAAACATAGCCCGTTATTAAATATTTAGATATATCTAATAGCCATTTTCCGATTTCTCCAAACATTTTTATTAAGTTTTTAAACTTCTGATTGCAAAAGTACGAAGAAAAAATGAAACGAAAGAATTTTTATCAAGAAAAAAACGTTCCTAGAAGTGTAAAATTACAACTCTAGGAACGTTCATATAGGAACATACTTGCGTTTTAGAACTCAAGAATCATGCTCTGGCGAGGACGGAGCTTCACGTTCTTGTTGATAAGAACGGTGCGACCGTTTGTTACATCCGTAGCCTTATCATGAGAACCGATAATCTCTGCATAACGGGAAACATTCAGCTCGTTTGCCTCGTTCTTGCCGTTGATAACCGTCATCACATTCTTACCCTTATACTGGCGGGCAATTACGTAAACACCCTTCTGAGGACAGAACTGGGTCTGCTTGCCCTTGGTAATCACTTCATTGCCCTGACGCCAGTGCAACAGGTTGCTGAGCCAGTTGAACATCTGGTTTTCTGCCTGTGTTCTTCCTTCGGCAGTAAAGGCATTGTGCTTGTCACCAGCCCAACCGCCAGGGAAGTCCTTGCGTACATTGCCATCGGTTACACTCTTGGTACCGTTCATCAGCACCTCTGTACCATAATAGAGCTGAGGAGTGCGATTGATGGTAAGAAGCAATGACAGCGCCTGCTTCAAAGCCAGGGTATCCTTGCTTTCACCCAGGAAACGGTCGGTATCATGATTCTCGATGAATGCCATTACGCTCTTTGGATTAGGATAGAGATAGTCGTAGCAGAACACGTTGTAGAGACGGTTCATGCCGTTCCACCAGTCATCGGTCTCTTCTTTCTTTGCACTGTTGATGCGGTCGAAGAAAGCGAAATCCATAACGGTTGGCAGATAGCTGTTCTTCTCAGAAAGTTTGCTGTCCTTCTGCCAGGCTGCAGTATAGGCAGGTTCAGTTACCCAAGTCTCGCCTACGGTATTGAAGTGAGGATACTCCTCGCCCAGCACCTTCATCCAGTGTGCCATTGCATCGCGGTCGGCATAAGGATAGGTATCCATACGGATGCCGTCGATACCTGCACTCTCTATCCACCACTCGCTGTTCTGAATCAGATACTTGATAACGTGTGGGTTACGCTGGTTGAGGTCAGGCATGGTTGGAACAAACCAGCCATCTACGGTTTCAGTGAGATCAACCTTGCTGGCGTATGGGTCAAGTACCGGAGTCAGCTTATAACTGGTCTGCAGATACTTATCGTTCACCTTGGCAGCGCCATCCACTGTACCGATGTTCTTCTGATGCTCGGCAGTCTGATTTTCAGGAGCCAGCCATTCTGGTTTATTAAACCAGTCTTTAGATGGCATATCGGCAACCCAAGGATGTTCGAAGCCGCAATGGTTGAAAATCATATCCATCACTATCTTCAAACCTTTCTTGTGAGCCTCATCTATCAGCTGCTTATAATCGGCATTGGTTCCGAAACGTGGGTCTACACGATAATAATTGGTGGTAGCATAACCATGATAACTACTGTTCTTGCCGTTACTTGGGCTGTCGTTCTCCAAAACCGGGGTAAACCACAGAGCGGTTACACCCAACTGGTTAAAATAATCCAAGTGCTGGCGGATTCCCTCCAGGTCGCCACCATGTCGCAAACTAGGCTCTGCACGGTTGCAGGTCTTATCACGCATCGTCTTAAAGGCATCATTCTTCAGATTGCCATTGGCGAAACGGTCTGGCATCAGCATATAGAGCACATCCTCATTAGAGAAACCGATGCGCTTATCGCCCGCCATCTCACGGTTCTTCAACACATACTTTACCTTCTTCGACTGTTTGCCCTGCTTGAAGTTGAGGGTCATCTCACCAGCCTTTGCTCCATCGAGGTTAAGATAAACCAGGAGATAATTAGGAGAATCAAGGCGGGCGATGCTGTCTACCTTTACACCCGGATAGTCTACCGTTACATCGGCATTCTTGATATCCTTGCCATACACCATCAGCTGGAGTGAAGCATCTTTCATGCCCACATACCAGTCGGTAGGTTCAATGCGGTTCACGTTAACCGCTGCATTCATACTTATTGCACTACTCATAAGCAATAAAGAAGCTATTATCTTTTTCATATTACACCTTATTATATATATA
Organism: Segatella copri; assembly: GCA_003463005.1. GTDB lineage: Bacteria > Bacteroidota > Bacteroidia > Bacteroidales > Bacteroidaceae > Prevotella > Prevotella copri_I. Next base: position 46,842 of record QSCI01000008.1, on the reverse strand, counting down.
AACTATTTCTGATAAAGTATCAGGGCTGACTGAGGGGCAACCTCAACTTCCTTTCCCGAAACAAAGCCTAAGCCTTCCTCGTTAATCACACCGTTGCAGCAAGCCACGGTATAATTACCCTCAGGAATCTGCATCTTCTTTGCCTCCTTATTGAAGTTATAGATCACGATGATGTTCTTCCAGGCATCAATGCCCTCCAGATTTTTGAGCTGGAAACCTACGAGGCAAGTCTGCTGACAAGGCAGGAACTCCAGATGCTGACGTACCTTATCGCCTGTTGAAAGACGGAAGGCTGGATGATTCTTACGGAGCTGGATCAGACTCTTGTAATAAGCAAACGCCTGCGGATACTTCTGCAGATTGGTCCAGGTAAACTGGTTGATGCTGTCAGGAGAATTATAGCTATTGTGTACTCCCTTCTTGTCGCGGAGCATCTCTTCGCCGGCAAGGATGAAAGGAACACCCTGTGAAGTGAAGACGCAGGTCTGCGCAAGCTTATCGATGCGGAGCAACTCGGCAGTACGTATTGCTTCAGGGATATTCTTGTCGGTAAGAGATGCGATGCTTGCCTTCAGACGATCTACCAGACACATATCGTCGTGGCAGCTTACATAACTGATCTGCTCGGTAGGATTGTTGGTCCAAGGCTTCTTGTCATAATTTACCTTGTTCATATCCACCTGCGGATGAGCAATGCCACCCACAATACCGAACTTCAGACTCTCCTCCTGACCTGTAAGACCAGCCAGGAGCGCACCCTGATGGTCATCAGAGAAAGGACCACGGAGCGCATCGCGCATATCATCGCTGAAAGCACCAATACCCTTGAGCTGCTGGGTATTCGCCTTCACCGCCAGTTTCTCGGTAGGATAAGCACAGCTGCCTGCACTCCATCCCTCACCATAAATATAGATGCTAGGATCGATGCGGTTTACCATCTCACGGATAGCCTGCATGGTTTCGATATCATGAACACCCATCAGGTCGAAACGGAAACCATCGATATGATATTCGTCTATCCAATATTTCACGCTCTCCAGCATAAACTGGCGCATAAGAGGCTTCTCTGAAGCAGTCTCGTTGCCACAGCCTGAACCGTCAGAATACTTACCATCCTTGGTCTTGCGATAATAATAATCAGGATGGGTACGTTGGAAATTGCTGCCGTTGATATCGAAAGTATGGTTATATACGGCATCGAAAATCACTCGGATGCCTGCCTTATGCAGCGCCATCACCATCTCCTTGAACTCCTTGATGCGGGTTGCTGGAGAATAAGGGTCGGTAGCGTAACTGCCTTCCGGCACATTATAGTTCTTCGGATCATACCCCCAGTTGAACTGTGGTTTGTCGAGTCGGGTCTCATCTATAGAAGCGAAATCGAATACAGGCTGGAAGTGGATGGCGTTGATGCCCAGATTCTTGAGATATTCGATAGCCTTTGGCTCGGTGAGGGCGAGATATTTACCCTTATATTTCAAGCCGGATGTAGGAGAAATGGAGAAATCACGCACGTGAAGCTCGTAGATAACGAGATCGGCTGGCGATTTCAGAGCAGGACGCACGTCCTGATCCCATCCAGATGGATCGGTATCATACAAATCTACAATGGCGCCACGGTTTCCGTTCACACCTACTGCTTTGGCAAATGTACCTGGTGTTTCACCCTTGCCAATATCAAAGGTATAGAACTTTCCCTTGAGGTCGCCCTTTACTGTAGCCTCCCAGCGTTCATCACCCAACTTCTTCATTTTCAGCGTTTTATAAGCCTTTCCTCCCTGACCTTGCTTATAAAGACGGAGGGTTACAGAAGACTTTTGGGCTGTTGGAGCATTCAGGATAAACATGGTTTTCTCCTTGGAATACATCATCTCATTGAATGTCTGCTGCGCATTCAATGAAGTTGGTAAAACGGTTGCTGTCAATGCTGCAATTATTAGTTTTTGGATATTCATATTGTTAAGTTATTGTTATACAAGACATTAAAGCGAACTGAGCGAAGAAAAGTGTGACAGATTATCTACGCTCATTTTTAGCGTATTTCCGACCAACCGGACAGTTGGACGGAAATACGGAAATTATAGGCTTATTTAGCGAGCAATGAGATGGCGAAACCACCACCACGTGCTTCGTTAATCTTCAAAACATCACCCTTCTTCACAGTCTTGTGGATGATCTGATAAGATTTAGGGTTCTTCTCGTAGTCAGCATTCTTGCCGTCCTGATAGATAGCGCAAGCATACTTCTTGCCCTTATCCAGGAAGTCGAGCTTTACTACGGCTGTGCGAGCTGCATCAGTCTTGCCACCAACAAACCAGTTGTCGGTTCCCTTTGCCTTGCGGGCTACGGTGATATACTTGGCTGGCTCTGCCTCCAGATACTTGGAGTCGTCCCAGTCGCAAGCTACGTCGCGGATGAACTGGAAGGCATCATCATACTTCTCATAATGCTCTGGAAGATCGGCAGCCATCTGCAAAGGACTGTACATTACGAGATAGAGAGAAAGCTGACCACAGAGAGTGGTATGAACATAACTCTTATTGTTGCTCCACTCAGAAAGCTTGGTCTCAAAGATACCAGGAGTATAATCCATCGGACCACCCTGCAGACGGGTGAATGGCAACATTACGGTATGATAAGACTTGTTACCGCCAAATGCCTCATACTCTGTACCACGTGCACTCTCGTTACCCACCAGGTTAGGCCAGGTGCGGCAGATACCTGTAGGACGGGTTGCCTCGTGGGCATTTACCATGATATGATGCTTGGCAGCGGTCTCGATGACACGCTGGTAGTGATTGTTCATCAACTGGCTGTAGTGATACTCACCTCTTGGGATGATATCTCCCACATAACCGGTCTTCACGGCATCATAACCATATTTGTTCATCAGGTTGAAGGCATCTTCATGTGGCGCTCGTAGTTGAGAGCTGCAGAAGATGTCTCGTGGTGCATCATCAGCTTCACGCCCTTAGAGTGAGCATAGTCGTTGAGCATCTTGATATCGAAGTCTGGATATGGAGTCACGAAGTCGAAGACATCGAGCTTCTGGTGACCGAACCAGTCTTCCCAACCTTCGTTCCAGCCTTCTACCAATACTTCCTGCAAACCGTTCTTGGCTGCAAAGTCGATGTAGCGCTTCACTTCCTCGTTGGTTGCACCATGAGTACCGTTAGGCTTGCACTTGCGGTAATCAGTAACACCGAGACGCACAGATGGCAGATCGTTGGTATAGCTCCAGGTCTTGGTACCCACAATCATGTTCCACCATACACCGCAGTACTTGGTAGGATGAATCCAGGATGTATCCTTAATCTTGCAAGGCTCGTTGAGATTCAATGTCAACTTGCATGAAAGCATATCACGGGCATCATCACTTACCATCACGGTACGCCAAGGGGTATTGAATGGTGTCTGTATGAATCCCTTTCTGCCCACGGCATCAGGAGTAAGCCAAGACTCGAAGGTCAATGTTTTCTCGTCCAGATTGAGGTGCATGGTAGGATAATCCAGACAGGCAGCCTCATGGATGTTGATGTAGAGTCCGTCCTTGGTCTTCATCTGGAGAGAGGTCTGAACACCGGTATCAGAGAAGACGGTGGTAGACGAATTACTCTTGTAAGCTTCACGGTTTTTCGCAATAATTGGGCGAATGCCTGTCAATGGAGTAATGTTGTAATCATACTCCTGTGTATCATAATCACCAGGAATCCAGTAAGCGGTATGATCGCCTGCCATGGCAAACTGGGTATGCTCCTCCTGGATGACGAAATAATTCAGACTCTCCTGCTGTGGAAACTCATAGCGCAAGCCCATACCATAATCATATACACGGAAACGGATGGTGATGTTACGCTTAGAAGCAGCCTGATTCAGGTTTACCTCCATCTCGTTGTAATGGTTGCGGATGGTAGCGGTCTCGCCCCATACCGGCTTCCAGGTTTCATCGAGGTCGATGTCTTGCTGCCAGTTTCAGTAAAACCATCCATCAGGCTGGTTTCCTCCATACCCTTAGAGGCATGTTTATCCTTAGCCAGTTCCAATCCTAAGTGGGATGGCTTACATACAGTCTTTCCCTTATAGCTCATCTCATAGGTAGGCTGTCCCTTTTCGGTCAAAGAGAATGTTACCGAGACGTTGCCGTTAGGCGACTTTACGGTCTGGGCTGCTGCCAGCATAGGAAGCAAGAGCCCCATCACTAATACATTCAGTTTTTTCATACTGTTCAGTTGTTGTTTATTCTTTTTTTGAATCTTCGTTAGTTTATCTCAATCATTATCTGTTTATTCTTAAGATAGTGCAAAGATACAAAAAACAAAAATACCCTCCACGTTTTGGGAGGGTATTTTTCTGCAAATGAGTGTGCAAACGTTTGCACTATATATAATCATGTTAGTTAGACTCTTCCAGACTGCGAAATCATTTCTGTGATATTCTGCACGAAACGCTTGTCAGCAGCCAGATCCTCTATGTTGAGGTGCATGCGGTAACGCCAGTAATGCTTAGGGTTAGCCGGGATATTGATACGCTCAGCATCAGCATCTGGCAGACGAAGAGCCTCATCGGTAGCCAACCAGTCCTGGATGCTCAATATGCAGAGCATGGATGGAGAGGTAAGATGGCGGCTGATGATATCGCTTGCCAACCAGCCTGGGAGTGGATGAGGTGCTGGTCCCTGACGGTAGAGCATCGTATTGTAATACTCCTGGGTACGCTGGACATTCTCATCCCACCACATACGCAGAGTAGGCATATCGTGGCTCGAAATGGTACATACCGAGCGGTATGGGTTACGGCTTAGATGTCCGAACTTAACCGATGGATCCTTTGGCATGCTCTGGAGTTCCAGACTCAATATCTTCAACTCGTCCATTACCCAAGGCACACAGTCTGGAACCATGCCGAGGTCTTCGGCACAAACCAGCATGCGGGTAGCCTGAACCAGCTTAGGCAACTTTTTCATCGCCTCCTGATACCAGAACTGGTTGTTGCGGCGATAGAAATAGTCATTGTAAAGACGGTTAAACGCAGCCTTGTCATTATCATAGAGCGACTCGTAGATAAAGTCGAGCTGGGCTGAGATACGTGGATGGAAGACGCTAGGGTTGGTATGATCACGTACAAAGAGTACATCGCTGATCAGGCATACAAGCCATCACGCAGCCAGAGTTCCTTCTCATCTGTTACGTCAGCAAAGAGAGCCTCTACCTTGCGCTGGGTATCTACCTCTGGTTTCATCTGATAACGTTCGTCATCCAGACGGTCGAGATACTTCTCCTTTACCTCGCCGGCACGCTCATGGAACATACGGTCCAATACCCAATCGGTAATGAACGGACGGGTAAAACGGTCTTCCTGGAAGTGCAAACCATAGCTTTCTATCTCTTCACGGCTCATGGCAAGCGCCGGTGCAAACTGTCCAAGCAATCCAGGTACGCTATGTACCGGAATTTCCCAGATACGGAAGAAGCCCAATACGTGGTCGATGCGGTAAGCATCAAAGTATCTTGCCATGTTCTGGAAACGGCGGTTCCACCACTGACAGCCATCCTTCAGCATCTCAAACCAGTTATAGGTAGGGAATCCCCAGTTCTGACCATTGGCAGAGAAGTCATCTGGTGGAGCACCCGCCTGACCATTGAGGTTGAAGTATTTAGGTTCCGTCCATACATCGCAACCATTGCGGTTTACGCCGATTGGAATATCACCCTTCAAAATAACGCCCTTAGCTTGGCATGCTCGTGAGCCTCCTGCATCTGGCGGTCCAGTACGAACTGTACGAAATAGAAGAACGCCACGTTCTTGTAAGCAGCAGTCTTAGGGTCGGCAAGCGCCTTGCGCTCAGCCTCATCCCATACCTGATGATCTGGCCACTGGTTGAAATCAGCCGTACCATTCTTATCACGCAGGTATGAATACTGTGCGTAAGGAACCAGCCACAGTTCAGTATCCTGGAAGAAAGCCTTATATTCGGCTGTCTTCATCATCTTTTCACCTTCTTGATTGAAGATTTGGCGCAAGTAATTTATCTTGAAATCATTTACTTTCTCGTAATCTATCTTATCCAGTGCGTTCAAATCAGCACGTGTCTTCTCAGCCTCAGCACGAGCCTTGGCATCCTTCAGCTCAGGGAGAGCATGGAGGTCGGCATACTGCGATGAATAGCGAAGACGCTGATGCAGCTGTATGGATAACTGTCGGTCCATGTATGAGTGATGGTGGTATCATTGATAGGAAGGAGCTGGAGCACCTTCTGACCGGTAGAAGCCACAAAATCAATCATGGTCTTCAGATCACCGAAATCACCGATACCGGCACTCTTACGGGTACGCAATGAGAATACTGGCACCTGCGTTCCGGCAAGTTTGCGGTTATACAGAGCGAAGAAAGCCTGGTCGAGTTCATAAGATACCAACTCACCTGCCTTCATCTCCGGCAAATCCACGGTTCTGTTCATGCTGGTTTCCCAGAGAAGCTCGTTCTTTGCATTTCTGAAAGCCACGAACTTAAACTCCAGATGACTGCCCTCAAGATGAGTCGCATCAATATCTGCCACCCATTCATTATAGGTATGCTGAGTCATCGGAAGAATCTTCTGCACATCCCAAGCGCCCAATGCTTTATCTGCACCCAATACACCCAGACGCTCACCATCGCGAAGCTGAGGAGCACGGACTATCAGACGCACAATCTTGCTGCCCGTTTCCGGCTTCATCTCCTGTGGAACCTGATGATTGATGCAATCGGTAAAGGCACTGCTGTAGAGGTAAGCATCCTCAGGCATAGCCTTCCAATGATCGTAAAGGGTATAAACCGCAGCCTTCTTGGCATTTACATCGAGCTGATGCTTAATCATAAGCCATTCGGTCTTGACTGCTCTTCCTTCACGTTCTACACTATAATAATAGGTATACGATTTTTCTGGTGATTCAACACACCAGTCGCATGCCCATCTTTCACCATCTGTTGTCTCGAGAGGAAGTTTCAGTTCACCTTCCTCCGTCTGAATGTTTACGACGATCTGTTCGCCGAACATTGCTTTATATTCAATATTAAACTGTACTGTCATAAGACTCTTAAAGGCTCTTGAAAATGTTATAATTTATGTTTGATGCTACAAAGGTAAGAAAAACGAGCGAAAAACGTATCTGAAATTTGCATATTTTTTTCTCACAAATCGTGCAAACGTTTGCACAACCCTCACTCCGTAGAAACAATCAATTAATCGTTCATCTTATTTTATTCTGATTTCTTATCCTTGATGATGCTCACAGACAGCGCACCCGCAATCAGCAGGATACCTGCCACAATCATCATATCGCTCTGATGAGAACCCACCAGACTCAGGACAGTTCCACCGCAGATGGCAGCCACAATCTGAGGGATACAGATGGTTCCGTTAAACAGACCGAGATAAGCACCCATGTGACCATATCCCTGCAAAGCATTGGTAACAAAGGTGAAAGGCATCGCCAACATAGCAGCCCAACCGGCACCAATCATCAGGAATGGGATAAACTGCAAGTACTGGTCGTGCAGGAATGGAATGAGAGCAAAGCCCACACCACCAATAATCAAGCTGACAGCGTATGCCACCTTCGTATTCTTAAACTGAGGGAGAATCACAGCCCAGATAACACTACCTACAGCCTGAACTGCAAAGAGAATGCCCACCCAGTTGCCTGCCTCCTGAAATGCTTCCGAAGCAGGGTCGGTCGTATTCCATACGGTTTCAGCGATGGCTCCCGTAGAATAATTCCAGAGATAAAGGAAACCAGCCCAGCAGAAGAACTGAACCAGTCCCACCTTCCAGAAGGTAGATGGCGCCTTGCGGAGCAAAGTAATCCAACCGGCCTTGTCTTCAGAAGCCTCAGTATTAGAATTCTTCACTCTTCCCTCTTCACTCTTCGCTTCATTATAGTCCGCATACTGCTGTGGATTCCACTCCTTCACCTTCATTGTGGTGTAGATAACACAGAGAATCAGGATAGCCGCACCGATATAGAACGACCAGATGACAGAATCAGGAACCACACCCTTCTCAGCATAATTCTTGATACCGAGGAAGGTAAAGAGGAATGGGAAGATATATCCGGCTACAGAACCGGCATTGCAGAGGAAACTCTGGATAGAGTAAGCCTTTGCCTTCTGTTTTTCATTTACCATATCGCCTACCAGCATCTTGAACGGCTGCATTGCCATGTTGATGCTCGTATCGAGGAACATCAGCGCTATCAGTCCGAAGAGCATCGCACCGCTCACGGTCAGTCCGAGCGAACCGGCATTCGGCAGCAGGCACATCACCAGGACGGCAATCGTAGCACCCACAAAGAGATAAGGGATGCGGCGACCGAAGCGGCACCACGTCTTATCGCTCAACGTGCCCACGATAGGCTGTACCAGGATTCCCATCAGAGGAGGGAGAATCCAAAAATAACTCAAGTTGTGTGGGTCAGCACCCAACGTTGCAAAGATTCGGGAGATGTTGGCGCTCTGTAGGGCGTAGGCAATCTGTACTCCGAAAAATCCGAAGCTCAAGTTCCAGAGCTTCCAGAAACTTAAATCAGGTTTTTGTTTCATCGTTATATTGTTTTTATATTTTTATCTTGTTGTTCCTCGCACCACGAGTCGTGTTCTCACCACTCTCTTCTCCACATCATCTCTAGGGATGGAGCCTTCCACCTGACCAATCAGGATATTGGCAGCTTCCTCGCCTACGGCTACACCTCGCTGCTCAACCGTAGTAAGCATCGGGTCGCACGCCTTGGCACGGTCACCATTGGTGAATCCGCAGATGCTGATTTCTTCAGGCACTTTGAACCCCATCCGCTTGGCGGTATAGAGGATGCCGATTGCCGTATCATCATTGATGGCGAAGAAAGCATCCGGACGGTCTTCCTCTATCAGAATATCCGGCGTTATTGCTTCGGCATTGGCACGGTCATCGCAAATCTTCACCCAGTCAGGGTTCTCCGTCAAACCATGCTTTACCAGCGCATCATGATAACCGTTATATCGGTTCTTTGAGATTTCCAGATTCATCGGCGAGCCGTAGAAGGCAATCTTCTTGCAGCCCGTATCAATCATGTGGGTAACGGCAGTAAAGGCACCCATATAGTCATCTACTACCACTCGCGAGCAGTTCACGCCCGTACATATTCTATCATAGAAGATGAGCGGCACCCCATTCTGCAGCAGTTTTTCGAAATGGTCATACTGCTTGGTATCCTTCGCCTGTGAAACGATGATGCCACAAACCTTGTTCTGATAGAAGTCTTCACAGATGGCCACCTCCTTATCGTAGCGCTCGTTACTCTGCGCCACCATCACACGGTACCCTCTGGCTCTAGCCTCTTCCTCTATACCCGAAAGCACCGACATGAAGTAATAGTGTACCACCTGAGGCACAATAACTCCAATCACCTTCATCGGCTTCACCTTATTATGTCTTAAAGCTTCACCCAGGAAATTAGGAAAGAAGTTATGTTCACGCGCGTATTTCTGAATACGCTCCTTTTGGGCAGTACTGATACGAGAACTGTCCTTCAATGCTCGGCTCACCGTGGCAACACTTACGCCCAGATCGCGAGCAATATCTTTCATTGTTATTGTTTCTTTATCACCCATTGCTATTAGTTGTGCTGCAAAATTACGAAATATCCTCAATATTGGTCAGAATTCATTGACATAAATCAAGTAAATTCTGTGCAAACGTTTGCACAAAATAAATAACGGAATTAACACAAAAATAGTACAACATTAGAGAAAAGAACTTAATTTTGCAAACAGAAACGACAAGTTTATGGGCAAGCGCCCCATTCCTACCTTATATAATATAAGCAAGATGCCAGAAAGACCCCGAAAAGAGCCAGAACGGCATTTTAGAGTAGGAACGATGACAACTTAAGCCAAAAAGAATGAAAAAGTAAATAATTTAATATTATACATTAACTTAAAAATCGAGCAAATGATGAAGCAGGTAAAAATTAAATTGCCTCTCAGAGCGTTGACCCTAGCAAGCGGTCTGCTTCTGACGGTGAGTTCCTTTGCGCAGACAAATGCAGTTAAGGGACACGTGAAGGATGCTTCCGGTGAGCCTATCATGGGTGCTACCATTACAGTTAACGGTAAGGCTGTAGGCATTACCGACATGGATGGTAACTTCTCAGTTGATGCAGCGCCAGGTGCAAACCTTACTTTCACTTATCTGGGAATGACTCCTAAAACTGTTAAAGCCGCATCTAACATGATGATTACCTTGGCCGATGACCAAAAGTCTTTGAACGAGGTTGTTGTCATCGGTTATGGTCGTGCTAAGAAGAACGACTTGACAGGTTCTGTTACAGCTATCAAGCCAGATGAACTCTCAAAGGGTATCACCAACAACGCATCAGATATGTTGGTAGGTAAGATTGCAGGTGTAGATGTACAGACTGCAGGTGGTACTCCTGGTGCAGGTGCCCAGATTCGTATCCGTGGTGGTGCTTCTCTCAGTGCATCCAATGACCCACTCTATGTAGTAGATGGTTTGGTTATCGATAATCAGACAGCTAAAGGTATGAGTAATATCCTCGCTATGATCAATCCTAGTGATATTGAGACATTCACCGTATTGAAGGATGCTTCTGCCACAGCTATCTATGGTAGCCGTGCTTCTAATGGTGTCATCATCATCACAACCAAGAAAGGTCGCAATGGTCAGAAGCCTTCTGTTTCTTACACAGGCGATGTAACTATTTCTACTATCCAGAAGAAATATGATGTACTGAACGCTGCCCAGTACAAGGAACTTGTCAGCTCTGTCAATGGTCTTGATGCATCAAAATTAGGCAATGCTGATACCAACTGGCAGGACGAGATTTTCCGCACAGCAGTATCTACCAACCATAACGTCAGCATACAAGGTGGTTTGAAGAACATGCCATATCGTGCCAGTGTTGGCTTCAACAACTCAAACGGTATCGTGAAGACCAGTTGGATGAATCGTTTCAACGCTTCTCTCAACTTGGCTCCAACTTTGCTCGACAAGCACTTGAACTTCAACATCACAGGTAAGTTCATGTATGAGAAGGATCGCTATGCAGATGCAAGCGGTGCTATCGGTGCAGCTTTGTCAATGAATCCAACAGAGCCTGTTTTTGGTGAAGGCGACCAGTATGCTGTTACCGGCGGTTACTATCAGAACCTGATCAACAAGTCTGATGCTATAACAGACCCTAACTGGAAGAATACTACCAACTCTAATGCAGCCCAGAACCCAGTGGCTCTTCTCGACCAGAAAGAGATGATGGCTCACGCCCGTGACTACAGTGGCAATTTCGAGGTAGATTACAAGATTCATGGTTTCGAGGATTTGCATCTGCATGCAAGCTTGGGTGCTCAGTACACTTCTACACAGCAAAGCGATGAGATTTCCAAGTACTCATACTCAAACAACTACTTCGGTTGGGCTGGTGTGACTCACTATTGGAAATACAATATGATTGGTAATGCTTATGCACAGTATGCTCATAAGTTTGGTGTTCACGACATCGATGTAATGGCTGGTGCCGAGCAGAGCCACTACCACAGACATGGCTATAACCAGGGCTTTGGTACTGATGATTATCTGAAGGAGAACAATCCTATCCTCAACGAGGAGACAGGTTACTATAACTGGCAGCACAACCCTTCTAAGCGTAACGAGCAGGAGTGGGCTAACCACAACTCTCTGGTATCATACTTCGGCCGTTTGAACTATAATCTTCTCGACCGCTACCTGATTACCGCTACATTCCGTGCCGATGGTTCTTCTCGTTTCGAAAAGGGACATAAGTGGGGCTACTTCCCATCAGCAGCCTTTGCATGGAAGATAAACCACGAGAGTTTCTTGAAAGACGTAAAGTGGCTCGATGACTTGAAACTTCGCTTAGGTTGGGGTAAGACTGGTCAGCAGAATGGTATTGACGACTTCTACTATACACCTCTCTATGTTGTAAGTAACTCTTATGCCCAGTATCCATTCGGTAACGACTATCACCAGACTGTACGTCCTAGCAAGTATAACGACAAGTTGACTTGGGAAAAGACCACAACATGGAATGCAGGTATTGACTTCGCTGCTCTCAACAACCGTTTCTCTTTCAACATTGATGGTTACTATCGCAAGACAACCGATTTGTTATCAACCGTTGACGTACCAGCAGGTACTACTTTCGGTGATAACCTGTTGAAGAACGTAGGTTCCCTCAAGAACTATGGTGTTGAGTTGGCTTTCGACGTAAAGCCTATCGTAACCAAGGACTTTACATGGGATATTACCTACAATGTAGGCTGGAACCACAACGAGATTACTTCTCTTGATGCCGGTGCTCAGGACTGGGTATGGACAGGTGACAAGATTTCTCGCGGTAACAACACCAAGATCTTGAAGAACAAGGTGGGTGAAGCAGTCAACTCTTTCTTCGTTTACCAGCAGGTATATGATGAGAATGGCAAACCTATCGAGGGTCTGTACGTAGATCGCAATGCTGATGGTCAGATTAACGACGATGACCGCTACTATTACAAGAACCCTTCTCCAGATGTAATCATGGGTCTCACCACTAAGTTCCTTTATAAGAACTGGGACTTCAGCATGGCATTCCGTGCATCTTTGGGTAACTACGTATATTATGACTTCCTGGCCAACAGAGCATCCATCTCTTCATCAGGTCTTTACTCTAACAGTTCATTCAGCAACACCACTCCAGAGGCCGTTAAGCTCGGTTTCACAGGTTTGACAGTAGCCCAGAACTACTTGAGTGATTACTTTGTACGTAATGCTTCTTACTTGAAGTGTACCAATATTACATTGGGTTACAGCTTCCCTGCATTAATCAAGAATTCTTGCAGCGGACGTATCTACTTCACAGCACAGAACCCATTCATCATCACAAAATATAAAGGTATTGACCCAGAGGTAACCAGTGGTATCGACAGCAATCCATATCCACGTCCAATGAGTTTCCAGATTGGTTTGAACCTCAACTTCTAATATATAAAGGATTATAATTATGAGAAATATATTAATAAAGACTGCAGTTGCCGGTTTTCTCTGCTTGGGATTGGCTTCTTGCACAGACGAATTGAATATCAGCTCAATTGATCCTCAGTCATCACCTAGTTATGATGCCGACGGTCTTTTGGCTAAACAATATGCCACACTTGGCTTGACCGGTCAGTCTGGCCCTGCAGGAAAAGGTGATATGAGCCAGGATGAGGGTGAAAGCGGTTTCTATCGTGTTCTCTTCAATCTTCAGGAGCTTTGCACCGATGAGGTTATCTGGGCTTGGCAGACAGATCCAGACATCCCTGCCCTCACCAATATTGCATGGAACTCAAGTTCTGTACGTACCAACTGGGCTTATCAGCGCCTGGCATACGACATCACCCTTCACAACCTGTTCATCAGTGAGCAGACTGGCAAGATGAGCGATGATGTCATTGCAGAGGTTCGTTTCCTCCGCTGCTTGAACTACTATTATTTCCTGGATCTCTTCCACAAGGCACCTTTCAAGGATACATTTGATAGTGTATTGCCTGTAGAGAAAGCCGGCAAGGATCTCTACGACTGGATTGACAAAGAGCTGACCGAGATTGAGCCACAATTGAAGGAAGTAGGTACTTACAATGACGATAAGGGCTTTGGTCGTGCCGACCGTGGTGCAGCTTACGCCCTCCATGCTCGCCTGGCTTTGAACTCAGAAGTTTACACTGATGGTCAGGTAAAGGATTTCGCCAAGGCAAAGGACTACTGTGACAAGATTCTCAATAGTGGTGCTTACGCTTTGTCAACCGAAACAAAGAATGGCTTCTCAGGCTATGAGCAGGTATTCATGGGTGATAACGACCAGAATCCTCAGGCTATGAAGGAGATTATCTTCCCTATCCGTCAGGATGGCAAGAAAACTCAGGAATACTCAGGTTCTACATACCTCGTAGCATCTATGAGAGTTTCAGGAATGCCTAACTCTTTCACCAGCAACTACTGGAGCTGCAACTTCGCCCGCAAGGACTTGGTTGAGAAATTCTTCCCTAAGGACGATATCCCTAAGGCTGGTAAAGACGATGCGTTGAAGGATGCCACCGAGGAGCAGGTTATCGCAAAGGATGAAGAATTGAAAGTAACTACACAGGATGTCATCAAGAAGGCTGGTGATGACCGTGCCATGTTCTACATGGGTGTAGGTGGCGGCATTCGCACACTCAGCCCAGGCAAACAGATTACAGGTTTCACAAATGGTGCTTCTATCGTAAAATGGCAGAATCGCCATGCAGACGGTTCCGACATCCACGATGGTACATTCATGGATACAGATATTCCACTGTTCCGCTTGGCTGAAATTTACCTGACACGTGCAGAGGCCAACTATCGTTTGGGAAATACTACTGACGCTCTCAAAGACATCCAGACTATCCAGAACCGTGCTCATCGCAAAGAGTTGGCTAGTTCTGTAGATGAACAGACTTTGATTGACGAGTGGTGTCGTGAGTTCTACGTAGAAGGACGCCGCCGTTCTGATTTGATCCGCTTTGGACTCTTCACAGGTTCCAAGTATCTTTGGGACTTCAAGGGTGGTGTAGAAGGTGGTACCGGCATCGAGTCTAAATTCAACGTATACCCTATCCCTGTTACCGATATCGCAGGTAATCCAAACATGACTCAGAATTCTAAATACTAATCTTAGTAAATCGGGGTTCTTTGGAATTAAAAACAATAATTGATTAAAGGAAACAATTATGAAAAAGATATTTTTAAAATTGATGCTGTTGCCTGCAATGGTTTTACCTTTGCTCTTCACTTCATGCTCTGACGACAATGACAGCAATCCTACATTGGATTTGGGTCATGTTAAAGACGGATTTGTATTGAACAGACCAGCATACGCAGAAAACAACACATACGACTTGGTAAATGCCGACCATTTGACCTTGTCTTGTTCACAACCAAACTATGGAGGTATTCCATACGTGGTTCGCTACTATGTGCAGGTTGCTCTCGATCAGAACTTCTTGACAGATCCAACAACTACACATAAAGAGTTGGCAACCTCATACACTACTGCCAAGATGAATGTGGATGCAGCAGAGTTGAACTCAACACTCGTTGACATGTACCAGGCAGCAAACCCAAACGCAGAGATACCAGAGTCAATGCCTGTTTATATCCGCCTTCGCGCCGTTCTTGGTGGAACAACAAATCCAAATCTTGGAGAGACCTATTCTAACATCATCACCTTGCCTTCTGTCAAGGCAACATACAAGGAACCTGATGTAGAATTGCCTAAGAACCTCTACGTTGTTGGTTCTTCTATACAGGAAGCATGGAAGAGTTGGAAGCCAGTAGCTCCAGTATATGGTATATCCGGCAACTATTACACCATGGTTTATGTTCCAGATGGCGGTACATTCAAGTGGGGTACTTTCGAAAATGACTGGCGTGGCTATGACCGTCTGGCAGCTATCAACGATAATGCTGGCGCAGAATTATCAGAGGATGGCAATGATAAGAACATTAAGGTTGCTCATGGTGGCTGGTTCGTTTTGCATTTCGTCGGTGAACTTACACCAGACAAGAAGGATATCACATATACCTTGAACGTATATCCTGGTACTGCATACATCATTGGTGCTGCTGCTGGTGGGGATTGGGGCGATGCTTCTGACGCTTGTGCTATGACAGCTCCTGCAGACCAGACTGGCGAATGGGTATCTCCTGCCTTCGGTGGTGATGGTGAGCTTCGCGCATACATCAAGATTCCTGGAATCGAGTGGTGGCGTACTGAGTTCACTATCGTTGAAGGAAACTGCTTCTGGAGAAATGGATTTATTGATAAGTCCTGGACTGAAATTGGCGATGGTTACGCAGTATCTTGCTCAACTGGACAGAAGCTCTATGTCAACTTCGACAAGAACACTGCAGAAATTAGATAATTAAAAACATGAACACAATGAAAAAGACATTATTATATAGCTTAGCAGTCATGGCAAGTCTCGCACTTGCCAGCTGCGCTGGCGACTATGACGATTGGGGCACCCCTCAGACTAATGAGCAGGAAGCTTCTGCCGCCAAGGGTGTTACCTTTACAAATGGTTCTGAAGCTGAAGCAAGCGCAGCTGATGAAGATGGCATCATCAATCTCGTAACTATCGATGTAACAGACCCGAATGCTTCCAGTTACACACTCCAAAAAGTCAAGATAAACGGAGACGAGATTCCAGGAAAACTAGTTGATAACAGTGTTCAGGTAAGTGCTTCAGAATTAGAGGAGCTCGTATGCCGTCAGAATAAGTCTCGCGCTGCTGTTGCTCGTGACTTGAAGGTTGAAACGACACTTTCACTCATTCTTAACTCAGGTGAAGCCCTTGCTCCTATGGGAGAAACCACAGGTAAATATACTCCGGCACCTACACCTGCTATTGACGAGCAGGGTTACTATATGCTCGGTCAGGTAAACGGAAATGAATGGGCCGTAACATCTCCTGTATGGATGAACAAGATCAGCGATGGAGTTTATCAGTTGAAAGTTACAACTACTGCAGACAAGAACTGGTTTAAGTTCTATGCTGGCAGCAACGTCGCAAGTAATGCTGATGACTGGGATACCGTCAACAAGGGAGCCTTGGGCTGCAAGGAGAACGGTTCAGAAGACGCATTCGGATTCATTATCTATAATGGCGATTCATGGGGCGAGCTTCAGACTCCAGTTATCCCAGGAGCTGGTACATGGATTGTTACTCTCGATATGAATAACCTCACATACACCGTACAAAAGCCTATCCTCTATATGGCAGGTGAAGCTAATGGATGGGCTACAAATGACTACCTCACAGGTGATGATGGCGTACACTACACTGGTTACATGTACTTGAACCAGAATGGTTTCAAGTTCTGTACAGAGCCAGAATGGAAGGGTACCAACTATGGAGCAAACTTTGATACAGCAGAAGGTGGTGCTGACATTAAAATGACAGAAGATGCCGGTTACTACAAGGTAGATGTTGACTTGTCAGCAAAGACTTACACTCTGACTCCTATCAAACATATTGGTATCGTTGGTAGCGCATCACCTAATGGTTGGGATACTGACGAAGAAATGACTTATGTTCCTTACAATACAGAAACCAAAGAACCTGGCTATTGGGAAGTAAAGAACATTACACTGACTTCTGGTGTTATCAAGTTCCGTGCAGATGGTGATTGGGCTATCAACTGGGGTGGCACACCTGATGCCTTGACACAAGGTGGTGCTGACATGAACGTTGAAGAAGGTACATACGACATCAAGCTTTATGCTTGGGCTAATGGCTATGCAAAGTGTGTAATGACAAAGAAGTAAGCATTTGCTTCATCAAATAAACTAAATATCAATAGGCGGCTCTCAATTCCGGGAGTCGCCTATTTTTTTCTTTCTCCTCCCCCTTTTCAAGTATTTTTTTCCTAAAACCTTGGAAGTTACGAGGAAAAGTCGTATCTTTGCCAACGAATAGCAATATTGCGTCCACGACCTTATAAAGCGTAAGCAGATGGCAAGATTTATAGACCCACGTGTTGATTGGGCTTTCAAGAGGATATTTGGAAGCGAAGACACGAAAGAATGTCTGATCACATTCCTCAACGGACTGTTTGAAGACGAGTTGGTAATCAAGGACGTGACGTTTGCCAAGACCGAAAAACTTGGCTTGCGCCCCGATGACCGCGGTGTGGTCTCGATGTCTATTGCATCACAAACGAAGGCAAGCATGTCATCGTAGAGATGCAGAAGAAAGAGCAGGAATACTTTGCCGACAGGGCATTGTATTACACGGCACGTGCCATTGTGCAGCAGGGCATCCGTGGAATCTGGGACTATCACTTGGCTCCAGTCTATACGGTATGTTTCATGGATTTCGTGTCGGATAGTCCGGTGCTAAAGAAGTTTCGTACCGACTTGGTGCTTACCGATTTGCAGACACGCCAGCGAGTGTCCGACAGAATGCGTATTGTGTACCTCCAACTGCCATTGTTCGACAAGCACACGGAGGCAGAGTGTATGGATATATTTGATTGTTGGATTTATATAGTGAAGAATATGAACATGTTTGAACAGATGCCATTCAGCGAGAAGTATCCAGTCTTCCGCAAGTTGGCAGAGATAGGCGACCTCCGCAAGCTCTCCCGAGAGGA
Source organism: Segatella copri (assembly GCA_003463005.1). Lineage (GTDB taxonomy): Bacteria > Bacteroidota > Bacteroidia > Bacteroidales > Bacteroidaceae > Prevotella > Prevotella copri_I. The sequence goes on along the minus strand of QSCI01000008.1, from coordinate 28,655 downwards.
ACTTGAGCTTTATGACGAGGACATCAAGAATATGCGTGATATATATGCCACCAGAAAGTTTGATGAAAAGAAAGGGATGGAAATAGGTATGGAAAAAGGTATGGAAAAAGAAAAGCTAGCCACAGCTCGCCGCCTTCTGTCAATGGGCCTTTCTGATGAGCAAGTATCAACAGCCACCGAACTTCCACTGGAGGAAATCCAGAAATTAAAGGAACAAGCCTGAAACTGGCTGAACTTTCAGGAACTCAAATGTAGGATATGAGACGTTTTTATGAAGCATGGAATATGCTTGACAGCAATTCGGCGGTTGCAACCGCCGAATTGTGCTTTGAGAATTCAGCGGTTGCAACCGCTGAATTACAAAATAGTGAAAATCAGATAGATATATTCCATACTTTATCTATTACTAATATTCCGAATTTTCCTGTTGAGGACTTCTTTAAAGTACCATTCACACACCACTCTGCCATCATCAGTGGAACAAAAGAAACATTAGCACGCTATTATTATATCCACCGCACTGTAGAGGAACATCTTGCCGTAAAGAAGCTCCGCCAACTTATAAAGGAGGATGCTTACCATAGCCAAGGACGCATGCCTAACAATTTTACCAGGACCATCAACAATCCTAGGGAAGCTCGACGTGCAGTAGAAATGTTCAAGGATGAATATCTACTTGACTTTATCAATGTAGAAGAGATTGGGGAACGCGAAAAAATAGATGTCGACGAACGAGTTGTAGAACAAAGCATCGTTCAGAACATCAAGAATTTCATCATGACCTTTGGCAGAGACTTTGCTTTCATCGGCAACCAATACCATTTGGAAATCTATGGTGTTGAACAATTCCCAGACCTGCTGTTTTTCAATCGAGAATTGAACGCTATGGTTTGCATAGAGCTAAAACTTGGCGAGTTTAAGACCTCTTATCTTGGGCAACTTTTTGGCTATCTCCAAATTCTCGACGACAAGGTGCGTAAGCCACACGAGAATCCGTCTATTGGAATCATTCTTTGCCAATCAGCAAACTACTCTTATGCAGAATATGCTGTTCGAGACTACAGCAAGCCGATGGGAGTTGCTACCTACAAGACGTTGGATGACATGCCTGAAAGGTTACGCAAGGCTTTGCCTGATATGAAGAAAATGATGGACTTGCTAAAAAACAAGGAAGAATAATTATTGTAAAAACAGAAAGTAAAATCATTGTCATCAGGGATACGCAAGTCATCCTTGACAGAGATGTTGCGGAATTGTATGGAGTAGAAACCAGAGATATAAACAAAGCGGTTAAAAATAACCCCAAAAAGTTTCCCCCTGGTTATATTATTGAACTGAATAGCAGCGAGAAACAGGAACTGGTGGAAAATTTCCACCGGTTCAATACCCTCAAGCATTCCACTGTTGCACCTCACGCATTTACTGAACAAGGACTTTATATGCTTGCCACAATTCTGAAAGGTGATTTAGCCATCAGTACAACCATTGCCATCATTGATACTTTCACTCAACTTCGCAAATTGGCAAGAACTATAGATAAGGTGAATGAAGATGCAAAGGAGCATGGTATTTTACCAGACAAAGCAACAGAAGGTAAGATACAAGCTGCCATGAACGAAGTCTTCGCAGATAAGCTGCCATTAAAAATGCGCAGATTGACTTTTGGGGTAAATTTAGGAGTGCTGAAATTTTCTATAGAAACCAAAAGAGAATCCAAAGAATAAAACAATATAAAAAGGAGGAAAGAATATGAACATGTTTGAACAGATGCCATTCAGCGAGAAGTATCCAGTCTTCCGCAAGTTGGCAGAAATAGGCGACCTCCGCAAGCTCTCCCGCGAGGAACTTGAGCTTTATGACGAGGACATCAAGAATATGCGTGATATATATGCCACCAGAAAGTTTGATGAAAAGAAAGGTATGGAAAAAGGTATGGAAAAAGAAAAGCTAGCCACAGCTCGCCGCCTTCTGTCAATGGGCCTTTCTGATGAGCAAGTATCAACAGCCACCGAACTTCCACTGGAGGAAATCCAGAAATTGAAGGAATAAGCCTGAACCGGACTGAGCTTTCAGGGAATACGCCCCGAAGGGGCAGAAGCCCCTAGCCCAGGGCATCGCCCTAGGTAATTACGGACGCAAAACTGTCGCCCTGCAAGGGCAAAAGCTTCAAAGAATCAGGTTGGGGTAAGCCTGAATTAATAGATAAATACGAGTTACAAGAGGTAGAACTTCGATTACCTATTCCTAATGAAACTGGTGGTCAAACTGGTGGTCAAACTGGTGGTCAAACTGGTGGTCAAACTGGTGGTCAAATTGGTGGTCAAACTGGATCACCAAAAACAATTGAAAAGGTTTTTGAATTAATAAAAGACAATCCGTATATAACAAGACAAGAGCTCGTGGACAAACTAGCTATCAAGGCAAGTGCAATACAAAAACATATAGAAAAGCTAAAGGCTCAAAAAAGAATAGAGCGTGTTGGTTCTTCTACATTTGGAGGCCATTGGGAAATCAAAGAATAAATAATCCTTCGTTTCATCATCGAAACAACAATATTCAATAGGCGGCTCTCAATTCCGGGAGTCGCCTATTTTCTTTTTCTCCCAATCCTTTTCAAATATTTTTTCCCTAAAACCTTGGAAGTTACGAGGAAAAGTCGTATCTTTGCGGCAAATTAGAAATAACATTAAAGTAAAGCAATATGAATGTAGCTATAAATAATATAACAACAACTATAACTGTTCCGCAAGTTGACTTCAACTTATTAAAGGAACTGGCAAAGAAGTTTGGCTGGGTTATTCAAACCGAAAAGAAAAGTGGAATTGAAGAAGCCCTAGAAGATGTTAAAGCAGGCAGAGTATATCATGCAAAAGATGCTCACGACTTAATCAAACAGTGCTTAGAATGAGAGAGTAAACTGCCACCATCATATAAATCGCATAAACTTCATGGAAACCTAGAAAGGCTTATAGTTGAAAATTCAGCAACATCAATCGCCTTATTCAAGTACTTCATTATGCTACTTCAGCCACTTCATTCAGCCAACGAAATTGACTCTTCCACCCAACGAAGTCGTATCTTTAACCCAACGAAGTCGTATCTTTAACCCAGCGAAGTCGTATCTTTAACCCAGCGAAGTCGTATCCGTAGACTCAATGAAACGTATGAACTTGCGCAATGACGTACATGATGCGAAAGAGGCTCACTTGATGATTACCAGGATGCTTCTGAAATTACGTCCCGACGTATCTGTTACTGCGTCGGGACGTATTTTTTGCTGCGTCGGGACGTAGCAAAAGATGCATCGGGACGTAATTTTCATTTCCTCAGTTGACTATGATTCCTCCTCTTTCCAGCCATTTTGCAAAGAAGCGGTCGCAGAAATACTCTGCGCCCTTATAGCCATATACCACAAAAGGATTGTTCAATCTTGCCATATCTTGTTATCATTCATTATACAAACGTTCATTGCGCTTTTTACGCAACGCAAATTACGCAATAAAAAACGAGACCGCCAAATGTTTTCTAGTTTTTTAATCATAACTATCTCCTAAAGCTACATATACCTTAAATTATATATAGAAGAAAAGCGCACCGGAATGCAAACGTTTGCACAATTTATTCGCTTGATTTGCATCAATTTTTGAACAAGCTAATGAAATAAATCGTAACTTTGCCAACGTATAACAATACAACTTGCAATTAAACATAAAATAATAATCACAAAATACAAAGATAATTATGAAGAAGATATACTTTACACTTATCGCTTTACTGGCAAGCATCAATATGTTTGCACAAGGCTGGCCTGCTAACTACAGTGGTGTCATGCTGCAAGGATTCTCATGGGATGCTTACGACTACTCCCAATGGACTGTTTTAGAGAAGCAAGCCGATGATATGAAAGGATTCATCGACCTTGTATGGCTTCCACAAAGCGGTAAATGCATCGAGCTACTCAGGTAATGGGCTATAAGCCATATTATTATTTCAACCAGAATTCCTCATTCGGAACTGAGGCTGAACTCAGAAGCCTGATTGCCAAGTTCAAAGCCAACGGCATAGGCGCAATAGCAGATGTTGTGGTCAACCACCGCAATACAGACGGCTGGTTCACCTTCCCTACAGAGACATACAATGGAGTGACATATAAGATGCAGCCTACCGACATCTGCAAGAATGATGATGGTGGAGCTACTGCTAAACAGGCAACCAAAAAGGGGGTAAGCCTCAGCAATAACAATGATGAGGGCCAAGACTGGGATGGCTGCCGTGACCTAGACCACAAGAGTGCAAACGTGCAGAAGATTATCAAGGCATATCTGAAATTCCTGAAGGAGGATATGGGATATACCGGTTTCCGCTACGACATGGTAAAGGGTTTCAGCGGTACCCACGTGGCTGACTACAATGATGCTACCGGTGTAGAATTCTCTGTAGGTGAATATTGGGATGGAAACCCATCTATCATCAACTGGATTAACAAAACCAACAAGAAGAGTGCTGCCTTCGACTTCCAGTTCCGTTACAATGTGCGTGATGCAGTGAATGGTGCAGCCGACGGAAAGGTAGCCTCTTTTTCTGATTGGAGCAAGCTCAATAGCACTAACAATCTGATGCACGATGCCAACTATCGCCAGTATGCAGTAACATTCGTGGAAAATCACGATATGCAATATCGTTCTGCCTCTGAGCCTCTTGACCCTCTACGCAAAGACACCTTGGCTGCCAACGCCTACATGCTTGCCATGCCGGGCACACCTTGCATCTTCCAACCACACTGGAGAGCCTACAAGCAAGAGTTGAAGAGCATGATCGAAGCCCGCAAACTTGCAGGCATCACCAACATGAGCAATTATACCAACAAGATGGCGCAGACCTCTTGCTTTGCCAATGAGACTACTGGCAACAAGGCGAAACTCATCGTGGTTGTAGGAAACAACACCAAGGCATATACTCCAAGTGCTGATTATGCACAGATTCTCGAAGGATACCACTACCGTTATTATCTTTCTAAATCTGCAGAAACCGCATGGTGCAACATACCATCAGGCGAATACGAGGCAGGATTCAAGGCTAAGCTTACGGCTGTGAGCCAGAACAGCAATGCCAAACTGGTATACACTACTGACGGCACAGCCCCTACAGCCAAGAGCAAGCAGGTTACTACAGGTAGCACCATCAACATTGACAACACCTGCACCTTGAAGGTTGGCTTGCTCAGCAACGGAACCGTAACAGGTATCCGTACCTACAATTATACCGTCAAGACATTCGAGCCATATACCATCACCATATATGCCAATGCCGACCAGGTAACCAACTGGGGTTCAGCCATGTATTTCTACGCATGGAATTCCAGCGAAACCTTTACACTAGGCTGGCCAGGTACTGCTGTTACAGCAACCAAAACGCTGAACGGAAAGAAGTGGTACTATATGGACTTCAAAATCAAAAGCAAGGATGCTATCGTAAACATCATCTTCAATCAGGGAAATGGAACAGGCAAGAAGCAGACCGTAGACTTGAATGCCGGCAACAGCACCAAGTATTATGAGATTACCACTACACAGAGTAATGGCAAATACACCTGCAAGGATGTTACCGCCACCTGGGCACCAACAGGCATCACAGGAACTCCAACCATAAGCAATACCACAACAGACAATGCATGGTATACACTTAGCGGTATGAAATTGGGTAAGAAACCTGCTGAGAGCGGTGTTTACATCCACCAGGGAAAGAAAGTGATTATCAGATAAGAATATAATAAATAAGTTCAAAGAATAGTTTCTGTTTTTAGTTTAAGTTTTTCAGTTTTAAGCTTTTAGGTTTATTAAGGTTTATGTTTTTAGGTTTATTAAGGTTTATGTTTTTAGGTTTAGGTTTGTTTTAAAGGTAGTTTTAGTACATACAAGGTTACTAGTTAGTTGTTTTAGGTAAGAAAAAAGAGGTATACCCAAGATTCGTCTTCGGGATATACCTCTTTTCTTATTCTAATTATTTTCTTATTCTACTTATCTTTCGCGCTGGTCAGCACCCCACATCAGTTTCTCTCTCAGGGTAGAGAAGTAACGCTGGTTGCGCTGCTTCACAATCTTGATACTATGAGGAGCCTTGCGGATGATGAGGCGGGTTTCCTCCGTCATACGCTCACTACGACCATCGATGGCTACCAGATAGTTGTGGCTGCGGCTCTCGATATCGAGCGTGATGACTGCCGTATCGTTGATGACGATAGGACGGATGTTCAGACTGTGAGGAGCCACCGGAGTAAGACAGATGCTGCCACTCTGCGGAATGATGATAGGTCCGCCATTAGATAGATTGTATGCCGTAGAACCGGTTGGCGTGGTAACAATCAGTCCATCAGCCTGGTAGGTAACGAGAAATTCGCCATCAACCTGCGTACGGATGGAAATCATCGAAGCATCATCACGCTTCAGTACGGCGATATCGTTGAGGGCGAACGGATTGCCAGCAAGAATGCCACCTTCTGCCTCCACCTGAATCACCGCATGCTCCTCTATCAGACAATCACCGGCATAAAGACTGTCCAGCGCCGACTCTATCTCACTAGGCAGCACATCGGCAAGGAAGCCCAACCGACCCATATTCACACCGATGATAGGCGTACCCTTGGCTCCCACCCGGCTCGCCGCCTTCAGGAAGGTACCGTCACCACCCATAGAGATGACATAATCCACATCAAAGTTGTAATCCTCGAACACCCCAGCCGCCTTCACATCGAGATGCTGGTCGCGGGTAAGAAACTCGTAATAAGCATTCTCCACATAAACTTCAGCCTCCTTCTTTTCGAGATAAAGAAGGATTTTCTCTATCGAAGCCGACTTCTTAGCCTGGTATTCATTACCAAATATTGCGAATTTTAAATGTTGCTGTGCCATTTATTTTGTTATTTCAATAATTATTCTTACTTTTGCAAAGGTAATCATATTATTTGAATAACAAGACAAAAAACAAATAAATTATGGCTAAGGTATATGAATTTCTTGCCAATGGCTTCGAGGAAATCGAAGGATTGGCTCCGGTAGACATCCTCCGTAGAGGTGGTGTAGACATCAAGACTGTAAGTGTAACGGGTACTGAATGGGTAGAAACATCGCATGGTGTTACCATCAAGGCTGACCTGAAGTTTGAGGATATTGCCAGCTTTGAAGATGCTGACATGCTGATGATTCCGGGCGGAATGCCAGGAAGTACAAACCTCAACGAGCACGAAGGTGTACGCCAGGCGCTCATCGCACAGCACAAGGCTGGCAAGCGAATCGGTGCCATCTGCGCAGCCCCAATGGTTCTGGCAAGCACAGGCATCCTCGAAGGAAAGAAGGCTACCTGTTATCCTGGCTTTGAGCAGTATTTCGGCGAGAACACCGAATATACCGCCACCCTCTTCCAGGAAGACGGCAACGTGATTACAGGCGAAGGTCCTGCAGCAACCCTCCCATACGCCTATAAGATATTGAGCTATTTCGTAAGCAAGGAAACCGTAGCTGCCCTGCAGGATGGCATGATGTATGATCATCTCATGCAGAGCAAATAATAACAATGAGTGAAGAAAGGCAGGATTAGAATTCTTCACTCTTCACTTTTAACTCTTCACTTAAAAAATGGATTACGTAATCATAGTAGCCGGAGGCAAAGGCCTCCGCATGGGAAGTGAAATTCCAAAACAGTTCTTGCCGGTAGCGGGCAAGCCTATCCTGATGCGCACCATAGAGCGTTTTCATGAATATGACCCTGCATTGAACATCATCCTGGTTCTGCCGGAGAGTCAGCAGGCATACTGGCACCAGCTCTGCGAGGAGCATCATTTCAGCATTAAGCACCAGATAGCCAATGGTGGCGACACCCGTTTCCAGTCATCCAAAAACGGACTGGCACTCATTCCTGATGATGAAGATGGCGTAGTGGGTATTCACGACGGCGTGCGCCCATTCGTATCTAAAGAAGTCATCGAGGAATGTTTCGAGACGGCTCGCGAAGAATATGCAGCCATCCCTGTATATGCCGTAACCGACACCCTGCGCTATATCGACCAGCACGGAGGCGGAAAGAACGTGCTGCGCAGCGATTACCGCGTGGTGCCAGACTCCCCAGACCTTCGACATCGGTCTGCAAAGCAGGCTTTCAACCAGGAATACAAGGAACAGTTTACCGATGATGCTTCGGTGGTAGAAAGTCTTGGCTGTCAGGTTGCAATGGTTGAGGGTAACCGTGAGAACATCAAGATTACCACTCCATTCGACATCAAGGTAGCGGAAGCTTTGCTGGGCTGATAATCTGCATGTCATCCCTGTTAGACAGGATGACGAAGACTGAGCCATAAGCTGGCAAGTTCAAGTTCACTATCTGGCGGATTCTGGAAGTACCGGTACGGAAGGTTGCCGTAATCTGGCGCTCCTTATTCTCCTGATTAATCAGGAAATAGATATCCTTCCTGCCCGTTGCCTCCAGAACCAGACGGTGGGCATAATCCATATTCTCAGGCAGTATGACATCCGGATCGATGCCATACTGCGAGAAGTTCTTCGCCTGATAAGGCTTGTCGATGATGACGATGCCTTCCTCACGCAATTCCTCCAGTTTCGCTTTTATCTCAGCAGAGAGAGAGCTATCCGGCTGCGAAACCACGAGAATGCGATAATCCTGATTTCCAGGCAGTTTACCTTTCGGACTGTATTCGAAATTCCATTTCAGCAAGGCATCCTTGTTCATCAAATCGTTTTTGTAACCACAAGGGGCACGATAGCTGTTCTTCTGTTCGGGGTTTCCCGAAGGATGAAACACAGCGATATCAACCACCGGTCTGCCCTGCTGCAGGTAATGCTGACACATGGTGATGTAATCCATGAAACCTCGAGCCTCTGGATGCCGGACAATATCATGCTGGAAGATGAACCTGTTGATGCCAAGCGCCAGGTGGCGGTCTATCAAAGGTTTGAGCAAGGTGAGCGTTCCGTTCCGTGCGCCATTGTTTCCTGTACAAGCCACAGTCTGAACCGGATTTTCATTATAGATATGGGCTCTGCTTACGGCACGGAACATATCGTCGGGATGATCGGTACGCGGGATAGGCTCACAAGAAACCTCAACATACTGTTTTTCTGCCAGACGGGTGAAGGTCTGGAAGAACTTCTCCTTTACCAGTTCCTCGATGGTGAGACGGATATCATTCTGTACCTGTTCGTATCGGGAAGCCGACTCCAGCGGAACACCTGCCATGACAGGAAGATAAGGGATGAGATCATAGCCGCGGCGCACCTTGAATTCTTCGGCAAACTGACAGCCCCAGTTCTGGCTGCCCCACTCTCTCGGGTCGATATACAGATACGACACCACATCGCCATGCGGACGGTTCAGTAACGGCGCATACCAGGAATCAAATAGTTTCTTTACGGCTGCCGGTGAGAACCTGTCCACCTCAAGTCCCATACCTTTCCCATCCGTTGCATGAGTCTGTCCCGTTGAGGTATGTCCCATCCGCAACAGGCACCAGGAGCCCTTAGGCAACTTATTCTGCAAGATACCATTCACCATGACCCCCATCACCATTCCCCCTTCCATCTTCAAGGGAAGCACATCAGTCATCGGCACCGCCTCGCTCCGGGCAGCCGAATCGGTTGCGTTGCGCCAGGCAGGACCCGTTTTTCCTTTAAAGCGGATGGCAAAAGCAGCAATATCCTGATAATATCCACCTTCGCTTCCGGCAGACTGCATCATTCCGTCCTTATAACTCTCGGGCTGCCACATCTGCAAGCCTTCAATCTTCTTTCCGCCCTTCATGATGGTATCGGTCCAGACAAGCTTCTGCATCGATTCAGCAGGGAGGACAAGCGGATTACCAGGCAGGACATGGATGCCCATATCAAATCGAGAGAGTCGGCTAGCTGGAAGGAATAATCCATCATCTTCCAGAACTCAGGCGACAGCTGTGCCACCCCGTCATGAAATTCCAGACGCTCGCCGGCTTCACGTACCGGCATCAGCCAGATACCGCCCATACCTACATTCTTCATACCCGTCAGATCGGCATGAATACCCGGTCTGGAAACGGAGCCATACTTCCAGTTCCAGAAGGTCCAAGGCTTAGCCTCGTCATTATATGCCATTGCCGACACAACCAGAAGCGCCAGCAAAGCTATCACCATATATCTTTTCTTACTATTCATGAAAGTTTTAATCTTATTCGGTGCGAAGGTACGAAGAAAAATCAATATAAACAAATAAAAAAGCCACAATTGCGGAAAAAAAGAGTTAAACATTTTGGCTGTTTTGCCATAATGTTGTACTTTTGCATCATTATGAATAGTATTTTAGACCAAGACATCATGTTCCTGCCAGGGGTAGGACCCAAGAAGAAAGAGATACTGAGCAAGGAGCTCGGCATCAACTCTTATAGTGACCTGCTGGAATACTATCCATATAAATATGTAGACCGCTCCAAGGTTTTCCACATCAGCGAACTCAATGCCGACATGCCCTTTGTACAACTCAAAGGCAAGATACTCAGCTACGATGAGATAGATACCGGTAAGCGCAACAAGCTGCTGGTAGCCCATTTCTCAGACGGCTACGGTGTGGCAGACCTCATCTGGTATCGCGGTGCCCAATACATCATGAAGACCTATAAGGTGGGAACCGAATATCTCGTTTTCGGAAAGCCAACCGTCTTCAACGGCAGATTCCAGTTTACCCATCCCGATATGGACGATGCCACCAATCTCCAGATTTCAGAGATGGGCATGCAGCCCTACTACTCGCTTACCGAGAACCTGAGGAAGCGCGGCTACACCTCACGTTCCATAGAGAAGATGACCAAGCAGTTGGTCACCATCCTTCCTCCTCTTCCCGAAACGCTGCCAAGCCATATCGTAGACCGTCTGCATCTGGTTTCGCGCGATGCAGCCATCCGCATGATTCATTATCCACATTCCCATCAGGAGATGCAGAAGGCACAGGTACGCCTTAAATTTGAGGAACTCTTTTATGTGCAGCTTAATATAATAAGGTATGCCACCGACCAGCGCCGCAAGTTCAGGGGCTATGTCTTCAACCGCATCGCCGATATCTTCAACGGGTTCTATGCCCATCATCTGCCTTTTGAACTGACAGGAGCACAGAAACGGGTGATGCATGAAATCAGAGCCGATATGTGCAGCGGCAGACAGATGAACCGTCTTCTGCAGGGTGATGTAGGTTCAGGTAAGACGCTCGTGGCACTCATGACCATGCTCATTGCGCTGGATAACGGTTATCAGGCATGTATGATGGCACCTACCGAAATTCTTGCCGAGCAGCATCTGCAAACTATCTGCGACTTTCTGCAGGGAATGGACATCCGGGTGGAACTGCTCACAGGCATCGTAAAGGGAAAGAAGAGAGAAAAGATTCTTGCCGACCTGGCTACGGGCGACATCCAGATTCTGGTAGGCACCCATGCCATCCTCGAAGACCCGGTGGTTTTCAGAAGATTAGGCGTAGCGTTATCGATGAGCAGCATCGCTTCGGTGTGGCGCAGAGAGCCAAGCTGTGGAACAAGAGCGAGAATCCGCCTCATATCCTCGTGATGACCGCCACTCCTATCCCCCGCACCCTCGCCATGACCATTTATGGTGACCTGGACGTGAGCGTGATTGATGAACTGCCACCGGGCAGAAAACCGATACAGACGCTACATAAGTTTGATACCCAACTCACCAGCCTCTATCAGAGCATCCGCCGCCAGATTAATCTCGGCAGACAGGTATATATCGTCTTTCCGCTGATCAAGGAAAGTGAGAAGAGCGACCTGAAGAACCTGGAAGAAGGTTACGAAACGCTGAAACAGGCATTCCCGGAATTCAAATTGAGTAAGATTCATGGCAAGATGAAATCTGCCGAAAAGGAGGTAGAGATGGAGCAGTTTGTAAAGGGCGAAACACAGATTCTCGTTGCCACTACCGTAATAGAAGTTGGTGTAAATGTGCCCAATGCTTCTGTGATGGTTATCCTGGATGCACAGCGCTTCGGTCTGTCCCAGTTGCACCAGCTGCGAGGCCGTGTAGGAAGAGGCTGCGACCAGAGCTACTGCATTCTGGTAACCAACTATAAGCTTTCAGAAGAAACCCGCAAACGCATTGATATCATGTGCGATACGAACGACGGTTTCCGTATCGCCGAGGCCGACTTGAAACTCCGTGGTCCCGGCGACCTGGAGGGAACGCAGCAGAGCGGCATGGCTTTCGACCTGAAGATAGCGAATATTGCCAGAGATGGTCAGCTGGTACAACTGGCGCGCACAGAAGCACAGGAAATCATCGACAACGATCCCGAATGCAATGCTCCTCACAACGCCCTGCTCTGGAACCGCCTCAGGGATTTGAAGAAACCCATATCAACTGGGCAGCCATCAGCTAAAGCAGCAAGCAAGAGCAATTCCTGTTATCAGAAAGCAAGGCTAAAAGGTGGCTTCAGCTATCAAGCAGCCTCACCCCCATTCCAGGCGATTCCATCGCCTGTCCCAAAAGTAAAAAGTATAATTATGGATAGAAGAAGAAAGCCGGCTATCAGGGAGCCGCGACCAGAAATAACCCTGGAAGAAATGAGAGCCATTCTCGAAAACATTACGGAAATAGAAAGCGCAACAGGCATCAGATACGTCAAACTGCATGTAACGGCAAAGATGATTATCGGTATCAGAGAGTCATCGGGTAAGGAATTTACCATCAATCTCAACGACCTCTACCGCGCTTATCAGGAATGCCTCAGATTCACCAGTCCGGAGGTAAAAAAGTATATTTTCATGGGGCATTCTCCTGCCGTGGCTCTGTTGAGAATGCTACAAAAGCATGAAACGTATTAAAAGTCAACTCCTTGCATCTCATTTTCCTAATGTAAGTTAAAAAAAGGCTAGGGCGTTAAATATCGCCCTTTTGGCTTTAACAACTTTGGTTTTTTGAAGTTTTTTTGTTATATTTGCAACGTCTATATAACAAAACCGCTACATGAAGGCATTTGCCTTAGTGGTTTTTGCAGAATTTCTTGTATGATTCTGCGCTGTTGACACGAACCTAAAAAAGAAAATAGAAAAAGTAGTATGAGTTTTAAAAAGAGTATAAAGAAAATTTCGGTCGTTGCATTGTTGGCGCTAACAGCTTCTCCCGTTTGCGGACAAGACCTGTTGGCAAGACAGGCACCTGTAGACCACAGAATGAAATCGCTCGACACACTCGCTGTGTCGCATTATCGAATGATTGAAGACAGAGAGAACCCTGCAGCCGAGCTGTATGAGGATTTCTCTAACAAGTACGCTCACAGGGCTACAACCTTGCCTGAGCACTTCCGCATCGATCTCCGTCATTTCTGCATGCCAACTCCTAGTCGCGTTGTCACAAGTAACTTCGGTTACCGTGCTAGCTTTGGCCGCCAACATAAAGGTATGGACATCAAGGTTTATATTGGCGACTCAATCCGCTCAGCCTTTTCAGGCAGAGTTCGCATCGTAAGATATGAAGGTGGTGGTTACGGTAAGTACATCGTGATTCGTCACAACAACGGTTTGGAGACTATCTATGGTCACCTCTCTAAGCAGCTCGTTACTGAGGGCGAAGAGGTAAGAGCCGGCGACGTGATTGGCTTGGGTGGTAATACGGGTAGAAGTACCGGTTCGCATCTCCACTTTGAGACCCGTCTCTGTGGTGTGGCTCTGAACCCAGCACTCTTCTTCGATTTCCGCAACCAGGACGTTACAGGCGACTTCTACAGCTTTAACCGTAATACCTACGAAAGCGAATCAGCTGATGCCAATGCTGCCCGCGGCAAGGTTGGCAACGGTGGTTACACCAGAGAGCAGGTTAACGGCGGCGAAGTGGGAAGATACTACGAACTGCCTGCTGGCCACGAGAAGCTCTACCACAAGGTGAAGCCAGGCGAAACGCTTAGTTCTATCGCTGAAAAGCGCGGCGTATCTGTAGAGCAGATCTGCAGACTCAACGGTTACCGCAAAGACAAGAAGGTTAGTGTAGGACAGATTATCAGATACGTATAATACGTATAAAAGAATAAACTCAAAAAAAGAGGGTGTGTCATAAATTAATGACCACCCTCTTTTTTTGACCTTTATTTTCGCGATTCCCCAGCATTACAAGATGCCGAAGAGTCGCAATACATCGTTCAGGTTGGCAACGACAAGCAGAAGAATCAATATGCCGAAACCAATATACTCAGCACGCTCCATGAACTTATCGCCCGGTTTGCGACCTGTGATAATCTCATAAAGAAGGAAGAACACATGTCCACCATCAAGAGCAGGGATAGGAAGAATGTTCATGAAGGCAAGAATGATACTCAGGAACGCTGTCATAAGCCAGAATGCATGCCAATCCCATACAGATGGGAAGAGACTGCCCAGCGCACCGAAACCACCCAGACTCTTGGCACCTTCCTTAGAGAAGACATACTTCATATCGCCCACATAACCGGCCAAGACATTCCAGCCATATTTGATGCCGGCAGGGAAACTCTCGAAGAAGCCATAGTTGACATGAGTAATCTTATAATCGAGCATGACAGGATGATTGTAGAAACCAAACTTCACACCCTCTTCGGTAGACTTCAGGAGGACACTTGACTTGACGGTATCGCCAGAAGCCTTGAGATAAGTAACCTGAGTTGTAAGTGCTCTGGCACTGTCCTGCGGCGTCTCTGCCGAAGCAAGCACATCCTCTACTCTGCCCAATTCAATCTGAAATTCGTTGAAAGAGACTACCTTTTTATTATTAATAGCAAGAATCTTATCACCCTTTGCCAAACCGAGTTTGCTGGCAGGCGAATCCTTCATCACACTATCAATCTGCAGAGGCACATACAAATCTACGAAGCGAGGACTGCTCTTAATCATACTGAGCATGTCGAGATCGCCAGGCAGATTAAGCGTCACCGGTTTGCCCTGACGGATGATATTGACCTGTTTAGCCTCAGAGAGATTACGATACAGATCGCCATCAAAGGTCTTGAACTCACCCAGATCGGTGCTTACCAGGATATCCTTATCCTGGAAGCCCAATGCCTTTGCCTCGGTATTGAACTTCATACCATAACTCATATCACGGGTAGCCACATAATTGTCGCCCCAATGGAACAGAATCATGGAATAGATGAAGAGAGCCAGCACGAAGTTAACCAGCACGCCACCTATCATGATGAGCAGGCGCTGCCATGCCGGTTTGCTGCGAAACTCGTATGGCTGTTCCGGCTGTTTCATCTGTTCGGTATCGAAACTTTCATCTATCATACCCGAAATCTTGCAATATCCTCCGAGCGGCAACCATCCCAAACCATAGGTAGTATCCGAATTCTTTGGCTTGAACTCGAAGAGATGGAACCAAGGGTCGAAGAACAGATAGAACTTCTCCACTCTTACACCAAAGAGTTTGGAGAAGAAGAAGTGTCCGCCCTCATGGAGCAACACTAAGATGGAAAGCGACAGCATCAGCTGCAACGCTTTGATCAAAAATACTTCCATTTATTTACTTTGAACTTTGAACTTGGAACTTTGAACTTTATGATTAGCCCTATATCCTACATTCATTTTAACTATTAACTATAAACTATTAACTATTACTTGAGCATCAGCTCTGTAGCTATGCGGCGAGCCTCAGCATCGGTCTGCAGATAGACATCGAGGTCGGGATTACTATCGAAAGTAGCCTTCGCCATCGTCTTTTCGATGATATCAGCCATCTGAAGGAAGCCACACTCACCTTTGCGGAAGCCGGCATTCACTATCTCGTTGGCAGCATTCACGATACAAGACATATTACCACCCTTTCTGATGGCATCGAAAGCCAGTTGCAGGCACTTGAACTTCTGATAGTCAGGCTTGAAGAACTGCAAATCCTGCGTCTTGAAGAGGTCGAGACGATCGCCATTCAGATGCAGACGCTGAGGGAAAGAGAAGGCATACTGGATAGGCAGACGCATATCTGGCACACCCAACTGAGCCTTGACAGCACCATCAACAAACTGAACGGCACTATGCACAACGCTCTGCGGATGGATAAGCACCTCTATCTTGTCAGCCGGAACCCCAAAGAGCCATTTAGCTTCTGTCACCTCGAAGCCCTTGTTCATGAGCGAAGCCGAATCGATGGTTATCTTGGCACCCATATCCCAGGTAGGATGCTTGAGGGCGTCGGCAGCAGTCACCTTCTCCAACTGCTCGTGGGTATAATTACGGAAAGGACCACCCGAACAGGTCAGAAGAATCTTCTCTACCTCGTTGTCGCCCTCACCCACCAGACTCTGGAAGATGGCACTATGCTCGCTGTCAACAGGGAGGATAGGCACATGATATTCCTGTGCAAGATTACAGATCAGCTCACCCGCTACCACCAGCGTTTCCTTGTTGGCAAGACATATCTTCTTACGCGCCTTGATGGCATGGATGGTTGGTTCCAGGCCCGAGAAGCCTACCATGGAAGCCAGCACCATATCGATAGGCTCAGCCTGTACGATATCGCAAAGCGCCTGAGCACCGGCATAAACCTTGATATCAGGCTCATCACTGAGCATATCCTTCAGCTCCTCGTAGCGAGCCTCATTGGCTATGACCACAGCAGCCGGATGGAACTTGCGAGCCTGCTCGGCAAGTTCCTGCACTCGGTTGTTGGCGGTGAGGCAATACACCTCGTAAAGGTCACTGTGCTGCTCGATGACATCAAGCGCCTGTGTACCGATACTTCCCGTAGAACCGAGAATACATATCTGTTGTTTCTTCATATTTCTTCACTTTATAAGTCGAGCAATCCTTCCGGAATCGCCATTCTGATTTCTTTCTTTTCAGCACTCACCTCTTCGATGAGGTCGTTGCTGGCAGGGATGAGGATTTCATCACCAGCATCGGTTGTTACCTCGAAAAGAAGGTTGAGGGTAGAATCGTCTACATGTTCTATGGTACCTACCACCTTGCCGCTTACAGCATCTACCAGATGGAAACCAATGATTTCTGCCCAGCTCATGTTCTCTTCGTCACTGTCAGAGAGATGACGTGGGAAGAAAACCTCGCAACCGGTATAGTTGCGTGCCTGCTCCTGGGTATCGATATCCTCAAACTTCACGAGCACATTCTCATCGTTCTTAAAACGATATTCCTCTAAATAGAAAGGCACGAGGATGCCATCGATGTCGAGTACCAGGTACTCGGCATCTACACGGTCGAAAACATCATCTGTAATGGCAAAAGTAATCTCGCCCTTCACGCCATGAGGTTTTCCCAACTTGCCTATCTTATATACTTCGTCGCGTCTAATCATTCAACATTCAACATTTAACATTTAACATTGATTAGTCACTGACACGGGTAATCTTGGCACCCAGCGCATTAAGGCGATGCTCGATATCTTCATAACCACGGTCTATCTGGGCAATATTGGCAATGCGGCTGGTACCGTTGGCACTCATGGCAGCAATCAGCAGGGCAATACCGGCACGGATATCAGGACTGGTCATTCTGCCAGCACGCAGTTTGATCTTATGGTCATGACCAACCACCACAGCACGGTGAGGATCACAGAGAATGATCTGCGCACCCATATCAATCAGTTTATCCACGAAGAAGAGGCGGCTCTCGAACATCTTCTGATGGAAGAGGACGCTGCCACGAGCCTGGGTAGCCACTACGAGGAGCACGGAGAGAAGGTCAGGAGTGAGTCCTGGCCAAGGGGCATCGGCAAGCGTCATGATGGTGCCGTCAATAAATGAATCGATGACATAATGTTTCTGTTCTGGAATCACAAGGTCATCGTCCTCTATCTTTATCTTCACTCCCAGGCGGCGGAATGCATCAGGAATAATACCCAAATCCTTGACAGACACATTCTTGATGCGCACACCTTCGCCACACATTGCCGCCATACCGATGAACGAACCAACCTCAATCATATCAGGCAAGATGCGATGCTCGGCACCATGCAGTTTATCAACACCCACGATGGTGAGCAGGTTGCTGGCGATACCGCTGATCTGAGCGCCCATCGCATTGAGCAGATGGCAGAGCTGCTGGATATATGGTTCGCAAGCTGCATTATAAATGGTGGTAGTACCCTTTGCCAATACTGATGCCATGATGATATTGGCGGTACCGGTAACCGAAGCCTCATCGAGCAACATATAGCAGCCCTTCAGTTTCTTTGCCTGTATCTGGTAAACATTACGCTCATCATCGTGAACGAAGTTGGCGCCCAGATACTTGAAGCCCAGGAAGTGGGTATCCAGACGGCGACGACCTATCTTATCGCCACCCGGCTGAGCTATGGTAGCCTTGCCACATCTACCGAGCAGCGGACCTATCATGAGCACACTACCACGAAGAGAAGAACATTTCTTCACAAACTCCAGACTGTCGAGATAATCGAGTTTCAACTCATCACTTTGGAATGTATAGTCGTGACGACTGTGCTTAGTTACCTTGACACCTATCTCCTGGAGCAACTTAATCAGGTTGTTCACATCCAGGATGTCCGGCACGTTGGTGATGCGCACAGGCTCGTCGGTAAGGATTGTGGTACAGATAACCTGCAGCGCCTCGTTCTTGGCGCCCTGAGGTGTGATAGTACCTTTGAGCGGATGACCGCCCTCTATGATGAAAGACTCCATAAGCTTGTCTACTATATATAATAATGTGGATTACTTTTTCTTCTTATTATTATTTACATTCTTAGGCTGTGCCTCAATCTTCTCGAAAACGAAAGTATCGAGATCGAGCTGGATGTTGCCATCGGTAAAACGTGCCAGATCGGAAGCTACCTTGGCTACATCGCTGGAGCCATGGCTCCAGGTTACCAGGTCGCGATGCATCTGGTTGGCAGTAAGCTCCACGAGTTTATCGCGCTCCTCACTTGGTTCCATCGTCTTCAGCTTTTCGAAAATCTCGAAGAGCATAGCTCCATAATGGCGCACCGGGATGTGCTGCATAGGATATGGCAAAGGCTCCGGCTTGGTTGCTATCTTCACAGCATCCGATACATCATAAGGGAAATCGATGTCGAGCTGGAAATTGCTCATGATGGCAAGCTGGTCCCAGAGTTTCTGCTCATGATCCTCTACCCCTCTGTTCTCAGGGAACATACGGTCCATGACTGCAATAATGGTCTCTGCACAGCGCTGGCGCTCTTCACGGTCGGTAAGCGTCAGACAATGGTCTACCATCTGCTGAATCTCACGGCCATACTCAGGCAGAATGAGCTTAGCTCTCTGGGTATTATAGTCTAATCCTTCTATATTCATTCTTACAATATTTTATATAATCTATAATTCTAGAGCAGTTTCTTTGGCATCTTAGCCACGAAATCCTTGAGATAGAAAGGCACGAAATATGCCACATCTTCGAACTTGCCCTCTACAAAACGCTTCTCTGCCAGCGGAGCCATATTCTTTGCCAAAGGCTCAATGCCCTCTACGAGGTGAGCATTCGGATGGTTGATGGTCTCCATACACTTGGCAGCGCCATTTCCGAAGAAGTACACATGATGCTGGTCCAGATATTCCTTGTAGGTATCAGCATCCACAATATCAGCCTGAATAGGGCGAACCACCTTCAGGGCGCGGTCGAGCACTTCGGC
This sequence comes from Segatella copri, assembly GCA_003463005.1. Taxonomy (GTDB): domain Bacteria; phylum Bacteroidota; class Bacteroidia; order Bacteroidales; family Bacteroidaceae; genus Prevotella; species Prevotella copri_I. The sequence continues at coordinate 9,033 of QSCI01000008.1, read as the reverse complement.
ATATACCTCCATGCGGCGGGCGTCGAGCATAGGTACGATGAGAGCGTCTTCCTCCTCAGGATGTTCGCCAAGCAATACAGGCACTGCCATCAGTTCGAGTGTTGGAACAGCGATGAGTTTCACACCGCGACCATAACAGATGCCCTTCGACATACTCACACCGATACGCAATCCGGTATAGGAACCCGGACCACAACTTACCGCCACAGCCTCCAGCGGAAGACCATGAGAATCGAGGAAATCAAGAGCCTCATCCACAAACACACCCAACTTAACAGCATGGTTAGGACCTGTGTGATCTTCCTGGTTGAAAATCACCTGTCCACTATCACTAATTGCCACTGAGCACACGTCCGTACTCGTCTCAATATTCAAAATACACGACATAATTAAAAAATATATTCTTAAATAAGGTGCAAATATACTCATTTTCTCGCTTTTTTTTGTACTTTTGCAGAAATTTAACGCGAAAGATTATATGATACAGTCAATGACAGGCTTCGGAAAAGCTACCGCGGCCTTTAAAACAAAGAAGATTAATGTAGAGATAAAGTCATTAAATAGCAAGACTCTTGACCTCTCTACTCGTATTGCTCCGCTCTATAGAGAGAAGGAGATGGAAATCCGTCAGTATATCTCTAAAAATCTAGAAAGAGGCAAGGTTGACTTCGCCATCTGGATTGATAAGGATGCTACTACAGATGCCACTCCTATCAACGCGGCGCTTGTACAGAATTATTACCAGCAAATCAAGAAGATTTCGGCTGAAACAGGCATTCCTGAGCCAACCGACTGGTACAGCACTCTGTTGCGTCTTCCTGATGTAACAACGAAGACGGATGTGGAAGAATTGAGCGATGAGGAGTGGGAAGTGGCAAAAAATGCAATTTGCGAGGCTGTGAACCATCTCGTAGCCTTCCGCAAGCAGGAAGGAGCCGCTCTTCAGAAGAAATTTACTGAGAAGGTGGATAACATCCAGACTCTCCTGGCTAGCATCGAACCATACGAGAAGGCTCGCGTGGAGAAGATCAGACAGAACATCGTTAACGGCCTGCAGCAGATTCCGAATGTAGATTACGACAAGAACCGCCTGGAGCAGGAACTCATCTACTACATCGAGAAGCTCGACATCAGCGAGGAGAAGCAGCGCCTTGCCAATCACCTGAAGTATTTCCGCGAGACCATGAATGAGGAAGGTCATGGTGTAGGAAAGAAACTCGGTTTCATCGCACAGGAAATGGGACGCGAAATCAACACCACCGGCTCTAAGAGCAACCAGGCTGAGATGCAGAACATCGTGGTGAAGATGAAGGACGAACTGGAGCAGATCAAGGAGCAGGTGCTGAATGCCCTCTAAACAAGAGACAGACACCTTCTCCCCCCAAGAGCCGCCTCAAAAGCCCCTCAAGTGGCGTTTTTGAAAGCCTCGTCCCCGTTCCAGGCGATTCCATCGCCTGTCCAAAAAGCCCCCTATCAAACAGCAAATAAAAAAAAGAAGAATAAAAAATGAAGAACGGATTGTTAATTTTCAGCGCCCCATCGGGCAGCGGTAAGAGCACAATAGTAAACTGGCTGATGAAAGAGCACCCAGAATTGAAGCTGGCTTTCTCTATCAGCTGCACCTCCCGTGCTCCGCGCGGTACAGAACAGAATGGTGTAGAGTATTTCTTCCTCTCTCCAGAGGAATTCAAGGCTAAGATTGAGGCTGACGAGTTCCTGGAGTATGAGGAGGTTTACCAGGACAGATTCTACGGCACCCTGAAGTCACAGGTAGAAAACCAGCTTGCCAAGGGCGAGTCGGTAATTTTCGATGTTGACGTGAAGGGTGGTGTAAACATCAAGAAGTTTTATGGCGAGCGTGCTTGAGCATCTTTGTCCAGCCACCTTCGGTAGAAGAATTGCGCCGCCGTCTGGTTGGCCGCAATACTGATGCGCCTGAGGTGATTGAGCAGCGCCTTGCCAAGGTAAGCTATGAGTTGACCTTCGCCCCTCAGTTTGACCACGTGGTCGTAAACGATGACCTGGAGAAGGCTCAGCAGGAGGTTTATCAGCTCGTCAAGGCCTTCCTAGACGCAGAGTAAGAAATGAAGAAGGTAGGAATCTTTGGCGGTAGCTTCAACCCCATCCATACGGGCCATATCGCATTGGCGAAAAGCCTTTGCGAGAAGGCCTGCCTGGACGAGGTGTGGTTCATGGTTTCGCCCATGAACCCATTCAAGAAGACCGCTACCGACTTGCTCGACGACCAGCTGCGCCTGGAAATGGTAGAAAAAGCGCTGGAGCACGAGCCACAACTGAAGGCATGCGACTACGAGTTCCGCCTGCCTAAGCCATCTTATACCTGGCACACGCTGCAAGCCATCAGCAAGGATTACCCCGAAAACGAGTTCACCCTGCTGATTGGTGGCGACAACTGGGCTGCTTTCGACAAGTGGTATCACCACGACGACATCCTAGCCCACTATCCCATCGTGGTTTATCCGCGCCAGGGAGCCAACATAGGCAATGTGCCTGAAGGCGTTACCATCGTAGAAACTCCACTGCTCAACATCAGCAGCACAGAAATCAGAAAGCGTATCAAAGAGGAGGAAAGCATCAGGGGAATGGTGCCGGAATGCATCGAACAACTGGCTGTCAGAAACTACAGGCAGCTCTAAGCATCCCTCTCTCCGAAACCGCTTTAAATCATATTTAAACAACAAACAGCAAAAAATGAGTTGGAAAGAAATCATTAAGAAGTGTCTGAACGTGGCTTCTGCACCGATTCGCAGAAATGCCAACTTCTTTGTGTTCATGTACCTGCTGGGCATGATCAGTTCTATCGTGACTACACCTGCCAAGGGGACTTTATACGACAACCTGTTCCTGGAACTCTTTGTCGACCTCTATGTGGTGTGTGCCGTTGTCGCCATCTTCCCCAAGAAGGTGCGCTGGGGTCTGCGTGCCGTACTATACCTTATATTATATAGTACAGCTGCCGCCGACACCTATTGCTACGTGAATTTCGGCTCTACGCTCAACCCTTCTATGCTGATGCTGGTGGGCGAGACCAACAGTTCGGAGGCTAGCAGTTTCCTCTCAGCCCTCATCTCTGCCGAGGTTCTCTTCAGTAGTGTGGGCTGGATTCTGCTTCTGGCTCTCATCCAGATTCTCATCGCCATCTTCCGCAAGCAACTCATCAAGCTATACGTTTTCATCATTACCGTTCTGGAGTTGGCTTCTGTCAAGAAACGGCTGATGGCTATCCCCCGCATGACTGCAGCCATGCCTGCCAGCTTCGGAATCCTATGCCTCATCATCCTCATCGCAGGATGCTGCACCTCCTGGCACAACAAGATGGCTTACCATAAACTTATGAATGGTAGAACGATAGGCGAAGTAGAGCATATCCTGACAGAAAAAGATCATGCTGTTCTCTATCTGCCAATCTACCGACTCCAATTCAGTATCTATGCCAACCAGCTGGCTGCGCATCAGATTACCCAACTCATTCATGCTGCCCACGATGTGAAGGTTGACAGCTGCAGCTACCGCTCGCCAAACATCGTGCTGATTATCGGCGAAAGCTTCGGCCGCCATCATTCCCAGCAGTACGGCTATTTTATGGATACCACTCCACAGCAGGTAGCCTTGGAGAAATCGCGCAAGCTCACCAAGTTTACCGATGTGGTAACCTGCTGGAACCTGACCAGTTTCGTTTTCAAGAACATGCTCTCTACCCATGTGGTAGGCGAGAAAGGCGAATGGTGCGACTATCCGCTCTTCCCTGAAGTGTTCCGAAAGGCAGGCTACAACGTAACCTTCATCACCAACGAATTCCTGCCACAGGCAAAGGAGGCGGTTTACGACTTCAGCGGCGGTTTCTTCCTGAACAACCCGGAACTGAGCAAACTTCAGTTTGACCATCGCAACACCCAACTCCACGACCTGGACGACGGACTGCTGAAGGATTATGATGACAGTCTGAAGAACTTCCAGAAGGAGCACAACCTCACCATCTTCCACCTGATGGGACAGCATGTAAACTATAAGCTGCGCTACCGCACGAAGCAAGCCCGCTTCTGGGCAAGCAGTTATGAAGACAAGCGCCCTGAACTGACCAATGCCCAGCGCAAGATGCTGAGTCATTACGATAACGCCACCCTCTACAACGACTCTATCGTAGCTCAGATTGTAAAGCGTTTTCAGAAGCAGGATGCCATCGTCATCTACGTGCCCGACCATGGCGAGGAATGCTACGAAGAGAACCGTGGCTTCATCTGCCGTAACCACTCTGCAGAAATCGACTGGCCGCTGGCTCACTATGAGTTTGAAATTCCGTTCTGGATATACTGTTCGCCAAAATATATCAGGAACCACCGCGATATCTACCGTCAGATACGCAAGGCTAAGGACAAGCGCTTCATGACCGATGCCCTGCCTCATCTCCTGCTGTATCTGGCTGGCATTGAGACACCTACCTATAAGGAGGAATATAACATCCTGAGTCCGAAATATGACGAGATGCGGCCACGTATCCTCAAAAACTCTGCCGATTACGACAAACTTCGTGATGCGCATCTGGAAAAGATAAAAAAGGAAGAAAGTAAAAAGGTAAAAAAGAAAGAAAGGAGAAACTGATTATGAATAGTGCTATTCTATCACGCCCGGCATGCAATGCCTGAGAGGACTCGCCATCATCGGCATCTTCTTGCATAACTACTGCCATTGGCTGGGACCTATTGTCAAGGAGAACGAGTATCAATACTTCCAGCACAATGTTGACTGGCTGAACCAGGTAATGGTCAGCATGGACCTCAACCTGCCTGTGCACCTGCTCTCGTTCTTCGGCCATTATGGTGTGCCCGTATTCCTCTTCCTGAGTGCTTACGGACTGGTGATGAAATACGAGGCTAAACCTCATCTCTCTACCGAACAGCAGACCAGAATGTACAGCATCTCGGGCAAGAAGCTTACAGGAAGCATCAACTGGCGCGAACCGCTCCACTTTATCCGCTATCACTATCTGAAGCTCTTCAAGATGATGATAGCAGGTTTCGTGGCATTCACGATGCTCGACCTTATCACGCCTGGCTCTCACCACTATGCAGCGCTCGACATCATTGCGATGCTGGGCATGTTCAATAATGTATTGCCAAATCCGGATAACATCATCTGGCCGGGTCCGTACTGGTTCTTCGGTCTGATGCTGCAACTCTACATCGTCTATCGTCTGCTGCTCTATCGCCGCCATTGGGGATGGACCGTAGGATTGATGGCCATCTGCATCGTCATCCAGCTCATCCTGGGTTTTGACAATCCGGAAAGTGAAGTGATGAACCGCTACCGCTACAACTTTATGGGCGGCATGTTGCCATTCGGACTGGGCATCCTCTATGCCCGCTATGGCGAGAAGATTCTGATGACCTTCCATTCGCCTATCACCAATTTCTTTGGCTGCATCTTCTGCATCTCGCTGATTTACAGTTTGAGCGGCAGCATGGTTGGCTGGACCTTCGTGCCGTTCTTCTTCTGTCTGCTGAGCGTATTGGTAGCTGACCTTCTACAAAACATCAGCTGGTTATCAGGTATTTATAAGGTATTAGAGTGGATGGGCAGCATATCAGCCGCTCTCTTCGTATGCCACCCTATCACCCGCAAGATATTCATCCCTATCAGCCGTCAGGGCGACATCTATGCCGGTCTGCTCCTCTACATCATATCGAGCATCTGCCTGGCATGGCTCTTCACCCAACTGATGAAGAAGATTCCAAATCCGAAGCCCTAACCCTCTTCAATAGGAAGAAGGAAGCGCCCCCGTTCCAGGCGATTCCATCGCCTGTCCCCCATAATAAACAAAAAAGAAATACCAGCATGAATTGGAAGATTAAAGATATAGAACTGGCGAATATCAGCCGGTTTCGCGGCGAGTTGATGGGAGCAGCCATGCTGTTCATCATCCTCTTTCATGTGGCATTGCCTAGAGAAGATGCCTTTTTCGGGCTTCGCAGATGGGCAATGTCGGTGTAGACATGTTCCTCTTTCTCAGCGGAATAGGTCTCTGGTTCTCGTGGATGAAGAATTCTTCTGCCAAACATTTCTTCATCCGCCGTTATCTGCGCATCTACCCTACCTGGCTCATCATAGCCTGCCTCTTCTATATCCCGACTTTCCAGGGCGGAAGCACCTGGAACTGGTTCTATCTCTTTGGCGAGATAACCATCAACTGGGGCTTCTGGCTGCATGATGAGCTCAACTTCTGGTACATCCCGGCTACAATGATGCTCTATCTCTTTGCCCCTGCCTACATGGAACTCATCAGGCGCCATCCTATCTACCGCTGGCTGCCGGTGGTGATGATTATGTGGTGCATCCTGGTACAATATGTTACCCCGATACATCAGGCTGTAGGACATCTGGAGATTTTCTGGAGCCGCGTGCCTATCTTCTTCATCGGCATCAACATGGGTGAGATGGTTAGACAGAAACAGACGCTCGACGGCACTTCGATATGGATGATATGGCTCATGTTCCTGATGACGCTGCTGGCGAGCATCTTCCTGGAACAGGAGAAGCATGGCATGTTTCCGCTCTTCCTGGAACGCATGCTCTATATCCCGCTGACCATCACCAGCATCCTGCTGCTGAACCGCATCTTCCGCCGCACCCCGAGCTGGTTTAACAAGGGGGTCATGTTTGTGGGAGCGCTGAGCCTGGAGTGTTATCTGCTCCATATCCACTTCGTGCTGAAATACCTAGAACCGCATCACTTGGGCTATTGGCCTACCTTCTTCATCTGTATAGGCATCACCCTGCCTGCAGCATGGATTCTGAGCAAGATAGCCGGATGGATTTCTAAAGAGTTAGCTAAGTTTATCAAGTAAAAAGGAGTTTATTTATTAAGAAAATTGGAGTTTTATGAACGAGAATAAATTGGAAGACAGTAAAGGTTTTGCTGCGCTGCTGCGACTGGTTCGCCCGAAACAATGGATCAAGAATGGCTTTATCTTCTTACCGCTGTTCTTTGGCGGTTCCCTGTTGCATACAGATGCCCTGCTGGCGGGTCTGATTACTTTCTTCGCCTACAGTTTTGCCGCATCAAGCATCTATTGTTTCAACGATATCTATGATGTGGAGGCCGACCGCCGCCACCCGGTCAAGTGCCATCGTCCGATAGCATCGGGGGCGGTCAGCATCAAACAGGCATACGGACTGATGTTCCTGATGTTTGCCCTCTCTATGGGTATATGCAGCCTGCTCGGATCATGGGAGACGATGGGAATCATCATCTTCTATTGGTTTCTGAATCTCGGCTACTGCGCCAAATTCAAGCAATATGCCATCATCGATGTGTGTATCGTGGCTTTCGGTTTCGTACTCCGTCTGCTGGCAGGTGGTGTAGCTACGGGCATCGTACTCAGTAAGTGGATTGTACTGATGACCTTCCTCATCACCCTCTTCATGAGTTTTGCCAAGCGCCGCGATGATGTGCTGCGCATGGAGAAGACGGGCGAGGCTCCCCGCAAGAATACCATCCGCTACAACCTCACTTTCATTAACCAGGCTATCACGATTACGGCTTCCGTAACCCTGGTATGTTACATCATGTATACGGTGAGTCCGGAGGTTATCGAGAATTTCCATACCGAGAATCTCTATCTTACGAGTGTCTTTGTGCTGGTTGGTTTGCTGAGATACATCCAGATTGCTGTGGTAGACCAGAAGAGTGGTGACCCTACGAAGATTATCCTGCGCGACCGCATCACCCAGTTTATCGTGCTTGCCTGGTTGCTCTCCTTCCTGATCCTTATTTATATCGTATAAGAAAATGAAGAAAAAATTATATTGTTTCGATTTCGACGGAACGCTGACAACAAGTGATACCCTGCTGGAATTCATCAGATATGCCAAGGGTACCGGTCGTTTTCTGATGGTTTTCCTGATGTACAGTCCGCTCCTGGTACTAATGAAGCTGCATCTCTTTCCCAACTGGAAGGCGAAGCAACTCATCTTTGCCCATCTCTTTGCCGGCATGCGTATCGAGAAGTTTGATGCGCTCTGCCGCGATTTTGCCGAAGAATACCAGCCTCTGTTGCGCCCCAAAGGTGTTACGCTGGTACACGAAGCCCTGGTTGCAGGTGCTCAGGTTTTTATCGTGAGTGCCAGCATCGACAATTGGGTCCGCCCGTTCTTTAAAGTTCGCGGTCTAGATGGAGTCAGGGTTTTAGGTACCCAGATAGAAGTGATTGACGGCAGACTTACCGGCAAGTTTAAGAGCAACAACTGCTATGGCGAGGAAAAGGTGCATCGCATCTGCGAGGCACTGACCACCACTACCGCCAATGCCTACGGTACCCCCTCATTATCTTTCGACCGCACGCAATACGAGATAGAAGCATTTGGCGACAGCCGAGGCGACAAAGAGATGCTCGCCTTCGCCGATAAAGGTCATTACAAGCCCTTCAGAATCTAGAAACGAGCCTGTATTTTGCCAACTACCCATGTACGGTGAAACGCCGTATCAAGTATACGCGAGCCCGCTAGGCGTTTCTAATAGAACGCCTAACGGACTCGCGTATCTAATAGAATACCCTCATTTTTTTAGTTTAAAATCTGTTTTATCCCTCACATCCATCACGTTTTCTGCTTTTCAAAACTTTAACTATTTGATAATGTGATTGTTATCTCTTTTATCTAGCGTGATAGATTGACAAAAAGTTTACAATATCCATCACGCTATCCATCACGATTTGGGGTTATCTATCACGTTTTTCTGCTAATCATTATGCAGAAGTAACCGAATTCATTTACGAGTAAAGCAAAATCCTTTGCAGATGGACGAAAGCAGGCACGAGACGTGTCAGTTCGTTTCACAGGATGAAATAAAGTGTTTCTCCGTTTGAAACAAACAGTTTCATGGCATGAAATAAAATGTTTCATAGCATGAAAGTACGTATTTTTTATAAGTGATTGAGAATGAGATAAGTTTTTATCTCGTAAAAAGAAGAGGTTACGAATTAGAAATAAACAGAATGTGGCATCCTGCTGTGATTT
>QSCI01000079.1:0-15666 GCA_003463005.1 Segatella copri | reverse complement strand
ACTTTGCAAACGAAATCAGAAAACAGTAGTTTTAATGGTTTAATTACCACTTCAAGTCTTCTAAAAGTATTTAATGATAAAGAAAATTCCTTTTGTTGATTTAGTATGTTGATTTAAATAGGAAAACAGGTTTAGTTTATATTAGGGAAAAAAGGATTGGTAATAGACTAGGCTACTTGATGATTCAAGTTTGCCCTTAAAGGCAAAGCTTATCTATTATGTTTTAGGGAAAACCGCCATGCTTTTGTGAAAAAGTATGGCGGTCTTTGTTTAATATATGTTAGTTTCTTCTCTTTTCTTTGGTCAACTCAAATTATTTTTTTACCTTTGCCACATATTTATATATAGATGAATGGATTTATATATATAGGTAGTGGGAAATAGATTTCGAAAGAAAATATCAGTTTTCTTCATGTGTAGAGGGAAATGGTAAGTAGACTTTAAAATATTATATTGAATAAAATATTAAAACAATGAATATATTAGTAACAGGCGCTAATGGTCAATTGGGACATGAAATGCAAATCTGTGCCCAAAAAAGCAATCACAAGTTTGTCTTCACCGATGTGGCTGAAGGCTATGAAAAACTGGATATCACCAATCTTGACGCTATCCGAGAAAAGGTGAGGGAGAATGATATTCAGGTAATTGTTAACTGCGCTGCTTATACCAACGTAGATAAGGCTGAAACAGATTACGATCTGGCTAATCTGCTCAACAACACTGCTGCGGGAAATTTGGCACAGGCTATGAAGGAGGTAGATGGTACTTTGATTCATGTATCTACCGACTATGTTTTTCAGGGCGATAAGAATATACCTTGCCGTGAAGATTGGGAAACGAATCCTTTGGGGGTATATGGTAAAACGAAACTTGCAGGCGAAAAGAGTATTGAAGCTACTGGATGCAAGCATATCATCATCCGTACAGCATGGCTCTACTCGCAGTGGGGTAAGAACTTCGTGAAAACCATGCAGAGTCTCACGGCAAGCCACGACACCCTGAAGGTGGTCTTCGACCAGGTGGGTACTCCAACTTACGCTGGCGACCTGGCTGCTGTCATCTCACATATCATCGAAACTGACCAGTTGGATAAGACGGGCATCTACCACTTCTCTAATGAGGGTGTCTGCTCTTGGTTTGATTTCGCTAAGATTATCTGCGAACTGAGCGGAAATACTTGCGATATACAGCCTTGCTACAGCGAGGAGTTCCCAAGCCCAGTGAAGCGTCCTCACTTCTCTGTACTTGACAAGAGTAAGCTGAAGCAGACTTTCGGATTCAAGGTGCCATACTGGACTGACAGTTTGAAGAAGTGCATCGCTGAATTGGCGGCAGCAAAATAATTATTAATTATAAATTATAAATTATTAATTGAAATGAAGAATATCATTATCACGGGCGGTGCTGGTTTCATTGGCTCACACGTAGTAAGACTTTTCGTGAACAAATATCCTGAGTATCACATCATCAACCTCGACAAGTTGACATACGCAGGCAACCTGGCTAACCTCAAGGACATTGAGGACAAGCCTAACTATACTTTCGTTAAGGGCGACATCTGTGATTTCGACCTGATGCTGAAGCTGATGCAGGACTATAAGGTGGATGGCATCATCCATCTCGCTGCCGAGAGCCACGTAGATAGAAGTATCAAGGATCCATTCACTTTCGCTCATACCAACGTGATGGGTACCTTGTCTCTGCTTCAGGCTGCCAAGATTTACTGGGAGAGTCTTCCTGAGGGATACGAGGGCAAGCGCTTCTATCACATCTCTACCGATGAGGTTTATGGTGCATTGCAGATGACTCACCCTGAGGGCATTCCTGCTCCTTTCACTACCAAGGCATCCAGCGGTAAGAACCATGAGGCTTACGGCGAGGAGTTCTTCGTAGAGACAACCAAGTACAATCCTCACTCTCCATATTCTGCATCCAAGGCAAGTTCAGACCACTTCGTCCGTGCTTTCCACGATACATACGGTATGCCTACCATCGTGACCAACTGCTCTAACAACTACGGTCCATACCAGTTCCCAGAGAAGTTGATTCCGCTGTTTATCAACAATATCCGTCATCGCAAGCCATTGCCAGTATATGGTAAGGGTGAGAACGTGCGCGACTGGTTGTATGTAGTAGATCATGCCCGTGCCATCGATATGATTTTCCACAAGGGTAAGATTGCCGAGACTTACAACATCGGTGGTTTCAACGAGTGGAAGAACATCGATATCATCAAGGTAGTTATCAAGACCGTGGATAGATTGCTCGGCAGAAAGGAAGGCGAGGATATGGATCTCATCACTTATGTAACCGACAGAAAGGGTCACGATATGCGTTATGCTATTGACTCTAGAAAGCTGCAGAAGGAATTGGGTTGGGAGCCATCTCTCCAGTTTGAGGAGGGTATCGAGGAAACCGTGAAATGGTATCTCGATAACCAGGAATGGATGGACAATGTAACCTCTGGTGATTATCAGAAGTATTACGATAATATGTATTCAAACCGATAATAGCTTTTGGAGTAATCGGAACATGTTTCTATTGTAACCGGTGCAAGAGATTCTGTTTTGTATATTGAATCAGGAGTCCTGTATTTGTTTATAACAGCAAATGCAGGACTTTTTTGTTTTATGGCAATTAAAATGCAGTAAATATATTATTATTTCTTAATTTTTTATGCTTTATGTCGAAGAAAACTGAAAACTAGAAAATATTTTTCTATCTTTGCAGCCTTAATGATATAAAAAAAACAGATATGAAGAAAATAATAATATCAGGCATCGTTATGGCGGTTGCTACCTTGTCGTGCCTTCCCGTTAAGGGACAGGAAAAGGTGGTTCCTTTTAAATATGGTAATATGGACCACTGGGTAATCAGGAATATCAAAGAATCAGGCATTATCGGAGGAAATCAGAAAAAAGTTTATGCCGTTGGACCTAATATGACTATCAATGGTAATATTCCTTATACCAATAAGGGTGGTTCGCCTTGGGGTTCCTCTAATGTCCTGGCACATGTATCGGGCATCTATAAGACGAATAACTCTGTGTTTCGTGATAAACATGGTAGTGGATATTGTGCCAAACTGGTAACCCATATTGAGAAAGTAAAAGTGCTGGGACTCATCAATATCAAGGTCTTGGCTGCCGGTTCTCTCTTTCTGGGTGATGTTCGTGAACCGATAACAAGTACCAAGGATGGTCCTAAAGCCATCAACTGGGGTATACCATTCACCGCACGTCCTAAGGCTTTGCGCTTTGATTATAAGACATCTCTCCCTCATGCAGCCAATCGTATCAAGCAGAATGGATTTAGCGGAGCCTCTACGGTTGCTGGTCGAGATCATGCTATAGCTGTGCTCTATCTGCAGAAACGGCATGAAGATGCTAAGGGAAATATAACAGCTAAACGTGTGGGTACGATGGTAGTCAGATTCGGAAAGAGTACCGATAGATGGGTGGAAGATGCTACCTATACAATCCATTATGGCGATATCCGCCACATGGCAGGTTATCAGGCTTCTACTATGGGACTGCGATCCACTGACTATGCCCGTAACAGCAAGGGTAAGAGTGTGCCGGTAAAAGAAGTAGGATGGGCGAGTGCCAACGAAACACCTACTCATCTGATTCTTCAGTTCTCCTCATCCGATGGTGGAGCCTATATCGGAACTCCAGGCAATACCTTGTGGATTGATAATGTAGCATTGGTGTATTAAAATAATAAAATCGACAAAATGAAGCATATTCTGACAATACTTATTATGATGTTGGCATTGGGCAGCTATGCCTCAGAGCCTTCTGTAACCGATAGTATCTCATCTGCAGAGAAGGTGGATACGATGGCTTTACATGCCGGGAAATCATGGGTGAACCGGATTCTTGATTACTTTAATGATTCCAATAAAAACAAGAAGCATAAGCGTTTCGATTTTAGTGTGATAGGTGGCCCTCATTATGCCTCTGATACCAAGTTTGGATTGGGATTGGTGGCAGCAGGACTATACCGTACTGATCCGAATGACAGTATTCTTCCTCCTTCTAATGTCTCGCTTTATGGTGATGTCAGTTCTGTAGGTTTCTACATGTTGGGTGTCCGTGGTAACCATATTGCTCCTAAAGGAAGATATCGCATCGATTATCACCTTTATTTCTATTCTTTTCCCTCTGAATTTTGGGGAATAGGCTATGAGATGGGCGATAACGATGCCAATAAGAGTGACATGAAGCGTTGGCAGGCTCAGGCTGAAGTTAGCTTCCTGTTTCGTGTAGCAGATAATTTCTATATCGGACCGATGGCGAGTTATGACTATGTAATAGGTAGAAATATTGAACGTCCGGAATTACTGCAAGGCATGGATCAGCATACTTGGAATGTAGGAACTGGCGTTTCTCTGGTATATGATAACAGAGATAATCTTACGAATCCACATCGTGGTATCTGTTTGAATATCAATCAGATGTTCAGACCTGGATTTATGGGAAATGATTATGCCTTCAGTACGACGGCATTTCGTTTTGATGCCTATCAGCGACTGGGTAAGGGAACGGTTCTTGCCGAGGACATTGGGGCAAACCTCAACTTTGGTAATCCTTCGTGGGGAATGATGGCTGAATTGGGTGGTACTCATTCCATGCGTGGCTATTATGAAGGCCGTTATCGCGATAAACATTCTCTGGAAGCTACGATTGAGTTGCGCCAGCATGTATGGAGGCGAAATGGTATAGTAGTATGGGCTGGTGCAGGAACCATCTTCCCGAAATTCTCGGCATTGCGCTCTAAACAGATTTTGCCGAATGCTGGTGTAGGTTATCGCTGGGAATTTAAGAAGAATGTGAATGTACGTCTGGATTATGGATTCGGTAAGTCGGGGCAGTCTGGTTTTCTCTTCAATATCAATGAAGCGTTTTAGTAATAATGCTCTTTAAAGTGTTAATGAAAAAGTAGAATGAACAGTTTTACGGATATATGTAATAAGGTGGTGTTGCCTATATATAATAAGGTGTCATCGGGCGCATTCCTTTACGGGTATGCTGTGGTAGCATTGTTGTTGCCTAATATAGCTCTGTGCTATACCGAATGTCTGGCTCCTTGGGCTTGTGGTGCCAATGTGTTGCTGCCTTTGGCACTCTACATGTGGTTCTTTTCGTTAACCAGATGCCCAGGTAAGATGATCTGGTGGGCTTTTCTTTTTGTTTTTTTCGCTGCCTTCCAACTGGTATTGCTTTATCTCTTCGGGACGGGAGTGATAGCGGTAGATATGTTTCTGAATCTTGTAACTACCAATCCTGGCGAGGTGAAGGAACTGCTTGATAATCTGTTGCCTGCTGTGGTGGGTGTTTGTGTGGTTTATCTTCCTTTGCTGGTTCTGGCTATTGTCAATATCAGCAAGAAAGGGATGATAGTGATTCAACTCCAGCATCGAGTGCGTCGTTGGGCTTTGGAGATAGCTGCTGTCGGTTTATTCTGTCTGCTGGCTTGCTATGTGGCTGTAGATGATTATCGCTTGCGCAACCAGCTTTATCCTGTTAACGTTTGCTATAATCTCTATCTTGCTTTCGAGCGTGATGCGGCTTCAGTGAATTACAGGGAGGCAAGCAGGAATTTCAGGTTTGATGCCAGGAGCGAGCATGATGCTGAGGCTCCCGAGGTGTATGTGATGGTGGTGGGAGAGACGGCGAGAGCCCACAATTTCAGTCTCTATGGCTATCCGCGCGATACCAATCCTTTGCTTTCCAAGACTCCTGGAATCATAGCTTTTCCCGATGCTACAACCCAGAGTAATACTACGCATAAGAGTGTTCCTATGCTCCTGTCGGCTGCATCAGCAGAGGATTTCGAACGTCTCTTTCATGAGAAAGGTATCCTGGCTGCTTTCAGGGAGGCGGGATTTCATACCGTATTTATCAGCAATCAGCTGCCTAATCATTCTTTTATTGATTTCCTTGGCGAACAGGCTGATGAACATTACTTCCTGAAGGAAGGTGCTTCTGCAAAAGATAATCATTATGATAGTGATTTGTTGCAGAAGTTGGATGGGATATTGCCTGCGGCAGATGCTTCTTCATCCAAGCAATACCGTTATCGGAAACTCTTCGTGGTACTTCATACTTATGGTTCTCACTTTAATTACCAGGAGCGCTATCCCCGTAATTTCGCTTTCTTTAAACCTGACAGTAAGAGCGAAGCGAAGCCGGAGAACCGGCGTGACCTGCTGAATGCATACGATAATACCATCCGGTATACCGATTATATCCTGCATGGTATCGTAGAACGTCTACAGAAATGGGAGAAGACTCAGGCAAAGACGGATGGGGTATATAGCCAACCTACATCGGCGATGCTCTATACCAGCGACCATGGAGAGAATATCTTTGATGATGACCGTCGCCTCTTTCTGCACGCCGCCCCGAAGGCATCTGATTATGAGCTGCATGTTCCTTTCATCATCTGGACATCAGATGGTTATGGAAAACAATATCCGGGAATACTGAAAACTTTGTCTGGTCATCGTACCCAACAGGTACAGACGAGTCTTTCGGCTTTTCATACGATGTTGGGGATAGGAGGCATCCTGACCCGTTATCGCCAGGATGAATATTCTGTGGCAAGTGAGAAGTATCATCCTGTGAAGTTGTTTTATCTGGATGATCATGATAAAGCGATTCCACAGGAAAATGCCAAATATTAGCATCTGATTTTAAGCGTAAACGCGCTCTTTGTGTAAAATACATGAAAAGAGTTTTCGTAAATGTCAATTATTTGCGAAAACTCTTTGTCGTATCTATAATTTGCTGTATCTTTGCACCCGGATTTAGATAATAATAAAAATACAGTTGTTATGGAACCAACTCGAAAAATCGAAAAGGTAGGCATGCGCAACCTTCGCATGGAGGATTATGATCAGCTTGCCAAGTCATTTAGGCGTATTTACGCAGACTCAGATGTATTCTGGACAAAAGAACAGATTAAGAAACTCATTACTATCTTCCCTGAGGGACAGGTGGTTATTATCGTTGATGATAAGATTGTGGGCTGTGCGCTCTCTATTATCGTCAATTATAATATGGTGAAGGGTGATCATACCTATGCTCAGGTTACGGGTAATGAAACCTTCAATACCCACGATCCTAATGGAAACATTCTTTACGGTATCGAGGTATTTATCCACCCTGATTATCGTGGTTTGCGCCTGGCTCGCCGTATGTATGAGTATCGCAAGGAACTCTGCGAGAAGCTCAATCTGAAGGCTATCATGTTTGGCGGTCGTATACCAAACTATCACAAGTATGCCGATAAGATGCGCCCTAAGGAGTATATCGAGCATGTAAGAAACCGTGAAATCTATGACCCGGTTCTTACCTTCCAGCTTTCCAATGATTTCCACGTGCGCCGCGTAATCCGCAACTATCTTCCTAGCGATGAGGAGAGCGAACACTGCGCCACCCTCTTGCAGTGGGATAACATCTATTATCAGCCACCTACGGATTCTTATGTAGACCGCAAGCCAACCGTAAGAATCGGATTGGTACAGTGGCAGATGCGCCCATACGCTTCGGTGGATGACCTCTTCGAACAGGTTGAGTTCTTCGTTGATTCTGTGAGTGATTACAAGAGCGATTTCATTCTCTTCCCTGAGTATTTCAATGCGCCTTTGATGGCTCGTTTCAACGACTTGGGTGAGGCGCAGAGCATCCGAAAAATGGCGCAGTATACCGAAGAAATCCGTGACCGTTTCCGCGAGTTGGCCATCAGTTACAACATCAATATCATCACGGGTAGTATGCCTTATCTTAAGGACGATTCCCTCTATAATGTGGGCTTCCTCTGCCGCAGAGATGGTAGCGTGGATATGTACGAGAAAATCCATGTTACACCAGATGAGCAGAAGTGCTGGGGATTGAGTGGTGGTAGCCATATCCAGACCTTTGATACCGATTGCGGTAAGATTGGTATCGTGATCTGCTATGATGTGGAGTTCCCTGAGTTGTCAAGATTAATGGCTGAGGATGGCATGCAGATTCTCTTCGTTCCATTCATGACCGATACCCAGAATGCTTACTCCCGAGTAAGAGTCTGTGCACAGGCGCGTGCCATCGAGAACGAGTGCTATGTTGCCATTGCGGGTAGTGTGGGCAACTTGCCACGTGTTCACAACATGGATATCCAGTATGCCCAGAGTGCCGTGTTCACCCCTTGCGACTTTGCTTTCCCTAACGATGGCAAGCGTTCAGAGGCAACACCTAATACCGAGATGATTCTCGTATCAGATGTTGACCTGAATCTCTTGAATGAGCTTCATACCTACGGTGCTGTAAGAAATCTTCGCGACCGCCGCAAGGATCTGTATGAATTGAAACAGAAGAAGTAAGTGAGGAAGGATAATTCAACACTCAACATTCAACATTTAACATTTAAATAAAGTGTATAAGATAGAAATCTCGGAGCGCACGCTCCACTTCAAGCAGCCGGCAGGCACATCTCGTGGCGTATATACCACGAGACACAGTTATTATCTCACTCTCACCTCCGATGAAATGCCGGGGGTAGAGGGAGTGGGAGAGTGTGCTACGCTCCCTGATCTCAGTTGCGATGCCAAACCGGAATATGAGATGACCCTGCGACAGGTTTGTCAGATGGTGGAGCAGATGGGACGCATTCCTTACGATATGATTCGTGCTTACCCTAGCATCACTTTCGGACTCGAAACTGCCTTTGCTTCGTTCTTTGATGCAGCGAAGAAGAAACTGGGGGCAATGAATCTGTCTGAGGGAAAGACTTCTGTCGAAATACTGAAGGAGGCGGGAGTCTCTGTTCCTATGGGAATGGAGAATCTTGTCAATCTTTTCGATTCTCCTTTCGGAAGAGGTGAAGAAGGTATTACAATCAACGGATTGGTGTGGATGGGAACCTATGAGGAGATGTTGGCACGATTGGAGGAGAAACTCCAGGCGGGTTTCCATTGCGTGAAACTGAAAATCGGTGCCATCGATTTTTTCAAGGAACTCGATCTCATCAAGCGCATCCGTGATGTGTATACCAAGGAGCAGGTTGAGTTGCGTGTAGATGCCAATGGCGGCTTCTTGCCGGAGAATGCGATGAGTCAGCTGGAGGCTTTGGCTAAATATGACATTCATTCGATAGAGCAGCCTATCAAGCAGCATCAGTGGCCTAAGATGGCTCAGCTTTGTCGCGAAACACCGCTTCCTATCGCCCTAGACGAGGAGTTGATTGGTGTGAATGTCCGGAGTATGAAGCAGGCTTTGCTCGATACGGTCCGTCCTCAGTATATCATCCTCAAGCCTTCACTTCATGGTGGAATCTATGGATGTAACGAGTGGATAGAACTGGCTAACCAGCGTGGTATCGGCAGCTGGATTACTTCTGCTCTTGAGAGTAATATCGGTCTGAATGCTATTGCTCATTATGCAGCTAAAGTATATGGTCCTAATGTCAAGATGCCGCAAGGCTTGGGTACCGGTCAGCTCTTTACTGATAATATACCGATGCCTTTGGAGATTCGTGGTGACAAACTGTTTGTAGTAAAATGACTTTAGAAGATTTCCTTTCAGAATGGAATAACGATAGCGATCGGGTGCTGGTGCATACCAGTGGTTCCACGGGAAAGCCCAAACCGATGATGGTAGAGAAGAAGCGAATGCTCAACTCGGCCCGCATCACTTGTGATTTCCTGGGATTGAAACCTGGTGATAGCGCCCTGCTCTGCATGTCGCTCGATTATATTGCAGGTAAGATGGTGGTGGTGCGGAGTATAGAGCGCCATCTCCATCTTATTTCTGTTTGCCCAAGTGGGCATCCTTTGAAAGATGTAAATGAAGAGATTACCTTCGCTGCGATGGTTCCGATGCAGGTTTATAACACCCTGCAGGTTCCTGAAGAGCGGGCTCGTCTCTGCCGCATCAGGCATCTTATTATCGGTGGCGGAGCCATAGATGAGGCTCTCGAACAGAAACTGAAGGCTCTTCCCGGCAATATTGCCATCTGGAGTACCTACGGAATGACCGAAACGCTCTCGCATATTGCCCTGAGAAGAATTAACGGTGCTGAGGCTAGCGAATGGTACCAGCCTTTCGATAGTGTCAGAATCAGTCAGACCGATGAAGGATGTCTGGTGATAGATGCTCCGCAAGTCTGTGCTGAACCACTGATAACGAACGATATAGTGGAAATAGAATCCTATATATATAATAAGGTGGAAAAACTCCGTTTTCGCATCAAAGGCAGAAAAGACAATGTTATTTGCAGCGGAGGCATCAAGATACAGATAGAAGAGGTTGAGGCTCTGTTGAAGCCTTATCTTGAAAAACCTTTCATGATAGCCAAGAAGAAAGACGGGAAGTTTGGAGAAATTGCTGTCCTCCTGACGGAAGATGAGGAGATAGAAAAGTAGAGGCGACTGTTCGCCGCCTCTTATCTGATCATAAATATTGGATTCCAAGGGAATTCCTTCATGTAAATCAACTCCCGCTTACCGAAACCGGAAAGCCGAAGCGCTCTATCTTTCTTTAAAGGGATTCTCTGAAGAAAGATTCTTTAGCTGAATTATCCTTCTCTGAAGAAATCGAGTGCTTCCTTGATCTCTTCTGTCGTAGCTGTCTGGTTGATACGGATATCGCCTATGCCGCCCAGCATCGTGAAGTTGATGATGCCATTCTGGTTCTTCTTGTCATGATGCATCAGCTCGATGAGCTCATCATAGTCATCGCAGGTAATATCCAGTGTACCATAGAATTCCTTGATGAAGTTTACGGTCTGGCGCATCTTCTCTGTAGGGAATCCGGTTTTGGCAACACTCAGATAGAGTTCAGGGATGAGACCGAATGCCACCGCGTAACCATGCAGGATAGGCTTGCGCTTCAAAGCCCAGCTCTCAAACGCATGACCGAAAGTATGCCCCAGGTTCAGCGCCTTGCGGATGCCCTGCTCGTGAGGATCCTGCTCTACAATGCGCTCCTTTACCTTCACGCTGTCGCCTACCATGCGCTGCAACTGCTTCAAATCAGGCTTGTCGAGGTCAAAGCTGACCAGTTCTTCCCACATTGCTTCTGTAGAAATCAGACCGTGTTTCAGCATCTCTGCATAGCCCGAACAGATGTTTTCTGCATCGAGCGTCTTTAAGAATTCTGTATCGAGAATAACGAACTTAGAATCGTTGAACACGCCTACTTCGTTCTTCAGTCCGCCGAAGTTGATGCCTGTCTTTCCACCTACCGATGCATCTACATAGCCAGCAGGGTGGTAGGGATATTGATAAAGTTGATACCTCTCTTAAAAGTGCTGGCAGCAAAGCCACCCAGGTCGGTTACCATACCGCCGCCCAGATTAATCATACAGGAGTGGCGTGAAGCTCCTCCCTCCTGCAGTCCTTTCCATACCATCATCAGACTTTCGATGTCTTTATGGCTGTCGGTAGCCGGAATAGTGATGATATGGGCTTCCTTCATGCAGTAAAAATTCTGTAATACAGGCATGCATAGTTCCAATGTCGTAGTATCTGTAAGCACAAAAAGCTTGTCGTGCTCACACTCAGAAAGTGCACTTACCAGTTCGCTTTCCAGTTGGGTTGATATGATTACTCTTTGTTCCATAACATTCTAACGTATTAATTTTTGTGCAAAGATACACTAAAATGGAGACAATACAAAAAAAAAGTTGCTAAATTTGCGTTTTTTATCTCAGAATGCATTAAACCTTGGTGTATTTAACGCGTCAAAACTACCAGATTAACAAAAATGGTTATTAAAATATCATAACGGTTAAGTGAAAATAATGGTCAGGTGGAAATAACGAACAAGTGAATATAATAACAAATTAAAAATAGAATGAAAAAATCGATTCTGACGATGCTGCTGCTGTTGATGGCAATAGCATCCTTTGCTCAACAGCGACTGATATCCGGTCAGATTACCGACCGCGATACCAAGGAGGCCATTGAGCAGGTAACTGTTCAATTGCTTAAGAGCGACAGCACGTATGTAGCTGGTGCCATCAGTAATGAGAACGGACTCTTTCATGTCACCGCTCCGGCTAATGGCAAGTATCTGCTCAAGATTTCGAGCGTAGGATACAAGTCTACCGTGAAGCGTATCCAAATTTCTGATAACAAGGATCTGGCTATGGGTAAGATTGTGCTGGGTGCTGAGGCTATCATGCTGAAAGGCGCAGTGGTAACAGCCATGGCTCAGAAGGTAACCCTGAAGGAGGATACTTTCGTGTACAATTCTTCTGCCTATCGCACACCGGAAGGCTCGGTAGTAGAGGAACTCGTAAAGCGTCTGCCGGGTGCAGAGGTGAGCGATGACGGTACCATCAAGATTAATGGTAAGGAAGTAAAGAAGATTCTGGTAGACGGCAAGGAGTTTATGACGGGCGATACCAAGACTGCCCTGAAGAACCTGCCTACCAGCATCATCGAGAAAATCAAGGCATACGATGAGAAGAGTGATCTCTCTAAGGTAACCGGTATTGATGATGGTGAGGAGCAGACCGTGCTCGACTTCGGTGTGAAGAAGGGTATGAACAAGGGTTTGATTTCCAATATCGACCTGGGCGTGGGCAACAAGAGCCGCTACAATATGCGTGGCATGGGAGGTTATTTCAATGATAACAACCGATTCATGCTCTTTGCCAATGCCAATAACACCAGCGACCGTGGTTTCGGAGGCGGTGGCCCTGGCAGAGGTTTCGGAGGTGCTAACGGTTTGAATGCCAGCAAGATGATTGCCGCCAACTACAATTACGAACTGAAGGATAAATTCAAGTTCAATACTTCACTTCGCTGGAATCACAGCGATGGCGATATTTGGAGCAGCCGTTCCAGCGAGAACTTCATGGGTAGCAGTTCTTCGTTCAGCAACAGCTTGACTCAGAATTTCTCTCGCAGCAACAGTTGGAATGGCAACATCCGATTGGAGTGGATGCCTGATTCCATGACCAATATCCTCTTCCGTCCTTCCATCTCCTGGAGTACCAGCGATGGATTGAGTGGCAGCCAGTCGGCTTCTTACAACAAGGATCCTTACACCATCACCACCAAAGACCCTCTTTCTGAAGAAGGTATTGATGAGTTGGAGAAGGCTGAGGCTATGGTGAACAGTCAGTTGACTAATGGAATCACCTATTCTGATAATAACAATATCAGGGGTATGCTGCAGGTGAACCGCAAGTTGGGCAACAAGGGACGTAACATCACCTTCCGTGTGGATGCCAAATACACGGATAATGACAGCAAGAGCATCTCGCTCAACAATGCCAAGCTCTATCTCGTACAGACAGCGGAGGGTAAGGATTCTACTTATCAGACCAACCGCTATAACCTGACTCCTTCGAAGAATTACAGCTATGCGGGCCAGTTGACCTATAGTGAGCCACTCTGGAAGGCTACCTTCCTGCAGTTCAGCTATAAGTTTACTTACAGCTACTCCAAGAGCGACCGCAGCACCTACGATTTCAGCAAGTATGCGATGAATGGCGATCATGAATATCGTGGTTGGGATAGCTACCTGAATCCGTTTGCCGGTCAGCTTGGTAATTACAGAAATGATGAATTGAGCCGTTTCTCTGAGTATCGCAACTACAATCACGATATCCAGGTGATGATGCGATTCGTCCGTCAGAAGTATAACTTGAACTTCGGTGTGATGATTCAGCCACAACAGTCGAAGTATATCCAGGAATATCAGGGAGTACATGTAGATACCGTTCGCAACGTAACGAATATCAGTCCAACCCTCGATTTCCGTTATCGCTTCTCAAAGATGAGCAACCTGCGCGTGAACTACCGTGGTACCACTTCTCAGCCAAGCATCTCTCAGTTGCTTGATATCACAGATAACAGCGACCCGCTGAACATCTCGAAGGGTAACCCTGGCTTGAAGCCGTCGTTCACCCAGAACTTCCGATTGTTCTACAACAACTTCGTGCAGAACCATAACAAGGGTGTCATGACCTTCATCAACTTCTCAACCACCAACAATAGCATCAGCAACAAGGTGACCTACGATGAGAAGACTGGTGGAAGAATCACCCGACCTGAGAATATCAATGGCAACTGGAATGTGATGGGAGCCTTTATGTTCAACTGCTCTATCGATAGTGCAGGTGTATGGAACTTGAATACCGACACCTACTTGGGTTACAACAACTACGTGAGTTATCTGAGTCTCGACAAGCAGTCTGATTCCCAGAAGAATACCACCCGCAGTACTACTTGGAGAGAGCGCCTCTCTTTCAGCTATCGCAACAACTGGCTGGAGCTTTCGCTTGATGGAACATTGAATTATAACCATGCTACAAACAAGTTGCAGCCTAACAGCAACCTCAATACCTGGCAGTTCTCTTATGGACCAAGCATGACGCTTACAGCGCCTTGGGGCACCAGTCTGAACTCAAGCCTCTCTATCAGCAGCCGCCGCGGTTATAGCGACAGCAGCATGAATACGGATGAGTTTGTATGGAATGCGCAGCTCTCTCAGGGGTTCCTGAAGGGCAAGCCTCTTACCATCATGCTGCAGTTCTACGATATTCTCCGCCAGCAGAGCACCTTCTCTCGTGCCATTTCTGCTACATCCCGCACGGATACGGAGTATAATGCCATCAACAGCTATGCGATGCTGCACGTGATTTACCGCCTGAATCTCTTCGGAGGCAAGGATGCCCGTAGGGGTGGACCTGAAGGTCCCGGTGGTCCTGGTGGTCCTGGTGGTCGTCCAAACTTCCATGGCCGTCCTTTCAATGGCGGTTTTGGCGGTGGTCGTCCAGGCGGTAGAATGTTCTAGAAAAGAAAATGAAGTAAGCTTCATTTTAAACGATAGTAAGCCTCACTCCATGTTTACGTGAGGCTTATTTTAAACAGATATGACGAGAAAAAAAGAAATCCCCGCTCTTCGTAATGAAGAACGGGGATTGTTATTTTGTCTTATCAAGAGTTCTCGATTAGAGAGCGAACTTGTAACCCAATGTAATCTGGAATACAGAGTTGCAACCTGCATCGTCAAAGTCTGCAATCTTTGTTACGCCAATATTGTAACGAGCATCTAAGCAAACGTTCATATACTCGTAAGAAAGTCCAACAGGAATAGAGAAATCAAAAGACTTGATTTTTGCTCCGTCTGGTGCATATTTATCGTAATCTACTGTAACGCCCTCAACACTAACCTTGTTGCTAAGATTAAATGCTGGCTGGATACCAGCCTTTAATGCAAGACCTGGAGCAACATAAACGTTGGCAAGAATAGGGATGTTAAGATAATCCATCTTCATCTTCACGTCGGAATCTTTAACCTTTGCACCCTGCATAGAGTAGAGAAGACCACCGCTAATACCAAACATTGGTGATACATGATACTCCAACTCAGCACCTCCAACGAAGCCTGCTTTGTATTCTGCATCATCCTCTGTAACAGATGAAACGTTCAAACCTACCTTAGGCTGAATTGTAACATCGCCTGCATTGTACTGTGCGAAAGCACCTACTGAAGACAGCACCATAGCTGCCATAACGAATAATTTTTTCATAATCTCTAATATTTAAATTCACTAGTGTCCCGTTAAAACGAGACGATTATTAAATAAGTTATTAATACTCAAAAGTTTACGGACTTTTTATAGTGTATTCGATTTGATTTTGTATCTTTGCACGCA
>QSCI01000078.1:0-16636 GCA_003463005.1 Segatella copri | reverse complement strand
TTGATGCACAAAGTTGCCTTTCCGCATTGTTACCTGTTTTGCATAGGTAACTGTGGCTCACGATTTAGTAACTGAACTACTTCAATATTCCTCACTCGCTTGCTTTATGCCAATTTGGCAACTTTGTGCAAATCTACTCATTCCCAACTGTTTACGTTCCAACCTCTCTTATTCTCCTTTGGCTGCTTTAGAGCTTTATGTTAACAAAACCAACTCATAGTTTTATGACTCCTAAGTCTATGAGTTCCGAAGTGGAAAACATAGAGATAAAAGCAAAGAAAATAACACGGACAAATTGAATTTGTCCGGACAAACTGCCCGACAGTCCATAAGTCACGAATTTTTAACCATTTACAAACACCCGGACAAAAAAGCCGGACAAATTCAATTTGTCCGTGTTTATAATTTAACTTAATTATTTTAACTTTTCTTCGTTCATACACTACGCTGATGCAACCTTCAGCCCGTTCTTAAACCATATGCGAAAGTTCTGTAAAAAAAGAATCGCCAGGAACCTATTCTGTTGCTTCGCTGGCGATTCTGAGAGAGAGAGATTTATCTATGTAATATCGTGTTCTTATTCCGCCTGAATACCGAAGTACTCGTTGAGTTCGGCGATGGCAGCACCATCGACATTAGGAAGATCCTTCACCAGCTTGCCTTTCTCCAGCAGGAGGATGCGGGAGGAGATGTCGGCAACGAAGTTGAGGTTGTGGCTGGAGATAATGACCGTGGTGCCCTGCTCCTTGCAGATACGCTGAATCATGTGGGCGATAGTCATCTGAGAAGATGGGTCAAGATAGTTGAAAGGCTCATCCAGGAGAAGAACCTTCGGATTGATGATCATCGCTCCGATGATACCAATCTTCTGGCGGTTGCCTGAGAAAAATCGCGGAGATACTTTTTGGTTCCCATGATTTCATCGTGCATAAAGCCCTCAAACTGAGCCAATCGCTCCTGCAGGGTTTCATCGTCAATGTGATAAACATCAGCGATGAAATCGAAGTATTCCTCAGGGGTGAGGAAGTCGATGAGGAATCTACCGTCGATGTAACTGCCGGTATATTCCTTCCAGGTCTCACTCTCGTTCACCTTCTGTCCATTGCTTTCCACGAAACCGTCATCAGCCTGAATCAGGTCGAGAATCAGACGGAGCAAGGTGGTCTTGCCCGCACCATTATTACCTACGAGTCCTATCAGCTCGCCCTTTGCAACACCCAGATTATCAATATCGAGTACGGTATTGCCATTATATATCTTTTTGAGATTCTGAATCTTGATATCCATTATTCTAATGTTTAATGTGTAGTGTTTAATGTTTACTTAGCTTTCCATAAACTTCTCCATGCGCTTATACTTGTTCTTCTCGAAGATGGCAGCTATCTTGGCGATGAACCATTTGTGGATGGCGATGCTGAAGACTGCCAGCGTTATGCAGGTGATAAACCATGCCGTCTCACCGAAGAAATAATAGACAGCACAGACACCAGCCAGCGGGAAGAGAAAGGCGATGGCATAAAGATTAATCTTCAGATTAGCTCCCTGCATGCTGAACATGGAAGTCTGGAATATCTCCAGACGGGAAGAGAAGAGTGCCGTAGGCAGATTAAAGAGATTGATGAATACAGCCAGACAGAAACCGCTGATAAGCACCTGGATTCCGATTCCTACCTGCAGGAAAAGGAACGGAAGGGTGAGCAACAAGGCGACAGCACTCACCACCATATAATAATAGTAGCAATTCTGCAGCATCTGTTTAACCTTGACAGGCTTGGTCATCAAACCATGGAAGAAGTTTGCCTCAATACCAAAGGTCCACTGCGACAACACCACCGATGGCAGCAGGATGGCACCCGCTACATAGAGGGTAGTCATAGCCACCTTGTCCCCCATTTCCTGTCCCGCTTCTGTCGGAAGCAAGGCAAAGAGATAGGCATCGAAAAGGAAGATGGCAGCAATCATAATCACCATCGTACGGACACGCTTTGCTCTCAATGTGCCGATATATTGCAGACTGAAGAGGTTGATATGGCTGAAACCACGGAACCTGGAAACCTTCTGCTTCTGCTCGTTATAAATCTTTTCGTGATAGAGATAGATGGTAAGTCCGGCGAATACCGCTCCGGCAAGGAAGAAGATACCCGCCCATCCCATCCATACCGGGAAAAAGGAACTCACAAACATATATCCTATCAGCACGGCAAACATTCCCATCCATCCCAATATCAAGGGCCATTTCAGAATCCACTCTGTTGCCTTGCGGTAGCAGGTGATGTAGATGCCGTCAATATAAGAGAACGCCAGAAACAGAAAGAAACTGGCAATAACCTGACCTACAGGCAGGAAATAGATAAATACAGGAAGCATAAGCACTGGAAGCACATAGTTCCAGAAGCTCACGAGATTGGTGGTGAGCAGGAACTTGTTCCAGATTTTCTCCGGCACAGGTCGCGACTTCACGTAATCATCCATCGCCGTAATATCCCGCTTCATCACCATCTTCATGATGATGTCTGGAATCAGCATACCGACAACGATACCGGCTCCCAACAGGGCAGGCATGTCTTCGCCCCCAAGTTCTCCCCCATTCTCGGTGAAGCTGAGAAAGAAGCTCACGCCCATCACCACATACAGGAAGATGATGTAGCACGCCACGAAGGCATCTCGCTTATGGAAGTTACGGCGCTGCTGCAACCACCAAAGCCTTAAAAGTAATCTCAACATAAATTATTCTTTTTATGGTTTACGGGCACAAAGGTAAACAAAAATATCCGAAATCTCCTATAAAATGATAGAAATAACTTAAAAATAACATTAGATGAAAAGTAAGAGAAAACAGAAAGAGAAGAAAAGAAAGAAAAGGCATATATGTGAAAACGGCATCTCCTCACGAAGATGCCGTTCCTTCTAAACTAACATTAACTTATATATCAACTATTCATCAAAACTATTATAAACCTAAAAATTATAATACTCTTATTCAGGCTGAACCGGCAAGATGTTATCATCCTCATCATAGAAGAGAGGAGCCACCTTTACGCTGCGAAGCCAGGTTGTATCATTTGATGGCACGCAGTCGTGATGGAACAGATACCACTGTCCCTTGTACTCACAGATGCTATGATGGGTTGTCCAACCTACTACAGGCTCCAGGATAACACCCTTGTAAGTGAACGGACCATAAGGATTATCACCTACAGCATAGCAGAGATAATGAGTATCACCGGTAGAGTAGCTGAAGTAATACTTGCCCTTATACTTATGCATCCAGCTGGCCTCGAAGAAGCGATGTGGATCATCAGCTGGCAATACATTACCCTCTTCGTCAACGATGACAACAGGCTTTGGCATTTCAGCAAACTGCTGCACATCATCCGTCATCATGGCTACACGAGATGGCAATGGGTTCTCCTTGCCTTCAGGGAGATACTCATCCTTCAGAGCCTTGTTGTCCTTATACCACTGAAGCTGACCGCCCCAGATACCACCGAAGTAGCAGTAAATCTTGCCATCATCATCCTTGAACACACAAGGGTCGATGCTGTATGACTTGCGGATAGGGTCGGCATTCGGAATGAAAGGACCTTCTGGCTTATCAGCTACAGCCACACCTAGATGGAACACACCATTATAATCCTTGGCAGAGAAGATGAGATAGTACTTGCCATCCTTCTCTACTACATCGTTGTCCCACATCTGCTTCTCAGCCCATGGCACATCCTTCACGTCGAGAATCACACCATGATCGGTTACCTCACCTTCCATCACGTCGTCCATAGAGAGAACATGATAGTCTTTCATCTGGAAGTGACCGCCATCATCGTCGAAGCATTCGCCGCTATCCCAGTCATGAGATGGGTAAACATACAGGCGACCGTTAAACACATTGGCAGATGGGTCTGCCATATAATCCTTTGGGAACAAATATCTTGCTTTCATTGTTGTTTATTATTTTAAGAGATGTACAATATTATCTAAAGAGATTTTACTTAAAGAGATTGACGATTTCCTTCACCACTGGCTTCACCTCGTTGTTGCGGTCGATGAGCAGCGGATAGTTGGTTCTGCCAGGGATAGGCCAGCCATTCAACCAAGAGTGACCATCGTTGACACCCCAGAAGGTAACACGACTAATGACATCCTTGTGACGCTCTACAATCTTAAAGAGATCGAGATAACGCTGATTGAAGAGTTTCTGCGCCTTCTTGTCAAGTCCCTTCACGTATGGATTGTACTTCTTCTGAAGTTCAAACTTCTGACTGATTTCCGCTCCGCCGAATCCTTCCGGATTAGGAAGCATGTTCATATCCAACTCCGTCAGCATCACCTTCACGCCTTCACCAGCAAAAGCCTCGATGCTCTTCTCATACTCAGCATAGTCAGGATAATCAAAACCATTGTGGCTCTGCATACCTACTGCATCGATGCGGAGACCCTTCGCCTTCAAATCGCGAACCAGTTTGCAGATAGCCTCTCGCTTGGCTGGCTTCGAAGTAGAATAATCATTGTAGTAGAGTTCTACGTTAGGGTCAGCCTCATGCGCAAAGCGGAAAGCCAGTTCGATGAACTCCGGACCGATAATCTTATAATATAGAGACTTGCGGTAAGAGCCATCATCCTCGAAAGCCTCGTTCACAACGTCCCAACCCTTTACTCTACCTTTATAATGAGTAACCACATTCATAATATGGTTATACATTCTGCCGATAAGCACTTCACGGCTTACCAGATTACCCTTATCATCGGTAAACATCCACTTAGGTGGCTGAGAATGCAAACCAGACAATGCCCGATCAAGGTCTTGCCGTTCTTCTCTGCCCAGTCAGCGAGTTTATCGCCATCAGTGAAATCAAAGCGATTCACCTCCGGATGATTCTTCTCACCCTTCATACAGTTTTCGGCAACTACCTGGTTAAACTGTTTCTTCACTACTTCCTCACCTGCAGGGTCTTGTCCATCAGGCAAATCGGTATTAATGGCAGCACCTACCAGGAAGTACTTACCCATAGTTTCCTGGAATGTTGGGATTTGAGCTACTGAGTTCGCTTTTTGAGCGAAAGCTGTTGAAGCAAGCATCAGCCCAGTGCCAGAGTTGTGATCTTTTTCATATCTTATATCTATTTTTCTCGTTAATAATTATAGTATCTAGTTTTCTCCCTTGTGTCGGGCCTCAATCTTCTTGTTGATGTCGTCGATGACCTCATCGGTCAACTCATATTTAGAGATGATGAACATCGCCAAACCCAGCAAGATGGCAGGAATCACACATACCAGCCAACGGATACCCTCCTGTGCCAGAGGAGTCTGCTGCTCCAAATCGTTCATGAAGTAAGCACCGGCAGCATTACCTACCGACATCATGGCGAAGGCTGTAATGAAGAAGAGTGCCACGATACGGAGAGGACGGTTATGGAAGAATTCTGTCCACAGGTCACTCACCTTAACATTCTTGGTTTCCTTCTCGTCCATTACCACACGCTCCTTGGTTTGGGTAAAGCAGAATACCAGAAGGGCGAAACCTACCAGGGCAAAAATCAGCATGGCAACAAACCAAGCATTACTGTCGGTAGGAAGAGAGTTGCCCTCCTGAGCAGCTGCTGCCTGATAACCGGTCCATGCAAGAACTGCACCAGGAATAACACCACCCAGAGCCATACCTGCCTTATAGAAGATACCGGTCAGGGCATTGACGATGCCGGCAATACGCTTGCCGCTGGTATATTCTGCAAAAGAGATAACCTCTGGAATCAGAGCCCACATATATCCTGTAGCTACGATTACGCCTGTTGATTTGATGAACTGAGCGATATAAACCAGCGTGATATGATCCTTTACAGATCCCATCTTGCTGATGATATAAAGCATCGCCATACCCACGATAGCCACAGTAAGGAAGATGTAGAACATATTCTTCTTGCCCACCTTTTTCTTGATGGCAGGAACCAGTGGCATAAAGATGAAAGATGGCAAAGAGCCCAAACCCATGAAGAGTGCCATCTCGATAGGGAGATCCTTGGCTGCTGCGAGCATGGCTACCAGGATTGGAACACCTGCCGATACACAGAGTCCACCCACATTTGCCATAAACATACGTACAGAGGTAAGAATGGTTATTTCGTCTGTATCGCGAGTCAGCGAAGAGTTCAAGGCTCCGTAAGGTACATTGATCAATGTATAGAGCATAGACAAGCCTACGTATGTTACATAGGCATAGATGAGTTTGATGGTTTCTGTCTGTCCTTCCATACCATTCCAAAAACAGAGGATGGCAAGTACGGTGAGTGGCAAACCCGCCAGGACGAGATATGAACGATACTTACCCCAACGTGGATTATGCTTATCTACATAAGTTCCCACCAACGGGTCCCAGAGTACATCGACCAAGCGAACCACCAAGAACATGGTGGCAGCAACACCAGGATTAAGTCCATAGATGTCGGTGTAGAAGAACAACAGATACATGCAGATGGTCTGGTAGATGAGGTTTTGCGCCAAGTCGCCAGATCCGAATCCGATGCGTTGTAGCCAATTCAGTTTGTAGAATCCCTTAGATTCCTGTGTTACAGATGTCTGTTCCATATTTTATTCTGTCATTAAGTTTACACCTTATTATATATATAACATAAAAGATGCATATAATATATTTACTTCAATTTCTCTGCGGCAAACTTGCCCATTGCCTCATATCCCTTCGGATTGAGATGCAGCCAGTCGTCAGAATACTCTGCCTTCAGACGCTGAGGGTCTTTCGGATCGCGGGTCAGCTCATCGAAATCGATGACCTCGTCGAAGGCACCACTTTTTCTGATCCATTCGTTCACGGTCTGTCGCATCGCCTCATGCCAGTAAGAATACCAGCCGTTTCCCTTGGTTGGGGTGATGGTTCCGCCATACACCTTGATTCCCTTTGCCTTGGCTTTCGCTATCAGCACCTTGTAGCAGGCAATCAGGGTATCTGTTACATGCTCATAATTTCCGCTGCAGCAACCGATATCGTTGGTTCCCTCGAAGATGATGAGTTTATCCACACCTGTCTGCCCCAGGATATCACGGTCGAAACGCTTCATGGCCGGTTCGCTCAATCCGCCCTGTACCACACAGTTGCCACCGATTCCGAGATTCAACACGCCATATGGTTTCTCTGCATTCAGGGCATCCGAGAGGAAATCGGTCCAGCGGTTCTGATGGTTAGTAGTACTTCCACGACCATCGGTAATAGAGTTTCCGAGGATAGCTACCACAGGGGTAGCCTTATCGGTCTTCACATCAATGGCAGAAAGATTGTACCAGTGGTCAGCCTTCTCCTGCTTATCGAAAGCTGCATCTGCAGGTTTCACCGCCTTGCCCTTTACATTACTTACTATATAAGAGGTAGTACGCGAACCACGATGGGATGTTGCATTCACTGGAGTCTGCTTGCCATAGTCGATGGTAATCGTAAGGCGCTGTCCACTTTTCAGGGCATATTTCAAATCATCAGAGAAGATAGCCTTGCCCGGAGCAATGGTTACATTCTTCTTGCCATTAAACTTGAGATACTTCACCGTCTTGGCATTGATTCCCCAATTGCTTGGAACATCAGTATCTGCAATATACACCGATTTGATTTCTACCGGCTCCTTACTCTGCTCGTTGCTGAGCTTCACTCTGAGTTCCTCTCCTCCAAAAGATACATGAACTATCTGTCGGCAAGAACGGTTGCTCAAGCTTTCCTTAGGCATATCTCCTTTACCTGTCCATTCCACTGCAGTAGCCCAAGTTCCTTTCCATACCTTCTGGGCAAAAGCTACAGAACTTGACGTAGCCAATACGAGCGCCAGCGATAAGATTTTGATTGCTTGTCTATTCATTGTTATTATGATGCTTTTAATGTTTCTATTGTTGTTGACGATGCAAATTTACTGATAAGTAATGAAATAACAGGTATTTAATAGTTACCATTACTTTTCTATTTGTTTCATACTTGCAAAAAGGGCACAAAAAGATAAAGAAACAAAAAGAAATGAAACATTTTGTTGCATTAGAATTTGTTTCTTTCATTGTTTTTTGTTATTTTTGCAGCCGTAACAACCTATTTTAAACAAGAAAACGGACAGAAAATATGAAGCATATCAGACATTGCCTAACGGCACTCTTCGCTATCACCATCTCGCTCATGGTATGGGCTGACAGTGGTGAACTTTTCACATCGGGCAAACTGTCAAGTTCGCTTATCAACTGCATTGTGCAGGATAAATACGGATATATCTGGGTGGGAACCGAATACGGACTCAGCAAGTTCGACGGCTACCGCTTTACCAACTATCTGCACAACGAAGAAGATACAACCTCCATTACTGACAACATTATCTCCGACCTGCTGGTAGATAAGAAAGGTAACCTGTGGATAGGTTGTGCCAAGGGACTGATGCGCTATAATTATGAGACGAACGATTTCACCCGTCTCCAGTTTCCTGATGGCAGAAAGCCACGTATCTATTCTATGGTAGAAAGTCACAATGGCGATATCCTGCTGGGTACTGCAGGATATGGTCTCTATTCTGTAAAAGACAGAAATACCCGGAAAGGAAGCGAACATCTTTTCGCTATCAGACAGGAAAGGCAATACGCTGAGCGCGATTCTGATGTATTCTTTACCCATATCTACGAAGATAAGCATCATTATCTCTGGCAGAGTAGCCACCTTTCTATCTTCACCCGTTTCATCAAGAAACAAGGCAAGGTGCAGCGCAAAGACTTCAAATCGCCATGCGGAGCACCTGTGGCTTTCATCCAGCATCGTCCGCAGACCATGCTCATCGTCTGTATGTATGGCATCGTCTATTATGATTACCGGACAGGCCGCATCGCTGATGCCGGCTACGACTTTGGCGGTTATCAGAATAATGTAACCATCAACAATGCTACCTTCGACCACGAAGGCAACCTCTATATCAGCACCTCTGAACATGGTGTTCTCATGATCAGAAAGGGAAGCAACAGGGTAGAACAGTTGGAGAACAGCAACAGCAGTTTCAATCTGGCTACCGCCTTCGTCAACGATATCATCGAAGATAAGGACAACAATCTCTGGATAGGATGTTACAACAAAGGTCTGTACCTGATCAACCAGCGCCAGCAGGCTTTCAACAGCTGGAGTTTCTCTGCACAGAACTACATCATCGGCAGCAGCGTTTCATCTATTGCACAAGGCGAAAATGGTGAAACATGGTGTACGGTACAGAACAGTGGTGTGTTCTGTTTTGATGCTTCAGGCAAGATTATCGCCCACCCTCAGTCACCTGCAGGTACCTGCATCATCTATAAAGACCGACGTGGCGATTACTGGATCAGCAATGGCAGCGCACTCTACAGCTACAACCCTCATACAGGTACATACCAGCAGAAACTCACCTTTACCAGCGCCGGCATCTACTGTATGACCGACGATGCACAGGGCAACCTTTACATTTCTGTATACAGCAAAGGTCTATATATATATAATGTGGAAAGCGGCAAGGTTACCGTTCTGAATATGCAGCAAAGAGGCGATAAAGGATTTCTCTGCAACGACTGGGTACGAAGCATGGCGCTCGATCATACAGGCCATTTATGGATAGGAACCTCTAATGGAGTTTCCTGTCTCAATACCAAAACGCTCAGTTTCAAGGATTTCGGATGGCTCAACATTTTGAAAGACAGACAGGCGAATGGTATCTGCGAAGGAAAGAACGGCGATATTATCATCGGTACCGAAGAAGGACTCTATCTGTTTGACAGAAAGAGCAACAAGACGAAGAACTTCCCTCATGCGGAAGCGTTGAAAGGCAAGCAGGTATGCAGCATCATCAAAGACCAGAAGGGTGACTTGTGGGTAAGTACAACCATGGGCATCTGGCAGTACGAACAGAAGAACAGACAGTTTATCGGGCACATCAACGGCAACGGACTTACTACCCGTGAGTACGTGCTGGGCTCTTCCATGCATACCGCCAGCGACCTTATCGCCTTCGGAACCAGTGATGGTATCACAACCTTCTATCCTAACGTTGTCAGAGCCAAGAAGATGGAACTGGGAGATGTACATCTCACCAACTTCATCATCAACGGAAAGCCAATCAACTGTATGGTCAAAGACTTCAGCATTCCTTACTCCCAGAATTCATTCACTCTGGAGTTCTCGCTGCTCAACTACAGGAACACCGATAATATCAGTTTCCAATACCGCATCAACGACGGCAAATGGAACAGCACCAACGAGGGAGCCAATGCCGTAGCATTCAACAAGTTGAAACCGGGCGACTATACGCTGGAGGTGAGAGCTACCAGCAATGGCAGATATTCCAAGAATCCTACCATCATCAACATCAAGGTATGCGACCCTTGGTATGCATCACCCGAGGCATATCTCCTCTATCTCCTGATCATAGCAAGCGTCATCCTGTATGTTATCTATACATACGAGCGCCGCCGCAAGGCAGACCTGGAAGAGACCAAGATGCAGTTCCTCATTAATGCCACCCACGATATCCGCTCGCCGCTGACATTGATCATGGGACCGCTCAACAAGCTGAAAACAAGATTAACAGATGCCGAAAGCAAACAGGAAATCGATACCATCGACCGCAATGCCCAGCGCCTCCTGCTTCTGGTAAACCAGATACTTGATGAGCGGAAGATAGACAAGAACCAGATGCATCTCCATTGCCAGGAGACTCCGCTCAAGGATTTCCTACATGGCATCGTATCGCTCTACCGCTTCAATGCACAGGAGCGCAACATCACCCTTGAGCTCAAAGAAGACGAAAGCCTCAGCAGCGATAAAGGCAAGCTGAAGGTTTGGATAGACCGCATCAACTTTGACAAGGTTATCTCCAACCTGCTCTCCAATGCCATGAAGTATACCTTTGATGGCGGCGAGATTACTGTTATCATAGGTAAAGGCGAAAAGAATGCCACCATCAGGGTAGAAGATACAGGCATCGGACTGAAGGAAGAGAAGACCGACCGCCTCTTCGAACGTTTCTATCAGGGAAACAACAGCAGCGGTCTCCATATCGAAGGAACCGGTATCGGACTCAACCTCTGTAAGGCATTTGTAGAAATGCACGGAGGCAAGATTAAGGCCTACAACCGTACCGACGGCATCAAGGGCTCCTGCTTCGAAGTAAGCATTCCGCTGGGCAACAGCCATCTGCAGCCAGGCGAGATACTGGAAGAAGAAGACAAGAAGGAGCAGGAGATTACCAAAAAGAAAGTACAGGCCAACCGCAACTTCAATATCCTGATAGTTGACGATGACAACGAGATTGCCCAATACATCAAGACAGAACTGAGCGATTGGTACCGCTTTGAGCGTGCCTGCAACGGCAAGGAGGGTTTGAAGATGCTGCTCACCGGCAAGTACGACCTCGTGATAAGCGATGTGATGATGCCGGAGATGGATGGAATCACGATGCTCAAGAACATCAAGAGTAACAGCAACATCAGCGATATTCCTGTCATCCTGCTCACCTCAAAGAGCGAGGTGGAACACCGGTTGGAGGGACTTCGCAGAGGCGCCGATGCTTTCCTGGCAAAGCCTTTCGACATGGAAGAGCTGCATATCCTTATCGACAACCTGGTGGATAATGTGCGACGTATCCGCGGCAAATACAGCGGAGCACAGGGGCAGAAGGCAAAGATTGAGCAGATTCAGGTAAAGGGCAACAACGATGCCCTGATGGAACGCGTGATGAAATATATCAACACCCACCTTGCCGATCCCGACCTCAATGTAGAGAAACTTACCGAGGAGGTAGGTATCAGCCGTGCACAGCTCCACCGTAAACTAAAGGAGATTGCTGGTGTTTCTGCCGGAGAATTTATCCGTAACCTCCGACTGGAACAGGCGGCACGACTCATCGAAGAGGGGCAGATTAATATCACGCAGGTAGCCTACTCTGTAGGTTTCAACAACCAGACCCACTTCTCTACCGTGTTCAAAAAACACTATGGCATGTCGCCTAGCGAGTATGCTGAAACAAAGAGAAATGAAAAATAAACGACCGCTATATATATAAAAGGTATTTTTTCGTATCTTTGCAGCAGAAACAATAACAATACAAACTAACGATCTGCAAAGATATGAAGAAATACCTCATTTTATTATTTACGGTACTTACATCACTCCATGTTTCTGCACAGAGTGATGGTTCACAGTTATGGCTCGGAAAGCAGTATGCTAACTCATGCCAAGTCATCTCACAGTTGCCTGATGATGCTACAGCCAAGATTGCCAAACAGGAGTTGGAAAACAACTGGCGTGGCAAGAATGTTGAGCTCAAGATAGACAAGAGTCTCAACCTGGGCGAGGGCTATAACATCTACGCCCGTCCTGCCCAGCAAGGCGACAACATTCAGTACGAAGCAACTATCACCGCCAGCAATCCTATCGGTTTGCTCTATGGTGCCTACGAATTAATTCGACTTCAGAACACTGATGCCTACAACACAGGTAGCGGTAATCAGCAGAACTTCAGCAAAGCTATCGATGAGACAGAGAAACCACAAGTGGGTCTCCGCATTCTCAACCATTGGGATAATCTCGATGGCAGCATCGAACGTGGCTATGCCGGAAAGAGCATCTTCAAATGGGAAGAAATCAAACTCGGAAAGAACGGTAAGGGTGGCAGCATCAGTAAGAGTCTGCACGACCGTCTCATCACCTACGCCCGTGCCAACGCCTCTTTGGGCATCAACGGCAGCGTACTGAACAATGTAAACGCATCGCCAAAGATGATGACTGCAGAATATATTAATAAGGTGAAGATCATCGCCAACATCTTGCGTCCTTATGGCATCCGGGTATACCTCAGCATCAACTTCGCTTCACCTATGGCTTTAGGCTACACCAAGACTGCCGACCCACTGGATAAGAAGGTTCAGCAGTGGTGGAAGAAGAAGGCAAAAGAGATATATGCTACCATCCCTGACTTTGGCGGTTTCCTCGTAAAAGCTAATTCTGAAGGGCAGCCTGGTCCTGGCGACTACCACCGCACACATGCTGATGGAGCCAACATGCTTGCCGATGCCGTCAAACCATACGGAGGCATCATCATGTGGCGAAGCTTTGTATATGGTGCTAACCATAAGGGAGAAGACCGTGTAAAGCAAGCTGTCAGCGAATTCAAAGGTATGGATGGCAAGTTCCGTGACAACGTAATTCTACAGTCAAAGAATGGTCCGCTCGACTTCCAGCCACGTGAGCCATACGCTCCTATCTTCGACAACATCAAACAGACTCCACAGATAGCAGAACTTCAGATTACCCAGGAATATCTTGGTCAGTCTAAGCACCTCACCTATCTCGCTCCTATGTGGAAGGAATTCTTTGGCTTTGTTAATCCAGACAGACTGGTTGGAATTTCAGGTGTAGCCAATATCGGTGATGATGCCAACTGGTGCGGTCATCCGTTCTCTCAGGCTAACTGGTATGCTTTTGGCAGATTGGCATGGAATCCTTCACTTACAGCCGAGGAGATTGCTCACGAATGGCTCGTACAGACCTACGAAAACCAGGACGAGAAATTTACCAAGCCGGTAGAGATGATGATGATGACTTCGCGTGAAGCTTGCGTCAACTATATGATGCCATTGGGCTTACATCATATCTTCAAGTTCGATCACCACTATGGTCCGGAGCCAGATGGTTTCATCGCAAGTTATCCTTTGGAATGGTGTCCGGTCTACTATCACAAGGCTGATGCTCAGGGTGTAGGTTTCGACCGTTCATCCAAGGGCACAGATGCTGTCGGTCAGTACCCAGAACCATATCGCAGTCTGTATGATAACATCGAGACCTGTCCTGAAGAATATCTTCTCTGGTTCCATCATGTGCCTTGGACTTACAAGATGAAATCAGGCAGCACCCTCTGGCAGGAACTCTGCCTGAAGTACAACATGGGTGTGGCGATGGTAGAAGTATACCGCGACTTCTGGCATACCTCAGCCAAGCAGTATATGAAGGGGCATGAGCAGGAATGGCAACATACAGACTCTCTGCTCAATGTACAGTTGGAGAATGCAAAGGAATGGCGCAATACCTGTCTCAAGTATTTTCAAACCTTTTCAAAAATGAAGATTTATGAATAAGATTGTATTATCTTTTCTTGCATTATTATGCTGCATCAACATACAAGCTGGAGTGAAACTGCAGAAGCAAGGCTCTGCAACCCAGCTTGTTGTCAATGACAAGCCGATGCTTCTTCTGGCTGGAGAGTTGAGCAACTCTGCCGCAACGAGTCCTGCCGACATCAGGAAAGCATTGAAACAGATGAAGAATAGCGGAGTCAACTCTGTCTTCGTTCCTGCATATTGGGAATTTGTAGAACCTAATGAGGGCAAATATGATTTTGCACTTGTAGACAGCGTCATCACAACTGCCCGTAAGCATGACTTGAAGATTGTCTTCCTATGGTTTGGTGCCTGGAAGAATTCCATGAGCTGCTATGCTCCACTATGGGTAAAGGAAAACACCAAGCGTTTCCCTCGTTCACTCACAGAGAACAGCAAGCCATTAGAGATATGCACAGCCTTCAGCGATAACCTGCTTCAAGCAGACAAGCGAGCATTCTGCGAACTGATGAAGCACATTAAAGCAGTAGACAGTCAGGAGAATACCGTTATCATGATGCAGGTAGAAAACGAAATCGGCATGCTCGAATCTGCCCGCGACCACTCTCCTCTTGCCGAAAAAGCTTACAGACAACCCGTTCCTGCTTCATTGCTCAAGGCACTCAAGCTCAAGAAGAAAGGTACATGGGCAGAAGTTTTCGGAACAGACCGTTATGCTGACGAGAAATTCCAAGCATATTATTATGCCAAGTATGTAGAGCAGCTAGCCTCAGCAGGCAAAGCCATCTACAATATTCCGATGTATGTAAATGCAGCAATGAACAGCCGTGGCAGAAAACCAGGCGAATATCCTTCTGCCGGACCACTTGCCCATCTGATTGATATCTGGAAATGCGGCGCACCAAGTATCGACATCTTTGCACCAGACATCTATGATACCGGTTACAAGGGATGGGTAGAGAAATACAAGCGTGCCGACAATCCTTTCTTCACTCCAGAAGTGAAATGCGATATCAATAGCGGCGTAAAGGCATATTATACCTTCGGCGAAACAGATGCCATCAGTTTCAGTCCGTTTGCTCTCGATGAAGCTAACTACAAGGTGAAGAACAGTCTCAGACGTTCATACAAGGTTATCAATCAGCTCTCTCCTCTCCTGCTCCAGCATCAGGGAAAGGGTAAAAACTGGGGATTACTCTTCGACCAGGAAGATAAAGAGCGCATCATTGAAGATGGAGATATTACCATGACCTGCCGTCATTTCTTCACGCTACCATGGGATCCTCGCGGTACAGATGGAAGTAAATGGCCTGAAGGCGGCGGCTTGATTGTGAAACTAGCCAAGAACGAATACATCATAGCAGGTAATGGAATCGTCGTAGTCTTCCAAAGCAAGACTGAAAAAGCGCAAGCTGAAGAAAAGAAACTCGGTGAGGACGGATTTGTAGACAACGGTGGAACCGAAACAAAGACACAAGCCACAACCTTCAAAGGTAAGCGTATCGGTATCGGATATGTAGACCAGGTTGAAATAGACAAAAACGGCAAATTACAGTTTATCCGTCGTGATAATGGCGATCAGGACCACCAGGGGCGCCATGCCCGCATCTCATGTGGAGACAACAAAATACTCCACATCAAGCTATACGAATACTAAATATATATATAATAAGGTATAAAGGGAATCTGCACTGGACAACTTCCGCATCGTGCCTATCACAGCCGTAAGCGTTTCTGATTAAAGAGAAAATTCATGAAAATCTGTCGTAATCTTGCTTTTTTTCTGAGATTACGACAGAATTCTCGATTTAACCCCCTAAAAGTCCTTAGGAAAATGTGATGATTTAACAGAAAAGTCCTTAGGAAAATGTGATAAATATACTTAAAAGTCCTTAGGAAAATGTGATTTTACTTGCGTAATTCACTGTTTATTAGTATCTTTGCCAAAACATAATTTTTAGCGTATGGAAAGACTACTTATATCCCAATTGTTAAAATGGAAAGACAGTCACGGAAGGAAGCCACTCATACTGGAAGGTGCAAGACAAGTCGGCAAGACTTGGCTACTGAAAGAATTCGACCTGTATGGTTGAAAATGTTTGAGAGAGAGGGAGATAAATAAAAAAAAGGTGTATCCCTTTGCCCATTGTGTTGAGCAATAAGGATACACCTTTTATAAAATTGATATGCGTTTGTTCTAATAGGCATTAAAGTACCTTTTATTTGATGAGTCTATATGAGCTTAATTATTTCCATTACAGCTTCTGCATTTGACTTAATATAAATGTTATGGAACTTGGTGTCAGCTCGTTCTCCATGCATTAAGTAAACATAGTATACTTGGTAATTATATTTGTTAGCTAATTTTTCGACGACATCTATTGTTTGGCCTTTCGATCTACATGCAGTGATTACAAAGTCACAATTCATTTGTAGTATTTCGGTTCAGGGGAGATTGTCCGTGTATAGACAATCTCTCCTGAGCCCATTTATGTCATTTTGGGGGAACGAGAAAATGGGAAAGTGACGAAAAGTGGTAAAA
>QSCI01000077.1:0-16858 GCA_003463005.1 Segatella copri | reverse complement strand
AATCGCTAAACGTTTAGTTATTTAATTTTTTGAAAAATTTATTTTATAAGAAAAAAAACTCGTATTTTTGCAAACTGAAAAGTAATGAATAGTTGATAATAAGTTAGTTAGAAACAAGCGTGGGTTTGGAATGTCGGGAGACAATCCAAACTCTTTTTTATGTCCCAATGCCAACAGATTACCTGCCAGGATACAAAAAACAGGATACAAAAAAGATGAGGGCACATACTGAATACTGCCCCCATCTGATATGGTTATTACTGCTTAAAAACAAATTTCTTCTGTCCGGGATAGTTAACGAATATCGCTACCAGCAGAGATACAATACTCTTCGGAATCATATAATGCAGCTGAATATGTTCGTGCGCATTCAGAAATTCGGTCAGGGCGATGGTGCCGCCCGAATTGAGCATCCAGCTGATGCCCCAGATGATAAAATAGCGCCAGGCTACACTCTTTTTCTTGCTCTTGGAATCGCCGAACACATAACGGTAATTCAGTATGCAGTTGATAATGCCGCCACTTATCACTCCCAGCGCATTGGCAAGTCCGTAATAAATGCCGATGATATCTGAGAGGAAAAATGCCAATCCGAAGTCTACCACTGAGGCGCAGGAGGCAGTCAGTTCCGCCTTGCCGAAGGTTACGAGTTCTTCTTTAATCTTGCCCATAATCTCTTGGATTCCATTAGCAGTACGCCTACTATCGTAGTAAGAATACCCAACATGACATCGATGATATAATGATGACCGGAATAGACTGCCGTCCACCAGATGCCCAGACAGATGCAGGCGAAGAGCACCACCGTATACCAGCGTTTACGGCTCATCACAGCATAAATCGTGGTGAGGAACATATAGGCAGCATGCAGACTAGGCACGGCAGCAAAGACATTGGCATTCTTGCCATAGAGTCCGTGGAACACGTGCAGTCCGGTCATTTCGTCCCATCTGCCAGACCAGCCACATTGCCCGGTGTATTGAGCACAGCCTCGAAGCCATAGTTCATCGCATACCAGGGCGGAGCAGCCGGATAGATGTAGTAGCCGATGAAGCCGATGACATTCACCAGCAAGAAAGCCCAGGAGAAACGTCTGAACCATTTAAGCTGTTTCGTAAGATACAGATAAAGGGCAAAGGCGATAGGCACCGGAACCCAGCAGAGATAGAAGATGCCTGCCCAGAAATCAGCAAAACCGCAATGGTGAACCTTGAAGAATTCGCCCGGAATCATCAGCTGGCTATGGTCGGCTACAGCCTGCAGTTCTGCGCTGGATGAAGCTGCAATGCCGAAGAGCGACTTTTCTGCATGATAGAGATTCGCCACGTCAATATCGTTCACCATATAGTTAGGATAAAGGCGCATCGAATCGTAGATGATTCCGAAGAGGAACCAAGGCAGAAAATAGAAGGCAAAACGGCGTGTCTTCTTCCAGGCTGCGAGTACCGCCAGGAGGATAATCAGATAGATACTAAACACTTTTTTCTACTTTTTATTGATAGAACTTGAGTTTATTATTTATGAGCGTTCATCACAACATAACAATGCCAGATGCGCCAGAAAGCGGTGATGTTTGCCAGAACGGCAATCAGAATCATGCCGCCAGCCAGCCACCAGATATTGCCTGTAAAGCCGGTAATCATCGCAGTAACGGCAGTAACGACAACGCGCTCAGGACGCTGCATGAAACCTACCTTGCACTCAATATCCAAACCCTCGGCACGGGCACGGACATAACTTACCATCACAGAACCGATCATCGCTGCAAAGGTGACTACGCCCATCCAGAACCAGGTCATATCGCCCTGCATACGTACGAAGATGAGGCAGATGCCAAAGAGACTTACCAGTTCGCTGTAGCGGTCGAGTGTAGAATCCCAGAGTGCACCGAAGAGACTGCTTTTGCCGCTCATACGTGCCAATCGGCCATCCATCATATCGAAGAGACCGGCTGCCAGGATGATGAATCCACCCCATCCTACAGTAACCATGCAAGATGCATAGTCAGCCTGCTCTGTTCCGAGCATCCATGCAGCATCGAGGAAGAAACCGGCTGCCACGATATTGCCCAGGAATCCTACGAAGGTGACAATGTTAGGAGTAATACCTACTGCTATCATCCCCTTGATAAGTGGATTGATGATGGCATAGATAACTTTTTGTAAGAAATCTCTATAATTCATATTTTTATCTATTTTTTATTGTCTGTTCAAGAAATGTCTGTTTAAGAATTTGTTTCTTTAAGAAATGCCAGACTAGATGAGTCCAGCCGAAACCAGTATGATTTTGATGATGATTAAAGAAACGGCTGCATAGAAGCCGCCCAGCAGATCATCAGCCATCACATAGAAGGCACCCTGCCTGTTATCCAGTTTCTTGATGCCCAGCGGTTTCACCATATCAAAGAAGCGAAAGAGAACAAGTGCCACCAATGCCCACCACCAGGCATCTTTCACATCGCCCTGAGCGGTAAGCGGAGTCAGCAACGACAGGGGAATCCACACGCCAGCCATCTCATCGATGACCACACGGCTGGGATCCTCGCCCCAGTAAGGCTGCAACTGCGCTGTTGCCCAAGTGCCCAGAATAGTGGAAACAATGACGAGAAAGAAGGTGATGCTCTGCAGACTCTCGCCCGTAATACCGAGTCCGTAAGCCAGGGCTGCCCAGATGAGGGTTGCCAATACAGAGCCAGCCGTTCCCGGTCCCCAAGGCCAGAAGCCACTGCCGAAACCGGTGCCTATGATGACGGGCAGCAAAGGAGGCCGCTCGTCGGTAAGATTTCCCTTGTTATTCATTCTCTTAATGTTTAATAAGCCCACAGAAGGGCGTTTCTTCTTTAAATTTCAGTGTGCAAAATTACGCTAAAAAATTAAATTAACCAAATAGTTTTCTTATATTTTTCTGAATTTCATCAGATATTGACAGATAAACAGGTGAAATAGAGCAATATGAAGGGGTTTTATACCACTCAGGCTCGCACGGCGAAGAGCAAGAACAGGCAGCAGAAGGAACTGCATGGAAGCCTTTTTCTGAAAATCTCATAAAAAACTGAAATAATGAATAGGTTTTTGCGTCTATTTACGAATAATGTTATAACTTTGCATCCTGAAAAGATTAAATCATGGGCTTGAAGCCCCTATATATAATAAGGTATAAAAAATGAAAGGTATTAAAAAGTTGTATTTTACAGTCATCCTTCTGATGATTTCTACGCTTCAGATGATGGCTCAGCAGAAGATAACAGGCCGTGTCATCGATGACGACGGTTTTGCCGTACCGTATGCAAGCGTGCAATACAAAGGACATAAAATCGCGGTTTCCAGCAACGGAGAAGGTAAGTTTACCATCGAAAAGAAGCCGGGACTCATGCTCACCGTAAGCGCACTGAGCTACAAGAGCACATCGGTGAAGGTTGACGAAAAGACCAACTTTCTGGAAATCAAACTGAAAGACGATACGCACAAACTTACCGAAGTGGTGGTAAAATCGAAAAAAGGCCGCTACAAGCGTAAGGATAATCCTGCCGTAGAACTGATGCGGCGCGTGATTGCTGCCAAGAAAAAGAGCGACCTGAGCAACCACGACTA
The DNA here is from genome assembly GCA_003463005.1 of Segatella copri. Classification (GTDB taxonomy): domain Bacteria; phylum Bacteroidota; class Bacteroidia; order Bacteroidales; family Bacteroidaceae; genus Prevotella; species Prevotella copri_I. Next base: position 13,268 of record QSCI01000077.1, on the reverse strand, counting down.
TGTGCAATATGATAAGTATCAGAAGATTACACTCGCGCTCAACGACCTGAAGAAAGAGCAGTTGGAGAGCAAGTTTTTCCAGCGCCGCCAGTATCTCCTCGACCAGGTAGAAACCTCTCCGTACAACGGAAAACTCACCCTGCCTGTCAGCATCGACGAGACGGTTTCACAGCATATTTACCGCAAAGATCCGAAGACCGAAAAGGACATCATCAAGGGTCAGCAGAGCAATGGAATCGGACAGGTAATCCAGACCGGAGAGATTCTCAACACCGCCCTGAAAGAGGTGTTCACCGATGTGGACATCTACGATGATTACGTGCGCCTGCTGCAGTATCCCTTCCCGTCTCCTATCGGCAGAACTGCCATCAGCTTCTACCATTATTACATCGAAGATACGGTGTATGTGGAAAGAGACCTGTGCTACCATCTGCAGTTTATCCCAGCCAACAGCCAGGACTTCGGATTCCGAGGCGAGCTCTATGTGCTTGCCGACAGCAGCCTGCACGTGAAGAAATGTAACCTCTACATGCCTCACAACAGCGATGTAACTGGGTTACTGACATGAAGATTGAACAGGAGTACACCAAGCTCGACAACGGCGAGTGGGTGCTCTCTAAAGACGATATGATAGCCGAACTGCACGTCAACAAGCTCCTTCAGGACCTGCTGGTGGTGCGAAACACGCGAATCACCGATTATGCCTTCGATGCCTTGCCGAAGCAGCTCTTCAAGGGCAAGGCGAAGATCAGGCACGATATGGATGCGATGAACCGCGATGAGGCTTACTGGAACAAATACCGGCAGGTGGGCCTCACGAAGAGCGAATCGTCGATGGACAGCTTTATCCACGCATGGAGAACTCCAAGGGATTCAAATACATCATCTTCGGTGTGAGAGCCTGATGGAGAACTATGTGGAAGTGGCTCATACCAAGGGCAAAAAGGTAACGGTGAAAGACAGTCTGGGTGTTGAAAGAGACAGCATCATCAACGACCGCCGCAGCCTCTTCGACCTCGGACCTATCAACACGTTCCTCTCCAACAACTACGTAGACGGTGTGCGCCTGCGTCTGGCGGGCAGAACGATGGCGGCCCTCAACCCTCACTTCTTCTGGGATGGTTACGGCGCCTACGGTCTGAAGAGCAACAAGTGGTATTACGGCCATGTGCTCACCTATTCGTTCAACAAGAAGAAGAACAGTCCGTTCGAGTTCCCGATGCGCAAGCTTACCTTCGAACTGGGGCATGATATTACATCTCCATCTGATGATAACCTGCTGCACAACAAGGACAACTTCTTCATGACCCTCCGTGCCACTACGCAGGACCAGATGTATCAGTATCACCGCCAGAAGGTGACCTTCACCTACGAAACCGACTGGGCTTCCGCTTCGACACCAGCCTCCGCTGGCAGAGCAACCGCACCGTGGGCAATCTCCACTACTACAGGGTGAGCGACGGCGAGGAAATACGCAAGATACGCACCACAGAGGCGAGTGTAGGCTTAGATTACAACCCAGGTGTCACCTATGTCAACACCAAGCAGCAGCGCCTGCCAATCAACCTCGACAGTCCTGAAATCTCGCTTCGCCACACCATGGGCTTAGACGGATTCATGGGCGGCCAGTATCAGAGCAACCTCACCACGCTGGGCATTTACAAGCGCCAGTGGCTGGGAAGCTTTGGCTATATGGATTTCAATATCGTGGGCAAGGCGCAGTGGAGCAAAGTGCCTTTCACCATGCTCATCCAACCACCGGTCAACCTCTCTCTCTTCGAGCAGGAGGCAACCATCAGCATGATGAAGGACTGGGAGTTCCTGAGCGACCGCCAGCTGTTCTGGTCAGTAGCCTGGGATATGAACGGCAAGCTGCTCAACCGCATTCCGCTCATCAAGAAGCTGAAGTGGCGTGAATATGTAGCCATCAAGGGAGTTTGGGGCGATTTGACCAGCAAGAACGACCCGAGCAAGAACCTCAATGATGAGAAGCTCTTCAAGTTCCCTACCAACTCCTATACCTTTGGCAAGACGCCATACTGGGAGTTTGTAGCCGGCGTGCACAACATCTTCAAGTTCTTCGGAATCGATTATGTTCGCCGCCTCAACTATTATGACCATGCAAACATCTCAAAATGGGGAATCCGTATGGGCTTCCTCATGTCATTCTAATAAGAAAAAAAGATGCCTTGATGCAGTATTTTTACTGCATCAAGCATCTGCGTACATATATAAACAACATATAAGAGAGTAAACACAATGAAGATTCTATTAGCAGACAAACAGGACATCACAAGAGCCGGATTGAGCTATGTGATCAGTAAGATAGAGGGTTTGGAAACCCGGACCATCGAAGACAAGGCAGACTGATGCTTGCCTTAAAGGAGAATGAGGATACGGTTGTAATACTCGACTATACCCTTTTCGACATCAATGATGCTGCCGAGTTACTTATTTTAAACCAGCGTTTCCCATACACGCGCTGGCTACTGTTCAGTGAGGATCTGAGTGCCGATTTCGTGAAGATTCTCATCGCCAGCAGTACGCAGTTCAGCGTATTGCTGAAGGAGTGTTCGCTAATGGAAATCAAGGAGGCGATACGTTTCTGTGTGGCAAGCAACCGTTTTGTCTGCCAGCGCATGATGGAGGTACTTCTGGCTCCGAAACAGGAGGAGCAGGAGAAAATCAACCTCACCAAGACCGAGACAGAGATTCTGAAGGATATTGCGCTGGGAATGACGACGAAAGAAATAGCCGAGAAGCGCTTTTCCAGCTTCCATACGGTCAATACCCACCGCAAGAACATCTTCCGCAAGCTGGGCGTAAACAACGTTCACGAGGCTACGAAATATGCGCTGAGAGCCGGTTTGGTTGATTCGGCAGAATACTATATTTAACTTCGGTTACTGAAGTTTCGCATGTGGTTCAAGTACGGGCTGAAGGCCCAAAAGCTCCAGAAACAGCACGCCCTGAAAGGGCAGAAGCTCCTAGCCCAGGGCATCGCCCTGGGTATAATGGCAATCAGTAAGGCGCCCTGTAAGGGCAAAAGCTTTGTATATTGCCAGGTATTTTAAAGCTTTTGCCCTTACAGGGCGACAGGTTTGCGCCCATAAACACCCAGGGCGATGCCCTGGGCTAGGAGCTTCTGCCCTTTCAGGGCGTGTGGGGCTTACTTGCGAAACATGAATAGACTATTAATAAACAAACTTAAAAAAAATCTATGAAGAAAAAACAAATGATGATGGTGCTGGTTTCGCTGATGGTTCTGTCAGCCCAGGCGCAGGCTAATTTCCAGGTGTCGGTTTCCAATCCTTCCAAGGTGGCAAGAACCGATGCTCCGGTGGTGGTAGATCTCAGCAAGTTGGGCGCTATCGGCGACATTCAGCGCGCTGTAGTAACCGTTGACGGTAAGGAGATTCCTTCACAGCTCGACGACACCAACCGCGATTGTACCAACGATGAACTCTGTTTCCTTGCCGATTTGGGCAAGAAAGAAACCAAGACCTATCAGGTGCATCTCTATCGTGAGGGCGAGCAGGCACAGTATCCGGCTCGTACCTTTGCCGAACTCTGTCTGCCTAGCAGAAACAGGAAGCTGGCTAAGAACAGGCAGGATATTTATCTGCGCAGCATCTCGTTTGATAAGAAGACCAAGGACCCTTATCACTACGTCCATTCTCATGGCATCTGCTTCGAAAGTGAACTGGTTGCCATGCGTGTTTATTTCGACCATCGTCAAACCATCGACCTTTATGGAAAAATCAACAAGGGACTGGTGGTTCAGGATACGCAGTTCTATCCTTCAGAAGAGCAGATTCAGGCTGGTTCGGGCGATGATTGTCTCTGGGTAGGCAATACCTACGGACTGGGTGCGCTCCGTGGCTGGGACGGTAAAGACCAGGTGCTGTTCAACAACGTGAAATACCAGGAGCAGCGCGTCATTTCAGAAGGTCCGCTCCGTGCCATCGTCGAAGTCGTGGATAAGGGTTGGGTTCCGGCTCCGGGCTTGCAGCCTGTCAATGCCACCATCCGTTACACCATCTATGCCGGTCATCGCGATTTCGATGTAGATGTATTCTTCAACAAGGATGTTTCTGATTATCAGTTTGCTACAGGACTCATCAACGTAAAGGGTTCCAGCGAATTTGCTGATGGCAAGGGTTTGCGAGGCTGTTACGGCAGCGACTGGCCAACAGGCAAGGACGATGGAAAGCACAAGCTGGAGACCGTAGGCTTGGGCATTTATGTGCACAGTCAGCCCTGGTAAGTCAGCAGCCAGCCAATAAGGATTGCTATACTCAGGTAGTGAAACCTGCAGGCAGCCAGCTCAGTTATAAGCTTGCTTATACCAGTGCCAACGAAACCTATGGTTTCAAGGGCGAGAAGGAGTGGTATGAGTGGTTGAAAGCCTGGAAGAAGCAGATAGAAGAGCCGGTTCAGGTTTCAGTTTCTGTCATCATCCGATAAGCAGTTTCTTTTATCATCTGATAAGCAGAAAAACTGCGCAAATAGCCAGTAATGAGCAAAAAAGCCTTACGTTTTGCTCATTGCTGGCTATTTTGCAAACAATTTTAAGAGAAAAACCCATTTTTTTTGCGAATACGTATGATTTTTTAGCAAAAAAGCTTGGTAATTTAAATAATTTTTAGTATTTTTGCAGTCGTAACTCGAAGATTTGTAAATTATCGTGAAAAGGTTTTTTAATTATATAGTCATATTAGCAATAGTGCTTCTCAGTTCGGCCTGCGAGTTTAAGTTCAAGCCGAACGAGGAAGGAGAGGCTGTGCCCCTGTCAGTACAGCGTTACGACCGATTGGAAAGCAGATATCTTACTACCGGTGATTTCTCAGCCCTGCAGCAGATGAACACCGATTACCCGATAGAAACCCGTACGCTGATAGAGAAAATGCTCCAGCTTGGCACCATTACCGACGCCAATATCAGCAACCGTTTCCTCATGTTCTATCAGGATTCTACCCTGCAGTCACTTATTGCCGATGCTGAGGCAGAATTTGCCAATATGGAAGACATCAACGAGCAGCTGAAATCTGCCTTCTCACGTCTGAACAGTTGGATTCCGGAGCTCCAGCAGCCTTGTTTCTATGCCCAGATTGGCGCTCTCGACCAGAGCATCGTAGTAGGACAGCACTCAGTAGGAATTTCGCTCGATAAATACATGGGCGAAAACTATCCGCTCTACAAGAAATTCTATACACCGCAGCAGCGCAGCACCATGTCGCGCCAGTATATTGTGCCAGATTGCCTTACCTTCTATCTGCTGAGCATCTATCCGATGGATCAGTTCGACACCCGTCCGCAGCTCGACCGCGATCTGCACATGGGCAAGATCATGTGGGCTGTCAATAAGGCGATGGGCAAGGAGATTTTCAAGACCAAGTATGTGAAGACAATCTGCGCTTATGTAAAGCGCAACCCTAAAGTAACAGTAGAACAACTGCTCAAGGACGAAGATTATTCGCCTATTGAGGCATTACATAAAGATTAACACATGAAAAGATTTCCAGTTTTTATTGCAACTGTCATGATGGTTTCAGCAATGCAAGCTGCAGATAAACTCGACCTGAAGGCCATTACTTCCGGCGAGTTTGCTGCTTCTTATGTTACCGGTATTAACCCTATTGATGGCACCGATTTGTACGCTTCTGTCAGCAATGATGGCAAGCAGGTTATCAGTTATTCGTTCAAGACGGGCAAGCAGATGAGCATCCTCTTCGATGTGAATGCAGCCAAGGCTCCCTTCGAACAGATTGAGGGTTATGTAATCAGTCCTGATGGCAAGAAATTGCTTATCATGACCCATCGCGAGGCTATTTATCGCCGCTCGTTCAAGGCAGAGTATTTCATATATGATATTGCTAAGAAGAGTTTGAAGAAACTTTCCCAGGGCGTTAACCAGCAGGTGGCTACCTGGTCGCCTGATTCACGCCACATCGCCTTCGTAAAGGATAACAATCTCTTTGTTACCGATGGAGATAAGGAAACCCAGATTACCCGCGACGGTAAGTTCAACGAGGTAATCAATGGTATTCCTGATTGGGTTTACGAAGAGGAGTTCAGCTTCAACCGCGCCTTTGCATGGAATGCGGATGGAACTGCCATCGGATGGATACGCTTCGACGAATCGCACGTAAAGACTTATTCTCTGCAGATGTTCGAAGGTTCTCATCCTACCCGTAGCGAGTATCACGACTATCCGGGAGAGTATTCCTATAAATATCCTAAGGCTGGACAGGACAACTCTAAGGTGAGCCTCTGGAGTTATGATATGAAGAACGGCAAGACCGTGGCGCTCGATGTGCCTGTAGATTCCGACGGCTATTATCCACGCGTCAAGACATCGCCAGACGCCAACAGTCTGATTGTCTATACGATGAACCGCCATCAGGACGACATGCGCCTCTATGCAGTCAATCCTTTCACCGGCAAGAGCAGGATGCTCATCAAGGAGAGTGTGCCTAAGTTTGTAAAGGAAGAGGTGATTGAAAACAGCATCGTGGGCAAGAAGAACATCCTGCTGCCTAGCGACCGCGACGGCTTCATGCATCTCTATCTCTATGATATGAACGGCAAGCTCCTGCGCCAGGTAGAGAAGGGTAACTATGATGTTACCTCTATCTACGGAATGGATGAGAAGACGGGCGATGTTTATTTCCAGGCTGCCAAGCTCAATGCGCACGACCGACAGGTTTACGTGGCTCATAAGAACGGAAAGGTGGAGCGCCTTACCGATGCGGCTGGTTCCAACTCGGCTTACTTCTCGGGCGATTACCGCTATTTCGTCAATACCTGGAGCAGCTACAGCCATCCTTATGTCTTCACCGTACGCAGCAACAAGGGCAAGCTTATCAAGACATTGGAAGACAATAAGCAGCTGCTCGAAAAGACCCGGAAGTATAATTGGGGCAAGCGCGAGACTTTCTCTTTCACCACTTCCGAAGGTGTGAAACTGGACGGCTGGATGGTGAAGCCTGTAGATTTCGACGCCAGCAAGAAGTATCCTGTCATCCTCTTCCAGTATTCCGGTCCGGGCAACCAGCAGGTGCTCGATTCATGGAGCACGGGCAGTATGGGCAATGGCGGTGCTTTCGATTATTATCTTGCTCAGGAAGGATTCATCATTGCCTGCGTAGATGGTCGTGGAACAGGCGGTAGAGGAGCTGAGTTTGAGAAGTCTACTTATCTCCGTCTGGGCGATTTAGAGTCGAAAGATCAGGTTGAGACAGCTCTCTACATGGGCTCTCTGCCTTATGTAGACAAGGATAATATCGGCATTTGGGGCTGGAGCTATGGTGGTTTCAATACGCTGATGAGTATGAGCGAGGGCCGTCCTGTGTTCAAGGCAGGTGTGGCTGTGGCTCCTCCTACCTGCTACCGCTTCTATGATTCGGTTTATACTGAGCGCTACATGCGCACGCCTAAGGAGAATGAAGAGGGTTACAAGGTGAATCCTATCGAGCGAGTAAAGCAGCAGCATGGTGCGTTGCTTATCTGTCACGGATTGGCAGATGACAATGTGCATCCGCAGAATACCTTCGAATATGCTGAGGCGTTGGTTCAGGCAGACAAGGACTTCAAGACCCTGTGGTACACGAACCGTAATCACGGCATTTCGGGTGGCAATACCCGTAACCATCTGCTTCGCCAGATAGCAAACTGGTTCAAGCAGAATCTGAAGTAGAAAATGATATGATATAAAAAAAGTGAAGCCATTCTCGGCAGAAAACGGGAATGGCTTCTTAATTTAATGTTCTCCTCATTACTTTGCGAAGTAAGGAACGTTTGAATTCTTATTCAGTTTTAGCGCCTTTTCTGCGCTTTTCTTTCTTGGCTTTCTTAGCCTTCTTCACTTTTACCTCTTCAACCTCTTCATCGTTAGGCTGAACAGATGAAAAATGAAAATCTGTAGAGTTGATGGTCTTCACCTGATAAGGGCTAGGCGCATCGTTCATCTGCTGTCCGTTCTTTGCCTTCTTAGCCTTTGGCTTCTGAATGTATCTTGCATAGAGCTTGTTCCATTTCTTTTCAGCCTTCTTCTGGTTGAAGTCAAACATCACGATACACGTGCGGTTGCCGGCACCTTTCTGCTCCAGATAGTCGCGCAACTGGTATGAATAGTTCTCGCGGCTTACCAGAAACTTGTTCTTGCGGGTGAAATAGGCAGAATCAACCTTCTGAACGTCTGTGAAATAGACTGTAGAGTCATTAAACGACGAGGCAAATCCAAAGATGTATGCAGTCTTAACTTCGTTCTTGGCTGATGCAGAGAGCGAGCTGAAACATGCTAATGCAATAGATGCTAATGCAATTTTTGTAATTTTCATTTCTTTTTCTGTCTTATTTTGTTTTGTGCTGTCTGCCCCATCAGTCATGCAGGATCTTTTCTTATCCCAGATAGGACTTCAGCAGTTTATCTGTCGTTTTGTTCCGGAGTCGCCTTATCGTTTTTTCCTTGATCTGGCGTACTCTTTCCCTGGTGAGATGATACTTGGTTCCGATTTCTTCGAGCGTCAGTTCAGGTGTTCCTATGCCATAGAAGGCAGCAATGATTTTCTGGTCTTTGTCCGGCAGCGTGCCGAGCAGTCTTTCTATTTCAACTCTCAGCGACTCTGTCAGCAATTCATTGTCGGTCGGATCATCCGAATTGGCCAGCAGGTCGAGCATGCTGCCTTCTTCATCGTCAGAAAAAGGAGCATCCACGCTCAGGTGGCGGCTTGTTGACGTAGCCTTCATGGCGTCCTGAATCTTGTCTTCCGGCAAGTCTACGCGGTCAACCATTTCGTCTACACTCGGTTTGCGTTCAAATTCCTGTTCGAACTTACTCATCTCTCTGTTAAGCTTGTTAACGCTTCCCACCTGGTTGAGCGGAAGGCGCACAATTCTGCTCTGCTCGGCTATGGCCTGCAGAATGCTCTGGCGAATCCACCATACGGCGTAAGAGATAAACTTAAAGCCTCGGGTTTCATCAAACTTCTGTGCGGCTTTGATAAGCCCCACATTTCCTTCGTTGATAAGATCAGACAAGCTGAGCCCTTGGTTCTGGTACTGTTTGGCAACAGACACCACGAAACGGAGATTGGCTTTTGTTAATCTCTCCAATGCCCTACGGTCACCTTTTCTTATACGCTGAGCGAGCTCCACCTCCTCATCTGTAGAGAGCAGCTCCTCATGAGCAATATCTTGAAGATATTTTTCTAACGATGCGCTTGCGCGATTCGTAATTGACTGAGTAATTTTTAATTGTCTCATGCTGGCATCAAATTTTAAGTAGTTGCAAAAATACACTTTTTTGTTTAAATACCAAAAAAAATAGTAGATATTTTTCAGAAATACCTACTATTTTATTGATTTTTGTCTGTTTCTTGAGTTTTTTGGCAGCAAAAATGCCTTTTCACTACTCAATCATGAGACGTTTTCTCTTCAAACGCTTACCCTTAGTCTTTCTGCAGCGGAACAGCGAAGTAAGCCTTCTTGCCTGTTGGCCATACACCCTGGATGTAGAGCACTGGGTCCTTGCTGGTAGAAGCACTCTTTACAGCCTTCTGCAGGTCATCAATCGTATTGATGTTGTTGTCGTTGATGCGCTGGATGATGAAACCGCGTGAAATGCCACCATCCTTCAGGGCGCCGCTGTTCACCTTCATTACCTCTACACCATACTTGATGTTGAGCTGGTTCTTCTGGCTCTCAGTAATAGGGCGGAAGCTGCCACCGAGCACGTCGAGGTCGGCACTCTTGATAACCGAAGTATTACCCTGGGCATTCTTCAGCGTGATGGTTTTGGTGCTTGCCTTCTTGTTGCGCAGGTAGGTGATGCTCATCTTGTCGCCAGGGCGCTTGCCGTTCAGGATTTCCTGCAGCTCAGCCATCTTGGTCACCTTCTTGCCGTCAACCTTGGTAATCACGTCACCTTCCTTCAGTCCTGCCTCAGCACCGTTGCCGTCTTCATCAACCTTGGCAATGTAAACACCCTCATTGGTTCCCAGGTTCACTTCCTTGCCGTTCTCCTTCTGGGCGTTGATATAGTTCAGCACATCGCTTCCCTGTATGCTCAGCATCACGCGCTGTACGCTGCCGTATTTCTTCAGGTCGTCTACCACCTTGTTCATGATAGAGGTAGGAATGGCGAAACCGTAGCCGGAGTAAGAACCGGTCTGTGAATAGAGCATGGCGTTGATGCCTACCAGTTCGCCCTGGGTGTTGACGAGTGCACCGCCCGAGTTACCTGCGTTGATGGCAGCATCGGTCTGGATGAAACTCTCTACACCGTTGGCACCGAGTGAACGTGCCTTGGCAGAGATAATGCCGGCTGTAACCGTATTGTTCAGTCCGAATGGGTTGCCCACGGCGATGACCCATTCACCCACCTTCACCTTGTCGCTGTCGGCGATAGGCAGGGTAGGCAGGTTCTTGCCGTCTACCTTGATGAGGGCGAGGTCGGTAGTCTTGTCGGTTCCGATGATGCGTGCCGAGAATTCACGGTTGTCGTTCAGCGTTACGGTCAGCTCGTCAGCACCTTCTACCACGTGGTTGTTGGTAACGATGTAACCGTCCTGGCTGATGATGACGCCCGAACCTGTAGCCTCTCTCTTCGGAGTCTGCACTTTCTGCTTGCGTGTACCTCCGTTGCCCTGTCCCGGGTTGCCAAAGAAGCCGAACGGGTCGAAGAATCCTCCGAATGGGTCGTCCTGCACATCTACCGTCTTCACCTTCGAGTTCTGTACGTATTTAATATGTACTACAGCAGGCAGCGCCTTCTCGGCAGCATAGGTTAAGTCTACAGGCTGACCTGCTGGCGCAGCGGTAGCTGCAGGTGAAGCATTTACTTTCATGAAGCACCGGCTGAAAATGCGAGCGAACCAACGCAGAGCACAGCCACAACATAATTACTTAATTTTTTCATGTTTCTTATTTTTTATTGTTTACTTTTCTTTTCCTTGGAAGTGCAGCAGCTAATATCATGCCAAAGTCAGCTTGTCATGCACCGCTCTGTTTCCGGTTGCAAATATAGGGTCATTTTTTGAGATACGCTTCATTCTCTGCATAAATTTATTCCGTTTTAACATTTCAAATTAACACTTTAACGGCTATTAAACAAGAAATGCCCTAAATTCACAAATATTTGAATGTAAGCACGAAAATCTTAGTTTTGTATACGTAACTATCTTCTACTGATTAATAAATATCTGTTAAACGATAGGGACTCAGAAACTCGGTTTAACCGGGGGAAAAGAGTGAAAATAGCCTTGCGAATAACTAATGATGCATAAAAAAGTGAGGAATCGTGCGATAGTATCAAAAGTTTTTTGTACTTTTGCATGTCGAAAGCAGTGCTCCGGTCTGTCGCTGGCATCTTTCAGGTGCGAGAGGAAAGTCCGGGCAGCATAGAGCATCCCACTTCCGAAACTAGAAGCTATTGGTGACAGTAGGTGTCGGTAGAAGAAAATAACCGCTTTCACTTATCCCGTTTGTCCAGTCTGGGGTGGTGAGAGTAAGGGTGAGAAGGTGGTGTAAGAGACCACCAGCTGGCGGGTGATCGTCAGGCTGTGCCATCTGGGAGCTGTAAGCTCATGTATACCGCAGATTGAGGCGGCTCGTCCGATTGCCTTAGGGCTGCTGCGGAGGGTAGAGTGCTTGAGCCCAAGGGTGACTTTGGGACTAGATAAATGACAGACGTTCTTATATCTGATATGAACACAGCATAACAGCATATCTGATATAGAAACACAGAACTCGGCTTACAGGGGCACTGCTTTTCTTTTTTTTTCAGCATCGCAGCCGCTATATATAATAAGGTATAAGATGCATTCATTTTTAAACGATTTTAAAAACTAGCAAGATTATGAAACTCAGAGAACCGGAAAAGCAGATATTAGATGATTTCGAACATAAGGTAACGAGCAAGATAGCGAAATATGGCAATGAACCCGATTTCCCAAAGTTTGAGAACTATGGCATTACCCGTATGGAGCTGGATGATTATCTTTTCGATAAGCAGTCGATACTCGACATGGGTGGTTCCAAGCGCAGCCAGCTCACCATCGGCGGTTTCATCACCGTCCTCCCCGTACTGGTGCTGTCCTGTTTCCCGGACAAGTCGCCTATCTATGAGAACGGCAAGATGCTCGCCACGGTCATAGCCGTCATCATCGGTCTGCTGCTGGCGTGTTTTGTCAAGGCACTTCTCCAGATGATCATCGCCTATCGCGTGAACCATCATAAGGAGCCTAAGATGGAGACCTTCATCAAGGCAGTCCTCTTCTACGAGAAGCGGTCGTAACTGTAAACTATAAATTATAAACTATAAACTATAAGTAGTATGACATTACCAGACTTTATGGACTATAAGGACAAGTTCACCCAGCGTGCATTTGTCGAGAAGATTTCGCATGTTGCCAAACGTGCCGGTGCCAAGATGGTTTATACAGCGCTCATTCTCTATTATACGTTAGAGAGTGACAAGGTTTCGCTGAAGGACAAGGCTCTGATCGTAGGTGCTTGGGTTATCTCATCAGTCCGCTCGATGTGATTCCCGACGCCATACCTATTGCCGGTTTGGGCGATGACCTGGCTGTATTGCTGTTTGTGCTCAAGAAAGTTTGGGGTGAGGTTTCAGAAGATGTAAAGTCAAAGGCTCAGGACAAGTTGAAGAAGTGGTTTGATGAAGATGAGATTCCATCAGCCGATGACCTCTTCAAGGATTCAGCCACCGATACACCGGTTTGATTTTTCTCTAGGGGGCAAGGCATAAGAAAATGAAAATGACCGGAAATGACCATGACCGGAAATGACCGTGACCGGAAATGACCATGACCGGAAATGACCGGAATCTTTAGGGGTTTGAAAATGATAATGACCCTTAATGACTTTGACCCTTCATGACCGGCTTCAGTAGTAGCTAAACTTTAACATGTTTTGCCCCACACGCCCTGAAGGGGCAGAAGCTCCTAGCCCAGGGAGGGCACTGAAAAAGGTACCCAATTTTAAGTTGCATAGCTTGTTTTTGAACTTTAATTCTTGTCCAAGAAGCATTTCATCTTTTAAAAGTGGAATATTTTTTTGGACAGGAATATAGCCCCAAATAGCTTTCTATAGCGTTTCTGGCGCTTAATTCGGCAATATATAGAGGAATCTACTTCCTCCCTTATGCATTTTGCATCAATTTGATGATTCTCTTCACATTTGCAGCGAAAATAGTCAAAGCTCCCTGCATTTCCATGCACGACAAACCGTATGACAGGGCTCTGTCA
>QSCI01000076.1:0-17825 GCA_003463005.1 Segatella copri | reverse complement strand
TGACAGAGCCCTGTCATACGGTTTGTCGTGCATGGAAATGCAGGGAGCTTTGACTATTTTCGCTGCAAATGTGAAGAGAATCATCAAATTGATGCAAAATGCATAAGGGAGGAAGTAGATTCCTCTATATATTGCCGAATTAAGCGCCAGAAACGCTATAGAAAGCTATTTGGGGCTATATTCCTGTCCAAAAAAATATTCCACTTTTAAAAGATGAAATGCTTCTTGGACAAGAATTAAAGTTCAAAAACAAGCTATGCAACTTAAAATTGGGTACCTTTTTCAGTGCCCTCCCTGGGCTAGGAGCTTCTGCCCTTTCAGGGCGTGTGGAGCTTACTTGCGAAACTACTTTTTTCATCAGAAAGCGATTAGCTTTCCCTTTTCTATGAACTCTGCATTCACGATGTCGATATCCTTCCACATCGCCATATCCGACTCCAATGCGGCCAGGCTTGAGATATCCTCGCCATAACTGAAGAGGCGCTCTATCATCACACCATAGGTAAGATGCTCTATCTTCTCTATCGGATGAAGAACCACCGATTCCTCAAAACTGCTTTTCTTACCATTCCGGATTTCTACCAGCAAACGGGCACGTAACAGGTCCTTAACCGACTGGTTTACAATCTGTTGATGTATCTTCGTTAAATCATGAATTTCTTTCGGAGTATACGCCTGTTCGCCCTGATTGAACCGACGACATACCAGATGCATCACTACCCCACAAACCTTGATGCGCTGCACCAGTTTCAGGTGATCGTACTGCAAATCACCATCATAATAATGGATGTTCTGGTTGGTATGGCAAAGCAAGGCGCCAAACACTACGATAGCCCACGAAATCTGAAGCCATAAAAGGAAAAGCGGAATGGCTGCCAGCGAACCATAGATGACATTGTAGCTGGAAAGGAAAACCTGCAGATAGATATATCCATACTGAAGTGCCGTCATGCAGACACCCGCCAGGAACGATGGAACCAGGGTACTGCGAACCCGGATATAGGTATTCGGGATGACATAATAGCAGAACACGAAGAACAGGAACATCGGAACAAAAGCCGCCAGATGAAGGATGAACGAAGGTATGGTATCACCGATATCCGCTATCCTGTCTACATTATCCACCATATTCACCGTCCATACATTGATGCTCGAAGCAAAGAGTATCAGCAGTCCCAGACCAAACAGAATGGTAGGATATTCGGTAACAATCTGCTTCCACGAACGCTCGCCCGTATGCCAGATGTCATCGAAGGTAAGCTCTATCTTCTGCATCAGCGAAACGATGGTATAGAGAAACATCACGATACCCGTACCGATGATATAGTTGCTCTGCGTATTCTCGATATAATTGTGAACGAAGTTAACGATGGTCTGCGCTACAACGGGCTGTGCCTCGAAGGTGGTAGAGAGCCAGGATTCGAGCAGAGAGGCATAGCCGAAACCACGGGCTATGACAAACATCATAGCCATGAAAGGTATCAGAGCCATGAAAGAGGCAAAAGTCAAGGCTGCCACATCCCTTGCCCACATATCCTTGAGATAGAAGATGCGACCGGCAAGCATACCCATCTTGATCCAAGACTTGAATCTGCCCCGGAAGTCTTTGATATTAGAAGAATTGAACTCTCTGATATCTTCGTAAAAACCTAGTATTCTGTCTATTACCCCCATAAGTTTAAAGTATTGGTTTCACGATAAAACATCAAATCCCTCCACAACACCACCGGGATGCCGTGAAGGGATTTGTCTTAGTATAAATTGCTACAGTTCTATGGATTAATAGAACTTGAAGTAGTTGCGAGCATTGTTGTAAGAGATATCCTCTACCATGCGAGAGAGGCTCTCCATGTCGTTAGGAAGCAAGCCCTTCTCTACATCATTGCCGAGGAGGTTGCAGAGCAAACGACGGAAGTACTCGTGACGTGGGTAGCTGAGGAATGAACGTGAGTCGGTCAACATACCTACGAAACGGCTCAGGAGACCCAATACAGAGAGTGCGTTCATCTGGCGGGTCATACCATCGAGCTGATCGTTGAACCACCAGCCAGAACCAAACTGGATTTTACCTGGGCAAGAACCATCCTGGAAGTTACCGAGCATGGTAGCGATTACCTCGTTGGCACATGGGTTCAATGTATAGAGGATAGTACGTGTAAGCTTACCCTCCATGTTGAGCTCATTGAGGAAGCTGCTCATAGCCTTGGCTGTAGTGAACTCACCGATAGAATCGAAACCGGTATCAGCACCGAGCTTGTTGTACATCAGTGTATTGTTGTCGCGGATAGCACCATAGTGGTACTGCTGTGTCCAGTCGGCAGCGTGATCCATCTCAGCGCAAACCTTGAGGAATGCATGCTTGTACTGACGGATTTCGAGAGCAGAAAGCTGCTGGCCACGCATAGCCTTGGCAAAGATAGTCTCAATCTGAGAATCTGTGTATGGCTCATCGTAGAACTCCTCGATACCATGGTCGCTCAACTTACAGCCGTTCTCAGTAAAGAAGTCGTGACGCTTCTGCAAAGCATCAACCATATCCTGGAATGTTACGAGGTTAACACCTGCTACCTCACCGAGCTTGTTCATATAGTCAGCGAAATCTGGCTTCTCGATGTTCATAGCCTTGTCAGGACGCCAAGCAGGAATCATCTTGATTTCGAAACCGCTCTCACGTGTCTGCTTGTGGTAACGCAGGTCATCGATTGGGTCATCTGTTGTACAAACGCACTCTACATTATAATGACGCATCAAGCCACGAGCGCTGAATTCAGGCAACTGCAACTTCTCGTTACACTCATCGTAGATTTCACGGGCTGTCTTAGGGCTGAGCTGCTTATCGATACCGAAAGCAGTCTTGAGCTCCAGGTGAGTCCAGTGATAGAGAGGGTTACGGAAAGTATAAGGCACTGTTTCAGCCCACTTCTCGAACTTCTCCCAGTCGCTAGTATCAGTACCTGTGCAGAAGCGCTCATCTACACCGTTGGTACGCATAGCACGCCACTTGTAGTGGTCACCGCCGAGCCAAAGTTCTGTAATACTCTTAAACTTGTGATCATTGGCTACCATCTCAGGGATGAGGTGGCAGTGATAATCGATAATTGGCATTTTAGCCGCATGATTGTGGAAAAGATCCTGTGCAGTCTTAGTGTCGAGCAGGAAGTTTTCATCCATAAATTGCTTCATAATTCGTTATCGTAGTTTTTAAATGTTTATTTATTCACTATGAATTGTAGCGCAAAGGTACAACAAATATCGGAAAAAAGAATCGTTTAAGCGAAATATTTTTGATAATTTCACTTAAACGATTACGTTGGCTGTATTATACAATGATTCTTGTCTTATGATAGCTTTCACGGAACTCGCTTGGCGAGCATCCTTTCTTTTTCTTGAAGATGCGGTTGAAGTTGCTGAGATTGTTGAATCCGCAATCAAAACCTATCTCGCTGATACTCTTGGCGGTATCTACCAGCATGCGGGCTGCATAACCCAGCCGCAGGTCGATGATATACTCAGAGATATTTCTGCCTGTATGGAGCTTGAAGAAACGGCTGAACGCACTGCTGCTCATGCCTGCCAGCGAGGCAAGCTCCGGCAGACGGAGTTCATCCATATAGTTCTTGGAGATGAAATTCTTCACCTTCAGGATGCGCCGGCTATCGTCTTCTACCGTTACCTTGGCATAACTGCTGGAAGCCAGGGTGCGGGCATTTTCGCAGCGTGACAGTTCGTAGAGAATGGTCAGGAACTGCTGTACGGCATAGAAACCGTCTTTTACGGAACTTAAAGTATCGAGCATTCCGTATACCTTCATGATTGCCTGCATCGGGAATGAGAGTCCCTTCTTCGCTTCCTGCATCATACAGGTAATGCTGGCGTAGGGATTTCTTCCGAAGAGCGTTTCATCACTCATGGAGAAATCAAACTGGATGGTAATCTCACGGATGTCATCGCTGTGGCATTCGTTCTGCTCCCATACATGCTCCAGATCGGGCGATGTGATGAGACAGAGATCATAGTCGCCTATCACCTCCTGCGAATCTCCAACGATTCTTCTTACTCCCTTTGCATTCTCAACAAAGTTCAACTCGTACACCGAATGGTTATGGATAGGATAAGTAAACTCCTTCTTGTGTCGGTCTGCAATATAGAGCACATCTTTACCCATCAGCGGTGTTATCTCGTGTATGATTCTTCTATCATCTACCATGGTACTAAATGATTAATAACTAATCACTATTTTAGATATTCAAAGTCTTCAGAATGTCGCTCATCTTCTGCTTGGTTGCGATACGGGTAGGAACCAGAGGCAGACGGAGCTCGTTCTCGATGAAGCCCATATCATTGAGGAGCGCCTTTACACCGGCAGGGTTACCGTCAACGAAGAGCAGACTGTAGAGCTCGGTGAAAGAATGATGAATCTTACGGGCTGGCTCATATTCTCCACGGAACTCGAGACGGATCATGCGGCTGAAAGCCTTAGGCAGGGCATTGCCGATAACAGAGATAACGCCGGCAGCACCACTGGCAATCATTGAGAAGGTAAGCGCATCATCACCACTGATAACATCAAAATTATCAGGCTTGTTCTTGATAATCTCATCTACCTGCTCCAGGCTGCCACTAGCCTCCTTCACGGCTACCACATTAGGGAAGTCGCGGGCGATACGGCAGGTTGTTTCAGGCTTCATGTTGACACCGGTTCTGCCAGGAACATTGTAGAGCACGATAGGCAGCGGACTAACCTGAGCGATGGCCTTGAAGTGCTGATAGAGACCTTCCTGAGAAGGTTTGTTGTAGTAAGGACAGATACTGAGGATGCCATCGATGCCACTCCAGTCGGTGTTCTTGATTTCTTCAACGACAGCAGCAGTATTATTACCGCCACAATATTTCAATATCTTGATACGACCCTTGTTCACGTCTTTCACCAATTCTGTGATTTTATCTTTCTCTTCCTGTGTAAGACATGGAGCCTCACCAGTTGTGGCAAGGATGCAAAGGAAGTCTGCACCATTGTCAATTTGAAACTCTACCAATCGCTTGAGCGACTGATAATCAACCGAGCCATCGGTGTTGAAAGGAGTAATAAGGGCAACACCTAAACCCTTGAATATGTTCTGTGCCATAATCTATAATATCAAAAACGTTGGCAAAAGTACACAATTATTGTCAATTTGCAAAATAAAAATGAACTTTTCTTTCAAGATTGTACCATTTTTGAAAAAAATCTGTATTATTATACCATATTTCACGTTTTTTTAGTAACTTTGCACCCGAATTAAGCAAAGAACGTAGAACAAATCAAAGCTCAAAGTTCATAGCAAAAAACAATAAAGTTCAAAGATCATCATGAGATATTTCATATTCTTCGGTTACGACGGCACCAACTACCACGGCTGGCAGATTCAGCCCAATGCCAATTCGGTGCAGCAGGAGTTGCAGCGCGCCCTCTCCATACTTCTGAGAAAGGAAATGGAGGTGGTGGGAGCAGGAAGGACCGATACCGGCGTACATGCCCGACACATGGCAGCCCACTTCGATACCGACAGGATTCCGATGGAACCCGACCAGCTGGTATACCGCCTGAACCGCATCCTGCCCCGCGACATCGCCGTATACGAAGTAAGGGAAGTAGCCCCGGAAATGCATGCCCGTTTCTCTGCCATCTCGCGCACATACCATTATTATATACATACGCAGAAAGATCCGTTTGAGCGCCATTATTCACTGCAGATGAACTATCCCCTGAATTTCGAGAAGATGAACGAGGCGGCTCAGCATTTTCTGCATCACGAAGACTATGCAGCGTTCTGCAAGGCGGGTGGCGACAACAAGACCACCATCTGCCATGTAACAGCCGCCCGATGGATACAGACCTCTCCTACCACCTGGTATTTTGAGATTACCGCCAACCGTTTCCTGAGAAACATGGTGAGAGCCGTAGTGGGAACGCTCATCGATGTAGGCAGAGAAAAGATTTCGATGGAACAGTTTCTCGATATCCTGCACAACGGAAGCCGCAGCGATGCAGGCGAAAGCATGCCGGGTAACGCATTGTTCCTGGAAGAGGTAGGGTATGATTTCAAAGATTAAATGATTAGAAACACAAGGGCGCGAGCCTCATTCAACATTCAACATTCAACATTTAACATTCATAAAAATGTGGTTAGTATTAGCATTTCTCTCAGCAGCGCTGCTGGGATTTTATGATGCCTTCAAGAAGAAGGCGCTTTCAGGTAACGCAGTGATTCCCGTGCTCTTTCTGAACACGCTCTTCTCATCGCTCATCTTCCTGCCGTTCATCGTGATGAGCTATACAGGAAATTCGCTGGATGGAACGATGTTTCATGTAGCAGAAGGCGGATGGGAAGTTCACAAGTACATCGTGCTCAAGAGTTTCATCGTATTGAGCAGCTGGATCTTCGGTTATTTCGGCATGAAACACCTGCCGCTCACCATCGTGGGACCTATCAATGCCACCCGACCAGTAATGACCCTCGTAGGTGCCCTGCTGGTATATGGCGAGGTACTGAATCTGTATCAGTGGATTGGTGTCATACTTGCCATCATCTCCTTTGCCATGCTTTCGCGCAGCGGCAAGAAAGAGGGTATCGACTTCAAGCACAACAAATGGATTTACTTCATCGTGCTGGCTGCCGTTCTCGGTGCAATAAGCGGTCTCTACGACAAGTATCTGATGGCTCCACCAGAGAATGGTGGTGTAGGATTAGACAGAATGATTGTGCAGAGCTGGTACAACATCTACCAGTGTTTCCTCATGGGAGCCATGCTGCTGATGATATGGTGGCCTACCAAGAAGAATTCTACCCCATTCCACTGGCACTGGAGTATCATCTTCATCAGTATCTTCCTTTCGGCAGCCGACTTCGTTTATTTCTACGCTCTGAGTCTGCCTGGCGCCATGATCAGTATCGTGAGCATGATTCGCCGCGGTTCGGTCATCGTCAGCTTCCTCTTCGGTGCAGCCATCTTCCATGAGAAGAATCTCAAGGCGAAGTTCGTAGATCTGCTCCTCGTTCTGCTCGGAATGCTCTTCCTCTATTTCGGAACAAAATAATCATCATAAAAAAAGTCTTGCAAGCAATGCCTGCAAGACTTTTTTATGTTTTTACCAGATATGTGCACGCTTGTTCTTAGGAACAAAGAGCTTGTCGCCCTTCTTGATGTCGAATGCCTTATACCATGAATCCACCATTGGGAGGGCACCGTTCACACGAGCCTCGTTTGGAGAGTGAACATCCACGGTCATCAGATACTGCAGGTACTCAGGACGGGCATTGCCTGCCCATACACGTGCCCATGCCAGGAAGAAGCGCTGTTCTGGAGTAAATCCATCCTTCACACCCAACTTCTCTGTCTTCATCACATTCTGAAGTGCACGGAAAGCGATGTTCAAACCACCATTGTCACCGATGTTCTCACCCAGGGTCATCTGGCCGTTTACCTTCTTGCCAGCCAACTCAATCTTGTTGAAATGGTCAACCAGAATCTTGGTGCGAGACTCGAAGTTCTTCTTGTCAGCAGCAGTCCACCAGTTGTGCTGGTTACCGGTCTTGTCAAACTGGCTGCCCTGATCGTCAAAGCCATGACTCATCTCATGACCGATTACACCACCAATACCACCATAGTTCATCGCATCATCGGCTGTTGGGTCGAAGAATGGAGGCTGGAGAATAGCTGCAGGGAAGCAGATCTCGTTGGTAGTTGGGTTATAATAAGCATTGATAGTCTGAGGAGTCATTCCCCACTCTGTCTTATCTACCGGCTTGTTCACCTTGCGGGCGATTTCATCCTTTGTAAAGAACTCAGAGATATTTGCCATATTCTCGTAGAGAGAGAGGCTGTCATCTACCTGCAATCCGCTATAGTCCTTCCACTTGTCAGGATAGCCGATCTTGATGATAAAGTTCTCCAGCTTGTCCTTAGCCTGTGCCTTGGTAGCAGCACTCATCCATGTAGCCTCGTCGATGCGCTGTGAAAGCGCAGTCTGGAGATTGTGGACCAGTTCGAGCATACGTTTCTTGCTGCTCTCCGGGAAGTACTTCTCTACGTAAATCTTTCCGATAGCCTCGCCCAACACACCGCTCACGGTACTTACGGCACGCTTCCAGCGAGGACGGTCCTGTTGAACACCGCTCATTACCTTGCTCAACTCAAAGGATACGGCACGGAAATCATCACTCAATACGCTGGTTGCACCAGAAATCACCTTGATCTCTGCGTATGTCTTCAGATCATCCAGAGAGGTCTCTGCGAGAATCTTCTCAACCTCGTGGATTGGTTCAGGCTGACCCACGCAAATTTCCTTGAAAGCAGGGAAACCGGATGCCAGGAACACATTGCCCCAGTCGATGCCAGGATAATCGAGCACGAGCTGGTTGTAGGTCATCTTGTGATAGTTCTTATCGATGTCGCGGAGCTGTACCTGACTATAGCTTGCCTTAGCGATGCGGGTCTCGATAGCCATCACAGCCTCCATCTTCTTCTGGGCGGTAGCCTCGTCGTTGCCTACCATCTGGAAGAGCTTCTTCATATAAGCCTTGTATGCATCACGAATCTTCTTGGTCTGCTCGTCATCGTTTACATAGTAATCGCGTACACCAAGACCAAGACCACTCTGGTCTACCTCAACGAGGTTGTTGGCGGCATCACGAAGGTCGGCGCCCACACCGATGCCATACATCATGGTACCCTCGCCACGGAAATCGAGCTGAGCGGTAACGAGCTGATACTCTCTGCGGTCCTTGATGGCTGCAATGCGGTCGAGAGTTGGCTTGATAGGTGCCCATCCCTCCTTGTTCAGACGAACGCTGTCCATACGGAGGTTGTAGAGCGAACCGATCTTCTGTCCGAGTGACCCCTTCTGCTGTGGCTTGGAAGCATATTCAAGGATGATGTCCTGAATGCGCTTCTGGTTCTGCTCAAAGAGGTCGGTGAAAGCACCATTGTCGGTATGCTCGGCATCGAGTGGATGATTCTTCATCCAGTTGCCTGCGGCATAGCGATAGAAATCATTACCCGGCTTGATGGTCAAGTCCATGTTGGTCTTGTCAATACCGGAGCCCAACTTCTCCTGCTGGGCAAAAGCAGTTGTTGCACTGAGCAACAATGCTGCGAATAATACTTTTGTTCTCATTATTGTTTGTATTTAACTGTTTCTTTTTTTTATAAGGGCGAGACCTGCAAAGGTCAGGGCGCCATTCAGCATCAGAAGCTCATAGCCGAACTTATAGCCCACATACTGCGAGGTAAGGGTATCGATGGCGAAGCAGATGAGAGGACTGGCGATGCAGACCCATGGCGACCAGCGGTCGTTTACCTGACGCTTGGTGAGCAGACTGAAGGCAAACAAACCCAACAGCGGACCGTAAGTATAAGAGCAGAGGATGTAGATGGCATCTATCACGCTCGTAGAATTAATCGCCTTGAAAGCAATGATGAAGAGCATGAAGACGAAAGCCACCAGCAGATGCATGCGCTTGCGGAGCTTCATATCCTCTTTCCTGCCCAATATATCCACACAGAGACTCGTAGTAATGGCGGTCAAAGCAGAATCGGCACTCGAAAAGCTCGCCGCCACGATACCGATGGTGAACAGTACCACTACCAGGTTTCCCATCGCCCCCGAAGCCGCAAACATCGGCAACAGATCATCAGGAGCATCAGGCAAAGCCACTCCCTGTTTCTGAGCCAGCATCACCAGCAACACACCCAGACTCAGGAAAAGCAGATTGGCAGGCACAAAGGCAAAACCATAGCTGCAAACATCCTTCTGGGCCTCACGGAGCGACTTGCAGGTAAGATTCTTCTGCATCATGTCCTGATCAAGACCAGTCATCACAATCACTACAAAGACACCGCTGAGGAACTGTTTCCAGAAATTCTGTTTCGACATCCAGTCATCAAAGACAAAAATACGGGAATGACTGTCGTGAGCAATCGCAGTGATCGCTTCGGAAGGAGTCATGCCCAACGCCGACATCACCTGACAGATAATGAGGATGAGCGCAGCAAACATACAGAGCGTCTGAAAGGTATCCGTCCACACCAGCGTCTTGATGCCACCCTTGCGCGTATAAAGCCAGATAAGCAGTACCATGACAGGAACCGTGACCCAGAACGGAACACCAATCCCATCGAGCACGAAACGCTGCAAGAGGATACAGACGACAAAGAAACGGACCGCCGCACCCGTCATCTTGGACAAGAGGAAGAACGAAGCTCCAGTCTTATACGAACGTTCCCCCAACCGCTGCTGCAGATAACCGTAAATCGTAGTGAGATTATACCGGTAATAGATAGGAAGCAAAAGAAAGGCAACCAGGAAATAACCCAGGATGAAACCGATGCACATCTGAAGGTAGGTCATATCCGTTCTCATCACCATGCCCGGCACACTGACAAAAGTGATGCCCGAAATAGACGCTCCCACCATACCGAAAGCAACCATATACCAAGGCGAACGGCGGTTGGCACGATAGAAAGTTTCATTACTTGCCATTTTGCGGGCAGTAAGATGACTGAAGAGCAGCAGCACACAGAAGTATGCCAGAACTGTGATAACGATAGCCATATTCTCTTAGATTTACTGAAAAACAAAAAACCTCCGAGGTCACTCTCGAAGGTTTCTGCGGTGCGTACGAGACTCGAACTCGTGACCTCCTGCGTGACAGGCAGGCATTCTAACCAACTGAACTAACGCACCAATCATGAAATCAAATTGAATGGCTTAGCGCTCATTTTTCATTTGCGAGTGCAAAGGTACTACTTTTTTTTGGTTCTACCAAATTTTTATGCAACTTTTTTACAGAAAATATTGAAAAAACATCGCATCCTCATATCCAACTGGGCCACAAAGCCATTGTTTCAGGACATTATTCCCCTCAAATCCAACAGATTGCAGCATTTTAGCCGCTTTTTGGTTTCTGATACCTACAATAGCATAAATCTGCTGAAGATGAAGTACATTGCGAGCATATTGCAACAAGCGTGACACAGAAGCCTTCGCGTAACCCTGCCCCTGAAACTCCTTTTTGATGACAATTCCGAGTTCGGCACGGTGATGACGGGGATCAAAATCTGTAAGATCCAGGATGCCCACCTGCTCATTCTGCTCATTCTCTACTATCAGGCGCACCTGATTGTCTACATAAATATCTGCCGAAGCACTGGTTATATAGTCGAGCAGCACCCGGCGCGAATATGGAACATTGGAAACACCCAGTTCCCAAAGCCGATCATCATTCTCTATATGGTAGAGAAAATCTAGATCTTCCAACTCTAAAGCACGTAATCGAATATTCGGTTCTTTCATAAACTACACTTATTAATAATGTACGCGCGTACCTTATAATATAGAAACAAATCTATCCTTATAAATAACCAAATTCATCCTTATCCATCACCTCCCTATCCGTAATCACCTTACCGATGTCCTTCGTATAGGTAGCCAGTTTGATATTCTCGTCAGACCGCTGCGCAAGCTGATGCAGCATCTCTTCATAGCTCATCTCGTCAGCATCAAATAATACCTGGTTTGACAGGTCGACATGAGAAGGAGAAAAGAATCCCAGACTCTTTCTGATTCTCGCAGTCATCATCTGCGTAAAGGCTACAGAGGCACGGGCATAGATGGCAAATTTGATAGGAATACTCAAAAGATGCGACATACCCGAATAATGTTTACGGAAGAAGATAAGCATCGCCTCGTAAAACACATGAACATAGCGGAAGCTCGACTTCTGAGTACTTTCACCTTTGTAATGCAGGATATCTACAGGCAGATAATAGTTCTGATAACCACCCTTCAAGATACGGTAAGAAAGATCAATATCCTCGCCATACATGAAGAAATCCTCATCCAGCAACCCCACCTTCAGCAAGGCTTCACGACGAATCATACAGAAAGCACCGCTCACAACCTCTATCTTTGCCGGCTTATCCCATGGAAGATATCCCATGTAATAATGACCGAAACTGCGATGCTGAGGAAACCGGCTGCACAACCCCATCATCTTATAGAAAGCCACCATCGGAGAAGGCAATCCTCTCCTACTCTCAGGAGCTGGTTTGCCATTGGCTCCCAACATCCTTACACCCAGAGCACCGGCATCAGGATGAGAACGCATAAAACTGACAGCATCCTTGAGAACATGCTCGCCGATAATGGTATCCGGATTCAGCAAAAGAACCAGATCACTCTCGCTCTTGCGGATAGCAAGATTGTTGGCACGGGCAAATCCGTTATTATGCGTACAGGCTACAACATGGAGATTAGGATATCGGGAAGCCGGGAAACACTGTTCGAGATATTCCACCGTTCCATCCTGAGAATGATTATCAACCACAATAATCTCTGCCGTATCGCCACTTGCATCACCCTGCTGCCCACACTCCAACACGCCGATAGCTTTCTCTACCGAACGCAGACACTGGGCAAGATAGTACTTCACATTATAGCTTACTATGATAACACTGAGTTTCATATCGAATAGCAAATATTAGATACTGAGAGTTTAACCTTCCGCCTCTGTTGTTTCGTCCTCACATCTTCCGACAGAAGGATAAACAAAGAAGAGACAGAGAAAAAGGATGATAGCCATATATCCAAAAGCAGGCGCCATCGTCTGATAATACATAAACGTATTGATCAGCATTGGCAAGCAGAGCATATTAAGACGGGCAGTGCCCAGAGGAAGAAGTGCATCTCCCTTACGGGTTACCAACTGACGGTGAATAGCCTTGAAACTGAAGAGTTTGAGCGCCAAAGGAATAACGGCAATGGTAAGAAACTCCATCGCTACGGTAATCACATAGACCAACGTGACATCCCCTGCCAGATTAGTAGGTTCCAGAATTTCTGTCTCATAGAGCAAGACCAGCAGGAATCCTACCAACAGGACAAAGAGGAAATTGGTCATCAATATTCGTTGTACTTGTTTGATTTTCATTTTGTTGTCTTTTGTTATTGTCCAAATGGAGTTCTGTTCAGAATACTCCTTCCGAGAGTCACCTCATCTGTATACTCCAATTCATCACCCACCGAGATACCACGGGCGATAACAGAGAGTTTAACAGGATAATCAGCAAGTTTACGGGAGATATAGAAGTTGGTAGTATCACCCTCCATCGTACTGCTGAGAGCAAAAATCACCTCCTTCACCCCACCTTCAGCCACACGCTGAACCAGCGATTCTATCTCTATATCCGAAGGACCGATACCATCCATCGGCGAAATGATGCCGCCCAAGACATGATAGAGTCCGTGAAACTGCTGCGTGTTTTCTATCGCCAGTACATCCTGCACATTCTCGACAACACAGATGGTAGAAGCATCGCGCCGGGAATCAGAACAAATCGGACAGACATCAGTATCGCTGATATTATGACAAACTCTGCAGTATTTCACTTCACGCCGCATCCTGGAAATGGTATCAGCAAAGAGTTCCACATCCTCACTCTTACGCTTGAGCATAAAAAGTACAAGGCGCAAAGCTGTTTTGCGCCCTATACCTGGCAATTTAGAAAACTCCGCCACTGCCTTTTCCAACAAAGTCGAAGAAAACTGTTGTTGCATCTTAGCAGTTTAGAGATAAATACCAATACCCAGTTTCAAACCTACAGTAGAATAATCTACATGCTTCTTGAAACTCTGATCGTAGTAGATAGCTGGCTCGAGGGTAACCGACTTGCCGAGGAAGAAAGCATAACCTACCTCTACCCCTGGCATGAAATCATTATAACCTCCGGAATGAGCCAACTTTACGCCGCCACCCAGATACAGACCATTCTGCTCAATATAATAACGAGCCTGGGCACCGACAGAGAAATAATCCTTCACGCCTTCAAGACCAGAATGATTATATTCTACCTGCCCCAACAGCATCCAATCGTCTTCTACGAAGTATCCAGCCTTAGCCTGAATACCGAGATTGAGGTCCTGAGAGCCATTATAACTCAAGTTTAAGCCCGTCATCGACGCACCTATATACTGTTTTCCACTTTCAAACTGAGCATGGGCAGCTGTCGAAACGACAAGTGCCAGTGCTGCAATAGCTAATTTTTTCATTCGTATCATATAAATTTACGTATATTGATTAATACTTATATATAAATCTATTGTTTCTTCTGATAACTGCGATACCAACCCAGGAACCATACCAAGCTATCACCAGAATGATGACACTGCCCGTATAAGCCAGGCTCTCACCCAAAGCCAAAGCTGTTGGCGAAATGAGCAGGAAGGTTGAACATATCACGGTCATAAACAAGGCAGGAACCAGCGTCATCACAAAAGGCTTCTTCTGCTGTACCAGATAAACCGTCAATGTCCAGAGAGTGAACACAGAAAGCGTCTGGTTAGCCCAGCCGAAATACTGCCAGATGATATTGAAACCATCAGGATTCTCCATCTGCCAAACCAGAATGCCCACCGTAAGAGCAAACAACGGAACGCAGATATAAAGACGCTTGCGCATAGAGCGCTGCTCCAAACCGATAAACTCGGCGATAATCAGGCGGGCACTTCTCAAAGCCGTATCGCCACTGGTAATAGGCGCTGCAACAACACCCAGCAGAGCCAGGATTCCACCAGCCACACCCAACCAGCTGGAACATACTATCTTCACAACGGTAGGCGCATCGAAGTTCTGGATAAGCGACTTGCCGCCATCAAACTGAGCTATAAACTGCTGAGCGGCCTCAGGACTTACGCACTCACGCCATCCACCATAGTAGAAGAAATACATGGAAACCGTAGCCCATATCAAGGCAACAACACCTTCTGTAATCATGGCTCCATAGAAAATAGGGCGACCCATCTTCTCATTCTTCATGCATCGGGCCATGAGCGGACTCTGCGTAGCATGGAAACCACTGATGGCACCACAGGCTATCGTGATAAAGAGGCAAGGGAAAATCGGACTCTTCTGTACAAAAGACTCCGTTCCCAACCAAGCCGGATTCTCATTGAGATTGCAACTCTGCAAATTGCTCCAGAGTTCAGGCAATGAAGGCCACTTCACAAAGAGACCTATCATCAGAGCACCTGCCATAAAGAGAAGCGAGAAGGCAAAGAGCGGATAAACCTTACCGATAATCTTATCGATAGGCAGCAATGTAGCAATGACGTAATAAACGAAAATCACCACAATCCAAAACATCTGGCTGCCCCAGAATGCATCCGTATTGCAAATGCCACTCATAATGATAGCCGGACTGTATACAAACACAGCTCCCACCATCATCAGCAAAAGTACCGAAAAGACCAACATCACTTTCTTGGTGCGTCCACCCAAATACTTACCTACCAATTCCGGCAAACCAGCTCCACCGTTACGGATACTGAGCATACCGCTCATGTAATCATGCATGGCTCCTGCGAAGATACACCCGAAGATAATCCACAGATAAGCCACCGGTCCGTACCAGGCACCCATAATAGCACCGAAGATAGGACCCGTTCCTGCAATGTTGAGGAACTGAATCATGAAGATTTTCCAACTAGGCAGTACCATAAAGTCGACCCCATCGGCTTTGGTCACTGCAGGCGTAGGGCGGTCATCAGGATCGAACACATGCGCCACAAACTTTCCATAAAGAAGGTAACCCAATACAAGGGCGACCAAACTAATAACGAAACTGACCATTTTTCTTTTATTGCTTAAAATTTTCTCTCTTTTCGGTGCAAAATGCACTTTATTTTAATATTTCAACCGCAAAAGTAATATTTTTATTTGAAATAAAAAAAAATATTGGTATCTTTGTTGCCAAATTGTAAGATTATGAAGAGATTTAAGATATTTTTTATCGTTTTATGCTCTGTTTTGGCCGCTAAAGCCCAGAGTATTGTGTTCAATAACCAGGTGCCGAAACATGAAGTAAGAGCTGTATGGCTGACAACCATAGGAGGTATCGACTGGCCACACTCTTATGCCCAGTCTTCTTATTCTGCCGAAAAGCAGAAAAAGGAACTGACGGATATACTGGACCGGTTACAGCAGGCTAAAATCAACACCGTACTGATACAGACCCGCGTAAGAGGTACCATGATTTATCCGTCGGCATACGAACCTTGGGATGGATGTCTGTCAGGATTTCCGGGCAGAAGTCCGGGCTATGATGCCCTGCAGTTTGCCATCGACGAATGCCATAAGCGCGGTATGGAACTGCATGCCTGGGTGGTAACCATCCCTGTAGGAAAATGGAACGCACTCGGCTGCAAAACCCTCCGACAGAAGATGCCGAAACTCATCAAGAAGATTGGAGCCGACGGATACATGGATCCGGAAAACAGTCGGACTGGTGATTATCTGGCAAACATCTGCAGGGAAATTACACATAAATATAATGTAGACGGTATTCACCTCGACTACATCCGTTACCCTGAAACCTGGAACATCAAAGTGAGCCGGGAACAGGGACGCCGGTATATCACCAACATCGTAAGAAAGATTCACGATGCAGTGAAGGCTGAAAAACCTTGGGTAAAAATGAGCTGCTCACCTGTAGGAAAGTATGATGACCTGAGCAGATACCGGAGCTTTGGCTGGAATGCATACACGAAGGTCTGCCAGGATGCACAGGGCTGGCTCAAGAGCGGTCTGATGGACGAGCTCTTCCCTATGATGTATTTCAAGAACGAACACTTCTATCCGTTTGCCATCGACTGGCAGGAGCAGAGCCATGGCAAGATTGTGGTTCCAGGACTGGGCATCTACTTTCTCGATCCGAAAGAAGGAAAGTGGAACATCAATGACGTGACGGCAGAAATGTATCATATCCGAAACCTCGGAATGGGATATGCATTCTTCAGAAACAAGTTCCTCCTGGACAACAAACAGGGTATTCTCAACTTTACCCAACGTTTCAATCCATACCCTTCATTGGTTCCGCCGATGACCTGGGCAAGCAAGAACCAACCGGAACAGCCACAACAATTATCGGTAATCACCACCGATAACAAGGTATCAGTTTCCTGGAGCAATCCTTCAAACTATACGGATGGCACTAAAATAGCAACCCCTTATATATATAATAATGTATACGCGAGCAAGAAATATCCGGTTGACATCACCGATGCACGCAACCTGGTTGCCGCACGAATCATAGGAAATTCGTTCAAAATAGAAAATCCTGATGCAAAACATCTGTTTGTTGCCGTAACTTCAATGGACGGATATGGCATCGAAAGCCAGCCAACCCAAGAAAAAGAGGAAGAGAATCCACTTTTTGCCAAAAACACAGGAGCTGCGAAATTACTCGAATGTGACGGAAAGAAGGTGTATCTAGCAGAAACCACCAAAAATCTCGTTTTTGACGTTCTGATGGTCGAAACCCTGCAAGGATGCGATATTCTGTACCTCCATGCAAAAGATAACACGCTAGATGTTAGAAACTTAAAGGAGGGTATCTACCGCGTGGTAAGCATCAACAAAAAGGGGTATAGACATACATTAGGAACCTTCAAGATGAAGAAAAATTGATTTTTTTCGAAAAAAGTTGCGAAAAAATTTGGTGGAATCAAAAAATAGTAGTACCTTTGCACTCGCAATTCAGAAATGAGGCTTTTAAATGTTGCACCCTTAGCTCAGTTGGTAGAGCAACTGACTCTTAATCAGTGGGTCTAGGGTTCGAATCCCTAAGGGTGTACAAAAGATAAGAATTGGCTCCGTAGCTCAACTGAATAGAGCACTTGACTACGGATCAAGAGGTTCAAGGTTTGAATCCTTGCGGAGTCACTCTTCTAGTCAAAGCTTCACTGAAACAAACAGGTTTTGGCTCCGTAGCTCAACTGAATAGAGCAC
>QSCI01000075.1:0-17891 GCA_003463005.1 Segatella copri | reverse complement strand
CGTTGTCATGACAATACTTGTCCTGCAATTCCTGGTATACGAAACGAAAGTCCACCAGGTCAGTAATCTGGCGGAGCAGGTTGTCTTTTGGGATAATCAAGTCATACAAACTTGAATAATCACTGAATGATATGGTCTGTTGTTGCTCTAGCATAATCCTTGTATTTTTCTACAAAGATACAAAAAATATTGCACATATGCAACTTTTGGGTACACTATTTCAAAGATCGAATGTTAAACTAACATAACCCATGAAGGGACTTTTTCAGTGCCCTCCCAGGGCATCGCCCTGGGTAATTATGAACGCAAACCCATCGCCCTGTAAGGGCAAAAGCTTTAAAGAACCAAGCGATAAACAAAGCTTTTGCCCTTACAGGGCGGCTTATTGATTACATTATACCCAGGCGATGCCCTGGGCTAAGAGCTTTTGGGCTTTCAGCCCGTCTTATACCACATGTGAATGTTCTGTTTTCTTAACAAAAGTATTCTGAATTGCCCCAAAAGAACTCAATCCCAAAATCACGATTTTTCCCTATGTTTCATCACTTATTCCCAATTTTTACATGAATATGGAGCATTTTAAACAAAAAAGACCTTGATTGCAGAACGCAACCAAGGTCTTCGGAGATGATATATTTAACCTATTGAAATCTCGCTAGATTAGATCTGCTCGCTCCAGTCCTCCTGGCTCTTACGAACGTAAGTCTGGTAACGGAGCTTAGCCATCTTCTCTGCCTGAGAGAAGAGCTCATCAGCCTCCTTAGGGAATGCCTTCTGTACAGAGAGGTAACGAACCTCACCGAGCAAGAAGTCGCGGAAGTTCTCCCAGTTAGGAGCTTTTGAGTCGAGTGTGAATGGGTTCTTACCCTCATCAGCCAACAGTGGGTTGTAACGCCACAAGTGCCAGTAACCGCACTCAACAGCCAACTCTTCCTCGTGCTGTGAACGACCCATACCGCCC
Source organism: Segatella copri (assembly GCA_003463005.1). Taxonomy (GTDB): domain Bacteria; phylum Bacteroidota; class Bacteroidia; order Bacteroidales; family Bacteroidaceae; genus Prevotella; species Prevotella copri_I. The sequence goes on along the minus strand of QSCI01000075.1, from coordinate 16,930 downwards.
TTACGCTTCAAACCGTGGTTGATACATGGTGCGTAAGCGATGATGAGTGATGGGCCTGGATAAGCCTCAGCCTCGCGGATAGCCTTCAATGTCTGAGCATTGTCAGCACCCATAGCTACCTGAGCTACGTAGATGTAACCGTATGTAGTCTGCATCAAACCGAGATCCTTCTTACGGATACGCTTACCCTGAGCAGCGAACTGTGCGATAGCACCGAGTGGAGTAGACTTAGAAGACTGACCACCAGTGTTAGAGTAAACCTCAGTATCGAGTACCAGGATGTTAACATCCTCACCAGAAGCCAATACGTGGTCGAGACCACCGTAACCGATATCATAAGAAGCACCATCACCACCGATGATCCACTGTGAACGCTTAACGAGGTAGTGATCCAAAGTCTTGAGCTCCTTGCAGATAGGGCAACCCTTCTCAGCGCCGGCAGCGATGAGAGGCTTCAACTCTGCAGCAGCCTCCTTAGAACCCTCTGAATCGTTCATGTTAGCCATCCACTTGTCAGCAGCAGCTACGAACTCAGCAGAAACCTTCTCGCTAGCCTTAGCCTCCTCGAGCAAGTGAGCGATGCGCTCCTTCATCTTCTTGTTACCCATTACCATACCGAGACCGAACTCGCAGAAGTCCTCGAACAATGAGTTGTCGAATGCAGGACCCTGACCCTTAGCGTTCTTTGTATATGGAGTTGATGGGATAGAAGCTGAGTAGATAGAAGAACAACCAGTAGCGTTAGCAATCATCTGACGATCACCGAAGAGCTGAGAAATCAACTTAACGTATGGAGTTTCACCACAACCAGAGCAAGCACCAGAGAACTCGAACAATGGCTGAGCGAACTGAGAGTTCTTAGGGCTCTGCTTGATGTCAACGAGATCCTGCTTAGAAGCTACCTTGTGTACGAGGTACTCCCAGTTAGCTGCTTCCTTGACCATATCCTCTGCGTCTACGTTGAATGGAACCATTGTCAACGCCTTCTCACCCTTCTTACCTGGGCAGACGTCAGCACAGTTACCACAACCAAGACAGTCGAGTACTGAAGTCTCGATGCGGAAATGCATTCCAGCCAAAGCCTTAGGTGCCTTAACATCCTGAGTCTGGAGACCCTCGATGCCTGCGAGCTCCTCGTCGGTCAATACAAATGGACGGATAGCTGCGTGAGGACAAACGAATGAACACTTGTTACACTGGATACAGTTCTCTACGTTCCATACTGGTACGAATGCCTCAACACCACGCTTCTCGAATGCTGCAGTACCGTTCTGCCATGTACCGTCAACTGTGTTGTGCTTAACGAAGTCAGATACCTTCAAGAGGTCACCTGCCTGGCCGTTGATAGGACGAACGAGCTCCTTAACGAATGCTGGAGCGTTATCCTCCTTAGCCTCATCGTCAGCGAGGTTTGCCCAAGCTGGGTCTACTGTCAACTGCTTGTACTCACCACCACGGTCAACAGCGCCGAAGTTCTTGTCAACAACGTCCTGACCCTTCTTAGAGTAAGACTTAACGATGAATGCCTTCATTTGCTCTACAGCGAGATCCAAAGGAATAACCTCTGTGATACGGAAGAATGCAGACTGGAGGATGGTGTTGGTACGGTTACCGAGACCAATCTCCTGAGCAATCTTAGTTGCGTTGATATAGTAAACAGTGATGTTGTTCTGAGCGAAGTAACGCTTTACCTTGTTAGGGATGAAGTTAACCAACTCCTCGCCGTCGAAGATAGTGTTCAACAGGAAGAAACCGTTCTTACGCAAACCACGTGTTACATCGTACATGTGGAGGTAAGCCTGTACGTGGCAAGCTACGAAGTTAGGAGTATTTACCTGGTATGCACTGTGGATAGGCTGTCGCCGAAACGCAAGTGAGAGCAGGTGAAACCACCAGACTTCTTAGAGTCGTAAGAGAAGTATGCTTGGCAATACTTGTTAGTATTGTTACCGATAATCTGAACTGAGTTCTTGTTAGCACCAACAGTACCATCAGCACCCAAACCGTAGAACTTAGCCTCGAACAAGTCGTCGCCACCCATTGGGATTTCCTCCTCTTCTGGGAGAGAAGTGAATGTAACGTCATCAACGATACCTACAGTGAAGTGGTTCTTTGGCTGTGGCAACTCGAGGTTCTTGAATACAGCAACGATCTTAGCTGGAGTTGTATCAGAAGAACCGAGACCGTAGCGACCGCCAACGATCAATGGCTTGCGCTCGTCATCGTAGAGAGCTGACTTAACGTCGAGGTACAATGGCTCACCCTCTGCACCTGGCTCCTTAGTACGGTCGAGAACAGCGATGCGCTTAACTGTAGCTGGGATAGTCTTCTTCAAGAAGTCAACAGAGAATGGACGGAAGAGGTGAACTGCAACCATACCAACCTTCTTGCCCTGCTTGTTCAAGTAGTCGATAGCCTCGCGAGCTGGCTCTGTAGCAGAACCCATCAGGATGATGATGTTCTCAGCATCCTCAGCACCATAGTAGTTGAAGAGGTGGTACTCACGACCAGTAATCTTAGTCATCTCCTGGCAGTACTTCTCTACTACCTCAGGGATTGCATCGTAGTAAGTGTTGCAAGCCTCGCGGTGTGTGAAGAATGTCTCTGGGTTCTCAGCGGTACCGCGAGTAACAGGACGCTCAGGAGTCAAAGCACGGTTACGGAAGTCCTCGATGAACTCTTCCTTAACCAATGGACGGATGTCTTCCATATCCATCTCCTCGATCTTGTGGTACTCGTGAGAAGTACGGAAACCGTCGAAGAAGTTAATGAAAGGAACCTTTGTCTCCAATGTAGCCAAGTGAGGAACTGCAGAGAGGTCCATAACCTCCTGAACAGAACCTGAGCAGAACATAGCGAAACCTGTCTGGCGGCAAGCCATTACGTCCTGGTGGTCACCGAAGATACAAAGTGAGTGAGAAGCCAATGTACGAGCTGATACGTTGAACACGCAAGGGAGCAACTCACCAGCAATCTTGTACATGTTAGGAATCATCAGCAACAAACCCTGAGAAGCAGTGTAAGTTGAAGTCAAGGCACCAGCCTGGAGAGAACCGTGAACTGCACCGGCAGCACCAGCCTCTGATTCCATTTCCTGGATAGAAACTCGCTGACCGAAAAGGTTCTTACGACCTTTGGCAGCCCATTCATCTACATGCTCCGCCATTGGTGATGATGGAGTAATAGGGTAGATAGCAGCAACCTCAGTAAACATGTAGCTTACATGTGCGGCAGCTGTGTTACCATCACAAGTGATAAATTTTTTCTCTTTAGCCATTTTACTTTTAGATAAAATATTAAAAATGTTTTGTATTTAATTCATTCTTATTCTAACTTATTCTAATGTTGAGTGTTGAATGTTGATTGTTGAGTTAGGCTTGCGCCCTTATGTGTCTTCATGCTGATGCCGTTAGGCAATTCAACATTCAACACTCCACATTCAACATTCCCTAATATAGGAAACCCAGAAGCCATAACGGAATTCTGTTGTCCTTGCCTACCTCGGTATTGTATCGGGCGTAGATGATGTCGGGATTGTTGCGCACCTTGTTTGGAGATTGCGCATCGCAGATTCTGAACTTCTTCTCACCATCTACAATGAAGTAGTGGTCCTTGCCGGTCTGGCTTACCTTATGGTCTTTCCAGACCGAGTTGACGAAGAATGTTTCCATCACCTCCTGCTTGTCTATCTTGATAGGATAGATGGCGTACATCAGGTTGGAGTTGTGCATCATCACCTTGGATGGTTTCTTTGGGAACTCCTGCCCGGTAGGGTAAATCATGTTGATGAGTCGCGCATCAGCAAGATACTTGATGTAGTTCATTACCGTAGCTCTGCTGGTGTTAATCTCTTCGGCAAGCTGGCTCACGTTGGGAGCTTGGCACCTTCTACAGCTAGCTGATAGAAGAGCCGCTTGATTTTGGTGAGATATTTCAGTTCGATTTGCTTGATGAGGAGGATGTCTACCTCGGTCATCATGTTCATTGTCTTTAGTAGATTCTCTGTGAAGTTGCGGTTCTCCAGGAAGAATGGATAGAATCCATGATGCAAGTAGTCCTGGAAGTATTTCATCGGGCTCACCTTAGGCAGTATCTGCTTGATGATGTGCTCGTGATTGCGCAAGATTTCATCGAGTGTATATGGCTTGAAACTGTTGCCAGTCTGCAGGTTGATAAACTCTCTGAAAGAGAAGCCTCGCAAATTATAGCTTTTCACGATTCCATTGAGCTCAGGATTTTCTTCCTTCAGTCTCATCACGCTGGAACCTGTGAATACGATTCTTAACTCTGGATAGAGGTCGTAGCATTTGCGCAGCTCCTTGCTCCAGTCCGACTGCTTGAAGACCTGGTCGATGAGAAGGGTTCTGCCGCCGTGGCGAACAAAGTCACCTGCAAAATCTGCGATTCCTCTGCTTTGAAAATAGAAATTGTTCATATTCACATACAGGCACTTGCGGTCAGTAGGGCCAAAGTGCTCCTTGGCATATTGAAGGAGGAATGTAGACTTTCCTACACCGCGTGTTCCCTTTATGCCAATCAAACGGTCGCTCCAGTCGATTTCGTCCATCAGAGTGCGTCTTACTGGTGCGTCCGTATGCTCTACGAGGTATGTATGTGTTCTGAAGAATGCTTCTTCCATGAGTTTATATCGTTTCTAATTGTTTTTACGATGCAAAGGTAATTAAATATTTCTAATTTGCAAACTCTAGATAGCAAAAAGTAACTTTTTTTTCATTATTTAGCACTTGTCTAAGTAAAAATGGGGATTTTCTGCCCTTTTTTGCACTTTTCTTTATATCTTTGCACCATGAAGTTACATATTTTCAATCCAGAACATGATTTGGCTTTGGCTGCAAATCTGAAACAGTTCACCGCGCCTCATGCGGGTAGACAACTTAGAAGTGATCTTGCTTTCATTCCGGCTCTTTGGGCGGAAGAGGGCGACCTCGTACTTGTGGATGATATTGATTTTGCGAAGAACAGGGTGCGCCATTTTGGGGCTGAACTGAACAGCAAGGTTGAGTTCATCACTAAGCCTCAGCTGAAGCATCTGCTCAAGACGGAATTTCTGGACAGTGTTCATCCCTGGGGATGGAACCTGTCGCTGAAAGGTGAGTTGGAGCGTTTGGGAATGCCGGAGATTATGTTGCCGACTGATGCTGTATTAAATAAGGTACGCGAGGTGAGCAGCAGGCAATGGGCTGCCCTTCATCTGCAGCGTGGCGTGGAATATGTTACTGAGAAGGCTCGCGTCAAAGAACTCATTCTCCAGCACGGCAAAGCTGTTGTCAAGGCTCCCTGGAGCAGTAGCGGGAGGGGAGTGAAATATGTGAGTGCTGAGGACTTCAGAACAGCCGGAGATTATCCTACCTTCGAAAGATGGGTGGCAAACATGATTTATCATCAGGGCGGCGTAACTGTAGAACCCCTATATAATAAGGTGAGAGATTTCGCCATGGAGTTTGAAATGAAAGATGGCAAGGCGCTCTATCGCGGTCTTTCGCTCTTCGATACGATCAAGAATGCCTATTCGGGCAATGTGCTCTGCTCTGAAGATGATAAGGTGGAAATGATGAAACCGCTCATTAGCGAGGCGCAGCTTGCCGGAATCAGACAGCGCATCATCGAGGTAATGGAGCCGGCGCTGAAGGATATTTACAGTGGTCCGTTTGGCGTTGACATGATGATCTGCACGAAAGGGGATAAGGATGAATTCTGCGAGGCTGTGCTGAATCAGGAAGGTGAGGACGTAAACAGAACCGGACTGGGCGTAGTGCCTTGCATTGAAATCAATCTGCGCAGAACGATGGGACATGTGGCAATAGATCTCTACGAACATCTTGTGGCTAATTCGAGCGATGAGATGAAGACCAACAGGACGAACATCATGCGCGTGGAATATGATGGAAACAGATATCATCTCAGAATAAAGCCTGGCAGACCTTCGGAAGAGGCACCGCTGCATTGATTTTTTTGTAAAGAACATAGATATTTTTTGTTAAGAAATAGTAAAATCGGCTTTCCCCGTGCAAGGATTAGCCGATTTTTCATTTTATCTTCAGAACTCACGATTCAGATTCCGATTCGGGAACTGCCTTTTATAGAGGAACAGTCCCTTTGGGTTCAGGAGCGTTGAGTCATTAAAATGAACTAATAAATTAGAGAAATATGAACAAGAAAGTATTTAGTGCAGCTATTTTAGCTTCAGCTGCAATGGCAATGACTTCTTGCAGCACTAGCAAGAATGCACAGAATGAGAACGCAACAAAGGCTGAGAAGATAACGGAGGCAGAGACTGCCCGTCCGTCGGCAGATGAGGAAATGGACGAGGGTTATCTTGTCCTCTCAGAGGCTCAGCAGAACATCGTGAAGAAGAATAATGATTTCGCTTTCAAACTCTATCAGCAGATTAGCGGCATGGATTCTGAGGTGGTTTCGCCAATGAGCATCGCCTATCTGATGGGAATGCTCGCAAATGGTGCCGACGGCAAGACTCAGCAGGAGATTCTGAAGGCAATCGGTTGCGAGGGCGTGAGCGTGAAGGAACTCAATGACTGTTATAAGGCGCTGATGCTTTCGGCTGGCAAGCTCGACAAGCAGACAACCGTAAATATAGCCAACTTTATCGCTATCAACAAGAATTTCACATTGAACAGCGATTTCGCTCGTACCGTAGCCGATTCTTATCAGGCTGGCGTGGAGAGCATGGACTTTACCAATTCTAAATCTGCCACTCGCATTAATGACTGGTGCAAGAAGCAGACTAAAGGAATGATTCCTAGCATCATCGACCAGGTAGACCCTGCAGCCGTTTCTTACCTCCTGAATGCTATTTATTTTAATGGAATCTGGCAGGAGAAGTTTGATGCGAAGAATACCCGCCTCGAGAACTTCAGCGGTTACACCCGCGATATTAAGAAGGTGAACATGATGCACCAGAACAAGAAGTTTGCCTATACTGAAAATGATATGTTGCAGGCTGTAGAACTGCCATACGGAAATGGAAGTTATCAGATGACCGTTCTTCTTCCTAAGGCTGGCAAGAGCATCAGCGAGGTGATGAAGGAGATGGATGCTGATAAACTTCAGAAGTTGAGTAATGACATGGATCTTTGTCAGGTGGATTTAAAATTCCCTAAGTTTACCACAGAGATGGATTTGTCGCTCAACCAGATTATCAGTAAATTGGGAGCCCCAAGCATCTTCCAGCCAGGCACGGCAGATTTCAGCCGTTTTGCCAATGGCAGCTTCTACGTATCGAAGATGTTGCAGAAGGCAAAGATTGAGGTAAGCGAGCGTGGAACCAAGGCTGCTGCCGTAACAGCTGCTGTGATGCTGACCTCACTGGGCCCTCACGAGATGAAGCGTGTAGAATTTCATGCCAACCGTCCATTCGTTTATTTCATTACAGAACGTAATAGTGGCGCCATTCTCTTCATGGGTCAGTTCCTTGGAGAATAATAACAGAGAATTTGCAGGTTCTTAAAACTGGAAAAGCGAAAGCCAAGTCCGTAATCCGGAATCTGGCTTTCGCTTTTTCTATCTTGTTTTATTCGCTTGCTTGCTCCTGAAACTTTTCTATGAACTCATCCTCAGTAATGATTGGAATATTGAGTTCATGGGCTTTCTTGTTCTTCGAGCTCTGCGAAGCTGCATCGTTGTTAATCAGGAAGTTAGTACTCTTGCTAACACTTCCCGTAACCTTGCCGCCCTGGCTTTCAATATAAGCCTTCAGCTCGTTGCGGTTCTTGTAATGATGCAAATCTCCGGTTACGACGAAAGTCAGTCCCTGGCATTTATTTCCCGTTTCTACAGGCTCCTGCTCCTCGATAATCAGCTCGGACAGCAGATGCTGCACATGCTGGAAATGAACATCATCCTTGAACCAGGCGATAAACTTGGCACTCTTTTCAGGTCCAATACCATCAATGCTTGCAAACTCATCATCGAACATGCTCAGACGCGCTGTTTCTATCAGTTCCTTCACCTTGTAACGGCTGAGCAGTTTTTTAGCCACATCGCCGCCGCAGAGCGGAATATTCAAGGCGTAGAGCAGATGACGGCCGTCAGTATGGCGGCTCTTCTCAACACTCTCCAGAAGATTGCTTACGCTCTTCTTGCCAAATCCTTCGAAACAGGAAATCTCGAACGCATAATTCTTCAGTTTGTAGAAATCTGCATATTCCCTGATAAAACCATGATTGATGAATTTCCAGACAGTCTGTTCTGAGATTCCGTCAATATTGATTCCTTCCTTGCTGACGAAGCGGGCAAATTTCTTAAGTTGTTTGGCTGGGCAGGCTGCATTGGTGCAATGGAGAGTCTTGGTGCCTCTCTCGCTCTCGCGCACTACGGCTGGCGCATGGCAAACCGGACATTCGGCGGGAATGACAAAACTTCCCACAACCTCTGTAATATTGATTACCTTCGGAATAATCTTATTGGCCTTAATGACCTGCAGTCTGGTTCCCTTGTCGCCAATGCCCAGACGCTCGCATTCGCTTACATTGCAGAGCGAGGCACGCTGCACGGTGGTTCCTTCAAGTTCTACCGGTTTGAAAACAGCTACAGGTGTGATGGTGCTGGCTGCGCACGACCATTCGATGTGGTCGAGTACGGTGTCAGCATGTTCATCTTGCCATTTAAAGGCAAATCCTGCCCTCGTAGCGTGGTGGCCTGTAACCGACCCCGTAGCTGCATAAGCCGTATCATCGTAGCAAATCACCAGTCCGTCTACCGGGAAAGGATTCTTCTTGCTTGTCACCTTCTCCGTAAACTTGTCTATTTCCTGCTGGATATTTTCTGTGGTAGGGTGGTCAATACGCTCACGTTCTACAGGATTCATTCCCAGTTCTTTCAGCATCCGCATGCGTTCGCCCCATGAGGTAAGTTCCCGCTCAGTATAAACCAGGGTGAACGGAATCCATTGGATGTGGCGCTGCTTCACCTCTTCAATATCCTTCAGCGTGAGTGAGCCTGAAGCGAGGTTTCGTGGATTGGCGTAATCGCCTTCGCTTTCGATGATGAACTGTTCGAAATCAGAATACGAAATGACGGCTTCTCCTCTTACTACAAGATGTCCTTTCTCTGAAATGGTAGCAGGAATGCCTGAAATGGCTGGAGCCAAGTGGGTAATGTTGGTGCCGATGTGTCCGTTACCGCGGGTAACGATTTTGGTGAGTTTTCCGCCGTCATAGGTTACTACGAGGGTTAGTCCGTCCAGCTTCCATGAAATCCAGATAGGGCGGTCTTCTGCCCATTTTACAAGATCACTTACCTGTTTGGTCTTTGCCAGAGAGAGGGCGGCAAATTCATGCTCCTCTTTCTTACCTACGATAGAATCTTCTGACACGCGATTAGTAGGGGAGTCAGGCAGAATTTCGCCTGTTTCCTCTTCCAATCTCTTGAGCTGGTCGAAAAGGGCGTCCCACTCATAGTCGGTCATGAGTTCGCCTTTTCCGTTATAATAACTATCCGAAGCTTGGTTGAGTCTTTCAACCAAGCTCTTCATCTGCAATAGTTTCTCTTCCATAATGAATGTTTGAGGATATTAATCAAATGTTGTGTTTTTCGATGGCCAGAAATTATTCTGCAGGTTCCATGGCTATGGAGAGTTTTTCAAAGGCGAAACGCTGACCTCTGTTTCCTCCATAGTTTACACGTCCGCAGATGCAGAAACCCATCGAAGACAGAAGGTTGATCATCGGCGTATTGTCAAAGTTGGTGTCAACTTGATGCTAGGTATTTTTTCTACCTCGCACATGCTGTTCACCTTACTGATGAAAATACGCGCCAAACCTTCACGCTGGAAACTAGGCAACGTGGCAAAGCGATGTATTACATAATAATCGCCATCTGTAATCCAGTTACCTACTAATTTCTTATATTTGGGTTCACCATTCAATATGACTGCTCCGTAGACAACCACCTCTTCGTTTACTGTCAGAACGAAGGCGTTGCCATTTTCTATGTCTTTTCTGATGTCTTTTTCTGATGGATATTCCTCAGTCCATTGGTGACGTCCCGATTCTATCATACTTTGGCGAGCCTGGTCGATGACTTTCCAGCAAGCAGCAAAGTCCTTTATATACGCCGGTCTGAAGTTTGTCTTCATATTTATTACGCTTTTATTATTCGGGTGCAAAATTAACAAAAAAAAACGAATTAAACTAAAAAACGGAGGAAAAACTTCACTTTTTTGTTCGTTTTCCTCCGTTTTTCTTGTTTCCTGCTCATTTTGAGCTATTTTTCCTTTGCTTTTTGCTAAGAACTGGGCAGAATAAGATTCTGCAATATTTGTTCTGAAGATAGACTTCTGTTCTGCTTGTCTACTTCTTTAATCTGTTTTATGCCAGACATTTGTCGAGCTCAGCAATGATAGCATCTTTCTGTTCCTTGATATGCTGACCGATGAATACGATTTTTATCATGCGGTCGCCCAATTCCTGATCCCATTCCTTCTGCAGCTGTGGGTTATTCATCAAGACCTGGGCGAGTTCGTCTTTCGGCATGGTAGCCAACCATTGACCAGCCTGCTTTACAGTCTTCTGCTTGCCAGCCTGTTCGAACACGTAGCACATGTCGCGCTCATCATCGAAATAGCAGATTCCCTTGGCGCGAACCACGTCTCTAGGCCATTTCCTTGCTACGAAATCATCGAAGAGGCCCAGGTCGAATGGCTTGCGACGGTAGTAGACAAATGTACCGATTCCGTATTCCTCAACTTCTCCGCCTTCATGATCATGGTCATGGTCGTGATGATGGTGATGATGATGATGTTCATGCTCGTCATGATCGTGGTCATGGTCATCGTGGTCATGATGATGATGCTCATGTTCGTCTTCCTCGTCATGATGGTGATGATGCTCATGTTCGTCATCATCATCTTCTTCTTCATGCTCTTCGTTTCTTTCTGATTCAATCTCCTGAATCCAACCGGCTGAAGTGGATACGGTTTCCCAATCAAACTTCTTGGTGTTGACGATCAGATTCAAGTCAACGTCACCATAGTTGCATTCAAAGATTTCTGCCTTAGGCTGGATGGCACGGATAATCTGCTTCAGGTGCTCCAGTTCCTTAGGTTCAACCTCTGCAGCCTTGTTCAGAAGAATGATGTTGCAGAACTCAATCTGCTGGATGACGAGCGAAGCTAAATCTTCCTCATCCATATTCTTCTTCATCAGGTCGCTGCCGTTGGAGAATTCATCCTTCATGCGCAAAGCATCTACTACGGTAACGATGCTGTCAAGGCGCAGAATGCCATTCTCGATGTACTGAGGACCGAGGGATGGGATAGAACAGATGGTCTGTGCAATAGGAGCAGGCTCGCAGATTCCGGAAGCCTCGATGACAATGTAATCGAAACGCTTCATGTCTACGATTTCCTTGAGCTGTTCTACCAGGTCCATCTTCAATGTGCAGCAGATGCAACCATTCTGGAGAGAAACGAGCGAATCATCTTTCTGACCTACTACGCCACCTTTTTCTATCAGGCTGCATCAATATTGACTTCACCAATATCGTTGACGATGACGGCAAACTTAATACCTTTTTCGTTAGCTAAAATCTTGTTGAGAAGGGTTGTCTTTCCACTACCCAGGTAGCCTGTCAAGAGCAATACAGGCACTTCCTTCTTTGCATTCATATTAAAATATTTTAATGTTATACTTCTTAAACCCAGTCTGCTGATAATGCTGCTTTCTCGGGCAGCTGTCATCTGGCAGTCTGACGGTTTTGCGAAACTGCAAAGATTGTGCCACACCTTATTTTTTTGCCATCTTTTTTTCGTACACCCCTTTTTTGTCAGTTATCTTGTGTTATTTTTAGGTTATATTTCATGTTTTTCTCATTTTTCTTTGGTGGTTTCAACTAGAAATAGTATATTTGCAGAGAAAATGTGTTTCAAACAGCACATAAACTTAATGAATAAACATATTTAATATACATAAGTAAGTTAAGATGAAAAAGTTTAAGGTTTTAGTTTTGACGGTTGTGGCAGTCCTTGCGCTGTCATCTTGCGGCACTACTCAGACGGTGCCTCTGACCGGTCGCACTCATCGCATCTCTGTATCCGATGAGCAGGTTCTCAGTCTGTCTAATCAGGAATACACAAAGTATATGGCTTCTGCCAAGAAGTCGACCAATGCAGCCAATACGGCGATGGTTCAGCGAGTAGGAAAAAGACTTGCCAATGCTGTTGAACTCTATTTGAAACAGAACGGATTTGAAGCCGACGTGAAGAATTATTCATGGGAATTCAATCTGGTACAAGATAAGTCTGCCAATGCATTCTGTATGCCTGGCGGTAAAATCGTGGTTTATGAAGGACTTTTACCTTACACTCAGAATGAAACCGGTTTGGCAATCGTTTTGGGTCACGAAATAGCTCATGCTGTGGCTAAACATAGTGCTGAGCAGCTCACCAAACAGCAGAATCAGCAAACCGGTACAAGTATCCTGGGAACTGTGTTGAACCAGACAGTAGGTAATGGTGTAGGTAATGTGGCAAGTGCAGTTGCCGGACAGTACTTCTCATTCCGCAATCTGAAGTATTCCCGTGATAATGAAACCGAGGCAGATTACATGGGGCTTATCTTCGCTGCCATGGCTGGTTACGATCCTCAGCAGGCCATTCCTTTCTGGAAGAGAATGTCACAGGGCTCTAGCAGCAATCAGAGTGATATTTTCAGTGATCACCCTTCAGACGCCAAGCGTATTGCTGCCTTGCAGAAGGAAATGCCTACCGCACTGAAGTATTATAAACCTCAGACAACTTATAAGGTAGGTTCTACGAGCAAGACTTCTACAACCAAGAAGACCAGTAGAAAAAAGAAGACTACAACCCGCAGAAAATAAGAAATTTTCCGAATCTCTCGAATCTGAAGAAATGAATTCATCTTCTCTTACGAATCTCTCGAATCTGAAGAATCAAATTAAAATAGTTAAGTATGGAGTATTTATCTCATAACCTTTGGCTGGTATGGACGTCGGTGATGTTCATCTGCCTCATCTTAGAGTTGTCTTCCGGCGATTTCTATGTTACTTGTTTTGCCATTGGTGCGCTCATCAGCATTCCTGTGGCATTAGTAGGAGCACCTTTCTGGGTGCAGGTAGTGGTTTGGGCTATCTGCTCTATGCTTAGCATCTGGTTGGTTCGTCCGCATCTGCTGAAATCGCTACACAAGGGTGGGGAAGACCGCCGCAGTAATGCCGATGCGCTGGCTGGACAAATTGGGGAAGTGACCGAGATGATTCCTGCCGGAGGATATGGTAGAGTGAAGCTGGATGGAGATGATTGGAAAGCGGAAGCTCCGCATCTTGCCGAACCGCTTGCTGTAGGCGATAAGGTCGAATCTTAGGTCACGAATCCATCATCCTCAAGGTAGAAAAAGCTTAGATAGGAAAAATTTAGATTCAACATTATTCACTTAATCGTATAAACATCATGAACATAGGAATTTATGTGCTGGTGGCTCTAGTAGTACTTGCACTCGTAGTGGTTAAGAAAACCATCGTCATCATCCCTCAAAGTGAGACGAAAATCATAGAGCGTCTCGGACGATATTTTGCTACGCTCAAGCCGGGTATTAATGTCATCATTCCTTTCATTGACCATGCCAAGGATATTGTGTCTATGAGAAACGGAAGATACGTTTATACAAACAGCATCGACCTTCGTGAACAGGTTTATGACTTCGACCGTCAGAATGTAATCACTAAGGATAATATCCAGATGCAGATAAATGCGTTGCTCTATTTCCAGATTGTGGACCCATTCAAGAGTGTGTATGAAATCAACAATCTGCCAAACGCCATAGAGAAACTGACCCAAACCACCTTGCGTAATATAATAGGTGAGATGGAACTTGACCAGACTCTTACCTCCCGCGATACGATTAACACCAAACTCCGTGCGGTTTTGGATGATGCAACCAATAAGTGGGGAATCAAGGTAAACCGAGTAGAGTTGCAGGATATTACACCTCCAGAGAGTGTGCTCCAGGCGATGGAAAAGCAGATGCAGGCTGAACGCAACAAGCGTGCTACCATCCTGACTTCTGAAGGTGAGAAAGAAAAGCAACGTCTGCTCTCAGAAGGTGAGAAGGCTGCCATCGTGAACAAGGCTGAGGCTGCCAAACAGCAGGCTATCCTGAATGCAGAAGGTGAGGCTACTGCCCGCATCCGTAAGGCTGAGGCCGAGGCTATTGCCATTCAGAAGATTACGGAAGCTGTAGGACAGAGTACGAATCCAGCCAACTATCTCCTGGCCCAGAAATACATCAGCATGATGCAGGAAGTGGCTCAGGGTAAGGATAATAAGGTGGTTTATCTGCCATACGAGGCAACCAATCTCTTGGGTTCCATAGGAGGAATCAAAGACCTTTTCAAGGGATAAAGACCTCTGAGTCAATGGATAATGCCCTTAGGCTCAAGTTTGGATCAAAAAAAAATAAGCACTCTGAATATCAGTAAACTGCAAGTTCAGTAAGTAAAAATATAAAACAGGATAAAAATGAAGAAAATCTGTATCGTTGCAGGCGCAAGACCTAACTTTATCAAGGTTGCGCCCGTAATTAGAGCAATTCGTAATGCTCAGGAAGCTGGTAACGAAATCAGCTATCAGTTGGTTTACACAGGAAAAGAGGATGATCCGACTTTGGAATCTTCTCTTTTCGATGACTTAGGCATTCAGAAACCGGATGCTTATCTCGGCGTAGACTGTCCAAACATGAACGAACTTACCGGACAGGTGATGGGTCAGTTTGAGCGCTATCTGCAGCAGAATGCTACAGATGTTGTCATTGTGGTAGATGATCTGGCTTCAACCATGGCTGTGGCTATTGTTACCAAGAAGCAGGGTGTGCAGCTTGCTCATATTGCAGCCGGAACCCGCAGTTTTGACATTACCATGCCAAAGGAAATCAACCGTCTGGTGATTGATGGCTTGTCAGATATTCTCTTTACCGCTGGCATTTCAAACAACAGCATCGCCAACAAGGAAGGTGCAGAATTGTCTAAGGTTTACATGGTAGGAAATGTGCTTATCGACAACATCCGCTTCCTTCAGTCTAAAATGCAGCGTCCGGAAGTCATGGACGAGTTTCATCTGAAAGAAGGCGAATATATGGTTCTGACCTTGAACCGCAAGGCCATCGTCAATAACATTGATGAGATGAAATCGCTCATTTCTGTCATAGATGAAGAGGCGCGCCAGGCTGGAGTGAAGGTGATTGCTCCGCTTCGAGGTAAAGCCTTGGGCTTCGTGCTCGCATTCAAGGCTTATCAAGAAGAGAGTAATCATCAGAGTGGAATCCAGGTGGTTCAGCCGCTCGATTATCTGTCGTTTGCTTATCTTACAGCTCACGCCAAAGGTGTGATTACCGATTCGGGTAATGTGGCTGAAGAAGCTACTTTCAATGGAGTCCCTTGCATTACGCTCAACAGCTATACTGAGCATATTGAAACTGTAAAGGTGGGTACAAACGAACTGGTTGCTGAAGATCCGGAGTTACTGAAGCAAACTATGCAGAAACTTCTGAAGGGTGAATGGAAGAAAGCGGGCATTCCTGACAGATGGGATGGCCGCTCAGCAGAAAGAATAGTCCAGATTCTCGCTGAATAGAATCTAAACTCATAGGTATAATCTCATGGAGAGAGATGATTCTATGTAAACTGATTCTTTTCAGAATAAACTTAGAGGTTCACTTCAATATGATTATATTGAAAAGTGAACCTCTTTCTTTTTATGCTTTATCTTTTTCTTAACTTAAAACCATCCTTTTCTTTAATCTTTTTCAGGCACTTTTGGCACAGGATAGTCGTATTGCTTGAAATAGGACGGCGTCTTATTATCATACCATACTCCTTCTACGTTTAAGCCGATAGAGAAAGTCTTTTTGGAATTAGTGTATCTTACACCGGCTCCTAAAACGTTGGCGCCAGGTACTCCCATTCCGTAGCCACCCGGCATGATTCCTCTGCCCATTCCCCAAGGATACATTCCGTATCCCCAAGGCGAATAGCCGTATGGGCCATAGCCATAACCACCATAACGGCCGTAGAGAGAATTGTAATTGTTGGCTACACTAAGCTGACCGTAAACGTATGCCTCCCAATGCTCATTAAATTGGTAGCCCAGAATGCCGTAGACTCCACCGTCATGATAACTGTCTCCACCATAATTTACGTTGTTGATATAAGTACCAAGAGCCAGCCAGAGTTTGTTGTCTTTGGTGAGTGGCGTCAGGTAGGTTGCATCGATGGTCTGGGTGAAACCGCCTCTGTGAGGCACATTCTTGCCGAATGTGGCAAAGGCAGAAAGATCTACCGAGAGATTCAATCCCTTGTGCAGCCCCCAGCCATAGCCCAACGGATAACTCAAGCTGTTGGTAAGGTTGGAGATGGGATTATTATAATAGGTGCTGTCTAGCGAAGCATCACCCAGCAATCCGTTTTTGCCGAGAGTTTCTTTCTTGTCTGATAGTCGGGCAGGAGTCATATATGCATTCTTCACCGGTTTTCCCTGATAAATCATAGGTTTTCCTGCCTGGTAAACCGTATCGCCAGGAAGCAACCATTCTTCGCGCGGACTGTCCGGACTGTGCAATGGTCCGAAGCTTACCTGTTGCTGTGCACTTGTTTCTGTAGTGAGGAAAGTGCAAAAAGCGATGATAATATATATTTTTTTCTTCATAATTGATTGCATTTTCTGTCTTCTGCTGCAAAGATATGAAGAATGTATGAAACAAAGTAACTTTTCCCGCATAAAAAATCATTTTTTTAGAATAAAATCATTATCTTTGCATCCGATAACATAAATAGATACCCGTTGGCGGAATTAATTTAGCGCATACTTAACCCTGCCAATCGGTCTGTTGTTTACATAATTAATATATTGCAAGACTGTAAATGCGCTGATTTTCCCGATGAT
>QSCI01000074.1:0-18073 GCA_003463005.1 Segatella copri | reverse complement strand
AAGCTGTAATATGAACAAGTTATCTCCTGGGTGTTACATCAAGGAGCTAGTTAGTCGTCTTACTGCCAAGCCTGTTTGTACAGCAGAAAAAGTGGCACTTTTGCCTTGCGTTATGCAAAAATAAATGTTAAATCCAATCATTTTTTATTTTTAACATCTCTTGAATCGCCTTTAAATAAAGGCGGTTCAGAGGGTGTATGGAAATATAGAAGGTTACTTAGCATTCAATAAGTTGGAAATTTATTAATCTTTATAAAAAAAAAGGGATTTATGCTTCTCGTTTCAAATATTTTTTGTACCTTTGCTGATAGTTGTCGTATTCCTTGATAAGGATATGCGATGATGATAAAATATAAAATTGGGTGAAAGCAGGCTGCTGGGCAATATTCTGAGGTCTCGCATCTTGATATCTGCCTCAAAATAGATGAATCTTGGAATGATGGAGATGACAAAAGAAGATATATTAAAGGATTTATTGATGACTCCTAGTCCTTCTGGTTGCGAGCAGGCTATCATCAAAAAGATGGCTATGTTCCTAAAAGATTATATAGATGAGTTATCGATTGACAACTATGGCAATCTCATTGCATTGAAGTATGGGAATCAGCGCAACAAAAAACTGATGCTGGCAGCCCATGCTGATGAAGTGGGGATGATGGTCACCTATATAGATAGCAATGGCTTCCTTTCTTTTCAGGAAATAGGGGGCATTGATACGAATCTCCTGCCTGGACAAAGGGTGGAAATTCATAACCGGAATGGAATAGTTACTGGTATCATAGGTAAAAAGCCGATTCATCTTCAGGATAGAGATGCTAAGGCGAAAGACTATGATGCAGAAGACTTATGGATAGATATAGCTGCAAACGATAAGGAGGATGCTGAGAGGATGGTTGAAATAGGCGATTATATTACCTATCAGACACAGCCTTTGAGCTTAAAGCATGAGGTATGGACATCTAAGGCTCTAGATGATAAAGTGGGTCTGCTTACCCTGATAGAAGTTGCTAAGGCGCTCAGCGGCAAGCTGCCTGCTATGGATGTATATTTTGTAGTCTCTGTACAAGAAGAGTTGGGTGCACGCGGCATAAGAACGGCAACCCTTGGAATTAATCCAGAACAGGGCATTGCAATTGATGTTACCCATGCAACGGATTATCCCACTTGCTCTCCGCAGAAAAGTGGAGAAATAAAACTGGGTAATGGCATTGTGATAGCAAAGGGACCTAATATTGATCAGTTGATGGGGAGGAAACTCATTGATTTGGCTCATCAGCACAATATCAAATACCAGATAGAGCCTTTTGCCCGCCCAATAGGTACTGATGCCAACTTCATGCAAATCTCAGGCACAGGTGTTAAGACTGCTTTCATGGGTATCCCATGCAGATATATGCATTCGCCAAATGAAATTGTATCTTTAGTAGACATTAATGAAGGAGTAAGGTTGCTTACTCATTTCTGCGAAGTTGAATTAGATAATTAATAATAATTGTTTAATAATTAAAGCTTTAAAAATGAAAACAAAGAAAATTTTATTTTCATGGGAAGAGAAGACTTCTTTTGACACAGAGCGTGTAGGAGCCATGTATTGCTTCAAGCGTTGTGATGTTAATCAGAACTAATCTGTAAAATCCCGAAGGGAAACTCTGGTGGCATGCGCCAGAGTTTCCCTTATCATTTGATATTTTATGAAAAGAAAAAGTGGAAGCTATCAGGTTGATGACATCCTCTGTTTTCCAGAAAACATCTCGCTTATTCCCTTTGAGCATAAAACGTTGGTGTTGTCTGCAGATACAGGAAACTGGATAGTTTTGCATAATGATAGCCAACTGAAATATTTGAATCAGTTAATTTCTGGAGTCACAATCGGGGGTGTATATGAAAAAGCTCAGCAAGAAGATGCTTTGCCTGATCTTATGAAAGTGCTCTCATCAGTATATGCCAGAAGTTTTGCACAGGTGGGGCATTCTCCATTAGCAACAGTAGTCAATGCATCCAAATACTTGAATGTTTATCTTACCAATGCCTGCAACTTGCATTGTGTTCATTGTTTCATGAATGCAGGAATTAAGTTGGAGCATGAATTAAGTGTAGAAAAGTGGAAGGAGGTTTTGAGAGACTTTTCTCAGGCAGACGGTGAATTTGTTACTTTTACAGGAGGTGAACCCACAATGTATGACGGATTCGAGGAGATTGTTACTTTTGCTCATCAGCTTGGGCTGAATGTTACGGTCCTTTCCAATGGGTTGCTATGGACAGAAGAGAAAATCCTCAGGCTGAAGACTTGTATTGATGAAATTCAGTTCAGCATAGATGGTGTTACCGAACAGGATAATGCTAAGGTGCGTGGCAAGAATCATTTTCAAAAGGTAGTAGATACAGTATGCCGATTTGCCATGGCGGATGTTAGAACCTCGGTTGCAACAACATTCACTTGGGAAAATCTGAGTACTGCTGATGCGTATAAGCATTTTGTAGATAGCATTAGGCAAAGGGTAGGAGATAAAGTTTTCTTCAAACTGACCAAGAAAATTCTCCCTGGCAGAGGCAAAACCTTTTCTGACGAAGAGAACAGACGCTACTATGAACAGATAGATGCCATTGAAAGGTATGTGGATCCTACAGCTGGCTATGCTAACTTCATTGAGGGGCACGAACCGAATGTCATGATACGGAATTGTGGGTTCGGAGGCCTATCTATCTCATCCAATGGTAATGTATATTTCTGCAATCGTATTCATGAGGTGGACTGTTTTGGTAATGTAAATCGCGATAGCTTGCAAGATGTTCTGACCAAAGGGAGACAGGTTTTGAATGATACTGCTGTTGAAAATGTAGAGCCTTGCAAGGGCTGTATCTTGCGCTATATTTGTGGCGGAGATTGTCGTATTGACCATTTCAATTTCAAAGGTCATATCAAAGGTTGGAACCAGAAATTTGTTCAGACACGTTGCACGGATGAGTTTAAGAAACGATTAATCAAGAAAATGGTAGATAGTTTTACCTTTTATTATAATGTATAATGAACCAATATCGCTTTGTTTGTATCTACGAGACTTATAAGTCACCAGCCATATAGAATTGAGAATTGAGGTTTGTTTGGGAAGCAATACGAAATCTATGTCTCCTTTCATAAGGAAAGTGGATATAGAAGAGTTGTTTCATGCCTGCGTGCCTGAGTCTCAATGTCTGCTCCCCCTGCTCAACCAGATGGGTTTGATAAAGCAGCCTTTCCGAATATCCGGAAAGGTATTGTCGGATAAAAAGGTGCAGACTCTTTTAATCGAGAATCCCTGGAGTGGTGTTCAGGTGAATGGTAAGGGAAGCATTAGAAAATCTTCCCCACTTCTTCCTGTTCCCTGTATACAAAAACTCTCAAGAGGACAGCTTTTAAATGGTGAGTTGTATATTACAAATATAGCAAATTGGAACAGAAATGTCAAGGTTCGTCTTGCTTATCAGGAAGCCTTGACTTCATTCTTCCCGAAATACAATGAATGTCCCTACCTAACATCTTCTGGTCATTTCCTCCTTCGTGATTCTGAAGCAGAAAAGAAACTCTTGGCAGATTTGGAAACTAGCTTGAATTTGGAATTAGGCGAGTTAACATTTCGGGAATATGATGTTGATACATTGGCTCGATTGGCAGATAAGGGCTGGAAGATTTGGGTGGCTAAGCCCAAAGGACCTATAACGCAAGTTTATCTTAAGCATCATCCTTCAGGTATCAATTGGTTTACGAGCGATTCTGCCTCATCCTCTTCAGATGATGCAGTGATAGGGCAGATGCTGAATAACTATCTGAATGGCAGAAACTATGTTGATAGTAAAGGTAAACTCAGCTTTTTTCGGGCAAAGGATATTACAAAGGTGGAAACAAAACAACTGTCTGATAGTTTGCCTGCCTTTGATTGGGAGCACCTCTATGGTGCCCAGCGCACATTAACAGATTCTGAGAAATCCATTCTCCTTTCCTCCATTGCATGTGGCGTAAGGGCAAAATTGCGTACCTATCAACAGAAAGGTGTATTCTGGCTGGCTGAAATGCGCATGAATCATCATGGTTGTCTGTTGGCAGATGAGATGGGATTGGGAAAGACACTTCAAGTCTTGTCTCATTTATACAGTTTAGACCATCAGGAAGGCAAGCCTCATTTGGTTATTGCTCCAACGTCGTTGGTCTATAATTGGCAAAATGAAATAATTAAGTTTATACCCTCATGGAACAATCATGTAGCTATCCAGCTTCATCAACCTGATGCTCATAAACGGTTATTGATAGTTTCTTATGATATCCTGCGTTTAAATATTGATGCTTATAAGCGATTGGAATATGATACCATCGTCATAGATGAGGCGCAAATTATTAAAAATCGGGACACCAAGAAATATAAAGCAATAAAAAACTTAAGGGCGCAGCATCACATCATCCTCACAGGAACACCTATAGAGAATAGTATAGATGATATCTGGTCTCATTTCATGCTACTGATGCCTGAGATGCAGTATCTTTATGCTATGCTGAGCAAACAATGTCAATCTAAGGGTGATGAAGCTTTTCTGGAGATGTCTCGCAAGTTCCTGAAACCTTTTATTCTAAGGCGAAGCAAGCGGGAGGTTCTGCAAGATTTGCCAGAATTGATAGAAAAGACAATCTATATAGAAATGACAAAAGCAGAACGTCATCTTTATGACAACGTTCATAAGATGGTGCTTAAGGCCTTGACCAGTGGGGTAAGTGGCAGGATTGAAAGTATAGCTTTGGAAGGTTTGCTGAGGTTGCGCCAAGTGTGTGTGACTCCCAAGTTGCTTCCTAATACTATATATAAAGGTATAAGCTCATTGATTTCATCAAAACTTCAGATGGCTCTTGATTACATTGAAATGTTAAGTCATAATCATGGGAAAGTCTTGGTATTTTCTCAATTTGTGGGAGCATTAGAGGAAATGGAGCGTGTTCTGGGGGAAAGAAAGATACGTTATGAAAAAATATATGGGGACACGCGAGATAGAGTATCTCCAATCGAGCGATTTCAGAAAGATAAAGATATTAAGGTGTTTCTTATTAGCATAAAAGCGGGTGGAGTTGGCTTGAATTTGACGGCAGCTAATAATGTCATTCTTTTGGATGACTGGTGGAATCCTGCAGTGGAAGACCAGGCATTTGCTCGGGCTCACCGCATCGGTCAAAAGCAGAATGTGATGGTGTTCCGTTTTATTTGCAAGGATACCGTAGAAGAGAAAGTATTGCAGCTTCAGGAGCAAAAAAGGCAGACGGTAGATATGTTTAATGCTGCCAGCAGTCATTTGAGCCTGGAGGAATTAAAGGGCTTATTAAATTAAGAATGATATGGAAAATTTAAGTATGGCATTGAGGGCCATGTTTAGTCAGATGAGTGGTGATGTTATTCTGAAAGAGGCAGGAATGGTACCTTTAGGTGCTGAAAAAAGCCATTTAGATACTCAATGTGGAGAGTCAACCATAATAAAATTGTTGCTGCAGGAGGATAATAATCACTATTCTATCGATCAATTGTCAATGATAGGACAGGTGATTAACCAAAAATGGATAATGCCAAGTACCAGCTGTTTGCCTTTCAAGTTTTATGAAGGTGACTCTATTTTTAATATGCTACTATACTTTTCTACGAAGATGCTTATCGTTAAAGATGGAGAGCCGGTATGCAGATATCGAACACTTCTTAGATGGCATCTTCTTACAGTGCAATTAGGAGAAGACCTTTTTACAACTTCTTTTTTGGCTTCTCATGATATAGTAAATAAATTTAAACGTAAATTCTTTGATTGGAATGCTTATCTGAAGCATGATTGTAAAGAACTGAATGCGCTGTTTAATAAACCAATGGCTGAATTGCACATGCATTTAAAGGGATCTTCTTATAATGTAGACCTCAGTTGGATATGTTTGATGTGTAATGTGTTAAGCATGCGTAAGGTATTTGAAAATGTAGCCGAAAGTCGCCAAGATCAAAGTTGGAATACTAGTCTATACGAGAAAGTTCGTAAGGCTTCAATCATACGATTCTATTTGTCAGGAGTAGTAAAATGTCATGATTATATTATATCCAAGAGCGAGTTGACCACCTTCTTAAATAGTCCAAAGTCTGATTATCGAGATGATATAAAAGTTCCAACATTTGAAGATTTTTTGAAACCATGTTATGAATCCGCAATAAACAAAGCAAAGGAACAGGGAATCGCTCCTGAATATGTTTTAGATTATATACCGGTAGAGTATTATGAAAAGAATCCTGTAAGTAATTTTGTGATGGCATCGGAAAGAATGTTCATGTATGAATGTTTTCGTTATATATATTCAGGTGACTGTAAGGATACAGACTTCCCTACATTGTTTTATGCATATCTTTCCTATAAGGATGGTTTTAGGCATATGATATTGCAACTTAATTCGCGAGTAGGTTTTGCCAATTTTGCGAATTATGAGGAACTGAAGTCTGAGTTCATTCTCAAGAAATACTATCCTTTACTATACAAGGCGGCAATAGAGGGATTTGTCAATGACACCAATAATAGATATATAGAGGCAAGAATAGTTCCCAAGAATTCTGCCGATGAAATATGCAAGTCTATTGAAGAAATCTATAGCCCTTTGAAAAATGAATATAAGGATAAGTGCTCCATCATTTTCCACTTTATCAAGAAAAGGGATGAGTCCTATAAAAAAGATTCTTCCATTAGGCATAGGGTGCTCAGGGCGGAACTAAAGCAGAAAGCTTTTGCTATATATGAATTTCGTAAAGAACAGACCAATCCAGAACTGGTTGGACGAGTAGTTGGTATAGATGCTGCCAATTCTGAAATATTTGCTCGTCCAGAGGTATTTGCTCAAGCCTTTAGATTTTTGCGTGGTCATGAAGTTTTTCCAATAGAACGTAATCGTCCATATGACTTAAATATAACCTATCATGTAGGTGAGGATTTCCTGGATGTAGCCGATGGTTTGCGTGCAATAGAAGAGGCTTTCATCTTTTTGGGTCTTCGAAATGGAGATAGATTAGGACATGCCCTTGCATTAGGAACTGATGTTCGTGCCTATTATGCCAAACGATATGATACGATTTGTGAATCTAAACAAGTAATTCTTGACAATTTGGCTTGGTTGCATCATAAGTGTATCAAACTGAAAGGTTCTATTTCTCTTTTAGGTTATCTGGAAATAATGTTTCATAAGTATTTCCGAGATTTATATGATAATAATCTTTGGAGTAAAAAAACGGTGATAGAGCATTACTTTGTTGAACCGAATCCGGAGTTACAGCAATTAGATAATATACGCACCTACTATCTGTCCTGGTTGTTACGAGGTAATTCACCAACGTTTGGAACTGATTTCAAAAATTATAATGACGTGTCTGATTGGATGGAGAGAAGATGGATAGATGCTGGCATGAATCAGCATATAGGTGTAGAAATAGCTTGCCAGAATAAGGATGCAAGAAAATTGTATGACATGTACCATTCTAAGGAATATGCTGATAGAAGCAGTTCTGTTGATTCTTTTACAGTACCTTCTATATATAGGGATGATTACTATGACTTGCTGGAGAAAATACAGGAAGACTTACTGAACAAGATAGAAAAGAAACATATAGCTATAGAATGTAATCCATCTTCTAACTATAAGATAGGAGAAATTGATCGATATGAACAGCATCCTATCTTGCGCTTTTTCAATTATGGTATAGATACCCCATATCCTTCTCATAATATTGCCGTCTCTATCAATACAGATGATCAAGGTGTTTTCTCTACGTCACTAGAACGAGAGTATTCTTTAATGGCATTGGCTATGGAGCGAAATGAATTGAAAGGCCATACAAATTCCCCAAGAGCAGTGATAGATTGGCTGGACCGGGTTCGTGAGATGGCAATCGAACGTCGTTTTGATACAAGAGAATATTAAGATTGCAACAGAGAATCAAATAATATTACTTAATTTTAATAAAATAGTATGGATACTTATTATAAAGAATGTTTTGTAGAGTCTGTGTATCATTATGAAGCACTTGAAAATTGGCAAAAGTTTCAAATTGGTGATATTTTTCAATTAGCTTATGATGATAAATATGATATAGTCAAAGTGAAGAACGAAAATTTTTGCATTGGAAAACTTAGTGATGAAGATAGCAAATCTATGCTGCCCTTCTTGAAAGTTGGATGGAAAAAATTATTTTCTGCAAAAATATGTTTGAAGAATGACGTTGATTCTGAAGATAAACGAATCAAGATAGTTATTTATCTAGTTTCTAACAAGGAGTAAAATCTGTTAATGTACTTCCTATTGGTATAGTAAATGTAATCGGTGATGTATAGGTTGCTTTGATGTTCATATAAGAAAACTTATCTAAAGAATAAGTTGAATTGTATGATGCCCTACATCTTGGATAGAAAAAATTACGTATAGCCATGAATAATCAGATTTTTGATTTCTTGAACGAATATGCAAAACTCCCATCTCCTCAGTATGCAGTCTTGCTAAGGGGAAAGTGGGGATGCGGAAAAACTTACTTTGTGAAGAATTGGCTTGCAGAGTTTGACAAGTCTAACAAACTGCCAGCCAATGAAAATAGCATCGAACTGAAACCAATATATGTTTCACTCTTTGGTATGAGAGAAATCTCTGATATCAAATCTGCCATTGATAGATGCGTGAATCCATTCTTCTATACCAAGGCTGGAAAAATGCTAAAGATTGCTGGACGCATTGCAAGCAAGATAATCTTCAAGACAGAACTTGATATAAATAAAGATGGAAAGAGTGAAACATCATTCTCTGGAGCGTTGGATTCTCTATCCATTTTTGAGAATGATAATAAAGATGAAGTTAAGGGTGTAAAGTTTATTATCTTTGATGATCTGGAACGATGTCAGATACCGATGAAGCAACTGCTCGGTTTCATAAACTATTTTGTGGAACATTGTGATTGTCATGTTGTTGTGGTAGGTGAGGAGAAATATCTGGATGATAAGACCCTGCATGATTTGCTCGAATTTAAGGAAAAGATAGTTGGTAGAGAGTTTGAAATACTCCCTGATATAGAAGCTGCCATAAAGCTATTTGTTTCAGAACCTATGATGGCAACTGATTTCCTCAGTAAAGAAACTGGGATGATTCAACTGTGCTTTGAGTGTACTGCAACTCATAATTTGAGGTTGTTGCGTCAGTCACTTCTGGATTTCAGTTCGTTAATCTCGGCTTTGCCAACCAAACTGGTAGAGAATAATCATGAATATTTGCGTTCATTGTTGTCTTGCTACATTGCTGTTTATGCAGAATACCGGAATATAGACAATCGTGGTTATATTGTCGATTGGGGAAATTGTGCAGTGAAGGCTTTTGTTGATACCAAGGATGAATCGCAGAAGATTAGGAATCTGATGAGGAAATATAACAGAGTTAATAGCCTTAATCAATTTGAAGCTTTGAGCATAGAAATGGTTCCCAAGATAGTAGAACATATAGAAAAAGGACTTAGTTTGGCTCCAGTGTTTGAAAATACTCTATCACATAAATCCAGAAAGCTTACGGCTTTGGAAAGATTAGGTTCATATTGGGATAAGACGAATGATGAATTCAATGAACTATATGACTCATTACTGGAGGAATTGAAGGATGGAACCATATCCGAGCCTGCTAATATGGGCAAATCTGTTGGCTTCCTTGGATATTTCGATGCCATGCACTTTCGTGAACTGCCAGAGGATGCCATCTCTGATATAAAGAACAGATTGTTGGATATCTATCAATCTTGTACCTGTTTAAAGAATTTGTTCAAATGTCACTATTCATTTATACAGGGTTACAATTATGTAAGAGGATGTGACCATGATAAGATGAAGACAAAATGTATCATAGACTTTATCGCTAAACTCTTTGAGCAAAAGAAGGAAGAACTGCCCGATGATATGCAATTAGCATTGCGTCAACTATCTGATGAGAATGTAGAGAGTTTAGCTTATATAGATTCTGGTACTTATCCTGACCACTCTTCTAGTTTTAGGATGCGTCCTATATTTGCTAAGGAGAATCCGCAGCAGCTCTTTGATTCTCTGCGCAAGATGAGCAATAGGGGACGTAACGCTTTTAGTCAATTCCTGGCATACCATTATGAATTCCATGTGAATTGTGATTTTTCAGATACATTCCTTCCAGACCATGATGTATTGGTTAAGCTGAGAGATTTGGTTAAAGAAGAGGCTAAATCGAAAGTCTCGATAGAGAAATGGTCGTATGATGGATTGATAGAGGGATTGGATAAATCCATTAGAAGGGCGAATGGAGAGTCTAGGATAGAATAGATATATAATAAACTTTCTCCCTTTTTAAAGTGGGCTCTTTAATTGAAAAATAAAATCTACAAGTATTTGATGTACAAGGATATTCAAATTATAATCATGGCTGGCAGCGTAGGCAAGGACATCCGATAGTATGAATGCAAGAACTGCGTGGTTCATGCAGGTGATGAAAGAAAACGTTCATGAATGGGCTGATACGGTGAAGCAGGGTTTCAAGAAACGTTTGCGTGAGAGCGGCAGATTGATAGAATCTTGATGATGCGCCAGCCGACAAATAATCGCAACTCTGTTGCGTAAACAAATATCAGCAGCCTTTTAGGGCACAGGCTCCGCTGACGATACCAAAACTCTGGCGGCGGCTATAGCGTAGCCAGCTACATTCAAAGAAATAGCATCACCTCACATTTGCTATTCATATGGGAGACTAAGTCTCGTATTCTTTTCTCAAAATACACAAACAATGCCGCCGTGCCAAGATGCTAAGTTATAACTTTGCCTTTTTTTTAAAAAATATCTGTGAAATATAACTAAAAAGTTTGCAGATAACGATATAGTTTTTTATCTTTGCACCTTCTAAGTGACAATATATGAATGCAATTCAGTAAATTATGGCAATGAACGACAATAAATCTATATTGCGTGTGCTTCGTGAAAAATTCAAGTACACCCAAGAGGAGGTAAGCAAGTACCTTGGCATCAGCCAACCAGCCTACCTGAAGTACGAGACGGGGGAGACTGAAGTCTCTATGGAGGGCTTGGAGAAGTTGGCTCGTCTCTATGGTATTGATGAGTATGACATACTCGAAGGTAACATGGAGCAAGTGAACTTTGCATACGCTTTCCGACGTGATGGTGTGGCTAATCTTGAAGAGGTGTCTCACTTCCAGCAAATAGTAAAGAACTATATCATGATGAGCAATGAACTTGAAAAAATCAGATAAAATACAATTGGAACTCTTGTCCCTTTCTCTTCGCCAAGAGCAAGGAGTCAAGTTTAATGAGCCTGTTAGTGTTCATCAAATGCTTCGCAACAAGAATATCATAGCAAGTTTTCAACCTTTGTCTGAGGGTTTTGAGGGCATGGCTATCAAGATACTTCGCAAGGAGCATGATGTGCGACTATTCATGCTTGTCAATACAAGCAGCAATTATAGTCGCCAACGCTTCACGGCTTGTCACGAACTTTATCACCTGTTGTTTCAAGAGGATTTTAGTGTCTCCTATGAGACGGATAACGAAGATGGCAAAAAGAGCATAGAGGAACAATCTGCTGATTATTTTGCTCGTTGCTTACTTTTGCCAAGGGATGGCGTGCTATCGTTAATACCAGTAGAGAAGCGAAAGAGAGATGCTATTTCTATGGCAACGGTATTGAAGATAGAGCAGAACTTTCGTTGTTCTCGTTCCTGCCTTCTCTATCGACTCAAGGAGATGGATTTGATTTCCGAGACGGTTTATGGTTTATTTCAGCATGATGTGATAAGGAGTGCTGCGGAGTATGGTTATCCTACCTCTTTATATATGCCGACCCATAGCAAGGAACTGATAGGAGATTATAATGTAAAGGCTCGCCAACTTTATGACAAGGGATTGATTTCCCAAGCCAAGTATTTTGGTTTGTTATATGATATGGGCATCGATTTCGGAAAGGAGGCTTTGGATGGCAAGAGCGAAGGTCATATTGGTTGATGCGGATGTCATAGCGCATTTCATAGCCACAGGTCACATCATGGAATTGAACGGTATCTTGTCACCTCATCAACTGTATGTTGTCGAGAATGTTTATCGTGAGGCAACACGTCATCCCGGCGATGCCAACCGTAAGCAGAAAGTGGATGAGTGGATTAAGGATTCAAAGACTTGTGTAATCAAGTTTCCCAGTCAGAATCAGAATATCAAGAGGGAGTTTTTTAAGTTGAAGCATGACAATGGTCTTTTGGGTGATGGTGAGTGTGCCTGTATGGCGATGGCTCGCTATGGACAGGAAACGATAGCCAGCAGCAACTTTCGTGATGTGGCACCTTATTGTGATGCCAATGACATTGAATATATCGGTGTGATGGACATTTTGCAGATTGCTATCAACAAAGGTTATTGGACGGACGAGCAATGCGACCAATTTATTATGGATGCCATCAAGGAGAATAACGCTCGTTTCCCCATGGATAGGATGGAGGAGTATAAGACAGAGAAGGATTTGGGAGGATTCTGAGCAATATAATAGTCATGAGGCTGCGGAAAACTTAGCTTTTATGTATTCTTTGTATGAAAGCTGCAAAATGAATAATTTAAATTTAGGAAGATACATTGAAGACATCCTTACCCGCATGAAAGATGGGGATAAGAACTTTAAGCCTATGCTTCCATGTTACTATGTTGAGAAATCCGATGAGGTGAAGGAGTGCGCTTAGGCAATCCTTCACCCTAAAAGATAATGCAAACGAGCGCAATGAAAGCTGGCTTTCAAATTGTCGAGTGCAGTTCGCTTTATCAACAAAGAAGGACGGGATGATTTTAGAAAACAGCACAGAGGGCGGTTACATCCCTAATCCCTATGGTAGGGATTTAGGGCTTGGGTATAGGGTAAGACCCCCTCTTCGCAAGAGGGGGACAGGGGAGTCGAAAATTGTTATAGGGCGTTAGCTGCTTATTACGAAGCATGCAATGCTGAAAGATTTCGCTTCACCATTCGATATTAACATAGACCTCTACAAGTAATTGGTCAGAGTTGTAAAAACTCCCCCAAATATTTGGTAGTTTCAAAGAAAAAACTTATATTTGCAGGCAAAAAAGGAGATACAATTATGAACACAATAGCAATTGACAGCAATATATATAAAGGTGCAGAAAGTTATGCTAAATTACATAATATTAGTGTGACAGCTGCAATAGAAAAGGCGATTTCTTTGTTTTTGCAAAAGGTACAACCTAAGCAAAAGCTATTAGAAACTGCTGAGTTTAATGATGCTTTGTCTTATGTTAAAACATTAAAGGCAAAAGGTGGCAAGCCGATACCGGCAGATGAAAATAGCTTAGATGCGTTGGTTGATAAAAAATATGCATTATGAGAGTTTTTATAGATACGAATATCTTGATAGATTTCGTTGTAAATCGGGAGGGCTTTTCTGAAGATGCAGATAAACTCTTTGCCCTTGGAATAACAGGAGACATAAAGTTGATGACATCAGCTTTGTCTTATGTTACAGCCATGTATATAGCACACAAGTATGAGTATCAAAATGTAAAAGAAACTCTTCTGGCGGTGTCGAATTTTGTAGATGTATTGGACTTGCAAGGCAATACGGTAATTGAAATGCTCTCTTCTGATTGGAAGGATTATGAAGATGCAACTCAAAATGCCACAGCTTTGCGAGCTGAGGGAGATTGTATTGTAACTCGTAACAAGAAGGATTTTACGAATTCTTCTTTACCCGTTTATACTCCTGCTGAGTTGTTGAATATTTTAAACCAATAAAGGTGGCGTAGCTACTAATATGTTGAAGCTTGAACATTGGTCATGCGGTCATTCCATAGACCGATGCTGTCACATCCTGAATATTCCTCATTCGAGCGACGACAAGCGCAGAGCGATACTGCAATGAGGAACAAAAATGGTGGTCTCAATCTGTAAGCCCCCTCCATGCACTCACTTTCAACAATATAATTGCAAGCTGATCCCCATAACAGCCAGGCGGTCCCATCCCGCACAACATGGCGAAGACCTTTGATGGTCCGCCAACCTTAGAGCGTAGCGGTTCCGAGCGCCGAGTAGGGCGGTTACATCCTTCCTTTCTGAGAAGGGAAGGCTTGGTTAGGATGTGGAGCTCTCCTTGCAGGAGAGACGGAGAGGTAGAAAAATTCCTTCTTTAATGGGAAAAAGCGATGCCAGTGAGCGCAATGAAAGCTGGCTTTCAAATTGCCGAGTGCAGCTTATCTTCTGCAAAACGATACAAAAATAACTTTTTTCAAAAAAACTGATAGGTGTAACTACTTATAATATAGTGGGGACGCTGTATTGGTGATATACCTTATTCGTGTAATTCGTGCAATTCGTGTTCAGTAAAATCAATGCGTAATTCGCGTGCAGAGAAATATCTATTGCTGCGAAGCTTAGTGAGAACCGTTGCTGCAACGAGAGTATCTGTGCAAATCCGTGAATTGAAAATCGGCGGCCGAAGGGAGATTTGTCCACCGGACCCACTGACCAGTGGGAAGTAAAGCCAAATCTGTGGGAGATTAGAGCAAGAATCAAAAACTCCTCCAAAAATTTGGTAGTTTCACAGAAAACCCTTATATTTGCAGCCAATAATTTAGAATATTACGATTATGGCAACATTGGTACTCGATAATACATTATATCAAGGCTATGCAACGATAGCAGAGCAGAATAACATCAGTGTGACTGATGCTATGGCAGAAGCTTTACGATTATTGAAGCAACACTTGAAAAAGAAACCAAGTCTTTCGTTAAGACAACGACTTGAGAAGCGAATTCTTGAACTTCGAGATTTGCCGGCAAATTGGGATTATGCGGGTTCCCCTTCCATATCATCAGAAGCATGTGATTATTCTCAGAAGGTTGTTGCATGTTGTAGCGAATCGTTACTTCAAGGATTAGCAATATTCCCAAATACCAATGGCTATATATTAATGCAATGGAAGACCTCCAAAGGAGACGCCTGTTTATCTATTCTTAGTGATAGGATAGTGTATGATGTCAATTATGGAGAGATAGAGAAAGAGGGCATCCTCCCACTTTCGGAACTCCCTAAATTTTTGGAAGTCTTAAAGAACATAGCCTAATGGAATGTGATATAACATTTGAGAAACCAGTATTGAAAGATTTGGAGGAGATTGCTCGATTGTTGTCTTCTCCAGCCTTTTATGATGAAAATACCCATCAGTTGAATTTTGCGGCATTTAATCTTCGACGTTTTACGAATGGTGAAGTAGAGTCTTATGTCTCATTGTCCAGGCTGTCTTTTATAGACCAAAAGCATTTGAATAAAAAAGGTAAGTATGTTTTTAAAAAGACAGAAAGCCATTATGTGGGTTATGCTCTTTTTACTCCAAGTTATTTAGCAAACTTACATGATAGATTAAGAATATATCCTGTTAAAGCAGGTCTTAATGATCATTGTGGTATGTTTTTCTTGGATAAGGATAAGAAGTTAATCTGTGATGACTTGACGATTCGTCCTTATACATTAAAAACGTTACGCTCTCTTTGTGACTTATTGCAAGCTAATGTTGTTTTAAAATAGGGGTAGTACCCAGCACCTTTAGCAAGATAATAGGAAGGCGGTCCCATCCCGCACAACCATGGCGAGGGCTTTGATGCCCCGCCAACCTTAGAGCGTAGCGGTTCTGAGCACCGGAGGGCGGTTACATCCCTTGCCCTTTTGGAAAGGGCGAGGGCTTGGGAGTGGGTTAAGGACCCCTCTTCGCAAGAGGGGGACAGGGGAGTCGAAAAATGTTATAGTGCTTAGCTGCTTATTACGAAGCATGCAATGCTGAAAGATTTCGCTTCACCATTCGATATCACCGTAGATCTCTACAAGTAATTGGTCAGAGTTGAAAAAACTCCCCCAAAATTTGGTGGTTTCACAGAAAACCCTTATCTTTGCTGCGAATTAAATATAGAAGTTATGGCACAGTTAACATTACAGATAGATAGTCCATCTTTGTTGGAGCAATTAAAGAATGTCCTCTCTCTTATGAGAGGCGTTAAAATAGTTTCAGACTCCCCAGTTTCAAGGAGTGCTGCTTTGGAAGATGTTCCAAACGCAGAAACTTTGGCAGCAATGAAAGAGGCTGAGAGTGGTCATGATGCGGGAGTAGTTCGAGTAGATAGCTTAGAAAGTTTCATGGCATCAATGGAGGAATAGGGTTTATGAAAGAAATTCGAAAGACCTCGCAGTTCAAGAAAGATTATAAGCGTTTTAAGAATGATAAAGAATTTGTAGAAACGCTTATGGGGATAGTTAAGCTTTTGGCAGAAGGCAATCAGATACCGGAAGAATATAATCCTTATTCTTTGAAAGGCAACTGGAAGAACTATATGGAATGCCATATAGAAAATGATACACTTTTGATTTGGTTTGATAAGAACAATAATGCAATAGAATTAGTTCGTTTAGGTTCGCATTCTGAATTATTTGGTAAAGGACGTAAGCGCTGATCTCCATAACAGTCAGGCGGTCCCATCCCGCACAACATGGCGAAGACCGCTTTGGTCCGCCAACCTTATAGCGTAGCGGTTCCGAGCACCGGAGGGCGGTTACATCCCTTGCCCTTTTGGAAAGGGCGAGGGCTTGGGAGTGGGTTAAGGACCCCTCTTCGCAAGAGGGGGACAGGGGAGTCGAAAAAAACTTACGTTATGACCATAGAAGAGAAAAAAGCAGATAAGGAAGCAGAATCAGTTTGGGCAAAATTTGCCTACACTGCCTTAGACGGCAAAACATATCAAGTTGATTATTATAATTTAGATGTTATAATATCTGTAGGTTATAGGGTAAAGTCCGTACAAGGTACAAAATTCCGTATTTGGGCTACATCTGTTTTGCGCCAATATCTTCTCCAAGGTTATTCCGTGAATCGTCACTTGATAACCTTACAGGAGAATATGGACAAGCGTATGACCCATATTGAGGATGTCCAGGCTAAGCAGCAACAGCAGCTTGATTTCTTTATTCGGACTTCGACCCCTCCTGCAGAGATGGTCTTCTTCGAAGGTGATTTCTATACAGCAAGAGTTGCTTTGGAGAACCTGGTTAGTTCAGCCAATCATCGAGTAATCATCATAGATGGCTATGTTTCATCGCTAACTCTTCCCCAACAATCATATAGACATCCGAGAATGGCGAAACGAGTCCCATGACCGCTGGCTTATCATAGATGATAGCCTCTATCACTGTGGTCATTCATTAAATGCCAATGGCGGTCATAAGATTTCCGCCATAACCCTGATGGGCACCTCTCCTGAGGTAATCCTATCAAAAGTAGAATAAAACAATATTCCTCATTCGAGCGACGACAAGTGCAGAGCGATACTGCAATGAGGAACAAAAATGGTGGTCTCAACCAGTAAGCCGCCCCCCATGCACCCCCAATCAGCAAGCTATAGCAAATTATAACAAGTTTATAGCAAATTATAGCAAGTTATACCCAGGCGGTCCCATCCCGCACAATTTGGCGAGGGCTTTGATGCCCCGCCAACCTTAGAGCGTAGCGGTTCCGAGCACCGAGTAGGGCGGTTTCCTTCTTCTCGCCTGAGGAGAGAAGACCGAGATGAGAGGTGGAGCCTTCCTTAAGGGTAAGGAAGGACGGGTAGGTTTTCGAAAAAAGTCTTTCCTTGCAGGAGAGACGGAGAGGTAGAAAAAAGCCTTTATCAACAAGGCAGGACGGGATGATTATCAGGTGTATCTGTCATCATCACAAAGGTTGCAACCAAACGAAAGATGGAGAAGGCATCACGCAAATCGATCTCAATTCTATCAAAAGCTCAGAAGTAGATGATGCCAACGCCAAAATACTGGCAGCCCTATAAGCCACAAAAAAGAATAAAAAGAGGGATTTTGTAAAATGAACCAAAATGAACCATTTTTCCTGAATCTTTACATGAGAGATACAGAAAAACCGAAAACTTTCGTTCAATCAACGACTTAGGAAATTATGTACGAAAAGAATAGTAAAATAATGTTGATTTTCGTAGAATGATATTAATTTTTTA
>QSCI01000073.1:0-18076 GCA_003463005.1 Segatella copri | reverse complement strand
AAGCTGTAATATGAACAAGTTATCTCCTGGGTGTTACATCAAGGAGCTAGTTAGTCGTCTTACTGCCAAGCCTGTTTGTACAGCAGAAAAAGTGGCACTTTTGCCTTGCTTTATGCAAAAATAAATGTTAAATCCAATCATTTTTTATTTTTAACATCTCTTGAATCGCCTTTACATAAAGGTGGTTCAGAGGGTGTCTGGAAATATAGATGGTTACAGTCGAACTACAAGGGCTTGGGTGTGTTGACGAAGAAAGCTCTCAAATATATAAAGACAGAATGGTCGGCAATGCAGACCGTTTTACAGGATGGCAACCTTGAGATGTCCAACAACTTAGCAGAACAAATGATGAGACATATCAAGATGAATCTGAAAAACTGCCTGAACATAGGCAGCGAGGATTCTGCGCTTGATTCTGCCTTTATGTTTTCTATCATAGAAAGCTGTAACATGAACAAGTTATCTCTTGGGTGGTACATCAAGGAGCTGGTTAGTCGTCTTACTGCCAAACCATGTAGCGATGTAGAAAAAGTGGCGATTTTGCCTTGCTTTATACAAAAATAAATGTTAAATCTAGTCTTTTTTTATTTTTATCATCTCGTGAATTGCCTTTAAATAAAGGCGGTTCAGAGGGTGTGTGGAAATATAGATGGTTACATATAGATGGTTACTGATGGTGTAAAGATACGAAAAATATTCCAGATAACGACATAAATCAGAGATTATTTTCGTGAAATATAAACATTTTAAACAGGTCTTACTTTTTAAAGTGGGCTCAGTTTATAATAATACACTTTTATATGAGATTTTGGATAAAAATATTAAATTTGCAAATTAGATTAATTTAATTACGAACAATGAAAGAAACTAAATCACATAAACGAAGAGGAAAACTGCCTAAAATAGAGGTGGTTGATTTGTTTTGTGGTATTGGTGGGTTGAGTTTTGGAATGAAATCTAAGGGCTTTTCCATTCTTGCTGGATTTGATTTAGATGCAACTTGTAAATATGCATATGAAACTAACAACGAAGCCAAATTCAATTATAAGGATATCAAGGAGGTTCATGGAATAGATATAAACAAATACTATTCAAAGAAATCCATCAAGGTGTTGGCTGGTTGTGCACCATGTCAGCCGTTTTCTTCTTATGCATTCAAAAACAAAGAGAAAGATCCGAATAAGTATGATTTACTATACGAATTTGGTAGACTGGTGAAGGAAGTTCAGCCAGATATTATAACAATGGAAAATGTACCATCCCTTCTTACTTTTAATGAGAAAGACGTTTTTGGCGATTTTGTACATACGCTAAAAGAAGCAAAATATAACGTTTCGTATCATGTAGTATATTGCCCAAATTATGGTATTCCTCAGACGCGAAAGAGGTTGGTTTTATTGGCATCTCGGCTAGGTCCTATAGATTTGATTAAGGAAACTTGTACCCCCGATAATTATAAAACAGTACGAGATACTATTGGAAACTTGCCTCCTTTAAAAGCTGGCGAGACTAGCTCCACTGACTCCCTACACAGATGTTGCTTCCTATCAGAAAAGAATTTGCAGCGCATCAAGGCGACTCCAGCAGGAGGTAGTTGGAAAGACTGGCCATCAGAGCTGGTTTTGGAATGTCATAAAAGAAAGGGTGGAAAAAGTTTTGGTAGTGTATATGGAAGAATGCGATGGGACAAGCCTAGTCCTACCATGACCACGCAATGTACGGGTTTGGGAAATGGAAGATTCGGTCATCCCGACCAAGATAGGGCTATTTCTGTTAGAGAAGCGGCATTGTTGCAAACCTTCCCTCGTTCTTATGCCTTCTTTGACAACGAGGATTCAATATCTATTGGTGTAGCCTCTAGATACATCGGGAACGCTGTACCTCCCAGACTTGGGGAAGTAATTGCAGAAAGTATCATTCAACATATTAGAAATACGCCAAATGAAAGATAAAAATAAAACCTTAAAATGGCGATTTGATGTTTCGACTTTTCGCTTGATAGGTCGTGAGCTCATTACAGATAGAGTCACGGCTCTATTCGAATTGGTGAAAAATTGCTATGATGCCAATGCATGTCAGGTTACTGTTCGATTCACAAATGTGGGGGCTGACAAACAAAATGCTGTCATAGAAATTATCGACGATGGCTGTGGCATGTCTTTTGAAGATATCAGGGACAAATGGATGGTTATTGGAACGTCATCCAAACGTAAAAATCCCTATTCTCCAGAACCTTTTCACCGAAGATGCGTAGGCGAAAAAGGAATTGGACGGTTTGCTGTTGATAAGCTAGGTGACAAGACTCGCATTATTACCAAAACAGCGGGTGAAAAGGAATGGCTGAATGTCGTAATTGATTGGTCTTCCTACGAACATAATGACACCAATGACATACTGCTGTTTACTGATATAGAAAACGATTACCAATATTCTCCCGCAGACAATCTCTCTGAGTCGGGTACAAAGTTGGTTATCTCGGCTATCAGAGAGTATTGGACCAAAAGCGAAATAGAACAACTCATTCGTCAGATATCGAAGATCAGATCTCCTTTTATCAATAAAAGTGATGAATTTCAAGTTCGTGTGGTAGCCGATGAATTCGGAATCAATCAAAATGCGATTCATACAATTGAGGAGACAGATATAGCGACTGTTTCATTTACAATCGATTTTAACGAAAAGAACAACACTCAGGAAAGTATATTTTTTGATAAAAAAAGTAGTTCTTTTAAATCTCGAAATATACCCATTGATAAAGACTTCGGTGGAATCAAAATGAGAGTATATTTCTTTGATGGACCTGCTCGTGCCAAATATCGCAAAGCATACCCCAACGATTCGATAGATGGTTTCAAAGTCTATAGAGATGGCATCATCACCACACCATTTGCCGAAGCAAACAAGGATCAAGATAAAAAAAGAGATATCTTAGGAATTGACAAGCGTGTGTGGCAAGATATTTTCAATAGAATAAGTACGCGTGAATTTCTAGGGTCCATTGAATTGACTCGTGATGGAAACCCCAATATTATTGATGCTACCAACAGACAAGATTTTGTTGATAATGAGGCTTATCGTAAATTCAAGGACTTTATCGTACTTCAGCTAAATGCATTACAAGCCTATAAAGAGACCATGCGTAAGAAACAGAAAGAAGAAGTTTCTACTGAGCTAAATTCTGCATCTGAAAATATAAACCAATTCATCACTACGATTTCCGACTTTGCACAGCAGAACCCCAGTTTAAAGCCCACGGTTGATATTCTTATCAAACAAGCAAAAAAGACAGGGAAGTCAGTAAAAAATGCAATCAAGGAACAGAAGAAGGTAGAAGAGGACTTTACGCGTAAAGAGAATATCTATATGAGCATCATGTCACTGCAAGACTATGCCATACAGATTGCACATGCCGTTCGTACCACTTTAAATCAGATGAAGGATAGAATTGAATTTTTCTATCGTTATTACCCTGATCCAGAAGAAGAAGAACTTTTCAAATTATACGCAAAAGAAATGTTCCAAAAATACAAGGTGCTGAACCGGGTGATTGACTTTATGCTGAGTTACTCGCAGTCCAATCTGAATCCTGAAGAAATTGTCCTAAAGGAGATTTTTGAAGAAATTTTGAATGACTACAGCCATATATTTGATCAAGAAAACATCAAGGTTGATAGTTCTTTCCCGGTTCAACTCAAGTTGACAATTAATAAGCAGTTCTTTAGAGACATCCTTCAAAATCTGATTGACAATTCGATTAAGGCAATGGCAAATGCCAAAACCAAGATTCTAAAGGTGTCCTATGAAGCACTCTCCAATAATCTTGTCATTAAGGTTTCGGATACTGGGGTTGGAATCCCTGTAGAACGCAGAGAGCAAGTATTTGCCCTATACTATACTACCACTCAAGATAAAGGCGGG
Source organism: Segatella copri (assembly GCA_003463005.1). Lineage (GTDB taxonomy): Bacteria > Bacteroidota > Bacteroidia > Bacteroidales > Bacteroidaceae > Prevotella > Prevotella copri_I. Next base: position 14,158 of record QSCI01000073.1, on the reverse strand, counting down.
GCTGGTGTTGGCTTATACATTGTTAAGACCAGAGTAGAATCTTTGAAAGGAACTGTGTCTATTGAGGACAGTGAATTTGGTGAGATTGGGACTACGGTAAAAATTGTTATACCCTTTAAACATTAAAGTATGGATTTCAAAGTAGTATTTATTGATGATAATCTAGACGTAAATGAACCTATCGTTCAGAATGTCAGAAAGCATTATAAAAATGCTGATTATAGTCATGTCTTTAAGAATCCGCAAGAGGGCTTGGATTTTGTTCTAGAAAACATAAATAGTAGGATGATTGTATTTCTTGACTGGAACTTTAGTGGTTTACCTACCAAAGGGATAGACATTCTGAAAGAAATACGAAAAAAAACATCTTTACTATATGTGATAATGATGTCTGCTAATCCTGTAACCTCATTTCCAGCTCAGTCGGTTATTGATATGATGAACGAAGAGAATTTCTTTTTTTTAGATCGCAGCCAAGACATTGACGTGACGTTTGGGCTGATTGACAAGATACAGAAAAATTGGGTTACTAGATTTGATTGTATCTTAGAGCAATGGCTCATTAATCATCCCGAATGTTCTGACAAGATTGCTTTTAGGACTTCTGACCAAACGATTACATGGCGAAAAATATTGGAAGAACTTCGCAAACAATCCACGATTGGGAAATCATTTGAAAAGATGGTGAATCAGTTCTATATCTATCAATTTACTGAAAACTCGGAGGCTAATGAGTAGTGTTTTGATTGCATACAACAATGATTGTAATACGGAATTACATCATTTTTTCGAGTCTTGCTCAGATGAAGCGAAACAAGCTTGTTTGGATAACAAGATAACATTTGAGAGCGTATGTCCACCTAACTTAAATGCAGATAAAGTTTGTGGAAAGATGGAGAGTAACTCTCTTTGTGTTATTGTCTCTCATGGCATAAATGGTGAGATTATCAACGAAAATAACGAAGAAGTCATCTCTATCCATACAACAAACTATAATTTTGCCAACAAAGGACTTTACGCTTTAGCTTGTTATTCAGGTCTGGATTTAAAAGATGAGTTAATAAGAATTGGAATTAAATTCTTCGTAGGTTACTCAGACTCATGGATGATAGGAACTGACGAAGAGTTATTCTTGAAATGTGCTCTTCAGGGCTTGAAAGATTTTCTTTCTGGAAAATCTAAGAAGGATGCAAAGGAATGTATGATATCCACATATAAAAATACAATTAAAGATATGCCATCTAATTCTTTTGAGGATAACTTTCAAAAGATGCTAATGATAAACAATCTGGAGTCTCTTGTTTTTGAAGGAGAAGATGATTTGTTGTTTTCTGATTTAGCGTAAAAATACCCCAGTTTGGGATAAGATTTTGTTCATAAAAAAGTTGGTAGTCTCGTAAATATTTTGTACCTTTGCAGGTGAAAGTGTGTCCTGAGACAGAATGAAGTCTGATATTGGCTATATTTGATAGATTTCTGTCGTAACTTCTAAAGAGATGGTGGCAGACCCACTGTATTCGGCATGCAGGTGCTGATTGCAAACCACTTTGTGCTGCTCTGATGGAAACAGATGGGTAGTGAACGACAATTGAAAGCCTTTCGTAAGGTTGGCAAGGTATGTGTCAAGGAGATGAACGCAAGTGAACCATTGATGAAGCATCGTTAGCAAAAAATTAGTTTTCACACTGGGTGAAGGGATTTGTACCCTATCCACGTCTAGGTTAATAAAGAATATAAACTAACAAACAAAAGAGTTAAGTACGAAGAGCCGTGTGATGGGAGACTGTCAAGCACGGTTCCGAGAGAAGGGAGGGTGAAATTCTCTCCACTTACTCGACCGTTGAATTCTCTTGCTTATTTTGCAACACTAAGATAAGTGAATTCTTCGACATGACAAAATCTCGGGCAACTTTTTGTTGCTCAGGAACTTAAAAAGTTTAATTTATAATAGTGTTGCGGAATTAAGGATAAACTGAATGACCTTGTGAATACTTCTTTGTCTGATGATGTTGCATGCCTTGATATATAAGATACATCGAAAGGTCGTCCTTTGGATAATCAGGTAATGTTACTGATTAAAGAAAAGACTGGCGTAACGAATAGCCGTGCCTTTCAGCAATTGCCTGAAGAAACAAAACGGTCGGTTTTGATTGAATTGAAGGGTATGAGAGCATCACTTCGCCAATTGGAGAGATTGACCGGAATCGGGAAAAGTATGGCTACTCTGTGTATCGCCTCACTTATATGAGTGGTGTAGTTCCTCCGTTGTCCATTACCAAGGAGGTTCTTTACATCAACAGGGAGTTTGTCAATACGATGATAGACATATACAACGAGTTGATGCACTACCCACCTTTCCCTGGTTGGAAAGATGGACTGGAAGAATTATGGAACTGAGTTAAGCAGGAAATTCTTTGTAGCCTATGGTAAGGAATCGCTCAACATACAGGAATTCAACGTTTGATATACCATCGAACCGCAATTTGTGGCTGACATTGGGGCAGTATGACGCTCTGGTCGAATACCAAGAGGTTGCCAGTAGATATTATCTTGGAACTTTTGATGCTAAGAAAGAATCCTTTGACTCCTTTCTCAGTCGCACTTCTATAGTTACAGGTGTGAGGTTAAATAACATAAGTCTTGCAAATTTTAGGGAGAAACAAATTCAGGGCTATCTTGTGTTCCCGAATGCAAGTTTCGATGATTTCATTACTGATTTCGTTGATGATGTAAAGTTCTTAATAGATCCAGCTTTCTCGTTAAGCAAAATAGATGGTTCAAAGTTTGATAAACTTGTGGACGCACTTTTGCAAATTGGGATAAGTCCTTCGATTGAGAAGTTCAAGAAAGAACTGTATGACTATTACAGGTTGTTGCGTAATGACGTGGCGCATAGCTTGAATCAAAACTACGAGAAGGAATATAAAACTCTCGACAAGAAAGCTATTGCTGCTTTTTATACGACTCTTAGCGAACCAAAGGAAAAATCAAAGTTGTCGTTTGATGATTTCATACTGTGTACAGCAAATATTAAAAATATTGCAGATCTTCTGACCATTAGCCTATTACCCAATATTAATTGGGAGCAGTTAGTGCTTAACAACAGGGAGCAACTGATTCCAAAATATGAAAGATTCGTTCACGGAGGTAGGACTAAAAGACTCCAAACTTACGTGTTAAACTGCATAAGAACACTTTACGGATACACACTCGATGAATTGACGATAAACAATATAATCGGCTCATTAGAATAGATGGTAGTTCATCCCCCTTCAGGATAGGCACATAATCGTGGCTATGCTGAAGGGGAAGGCAGAAGTTCGAATCTTCTATGAGTCACTTATAGTTTAATAAAATGGAAGAACCTATAGAAAATAATACGCAGGAGCGTGAAGATGACCTGTTAACGGAGCAGCAGGACATTTTCTCTTATTATCGTCGTCTTAGGAGTAATCTCTTCTCAGATACGGAAGTTGTGTATGAGACTAAACTAACTCCTGAACTCTTCGACCTGAAATTGCAACAGCTCTCGCAGGACAAGAAACAGTCGGAGTTTGAGAACTTTGTCTTGGTGCTGGCCGCACGTCTGGTGACACCCAACATTAAGCCACAGACCGGCCCTGATGGTGGTGGTGATGGTAAGGTGGATGGCGAGACATATCCTGTTGACAAAGCAATATCTGACAGGTGGTGGGTGTCTGAAGGAAGTACTGGTGACCAAAAATGGGCGATAGCTATTAGTGTTCAGAAAAACTGGAAAAGTAAGATAGAGGGTGATGTCCAGAAAGCAGTAGAGACTGGCCGTGGCTATACGAAGGTGATATTCTTCTCTAACCAGAAAATCAAATCAAGTACACGTCAAGAGGTAGAGGATGAACTGTCAAAGCAGTATGGTGTGGCAGTTAGTATCTTTGACGGCAAGTGGTGTTCGTTTGCCGTATTTGAACAAGACTGTTATGATGTTGCAACCGATAAGCTGAATTTTTCCGAAGAATATAGGAGAAAGACCATCAAGGAAGGCTCCCACGATAAGCGCAGGAAAGAAGAACTGGAGCAGTTGGAGAACGATTTGTTGTCACGACAAGTAGAAAGCCTTGATACTGACTATATTGACGATTTGCTCCAGACCTGCATATTAAGCAGAGGGTTGGAACGTCCACGAATGGAGACCGAAGGACGCTTCAACCGTGCGCAGCGAGAAGCAGAGGCACATGGTTCACCTGTGCAGCGGTTCAATATAACCTATAATCATGCTTGGACATCGTTTTTCTGGTTCCACGATGTGAATGCCATGTATGCAGATTATCTGAAGTTAAAGGAATTCACAAAGACGCACACAACTGTGCATACTATAGAACTGATGACCAATATCCTCACGAATTTGGAAAATGCGGCGGGCGTTGGCTTATTCGATTCCGAAAAGTTTTGTGAGGAAGTTAAGGATTTAAAGACGATAAAGGAGCGAGAAGATCTTTCGCAGGCGAGCCGTCTGTTTCTTGAACTTTTCTTCACAGAACATAGGTTACTCCAATTGTTACACTATACGCAAGACCCAACGTCAGAGTTAAAGAAACTGTCAGAGTTGATTGAGGCATGTGCCAACTATCCAGACATTAGTTTTAATGCTCAGATAACTATCGTAGAAATAATGGGACGAGTTATAGATGACAACGATGAATATGAGAAGCTTATCGACAAGATTTCTGAGATTTCGTCTCAGCGCAAATCAGAGGTTGAGGGTGCCTTAATACATTTCAATCGTGCACAGACCTTGATAGACAAACAACAATACAAGCCTGTGGTGAAACATTTAGGGCACTGTGTACAGGCATTTCAGAAAGAAGGCTATGAGTCCGAACTGGTTAAAACATACGGCTATATGGGCATAGCTCTTTATAATCTTGAACTTCCATATAGTGGAAAGGCATATCTAGTTAAGGCAGCGTCGATACTCGTCAAGGAGTTTTTTACTAAGGGATCTATCAGCCACCTGCTGCTTACTGTGCTGTGGAAATTGTGCGAAATAGAGCTGATGACAGGTCGTCTGGTGATGTATCTCAACTGGCGTGAACTGCTATTTGTCATTGCCCATAATGGTCAAGAAATAGAGAGTAAAGAATTTGTTGAAAGAGATGTGCTGTTCGATGGAGGTTGGGCTTGTCATTTTGCGGCAGCAGACCTTACGAGAGAAACTATTTGCATCTTGCCTGATATTTTTGCACGTTGCGATATGCCCATTTCAGAAAACTATCTGAAGTATGCTTTAGGGTACGAAGACTCTGTGGATGAGCAGTATATTCATCTTGTCAATGATGATTGGAATAGTTTGCTTAGGCAGCAACCTATACACAAGCAGTTCCTAAACTCTCTAAATATAGCGGAAGAAGGGCAGACTTCTATTAGCACCCTGGCAAAGGGCTGTCGTTTCACTGTAAGTTATGAGAATTCAGTTAGGAACCAAATGGTTGCTGAGACATTTTTAGCAACTGTGGAAACACTGCTTGCCACTTTTGACACACTGGAACTTGTGGTGATGAGCCAGGAGATTCAGGTGGAAATTGTCTTAACTGATGGACAATCAGAACTGGAAAGAGGAGAAAACGGAACAAAATATGTGTTCAAAGTGAACCACGACTCTCTTGATGGAGAAACATATTGGCGTTGCTTTGCCTTCTTTATGGCATGTTTCATGTCCATTAATGCAGTATCAAACACAGATGTTGGAGAGTTGGTGGCTCAGCGACACGAAAAAGAAAAGTTGATGGACAGGGTGACTGCTATGATGGAACTGAACAACTCAGTGTATAATGTGCTTGGCGATAAGTTCAAGTATTCTGTTCGTCAATGGCAAAATGCAAATGACAGATCCTATGTTTGTAAGTCTGATGCAATGGGTGAAGCCTATACAGATCAGAACTCACATACAGAACAGTGTGGTGTACAGACTTTTTGCATCTCGAGCACTATGGAATGGTGGGAAGAAGCAGGATGGACGGGTGTGTGCTTCATGTACGACCGATGGTTCGCTGCTCCACCTATAGTGGGCCTGGCATTCAAGAACTTGGAGGCTGGCAGAAAAATCATCCATGAATGGAAAGAAAAAATAGCAAAGGGTGAACCAAGTATAGAACTGCATCTGATAAGAGGCATTGACAAGTCGCATCCCTCATGGTATAGAGCTTGTGTTACTCCAGAGATACCTTTTGATAAGATTACAGAAGGTCGATATGTCGCTGTGATGTGTCGGAAGCGTACGATGACTCCAAACGACACATCGAATCTGGACAATTTTGAGCGGATATATTCTCGGTTCGGTAAGTGCCAGCTTGTAGCAGTTGAAATTGACGACCAGATGCATGTAAATATGAACACCGGTTTTAGCGAGGCCATTGAGCTTAAAAAGGTTATCATTACCGATGCATGGAAAGTATCGGCCCAAGAACCTACGAGGAACGCATTGGAGTGGGATGATGACCCCATCATTCCAGAATCGGAGAAAACGACAGCCCCTGTCATTGAATTATTGAAAAACTTGCGTGAAGTTCATAATAAGACAGGGGAGGGTAATTAGTTAGGAGATGAACGATTATGAAAACCTGTTTAGGAAAGAAGAAAACAAATTCGTTTGCGGATGTGCTGAAGGGCAGAAGGACGGTAATGACTGATTTTGTAAGCTACGCCACAAGCAGGTACTGTCTTGATGAAGAACAGATAAAACTACTTGCAGAGTTCCACAAGCATGTGTGGAAGGATTGCAAGATAGAAACTGTTGGGCAACTGACCGAATATGAGAACTTATATCTGCAGTATTCTGAAAAGTTTGACTTTGTCTATGATACAGAGGTCTATGAGTTTGGATTTGTGGATATGAATGATGGTAACGCGTGCTTATTCTCCAAAGGAAGGTTTGAACAGTTATCAAAGAATCTGAGTACAAGCGAATTTGCAACGAAAAGCTGAGAGTATGGGCTTTCGGACTTGGAAATTGTGGTCTTACTTAGTTTTCTTGCGGATATACTAACCTCGGCTACCAGAACCGTCGTTCTGACCATCTTGCCGCAATGAGGCAGATTGTCAACTGGGATGTTGTTGAACAACGGAATAATTAATAAATACATGGAACTGCATGAGAAAATCTCAATGGAAAATATAGATAAAATAGAGAAGATATTTAATGTAGAATATTCTGATACTGTTAAGTATGCAGTACGTTATGGTTACAATTATCGAATAGAGGCAGAGCAGAAGCATAATTCCTATTCCCATGCTTGTTTACCAGATACATCTGCAATTCTTCTATGGCTTGGTCAAAAAGTAATTGACGGAGTTATATGGGATTTATTCAAAGTAGCTGCAAAAAAGCTTTATGAGAAGTTTGTCAAGTCCAATAGTTATCTTTCGGAAGAACTCAGTAAGTTCCTGTCAGATGAACAAGACCTCAAAAGATTCTATACTTACGTAAAAGAATTCAATGAGCAACACATGACAGTAACAGAGGAACAGTTCACATATATTCGAGAAGAAATAATTGCAGATTTTCTTGGAAAGGAATGTGGAAAGATATATGAGCAAGAACATCGCCTACCTACAATCCAAGAATATATGAGGATTAACCGTGAGGCTTTAGTTCATGCAGATAAACTTATGATGCTTCAGAATTAAGGCGTTAAATTCTGCGAAGGAATTATCTAAAATAGTCTCTATTAATGGGATTAATACTGATTCATTCAGTCCATAGAAGATTCATCAAGTTGTTAAAGAGCCAGGTTGTCAAAGGGACTCCGATACTATTAACACAGTCTGATATGGACGAATACAAGAATTTAGTTCATAGTACTACTCTTAAAATAGATAGACATAGAGATTATACAGGCTAACACTTCATACATTAAGTCTCACGACTGAAGAGACAAGGAAGGCTGGTGTAAAATGTGTCATAGACACAGAAACAATAAGTATTTTTGAAAAAGCTCTTGCATATGCAGAAAGGCGAGGCTTGTGTCAAACAATCATGGGTTCTCTTGTATGGTATTGTAGAAAATATAAGTTGCTCAAACAAACGTGATAGTGTATGATAAGAAAATTAAACCATTAGCCCCGAGCCAAATGTTATAGGGGGATGGTACTTTTCCCGTACATGAACAGAAGCGTATAATATGATTACCGACGAGCAAAGAGAATCCAATGCCTTGATGTTTCGAGAACTTGGCAGAGATACCTATCAGCTTCACCGCCATCTGGTAGAAGTGATGGGCGAGAATGCAAAGGCGTTCCGCTCAAAGAAAGGTATCATCCTGTTTATTCTCCTTGTAAGGGTGTGTGGCAATCTTATGGGAGCCATAGCCATTCTCTTACAAGCTGTGAGGACAAAAGGCAATTTGATATTCAAACTGCCTTTGGGTCTTTGTCTCCGAGGGGCAATGATTGATGCGTTGACGGCATTATATTACGATACACAAAGTGAGGAAAGCGCAGCATCCCATTTGGAGGTCACCAACCTACAGTATGCAAAATCACTATTGGAGCGGTTGGAGGTTTATAAAGATAAGGTACACAGTGTCTCTCCAGACCTTGACGATGACTTAGCCGAACATTTTTATGAACTTGGTTTGGAAGACAACTTCCTTCAGTACTTCGATGTTGAGGTTAAAGGTCAAGACTTGCGTGTCAAGCCTATGAAGGAATCAAAATTCCGCAGGGAAGGGGCACTTGTAGAAGGCAGCTACCCAAACCTGAAGCAGATGCACGACCATCTGAAAACGATTCCTGAGTATTCAGAGAAAGCCAAGCGACTATATCATTACTACAAATACTTCTCGCAATATGAACATTTCTCAGAGCTTCGCTTTGGTGATGTTAAAGCATCTTTCGGCGAGGACAACATACACATGCCCAGTGCGATAAAGACATTGAAAGATGCTGTAGATCTGATATTTGAGCATCTTCGAAAAGAAAATCAGGCAAAGCCAAACATTTGAAACCCATGAAGAGTTCATTGGAATGTCTTAACAAGTTGAAGGAGGATTATGCAGCGAGTGCAGTGTCCCTTGCAGGAGAGACGGAGAGGTAGAAAAATACCTTCTTTAACGGTAAGGAAGGTTTCTGTCCCCTGTAAGGGGAACCGAAGGGGTTGTAAAGACTATTGAAGGTAGGTTTTCGAAAAAATCTTATTATAAGAACAAAAGTTGAAACAATGAATATCGTAAAAACAAATATTGAAGGCGTTCTCATTATTAAGCCACGCCTCTTCCGCGACTCTCGTGGCTACTTCTTCGAGAGCTTCAGCGAGCGAGAGTTTGAAGAGAAGGTAACCCCAATCTTGGGACACATTGTTCACTTCTGCTAGGACAACGAGTCAATGAGCAGCTATGGCGTCATGCGAGGTCTGCACTTCCCTTATCCGCATGAAAGATGGGGATAAGGACTATAAGTCTATACATCCATGTTAAGTAGTGAAAAAAGGGGTGCTAAGGTATCTCGCGACCTACCTTACTTTTGTCGAAACATGCAAGCTGATGGCAAAGGCACCGCTAGATTTCTTTAGAGGTTTCTTTGACATGGAAGTGGCGGGAAGACAAGATTATCCTGACATGACGAAGGCGTAACTACTCAGCACCCCTATGGGCATGAGTAGTTACTTGAATAGATAGTATAAGGTAGAATCGGTAACCGGCTGATATTTAGGTTTATATAGAAGTGTCAGCCGGTATTGGTGTTTTCTGAAAGACAGAAAACCTTGAATAAAAAAAACTTTTTAACATACGGAATTTGCTGGTTAACAATCTTTTTTGTACTTTTGCAAAATCAATTATATCTCTTGCGTAGAGATTCAGATTGGATGAAATGAATTAAGAACTTAATATGGCTTTCATTTAAGCAGAATGTTTATGACATATAGTTTATTAAACATGGGGCTCTTTGCATCATGTATGTGGAAGGCAGAAAGACATAATAGTATTGAAGATTAGTGGAAGTTAGTCTATTGGTTTTTCAATGCTGTGATATCTATCACAACCCAAATAATCCGGGAAGCGAATTCTTTCCAGGAGAAACCGAGGTGTATCCTGCAGCCAACAGCTTCTAATGGCAGTAAAATAACTCTTCACTTACCATGTGGTTTATAGTCAATACCGGCAAATTTCAGGAACAGAAAACGAAGGAATTCCTTGAAGAGACCTATCCGGGTATCATCAAGCAGGTCTATCTGCCCAAGTGCCGGACCTGGTATCAGGATGCCGATGGGGAAGAACGCTTCCGCCTGAAGCCGCTGATATATGGAATGGTATTCATCAAGGCAGACAATCCGCAAGTTCTGGGAAAGATACTTTCCCATTGGGGCTATTTCGTTTATGAAAGAACCGTCCGAGATTTGGAAACAGGAGAAATGCGGAAGGGTAAGCTTGTCTCAAGTGCCCATCTACTTTGTAGGGACGTGAAGAAACTGAATCAGGAAGGTATCATCAAAAACGCCACCATCCCCAATGAGGATATGGAGCGGTTCATTTATTACAGTGATAAGATAGCAGATGGGATAGAGGGACTGAGTATCGTCGACAAGCGATATGATGACCTGGCACAGGTAAATGATACCATCCGCATCTATAGTGGTTCGCTGGCTGGTTGGGTTGGCGTGGTCAAGCAAGTCAAGCACAAAGGCAAGAAAGACCGCCATCTCCTGGTACGTTTCGGCAACAATCGCTGTCTCAATATCTCCAATATCCGTCAATATGACATGCAGGTAGAGCATGAGGCAACGAAGGGACCTAAGGCAGAAGCAATGGGAGCCTGGCGAGCCATCGACCAGATGATAGGATATTGGCAGGCAAAGAATCCGTCCGATAATGCCTATGCCGCCTTACGCAATCTTTTCATGGAATATCAGAAGAAATTGGCACACCCTCGCAGTAGGAACATGTCCGATTCAGACTATAACAGCAGGATGGAAGAGAAAGTCATCGAGCAGCAGCAGATGGTCCTTGCCCAGCTTGACGATACGATGCGGAATAACTTCCGAATCCTCTCCGATTACTTTCATGCAAGTGAAAACGCTCTCCGGCAGTGGTTGGATGAACTGATACCGGATGCAACCCTCCGTCCCTTCCTCACACCAACGTCAGGAGTCATCATACCGGAAGAACAGGACTATGCCGTGCTGCATCATAACGGCATCACAGAACTGATACACCGTTGCAATCTCCGTGATCTTTTCCAGGCAAGAAACAATGAGTCAGGCAAAAAAGAACAGACCATCGATGAAGACTATGAGTATTACGCCCATTTTGCGCTGTTGAGAACAGAGGCAGGCACGGTCAAGGCAATCTGTTCCTGGGGAGGATTCTATGACTATTACGCATCGCAGAGTCAAGAAGAGCGGGAAAGATTCCATGCCGATCTGGAGTCGAAGAAATATCCACGCTTGTTGCAACTGCTGACGCAAGGAGAGTATCAGTTTGAGAAGGTCAGCGGCATCGGTGGTTTTTCTATAGATACCGGCATTGCATACACGGAAGATCAGGAAGAGTTAGGCAGAAGCGTCAATGCCTTCTTCGCTCAGCGTACCTCCCTCTTCACATCCCTCGCCTCTGCAGCAGTAGAGATGTGGCAAGGCACACGTCTTCTTGTATGGCGAAAATTGCTCCAGCGTCACGTCCTGCTTCATAAGGTCCCGGCATCATAACAAGAAACATTGATAGATAGAAGCAATACGTCTCCCTGTACCCATTTTCAGCAATATAATAGCAAGTTATCCCCAGTAACAGACAGGCGGTCCCATCCCGCACAACATGGCGAGACCTTTGATGGTCCGCCAACCTTATAGCGTAGCGGTTCTGAGCACCGGAGGGCGGTTACATCCCCTGTCCCCTGAGGGGAAAGGGGCTTGGGGAAAGCGGTGGAGCCTCTTTGGAAAGAGGGACGGGGTGATTCGAAAAAATCTTATGTAAAAAGTATATTATATTACTTCGTCAAGTATATTATATTACTTGGGCAAGTATATTATGTTACTTCGTCAAGTAGCCTATAGCACTATAAAGTCCCAACACCAATTTTCAGCAATATAATAGCAAGTTGTCCCCAGTAACAGACAGGCGGTCCCATCCCGCATAACATGGCGAGACCTTTGACGGTCCGCCAACCTTATAGCGTAGCGGTTCTGAGCACCGGAGGGCGGTTACATCCTTCCTCCTGAGGAGGAAGGCTTGGTTAGAGGTGGAGCTCCCTTTGGCTAAAGGGAGACGGAGGGATTCGAAAAAACCTCTTTTATGGTAAAGAGGGACGGGGTGATTTTAGAAAAAACCTCTTTAACGGTAAGGAAGGACGGGGTGATTTTCGAAGAGCGATACTGCAATGAGGAACCAAATAAAATTAAACACCATCGTATTCAGCACAACTCAAAAGATCTGCGTCATCAGCGAAATCCGCGTGCCCTTAATCCCCCAGACCGCACAGGTCTAAGAAATCTGTGTTATCAGTGCAATCTGTGGGACATTAGATAGAATAAACTCCTCATTCGAGCGCCGACCAGTGCAGAGCGATACTGCAATGAGAAACAAATAGATTGCTAAAATAAAAATAGTTATTTAATGAAGATTTTCTCTTAAATCCTTGGTGATTACGAAAGAAAGTCGTAAATTTGCAGACAAAGATTAAAATAAAGGAGAATGTATTATGTTGATAAATAATGTATCACAAGATAGAACCATTCCTTATTGGGATGAAATCAGGAATTTAAGCATTGAGGATAAATATTCCTTGATAGCTAAAATTGAGTCTTCTTTGGGCGATGTTGATATAAGTGAGTCGACTAATTCGATTCATGGGATACCACGTGAGGTGATGATTGCGGCTGCAGAATATGCTCTGAAGGAAAATAGAGCAGGTCGCTGCATTCCAAATTCGCAAGTTGAGTCTTTTATCAAAGCAAAAAGAGGATGGAAGTAGTTTGGTCTGACTTGGCTTTGACGCAGTTAGATGAAGTCATGGACTATGTGGAAGAACATTTTGGCTTATTAACCTCTCAAAAAGTTCTCCATAATATCTTGGAAAAGACAGATGAACTGGCTCAATATTCCACACATGGCATATATGATGCTCGCTACACTTCGTGGGTATCTGGTCAGGATATGGTTATACGCCACTTGTTGTTAGCTCCAAACCGTGTCTATTATTTGATAGATGGCGAGCAAATTGTAATTATGGGGATAGTTCATGTCAAGCGGTCTCCGCAAGCCGTAACTTCCATGATCAAACGCTTTTTAGAAGAATATGACAAATAGGTAAGTCTTCAGAAAATTGATGCTGTCAGCAACTGTTCGGAAATTCCGAACAGTTAGTAAAGAAGGCAATCGTATGATTACACGTAATATGGATTACTCCGCCATAACCCTGATGGGCACCTCTCCTGAGGTAATCCTATCAAAAGTAGAATAAAAACAATATTCCTCATTCGAGTGGCGACAAGTGCAGAGCGATACTGCAATGAGGAACAAAAATGGTGGTCTCAACCAGCAGGTTATAGCAAGTTGTCCCCCGGCGGTCCCATCCCGCACAATTTGGCGAAGACCTTTGATGGTCCGCCAACCTTAGAGCGTAGCGGTTCCGAGCACCGAGTAGGGCGGTTTCCTTCTTCTTCCCTGAGGGGAGAAGACCGAGATGAGAGGTGGAGCCTTCTTTAATGGTAAAGAAGGACGGGATGATTTTAGAAAACCTTTTACTCATTTTATCCGAGACAGATATAATTTATCTTATAATGTGAGCAATTAAAGCCATTTTGACAATCATGTGATGTAATCAGAATGAATACAACGAACAAAGGGGAACGACCAAAGACTGGTTGTTCCCCTTTGTTCGTTTAGAGGCAATTGTATCAGGTGTATCTGTCATCTCTGATTTTCCCATCAATTATCGGCTTGCGGTAATTGGTGGTGAGGAGGGACTGGAAGATGATGCCAATGCCAAAATACTGGCAGCGCTATAAGCCACAAAAAAGAATAAAAAGAGGGATTTTGTAAAATGAACCAAAATGAACCAATTTTCCTGAATCTTTATATAAGAGATACAGAAAAACCGAAAACTTTCGTTCAATCAACGACTTAGGAAATTATGTACGAAAAGAATAGTAAAATAATGTTGATTTTCGTAGAATGATATTAATTTTTTA
>QSCI01000072.1:0-18177 GCA_003463005.1 Segatella copri | reverse complement strand
AGATTGAGAATATCGAAATGTGTGTTCCATTGAGCCCTGAGGAGTTGCGGGCAAAGCGTAACTCTATTCTCAAGCATCAGTCGCAGATGGAGAGTGCTCCTTTCTTGGGCAACGACGAGCGCCTGTTCTGGCAGAGAGCCGAAGACCGTAACCGTGCTACTGCATCGCTCTACGACCAGTTGGGTCTGGCATGCTATGAGGCCATGGAGGCTTTCGTGGAGTACAAACCATTGTAATACCTTATTAATATATTTAAATCATGGCAAAGTTCAATCGTTTATTAGGCTCGTTTGTAGCCTGTGCAGCGATGCTGGGTGGTATCTCCACTCCGGCATCTGCTGCCGATATTAATATTATCCCGATACCGGTGAAGACTCAGGTACAGAAAGGTGAGTTCGTATTGCCACAGAAGGTGGTAATCGCTTACCAGACGGCTGAAGGCAGAAATATCGCCCAGTACATGGCAGACAAACTGAAGGCTTCTACAGGTTATGAGGTAACGGTAGGTGGAAAGAAGGGGAATATCTCTATACAGATTTCTCCTTCGCTGAAAATTGCCGAGGAAGGTTATCGCCTTACCGTAACCGCCAAGGGGGTTGTTATCAAGGCGAAGACCGCCAAGGGCGCCTTCTACGGTATGCAGAGTTTCATGCAGTTACTCCCTGCCCAGATAGAGAGCGCAACCCGGGTGGATGGAGTGAAATGGGTAGCACAATGCTGTGATATCCAGGATGCTCCACGCTTCGGCTACCGTGGATTCCATCTCGATCCATGCCGCCATTTCATTTCTGTCGAGAATGTGAAGAAGCAACTGGACCTGATGTCTATGTTCAAAGTGAACACCATGCACTTCCATCTGACGGAAGACCAGGGCTGGCGTATCGAAATCAAGAAATATCCTAAACTTACTTCTGTGGGCAGTATCCGTACCGAGGGCGATGGCTCTCTTTATGGCGGTTTCTATACTCAGGAGCAGATTAAGGAAATAGTGGATTATGCTGCCAAGCGCTATATTACCGTGATTCCGGAAATCGACCTTCCTGGTCACATGATGGCAGCTATCTCTGCTTATCCTTATCTTTCATGCAAAGGTGAGCAGTGGTCGTTGAGAACAGTTTGGGGTGTAGAGGATATCGTGATGTGTCCGGGCAAGGAAGATATGTTCCGCTTCCTGGATGACATTTTTAGTGAGATTGTTCCTCTCTTCCCAGGTAAGTACTTCCATATCGGTGGCGACGAGTGTCCGAAGACCAGTTGGAAAAACTGCCCTACCTGTCAGAAGCGTATTCAGACTGAGGGCTTGCAGGCAGAAGGAAAGCATTCGGCAGAGGAAAGACTGCAGAGCTACGTTATCAAGCGCATAGAGAAAATGCTGGAGAAGCGTGGCAGAAAGATTATCGGATGGGACGAGATTCTGGAAGGCGGATTGAGTGAGAATGCTACCGTGATGTCATGGCGTGGAACGGAAGGAGGTATCGAGGCTGCCATGCAGAAGCATGATGTCATCATGACGCCGGGCAGCGACGGTATGTATCTCGACTGGTATCAGGGCGACAGCAAGGTGGAGCCTGTAACCATTCCTAGTCCTCCTAGATATCTGGCTTCTACCTATAATTATAATCCGGTACCTGATACCATCAAGGCGTTGGGACTGGCTCATCATATCCTGGGCGTTCAGTGTAACAACTGGTCGGAATATATGTATTCCAATGCCAAGATGGAGTATATGATGTATCCTCGTGCCATTGCTCTCTCTGAGATTGCATGGTCGCCAGTGAGCAGGAAAAACTTCAAGGATTTCTGCCGCCGACTGGATGCAAACAGTGTTCGTCTGGACGAGCGCCATATCCGTTATCATATCCCATTGCCTGAGCAGCCTTTCGGTTCTTGTGATAAGGTGGTCATTACTGGGGATACTGCGGTAACCTTTACCACCTCGCGTCCTATGAAGATGGTTTATACATTGGATGGAAGTACACCAACTCCTTCTTCTTTGGCTTATGCAGAGCCTATCAGGGTGAGTGGAAACACCATCATCAAGATAGCAACCATATTGCCTTCAGGCAAGATGAGCCGTATCAGAACCGTTGATGTTGAGAAGCAGACTTATGCTCCTGCTGTTAAGGTGGAGGGCGCAAAACCTGGGTTGCAGATGAAGCGCATTAAGGGCAACTATCTGAAGGTTGACCAGCTGGAATGGGCTGATGCTGCCTGGGAGTGTGCAAACATCGAGGGCTTGGAGCAGATGAAGATTCAGCAGAAGGATGATGCTGCTACCTTGCGCGGTGCCAATAATTATGCTGCCATCGCTGAGGGCTACATCAATATTCCGGAGGATGGTGTCTATTATCTCTCTTCCCGTCTGGAGCAGGTTTGGATTGATAACAAACTCATGATCAGCAATGAGGGGGATGTGAAGGCTGGTACCAATCATGATACTTCTGTAGCATTGGCTAAGGGATTGCATCCTTTCAAGGTGGTTTTCCTCAGCAATATCGTTGGCGGCTGGCCTTCTTGGTGGAGCAGTCTCGGCATTGAAATGCGCAAGGACAGCGAACAGAAGTTTACACCAGTAGATAACTCTATGTTTTTCAGAAAATAATAAACAGATATGAGCATCAGAAATATAGCAAATGTATCGCTTTGCCTCGCCTTGCTGTCTGTCGGCAATGGCGTGGCGGCTCAGAACGAGTCGCGCTGGCATAATGTGGATATCAACCAGCAGAACCGCGAACCTCGCCGTGCTGCTTTCTTCGCATACGAGACCCTTGACAAAGCACAGAGTTTTGACAAGAAGAAGTCGGTCAACTATCTTTCGATGGAAGGCATGTGGAAGTTTAACTTCGTGAAGGATCATAACAAGCGTCCAGCCAACTTCTTTGCAGCCAACTATGACGATTCGGAGTGGAAGGATTTCCCTGTACCGGGGCTGTTCGAACTGAACGGTTATGGAGATGCCACCTACAAGAATGTAGGTTATGCCTGGGCTACCCAGTTTGACCCGAATCCTCCATACATCAGCGAACTCAACAACTATACGGGTTCTTATCGTCGTACCTTCGAACTTCCTAAGGACTGGAAGGGCAAGGATGTCTATTTCCATGTAGGTTCGGCTACCAGCAACCTGACCCTTTGGGTGAACGGCAAGTATGTGGGATATAGTGAAGACAGCAAGGTGGCTGCCGAGTTTAATATCTCCAAGTATCTGAAGCCGGGCAAGAACCTGATAGCTATGCAGGTGATGCGCTGGTGCGACGGTTCTTATTTCGAGGATCAGGACTTCTGGCGCTTTACTGGTATAGCCCGTGAGGTTTATCTCTATGCACGTCCGAAACTTCATGCTGCCGATATCCGTCTTGATGCCGGTTTGATGAATAATTATCGGGATGGTATCCTGAACTATCAGATAGCGCTGAAGGGCGGCAAGACTGATGTGACTGTTGCCTTGTGTGATAAGGATGGCAAGCAAATCGCATCGGCTACCGGAGCTCAGGGTATAATCAAAGTACCGAAGGTGAAGGCTTGGACTGCTGAGACACCTTATTTATATAAGGTATACATCTCTCTGAAGAATAAGCAGGGGGTAGCGGAGGTGATTCCGCAGAAGGTGGGCTTCCGCAATGTGGAAATCAAGAACGCCCAGTTGCTGGTGAACGGCAAGCCTGTACTGATTAAGGGTGTCAACCGGCATGAGATAGATCCGGATGGTGGATATGTGGTAAGTGTAGAGCGCATGATTCAGGATATCAGAATCATGAAACTGTTGAACATCAATGCGGTTCGTACCTGCCATTATCCTGACGATCCTCGCTGGTATGAACTCTGTGATGAATACGGACTGTATCTTACAGCTGAGGCTAACCTCGAATCTCATGGTATGGGATATGGGGAGAAATCACTCGCTAAGTTCCCTGAGTATCTCCAGACTCACATCGAGCGCAATGAAGGTAATGTGAAAAGTTTTATCAATCACCCTTCTATCATCGTATGGAGTTTGGGTAATGAGTGTGGTTACGGCATCAACTTCGAAAAGACCTATGACTGGGTGAAAGCGCTCGACAAGACCCGTCCTGTTCAGTATGAGCGTGGCGGTTATGACAGCAAGACTGATATTTACTGTCCGATGTATATCGACTACGAGGAGAGCGAGAAATATTGCAAGAGTGATGGTGTTAAACCATACATCCAGTGCGAATATGCTCATGCTATGGGTAATTCGGAAGGTGGTTTCAAGGAATATTGGGACCTCATCCGTAAGTATCCTAAGTATCAGGGTGGCTATATCTGGGACTCGTAGATCAGGGCATTCGTGACAAGAGTCCTGTCACCGGTAAGGAAATCTTTACTTATGGTGGAGATTACGGCCGCTATCCGGCAAGTGACTATAACTTCAACTGTAATGGTATCATTGCTCCAGACCGCCGTCTGAATCCTCATGCTTACGAGATTCAGTACTATCATCAGAATGTATGGATCAAGGACCTGGATGCTGTGAATGGTGCTTTCAAGGTTTACAACGAGAACTTCTTCAAGAATATCGATGACTTGAACCTGACTGCTGCGGTTTATGCCAATGGTGTGAAACTGGCTACAGTAGAGATTCCTGAAACAAAGGGTATTGCTCCTCAGGCTACCAAACTGATCAAAAGTGATGAACTGAAGTATGCGGTGGCTGAGGCTGAATCGAAGCATGCAAAGGAGGAGATTGTTCTTAACTTTGCTTTTGCAAGCGATGGCACACAGCCGCTGGTAGACAAGGACCAGGTGATGGCTCGCCAGCAGTTTATCATCAGCGATTATCAGTTTGCCAAACCGGCGGTTTCTGCTGTTGCTGCTGCGCCAACCAAGAAGGGTAAGGTGCAGCAGACAAGCAGTATGGAGGTGGAGGAAACCAACTCTTATGTGAAGGTCAGCGCACAGAGAATGTCTGTTACCATAGGCAAGAAGACGGGTATGATAGATTATCTCGATGTAGATGGTGAACCGATGTTGAAGTTCCGTGAGAGTATGACTCCGGAATTCTGGCGTGCTCCTACCGATAATGACTATGGAGCATCTCTGCAGAAGGAGATGAGAGTATGGAAGAACCCGCAGATGACCCTGAAGTCTTTCGACAAAAATGTGAGTAAGGACAATGTGGTGCTGACAGCTCTCTTCGATATGCCTGAAGTGAAAGCTCAGCTGATGCTCCGCTATGACATCAGTGCTGCGGGCGAGGTGAATGTTACCCAGAAGATGACTACCGACAAGGAGGTTCAGGTTGCCGATCTGTTCAGATTCGGTCTGCAGTTGCAGATGCCTGCTACTTTCTCTAAGCTCGAGTATTATGGTAGAGGTCCTGAAGAGAACTACGTAGATCGTCATTCTTCTGCTTTTATCGGCAAGTACGAGTCTGACGTGAAGGATGAATATTATCCATATATCCGTCCGCAGGAGAGTGGTAACCATACCGATATCCGCTATTTCTCTATCTTTAATCCAACCACCGGCAAGGGGATTACCTTCGAGGGGTATGAACCTATGGAGTGCAGTGCCATCCCTTATCTGGTAGAGGATTTGGATTCTGGTATCGAGAAGACGCATGCATGGGGACAACACAGTGGTGATCTGGTGGATAAGGGACTCGTGCAGTTGCATATCCAGAAATGCCAGTATCCTTTGGGCTGCATCGACAGTTGGATGACCAAGCCTATGGAGAAGTATCGTCTCCATTATGCTGATCGTGAATTTACATTCAAAATAAAGGCAAAATAAAATTTCCGTTATAAAACTCAGATATATGCGGAAATACGGGTATAAGATTAAGTTTAAATAATAAAGTGACCCTAGTTTTAGGGTTGAGAGTTTGTTTTTAGGTTTGCCGCTTGAAGGGTCTTTGGGGCCTTTCAAGCGGCTTTTTTATTGCTTGTTTCAAAATGAAACGAATAATGCGTAATTTGCTTTCATTTTGTTCTGTATTTTAAAAAGAACTACGCAAAATAATAACCAAACGAAAATAATAACATCAAAAAGTAAGTAATATCATGAAATATTAAGCAAAATGTCGTACCTTTGCACCAGAAAATAAACAAAATGTAAATTAATTAATAGGAGAGATTAACATGAAAAAGATTGAAGCAATCATCCGTAAGACTAAGTTTGAGGATGTAAAGGAAGCATTGCTTGCTGCCGACATCGAGTGGTTCTCTTACTACGATGTAAGAGGAGAGGGCAAGATGAGACAGGCTCGAATCTACGTGGTGTCATGTATGATACCAGCAGTATCGAGCGAGTGTTGCTGAATGTTGTCGTGCGCGACAAGAACGTAGAGAAAACGATTAATGCCATCCAGGAGGCTGCCCGTACAGGCGAGATTGGTGATGGTCGAATCTTTGTAATTCCTGTAGAGGATACCATAAGAATCCGTACAGGTGAAAGAGGCGACATCGCTCTCTATAATGCTGAGCAGGAGAAATAAAATGCTAATTGGAGGAGAGAGAATAGTTTTCAGGTATAAAGAACACTTTAAAGATTTTATGTTATGAGTGTACAGGATTTAGGAATTTCAGTAGATACCGTATGGATGCTCTTGGCAGCCATGTTGGTCTTTTTCATGCAGCCGGGATTTGCCCTCTGCGAGGCGGGCTTTACCCGTAGTAAAAACACCGCGAACATCTTGTTTAAGAACTTTGTCGATTTTATGATCGGTTCCGTTCTCTTCTGGTTCGTAGGTTTCGGATTTATGTTTGGTAGCGATGGCGCCGGTTTCATCGGTATGCCTAACTTCGGCGATTTGTCTTTCTATACAAATGCAGCCGGTCTTCCTACTGAAGGCTTCCTGATGTTTGAAACCGTATTCTGCGCTACTAGTGCTACCATCGTTTCAGGTGCTATGGCAGAACGTACCAAGTTCTCCATGTACTGCGTTTACTCATTCTTCATTTCATTGATTATCTACTGTAGAGGGTCACTGGACATGGGGTGGCGGTTGGCTTTGCAACAGCGAGGCAGGTTCGTTCATGATGAACACCTTCGGTGCAGCCTTCCATGATTTCGCAGGTTCTGCCATCGTACATAGTGTTGGTGGTGTTCTTGCCTTGGTTGGTGCTATCTGCTTAGGTCCTCGTCTTGGTAAGTATCGCAATGGTAAGAGTACTGCTATCCCAGGTCACAACCTGATGGCTGCTGCTCTTGGTGTATTCATCCTCTGGTTCGGCTGGTTCGGTTTCAACCCTGGTTCTCAGCTCGCTGCTTCTGGTGAGGTTAACCGTGTTGCCATCAGTCACGTATTCCTGACAACCAACTTGGCTGCAGTCTGCGGTGGTTTGGGTACCATGTTCACATCTTGGATTAAGTATGGCAAGCCATCATTCTCATTGACATTGAATGGTATCTTGGCTGGTTTGGTAGCCATTACTGCTGGTTGCGATTTGGTTAGTCCATTGGGTTCAGCCATCATCGGTCTCTTTGCAGGTATCATCTTGGTATTCTCTATCGAGTTCATCGATACCAAGCTTCATATTGATGATCCTGTTGGTGCAAGTTCAGTACATGGTGTTTGTGGTATCTTCGGTACCTTGATGACTGGTCTCTTCGCTCTTGATGGTGGCGCCTTCTATGGTGGTGGCTTCGGATTCTTCGGTGCTCAGTGCTTCGGTATCCTCTGCATCGACCTTTGGGCAGCCGTAACAGGTATCATCCTCTTCTGGGGTATCAAGAAAATTGCTGGTCTCCGTGTTGACAAGAGAATTGAGGAAGAAGGTCTCGATATCTATGAGCATGGTGAAAGTTGCTACAACTAATGGTACTTTCATATAGCGAGCGAGAGAGATTTTTCAGCAGAAGTTTTGGCGAGCAGAGTTATAATTAGTACCTTTGAACAAGGTACGCTGCATCTCGACAATATAAATAAATCGCGATTTATTTTGTATTGTCTTCGATTTGCAGTACCTTTGCTGCCGAAACTTTTAAAAACAAAAATGTATCACATAAAAATAAGAGAATATGAAGAAGATTTTTGATATAAAGAAAATGGGTGCCCTTGCACTTGGTTTGGTTGCTTTTGCTCCTGCTGCTTCTGCTCAGGATGAGGTTGAAACATCAATTGGTGCTGACATCGTAAGCCAGTATTACTGGCGTGGTCAGGATTTGGGAGCAATCTCTTTGCAGCCAACACTCGGTATTGGTTACAAGGGCTTGTCTCTGACAGCTTGGGGAAGTGTAGGTATCTCTCAGCCAGAGGATACTAAGGAATTTGACCTTACCTTGGCTTATGAAACCGGTGGTTTCCATATCGGCGTGACCGATTACTGGTTCAACTCTCCTAACGAGAAGTATTTCGCCTATAAGGCACATGAAACTTCTCATGTTTTTGAGGCAAATGTAGGTTATGACTTTGGTCCAGTTGCCTTGAACTGGTACACCAACTTTGCAGGCCATGATGGATTAAATAAGGATGGTGACCGTGCTTATTCTTCATATGTTGAGGCTACAGCCCCATTCAAGTTGGGCGGTTGTGATTGGGCAGCAAGTATAGGCGCAGTTCCATTTGCAACATCTTTCTATGGTGATGCCAATGGTTTTGCAGTTACCAATGTTTCACTGAAAGCTACCAAGGATTTGAAGATTACAGATTCTTTCTCTGTTCCAGTCTTTGCTCAGGTAGCTGCTAACCCTAGCACCGAAAAAGCTTACCTGGTAGTAGGTTTTACCTTGCAGCCATAATAGGCTCTTAGGTTTTATGATATAATCTTACGTTGGTAGGTTTAAATTTTTATTTTTTTATTTTAAATGCCGATAGTTCCACCAAAGAGCTATCGGCATTTCTTTGTATGATATGGGGGTAAGAAACTGTGTATAATGCCCTGGATGCTTTGCTGCATATCTATGAGCGTATAATATGCCCTGGATACGCTTTGTTTATCTTAAAAATGATTGTATTTTACAGATTGTAATTAAATAGTATATTTTTCTTTTCAGTTTATTATATGTTTTAATCTAATATGCGTTAATATGTTATTGCTGTGATAAAGTAAAGACAAAATGCTACTAATCTTTTCTTTATTCTAACAAAAAGTTGTAATTTTGCACCCGAAACATAGCAAAAAGTAATTTTAAGCTTTGTTTTTGCTTGGTTTGCTCCTAAAAGAATGGATTGGACATGCCGAGGTGAATAAGAGAGAATAATAGTTAAAAATAACCGTAAAAGAAAGGAAAAGATTTATGTGTGGAATCGTATCTATCTTCAATATTCAGGAGCAGACTCCTGAATTGCGACAGCAAGCGCTTCGTATGAGCCAGAAGATTCGCCATCGCGGACCAGACTGGAGTGGAATCTACTGTGGTGGTTCTGCTATCCTGGCACATGAGCGTCTGAGTATTGTTGACCCTGAAAGTGGTCGCCAACCTTTGTTTGCACCAGACAAGAAACAGGTGCTTGCCGTAAACGGTGAGATTTATAATCATCAGGATATCCGTGCTCGTTTTGCCGGAAAGTACCAGTATCAGACCGGTTCCGACTGTGAGGTGATTCTTTCTCTCTATCGTGAGATGCGAGCAGATTCCGATTTTGATTCCTTAATATATAAAGGTGAGGATGCGCTCCACGCCCGTATCTCCAAGATGCTTGAAGAGTTGAACGGTATCTTTGCCTTCGCCCTTTACGATGCCGAACGTGATGAGTTTCTCATCGCCCGCGACCCTATCGGCGTGATTCCTCTTTATATTGGTTATGATAAGGATGGAAAAGTGCTGGTGGCAAGTGAGTTGAAGGCTTTGGAAGGTCAGTGCGACCACTATGAGCCATTCCTCCCAGGTCATTATTATTATAGCAAGAACCCTGGCATGAAACGATACTATACACGCGATTGGTTTGAGTATGCTGCCATGCAGAAAAAATATCAGATTGATGATGCCAAGAAGGCTGAAGAACAGCTGAAGAATGCTGAACCTCAGGAGAAAGCGGCAGTGAAAGAGATTCATGATGCTTTGGAGGCTTCTGTCAAACGTCAGTTGATGAGTGATGTTCCTTATGGTGTCCTTCTCAGTGGTGGTCTTGATTCTTCTGTTATCTCTGCTGTAGCCGAGAAATATTCTTCTACCCGTGTAGAGAATGGGGGAGAGACCAAGGCATATTGGCCACGTCTGCACTCCTTTGCCGTAGGTTTGAAGGGTGCGCCTGACTTGGCTAAGGCACGGTTGGTAGCCGAGCATATCGGAACCGTGCATCACGAAATCAACTACACCATTCAGGAAGGTCTGGATGCCATCCGTGATGTCATCTATTTTATCGAGACCTACGATGTGACTACCGTCCGTGCATCTACCCCGATGTATCTTTTAGCAAGAGTCATCCGAAGCATGGGTATCAAGATGGTACTTTCGGGCGAGGGGGCCGACGAGGTATTCGGAGGTTATCTCTACTTCCATAAAGCACCGGATGCCAAGGCATTCCATGAGGAAACCGTACGAAAGTTGGGTAAACTCTATCTCTACGATTGTCTGAGAGCTAACAAAAGTTTGGCAGCATGGGGCATCGAGGGCCGTGTGCCTTTCCTCGACAAGGAGTTCCTGGATGTAGCGATGGGTATGAACCCGGTTTTGAAGATGTGTCCGGATAAGACCATCGAGAAAAAGGTGGTTCGTGAGGCATTTGCCGATTTGCTTCCGGAAGAAGTGGCATGGCGACAGAAGGAACAGTTCTCAGATGGTGTGGGCTATTCATGGATTGATACCCTGAAGCAGATTACCGCATCTGCCGTCAGCGATGAGCAGATGGCGCATGCTGCTGAGCGATTCCCTATCAACCCTCCACAGAATAAGGAGGAGTATTATTATCGTTCTATCTTCGCCGAGCATTTCCCAAGCGACAGCGCTGCCAAGAGCGTACCTAGTGTGCCAAGCGTAGCATGTTCTACAGCTGAAGCCCTTGCCTGGGATGCCTCATTCAAGAACCAGAACGACCCTAGCGGCAGAGCCGTGGCGGGAGTTCACGAACAGGCGTATAAATAAGTGAAGAGTGAAGAATCACTTTGCACTTCATATTTAAGTAATAAAAATAGTTAGAAATAACCGATATAAAACGAACAAGAAATGGAAAAAGGATTGTACAGTTCAGCCTATGAGCACGATGCGTGTGGCGTAGGTATGGTGGTGAATATCCACGGTAACAAGAGTCATGAGCTGGTTGATAACGCCTTGAAGGTACTCGAGAACATGCGTCATCGTGGTGCAGAGGGTGCCGATAACAAGACGGGTGATGGTGCCGGTATCATGCTCCAGATTCCACATGAGTTTATTCTTCTTCAGGGTATCCCAGTGCCAGAAAAAGGTAAATATGGTACGGGTCTCGTCTTCTTGCCTAAGGATGAGAAGAAACAGCAGGATATTCTCTCTATCATGATTGAGGAAATTGAACGCGAGGGATTGCAGCTGATGCATCTCCGCAATGTGCCTACTAACCCTGATTGTTTGGGTGAGGCTGCTTTGAGTAACGAACCAGCTATCAAACAGGTGTTTATCACAGGTGTTACAGATGATAAGGTGCCTGTCTTTGAGCGCACCCTCTATCTTATCCGTAAACGTATTGAGAAACGTGTCAGTGATCCTGATTTCTATATTTGTTCGTTGTCTAATTCGAACATCGTATATAAGGGTATGTTGAGCAGCCTCCAGTTGCGCCAATATTATCCTGACTTGACCAATAATTATTTCACAAGCGGTCTGGCTCTGGTTCACTCCCGCTTCTCTACCAACACCTTCCCAACATGGAGTCTGGCGCAGCCATTCCGTCTCCTTGCCCATAATGGTGAGATCAACACCATCCGTGGCAACCGTGCCTGGATGAAGGCTCGTGAGAGTGTGTTGAGCAGTGAGGCTTTGGGCGATATCCGTGAGATTTCTCCTATCGTTCAGCCTAACATGAGTGACTCTGCCAGCCTCGATAATGTTTTCGAGTTCTTCGTGATGAGCGGTTTGTCATTGCCTCATGCCATGGCTGTCATGGTGCCTGAGAGCTTCAATGACAAGAACCCTATCTCTGAGGATCTGAAGGCATTCTATGAGTACCACTCTATCCTGATGGAGCCATGGGATGGTCCTGCCGCCCTGCTCTTCAGTGATGGCCGTTATGCCGGTGGTATGCTCGATAGAAATGGTCTGCGTCCTGCCCGCTACACCATCACCAAGAACGATATGATGGTAGTCGCATCTGAGGTAGGTGTGATGGATTTCGATCCTACTGAGATTGCCGAGAAGGGTCGTCTGCAGCCTGGTAAGATTCTCCTCATCGATACACAGGAGGGTAAGATCTACTACGATGGTGAAATCAAGGAGCGCCTGGCTGCCCAGCATCCATATCGCCAGTGGTTGAACACCAACCGTATTGAACTGGAGAAACTTCGCAGTGGTCGTAAGGTGGAAAATGGTGTGGATAACCTCACTCGCAAGGAATTGGAATTCGGTTTTGGCGAGGAAGATATCGACGGTACCATCATCCCAATGGCTACCAAGGGTCAGGAACCTACAGCTTCTATGGGTAATGATACTCCGCTTGCTGTGCTTTCCGACCAGCCACAGATTTTCTTCAACTACTTCCGTCAGCAGTTTGCACAGGTACTAACCCTGCCATCGACTCCATCCGTGAGAACCTCGTGATGAGTCTTACCGAGTATATCGGTAGAGTAGGTTCCGGCATTCTGAACCCAGACGAGAGCAACTGCAAGATGGTTCGCTTGCCACATCCTATCCTGACCAATACCCAGTTGGATATCCTTCAGAATATCCGCTACAAGGGATTCAATACCGTCAAGCTCCATATGCTCTTCGAAACCGCTAAGGGTGAAGAAGGGTTGCATGAGGCTCTGGATGAACTCTGCAAGCAGGCTGCCCAGAGCGTGGATGATGGCTACAACTACATCATCTTGAGCGACCGTGGCGTGGATGAAACTCATGCCGCCATTCCATCTCTGCTCGCCGTGAGTGCCGTACATCATTATCTGATTGATGCCGGCAAGCGTGTGCAGACAGCCCTCATCGTAGAGAGCGGTGAGATTCGTGAGGTAATGCATGCAGCCCTCCTGTTGGGTTACGGTGCATCAGCTCTCTGTCCATACTTGACATACGCCATCCTCGATGACCTTGTAAAGAAGGGAAAGATTCAGGAGGATTACCATACAGCCGAGCAGAACTACATTAAGGCTGTGAAGAAGGGCTTGTTCAAGATTATGGCTAAGATGGGTATCTCTACCATCCGAAGCTATCGTGGTGCCAAGATCTTCGAGAGCATCGGTTTGAGCGAGAGCCTTCTGAAGAGCTACTTCGGAACAGAGGTGAGCACCATCGGCGGTATCGGACTCGAGACCATCGCCCGTGATGCCATCCGCCTGCACGACAAGGCATTCGAGACCAAGAAGCTCGAGTTCCTGCCAAGTATGGGACAGTTCCACTACCGCAAGGACGGTATCAAGCACGCTTGGAACCCAGAGACCATCGCCACCCTGCAGCTCGCAACCCGCAAGGGCGATTATGATCTCTTCAAGAAATATACACATCTCGTTGACGATAAGCAGGAACCTATCTTCATCCGCGACTTCTTCAGCTTCCGCAAGAATCCTATCTCTATAGATAAGGTGGAGCCGGTAGAGGAAATCGTGAAGCACTTCGTTACCGGTGCGATGAGTTTCGGTGCCCTCTCCAAAGAGGCTCACGAGGCAATGGCACTCGCCATGAACGCCCTCGGTGCCCGAAGCAATACCGGTGAAGGTGGTGAGGATAACGAACGATTCCATTCTACACAGGATGGCATCAGCTCTCAAGCAAGACCAAGCAGGTGGCTTCCGGTCGATTCGGTGTGACTACAGAATATTTGGTAAATGCAGAGGAAATCCAGATCAAGGTGGCACAGGGTGCTAAACCGGGTGAGGGTGGTCAGTTGCCTGGCTTCAAGGTTAACGAGGTCATCGCCAAGACCCGTCACTCTATCCCTGGCATCAGCTTGATTTCTCCTCCACCTCATCACGATATCTACAGTATCGAGGATTTGGCTCAGCTCATCTTCGACCTCAAGAACGTAAACCCTAAGGCGGCTATCTCTGTGAAGTTGGTTGCTGAGAGTGGTGTGGGTACCATCGCTGCCGGTGTGGCTAAGGCAAAGGCCGACCTCATCGTTATCTCTGGTGCTGAGGGTGGTACAGGTGCCAGCCCTGCATCAAGTATGCGTTTCGCTGGTATCTCTCCTGAAATCGGACTTTCTGAAACCCAGCAGACACTGGTGAAGAACGGTCTTCGCGGCCAGGTTCGCCTGCAGGTAGATGGTCAATTGAAGAGCGGTCGTGACATCATCCTGATGGCTTTGCTCGGTGCTGAGGAATTCAGTTTCGGTACGGCAGCCCTCATCGTATTGGGTTGTGTCATGATGCGTAAGTGTAACTTGAATACCTGTCCTATGGGTGTTGCCACACAGAATCCTAAGCTCCGTGCGCACTTCCGTGGCAGCTACAAGTATCTTATCAACTACTTCCGCTTCCTCGCTGAGGAGCTTCGTGAGTATCTGGCAGAGATGGGTTACACCTCATTGAACGATATCATCGGTCATACCGAGCTCATCGTCCGCAAAAAGGATGAGGAGATTGTTCCTACCGAGGGTTCGGATGCCGTAGAGCCAGAGGTGGCCAAGAGCATCAAGGAGAAGGCCGACTTGCTCGATTTCTCTCGTCTCTTGCATCGTGAGACAGGTCATTGCTCGCTCTATCATACTACCGAGCAGATCCATGACCTCGACAATGTACTCGACCAGCAGTTGATTCGTGGTGCACAGCGTGCCATCGAGAACCAGGAAGAAGTGAACCTCGACTTCGCCATCAAGAATACCGACCGTGCTGCCGGTGTGATGCTGAGCGGTATGATTGCCAAGAAATATGGTGAGGCTGGTCTTCCAGACAAGACCGTGAACGTGAAGTTCAAGGGTTCTGCAGGTCAGAGCTTCGGTGCCTTTCTGGTCAAGGGAGTGGATTTCAAGCTCGAAGGTGAGACCAATGACTATTTCGCCAAGGGACTTTCAGGAGGTCGTATTTCCATCCTTCCTCCTATCCGCAGCAACTTCTCTGCCGAGGATAACATCATCGCCGGTAACACCGGTCTGTATGGTGCCACAAGCGGTGAGTTGTATATCAATGGTAAGGTAGGCGAGCGCTTCGGTGTTCGTAACTCCGGTGCCATCGCCGTGATTGAGGGTGCTGGCGACCACTGCTGCGAGTATATGACGGGCGGTAGAGTAGTAGTGCTTGGTGAAACCGGCCGTAACTTCGCCGCTGGTATGAGTGGTGGTGTTGCCTACGTATGGGATAAGAACCACAACTTCGATTACTTCTGTAACATGGATATGGTGGAGATTAACCTCGTGGAGGACAGCACCTATCGCAAGGAGTTGCACGAGCTGATCCGTCAGCATTATCTCTACACCGGCAGTAAGCTTGCCCGTACCATGCTCGACGACTGGAACCACTACGTAGAGGATTTCATCCAGGTAGTGCCAATCGAGTACAAGCGAGTTCTCCAGGAGGAACAGGTAAAGAAGTTGCAGCAGAAGATTGCGGATATGCAGCGAGATTACTAATTTAAAATTAGAAAAAAGATGGGAAATCCAAAAGCATTTTTGACTATACCTCGCAAGGAAGCAGGTTATAGACCAATTCACGATAGAATCCTCGACTTCAGCGAGGTAGAACAGACATTGAATAGCAACGATCGCCGACAGCAGGCTTCACGTTGCATGGATTGTGGTGTGCCTTTCTGTCACTGGGCTTGTCCGCTGGGCAACAAGGCACCGGAGTGGAATGATGCCCTCTACAAGGGCGATTGGGAGCAGGCTTACCGTCTCCTCAATTCCACCAACGACTTTCCGGAGTTCACAGGACGCATCTGTCCTGCACTCTGTGAGAAGGCGTGTGTATTGAATCTCATGGATCATGAGCCAACCACCAACCGTGAGGATGAGTGTGCCATCGTGGAGCACGCCTTCTCTGAGGATTATGTACATGTTGAGATTCCTGAGCGTAATGGCAAGGCGGTGGCTGTCATCGGTGCCGGTCCTGCGGGATTAGTAGCTGCCAACCAGTTGAACCATAAGGGCTATAAGGTAACTGTATTCGAGGCACGTGAGAATGCCGGTGGTCTGTTGCGTTATGGTATTCCTAACTTCAAACTCAACAAGAGCATCATCGACCGCCGTCTTCGTCTTCTCGAAGAAGAGGGCATCGAGTTCAGATACAATCAGCAGATTGATGTAACTAAATTGCCAGAAGGCTTCGATGCCTATGTGGTATCTACCGGTACGCCAACGGCACGCGACCTGAAGATTCCTGGACGAGAGTTGAAGGGTGTTTATTTCGCCCTCGAACTGCTTTCTCAACAGAACCGTATCCTTGCCGGTATGGAGTTCTCTAAGGACGAACTGGTTAACTGCAAGGGCAAGGATGTATTGGTAATCGGTGGTGGTGATACAGGTTCCGACTGTATCGGTACTGCTCATCGCCAGGGGTGCAAGAGCGTGACACAGATTGAGATCATGCCTAAGCCTGTAGAAGGCCCAGAGGATCCTAAGAATCCTTGGCCAAACTGGCCTCGCACCCTGAAGACCACTTCAAGTCATGAGGAAGGCTGTACTCGCCGCTGGAACATCAACTCTCTGGAGTTCCTCGGAAAGAATGGCAAGTTGACAGGTGTGAAGGTTCAGCCTATTGATTGGAAACCAAACCCTGAGGGTGGCCGTCCGTTGATGGTAGAGGCTAGTGAGCCAGAAATAATCAAGGCTGAGGCTGTATTCCTGGCCATGGGCTTCCTGAAGCCGCAGCAGCCTGAATTTGCCGAGAATGTATTCGTGGCAGGCGATGCAGCAAGCGGTGCCTCTCTGGTAGTACGCGCCATGGCAAGCGGCAGAAAGATTGCTGCCCAGGTAGATAAGTTCCTGAACAAATAAATCGGTTATTTTTAACTATAAGTGTAGGGAGGTTGACCTCAGTGATGAGGCTTTCCTCCCTTTTTCTTTCCTCCCTCTCCTTTGTCTTCTGAGCACAATGAAAAAGAAATTATCAGCTGTTCTCTTGGCGTTGGCAGCTCTATGCCAATGACTGCACAGA
This sequence comes from Segatella copri, assembly GCA_003463005.1. Taxonomy (GTDB): domain Bacteria; phylum Bacteroidota; class Bacteroidia; order Bacteroidales; family Bacteroidaceae; genus Prevotella; species Prevotella copri_I. The sequence continues at coordinate 1,063 of QSCI01000072.1, read as the reverse complement.
ATCTTGTAAAGGGAAATTATGGTTATCTCTATTGTCATATGAGCGATAAGGGGGAGTGGACAGCCTACGCTATTTTCCGTGATGGTTACAACTATCAGGACATCAATGGCGGCAACCCAATCTTCAATCCAGAAGAGCGCGCCCGCATCGAAGGCGGACCCCGTGATGCCTACATCACCCGTATGCATAATGGTAAAGGATACATCATGGTTACCACCGATATGTGCGTGCGCAAGAGTCACAAATGGGACAACTATGGTATCGATTTCCTGAAGAGCGATGGTCTCTACCACATGCTCACCAAGAAAGAGGGTGGAAAGAGTGGTAAAATCTATTGAAATGGAATCAAGAATTAAAAAATATAGAAAAATAAGTGGATTTATTGTTAAGTGCATAGCTGGATAGAATGTTTAGGGGGATGCTTGTGTAGGTTTAGATAAGATAAAAAATATGTTATTGCGCGCGTACATTATAATAATAAAGAAGGAAAATTCGTATGCATGTCTCTCTATTCTACATGCTCCTAGTTAAATCTATCACAGGTGTATTTCCTAATTTGAAATGTAGTTTTTATGTAGTCCTTTAAAATAGGCAGAAATAGCTTCTAAAATGGGTTTATTTGTTTATATATGTTAAAATATAGCTAAAATCTCAACTTTTTTGCGAAAAGATTTGGTGGAATGAAAAATAGTTAGTACTTTTGCACTCGCTTTTGAGAAATACAACTTCTCTTAGCAACTAAAGAAAGAGTTCTTTGAAAGATTTTACATAAACAGACAAGTAGTACAAGAAGCGGTTTTGGATTACACCTTATTATATATAGGGGATATGAAGAAACTGGGTAAAAGAAACGAACCGTCAAGCAATTGACAAGTCAGGTTTACTAAGCTTCAATAAACGAAAAGGATATTCGTCCTAAGTACAGACAACAAACAAACCAAGCCGCAAGGCTAGGTAAAAATGATATTTTACAATGGAGAGTTTGATCCTGGCTCAGGATGAACGCTAGCTACAGGCTTAACACATGCAAGTCGAGGGGAAACGACATCGAAAGCTTGCTTTT
>QSCI01000071.1:0-18380 GCA_003463005.1 Segatella copri | reverse complement strand
AAGTAGTATCTTTGCAACAGAAAAATTCAAAATGCGTTGTGAAACGCTTATCATCATCTTTTACTTATACAAAAAATAAAACATTGGAGTTCAATAGGGATATTGAGATTCCAATGTTTTTTTTATACACTAAACTGAAACATATTATCATGTAAAGTTGACATATCATCATGTAACGTTGTCAGATTTCTAACCTTTCAGTATAAATCAACAGTTTGTTTTATTGTCTACTTCCACAATTGATACAGGATTTTACCCATAGACTGCAGACACAGATTATTTTTTCTCATTACCTAAATCTATCTGCGATATCTGATTCAACAGATTTACAGCCTGTCCTACAGTCTTCACATCATTGATGCGAAGCATTCGCTTGTTGAATTTTTCCTTCAGAACACAATCTTGAATATGACTGGTAACGTAAGCGAGTATGCGGTTAAACATCTGACTTCTGTAGAACGGACTGTTTACATTGCTCACAAATTGCATCTGCATATAGCCCTGCTTGAGAATAATCTTCTCGCAACCTAGCTTCTTGCCTACCCTACGCAGACCTACCACATGCATCAGTTCGTCTGCTTCATGAGGCACAGGACCAAAACGGTCTATCATACGCTTGCGGTAAGCCTCTACTTCCTCATCGCTCTCCAGACGGTCCAGTTCACGATAAAGGAGCATGCGCTCACTGTCACCCGGCACATAAGTCTGAGGAAAATACATCTCCAGATCGCTCTCTATGCCACAATCGTCAACGAAATCATCACCCGTAAGCTGGGCACCTTCATCCATCTTCTCCTGATAAAGATCACAGAACTCCTCGTTCTTCAACTCTGTGACAGCCTGAGAGAGAATCTTCTGGTAGGTTTCATAACCCAGATCTTCCATAAAACCGCTCTGCTCAGAGCCCAGCAGATTACCCGCACCGCGGATATCCAGGTCCTGCATGGCGAGATTGAAGCCGCTACCCAGTTCACTGAACGTCTCCAGAGCCTCCAGACGGCGACGCGCCTCAGGAGTAAGTGCACTCTTAGGTGGCGCCATCAGATAGCAGAAAGCCTTCTTGTTGCTTCTTCCTACACGTCCACGCATCTGATGCAGGTCACTCAATCCGAAGTGATGAGCATCGCTCACGATAATCGTATTGGCATTGGAAATGTCGATACCGTTCTCTACAATAGTGGTAGAAAGCAGTACATCATAATCGTAATTGATAAAGCCCATGATGATTTTCTCCAAATCCTCAGGCTTCATCTGTCCGTGACCGATTGCAACCCTACAGTCTGGGATATGCTTCTCGATGAGCATCTTGAGCTCCGGAAGCTTGGATATTCTGTCGCATACGAAATAAACCTGTCCGTTTCGGCTCATCTCGAAATTGATGGCATCGCAGATAACTTCACTACTAAACGTTACCAGTTCAGTATGAATCGGATAACGGTTAGGTGGCGGAGTGCGCATGATACTCATATCCCGGGCGCCCATCAGAGAGAACTGGAGGGTTCGCGGAATCGGAGTGGCACTCATCGTGAGTGTATCGACATTTACCTTGAGCTGACGGAGTTTCTCTTTGGTAGACACACCGAACTTCTGCTCTTCATCGATGACGAGCAGTCCCAGGTCATGCCATTTCACGGTCTTTGATATCAGCTTATGCGTACCTATGAGGATATCAATCTTACCCTCTTTCAGGCGTCAAGCACCTCTCTGGTTTCCTTCGTTGTACGGGCTCTACTGAGATAGTCTACCCTTACAGGCATGCCTTCCAGACGCTTTTTGAAAGTCTGATAGTGCTGGAAAGCCAGAACGGTAGTAGGCACCAGCACCGCGACCTGCTTGCTGTCGCACGCTGCCTTGAAGGCTGCACGGATGGCAACCTCAGTCTTGCCGAAGCCCACATCGCCACAAACCAGACGGTCCATCGGTCTGCCGCTCTCCATATCCTTCTTTACCTCCTGAGTAGCCTTATTCTGGTCTGGCGTATCTTCATACAGGAAGGAAGCCTCCAACGTATGCTGCAGATAATTGTCGGCACTGAAGGCGAATCCCTTCTCCCGTCGGCGCTGGGCATAGAGTTTGATGAGATCGCGCGCAATGTCCTTGATTCGCTTCTTAGCTTTGTCCTTGAGTTTATCCCAGGCACCTGTACCCAGTGTAGACAGGCGAGGCGGAGTACCAGTATCGCTGCGGCGATATTTGCTGATTTTATAAAGCGAGTGAATAGAAACATCCACCTTGTCATTGTTCGTATAGACGATTCGGATCATTTCCTGATAGCTGTTGCCCGTAGGAACCCTAACCAGACCGCCAAACTTGCCGATACCGAAGTCTACATGCACGATAAAATCTCCCACTTCCATCTCCTGCAGTTCCTTCATGGTGAGTGCCATCTTGCCGGCTCTCGCTTTATCTGAGCGCAGGTTATATTTATGAAAACGGTCAAAAATCTGATGATCGGTAAAGAAACAGCACTTCTTGTCATGGTCAGTAAAGCCTTCATGAAGCGTCTTGTCTACCGGTGTAAAACGGATGGCGTAGCGCTTCAGCTCTTCGCTTTCAAAGATATCCTTCAGGCGCTGTTGCTGCTTCTGGCTATCTGCCAATATATATAAGGTGTAACCCTGGAGCAGGAAATCCTCCAGAGTCTGGCAAAGCAAATTGAAATTCTTATGGAAAAGAGGCTGTGGAGCGATATTGAAAGGTATCACAGCCGAACTCTCTGACGGAGCGACCTTGCCGAACTCGATACGGAGATGAGCCGCTACTGCCTTCTTGAAATCGAGCGGAGAAACGAGGTTGAGCTCGGTCTTCATCTCATGTCTGATGCGCTCAGCCTCTACCTCAGTAGCTCCCTCCAGCTGCTCGGTAAGGCTCTGCGATGAGAAGCCTTCGGTATAGATCTGACCGATGCGGTCGCAAACGAAAGAAAGGTCTTTCGCCACGACTGGCGTACTTTCGGAGAGGAAATTGAGGAAACACTGCTTGTTGCTCTCGATATGGGCGAGTTCGGGCACGATTTCTATCTCTGTGCGCTTCGCCTGCGAGAGCTGGGTCTCAACATCAAAGGTACGGATGGTGTCAATCTCATCGCCGAAGAAGTCGATACGGAACGGATATTCGCAGCTGTAGGAATAGACATCGAGGATGCTTCCACGCACGGCAAACTGGCCCGGTTCATAAACATAATCGGTTTCTTTGAGTTCGAAATCGCGCAGGGTATGAACCACATCGGTCTGAGCAATCTGCTGGCCTACAGTCAGTTTCAGAATCCGTTCATCCAGATTCTGCTTAGCCACAACGAGTTCTGCCAGCGCATCGGGATAAGTGACTACCAGGAAATGTCCTCCCGAAGAGAGGCGCGCCAGCACCTCTGTACGTAGGATTTCGTTCGCTGCATCACGCTGCCCATATTTCACGGCACGCCGATAGCTGGAAGGAAAGAAGAAGACCTTCTCCTGCCCCATCATCTGAGTGAGATCGTGATAAAAATAGCCTGCTTCATCGGCATCATCCAGTACGAAGAGTACCGAACGCCTCATCTTCCCCTGCAGAGAAGCAAAGAACATCGGAGCCGAAGAGCACAGCAAACCCTGGAGAAAAATGGAATGAACCGACTTCTTCCCCATCAAATCAAAGAGGGCATCCGCCTGTGGCGAACGCCCGTATGTTTTTTCTATCTTTTGGATTTCCATCCAAGTACTGATTAGTGATTACTGATTACTGAGTAGTGATTACTGAGTATTAATCCTTCTTCGGATATTTCTTGAACCAGCCATCCAGGCGCAGTCGCATCACGCCAAAGAAAGCCTCACCAAAGATGCCACCACTCATCTTGCTCACACCTTCACGACGGTTAACAAAGATGACAGGCACCTCCTTGATCTTGAAACCTATTCGATGAGCCGTATATTTCATCTCTATCTGGAAAGCATAGCCCTTGAAGCGGATAGCATCCAAATCTATGGTTTCCAACACCTTACGTCGGTAGCAGACGAATCCAGCTGTGGTATCATTCACCTTAAATCCGGTTACGATACGTACGTATTTAGAAGCGAAATAGCTCATCAATACGCGTCCGATAGGCCAGTTGACCACGTTCACACCCGAAATATATCTTGAGCCTACAGCCACATCATACCCCTCATCGTGAGTTGCCGCATAGAGACGAGGCAAATCATTAGGATCATGACTGAAGTCGGCATCCATCTCGAAGATGAAGTCATAGCCCTGCTTCAATGACCATTTGAAGCCCATGATATAGGCTGTACCCAAACCGAGTTTACCCGAACGCTCCAGAATATGCAGACGACCGGCAAACTCATTAGCCATCAAGCCCTTAACAATGGCAGCAGTACCGTCAGGACTTCCGTCATCGATAACGAGGATATCAAACTGCTTTTCGAGACCGAAGACAGCACGGATGATTTTCTCGATGTTTTCCTTCTCATTATATGTAGGAATGATTACTATGCTATCACTCATAACTTCTTATAATTTTAATGATTCTGATTCTATATAATGTAATACAGATGCAAAATTACAACTTATTTTTGAAATAACAAGCAAAAAACCGAAATTATTGGTCCGGATTCTCTACAAAACCCTGATATTTCTTGTCAAGCCCGTTCATAATCGCCTCATAGCTCTTGTTCATCTGGTTCTTGATATTGTCAGCTCCCTTGCCAATCGGCTCGATAGGCTCATGAATGGTGAGTTTCAGAGGATGCCAGAAAGCCCAGTAGATGTCCTTCATGCGAGGCTTCACATCAAAACTGCCATTGATGGTAAGCGGACATACCGGCAACTGCAGTTCATCGGCAAGCATGAAAGCACCGCGGCGGAACACGCCCATGTGACCCGTAAACGAACGGGCACCCTCAGGGAATACCACCAGCGACATACCCTCTTTAAGCACCTCGCGAGCACGGTCATAAGAAGCACGGATCTTAGAAGGTCCGCTCTTGTCTACAAAGATGTGGTGCGCATACTCACAGGCGATACCGATGAGAGGCACTTTGCGCAAGCCCTTCTTCATCATCCACTTGAAGTTTCTGCCCAGAAAACCGTATATCAGGAAGATATCGAAAGCGCCCTGATGATTGGCCACGAAAACATAACTCTGGTTCTTCTTGAGATGCTCACGTCCCTCCACCTTTACAGGCAGGAGGAGGATGCGGACCCAAAGCCAGGACCAATATTTACCAGGATAATAGCCCCAGAAATGACCATTACCCAGCATGCATCCCAAAACAGTGGTTAAACTGGTTAAAACGCTAGCTACCAACAGGATAGGCAAGCATATTACAAGCTGATACAGACGATATAAGTACTTCATTTTTTATTTAAGAATGAATAATTTAACACTCAACATTTAACATTCAACACTCAACACTCCTCATTTTCTTTTGAGTGTGATGACCACGATTTCTGCCGTAGCCCCTATGCGGATTGGAACGGTACCGCCCAGACCCGATGTGGTATAGAGCTGGCAACCCTCCTCCTCGAAGAGGCCGTAATCATAAGGAGTAAACATCGACGGACGCAAGCCCAGGATACTGATTTGCCCCGCATGCGTATGACCGCTCAGCGTAAGCTGCGGTGCTACGACCAGCGAATCCTTTCTGACAGGTCCTATCACATCGCCATCCTCATCCTTCTCCTTATTAATAGTAGAAGGCCAGGTCTCGCGCCATTGCTTCGGAATATGCTGCAGCATCAGCACGAAAGAGCCCGGTCTGATGCCATACAGCGCCTTCCTTACGTTGGTTCGCTTTGGTTTGTCATAGTTCTCTGTACCAGCTACATAGATGCTGTCAGCGCCTCTATGCACCGCCACATGTTCATTCATCAGCAGGCGCCATCCGCAACTCCGCTGGAAGTCCTGCATCCGCTTCTCAAGCGCAGCTATCTCCTGCTCATCATCTACATCCATATAATAGGTGTAATCGTGATTGCCCAGCACACTCATCACGCCATCTCTGGCTTTCAGACTGCTGAGCAGCGCCTGATACTCAGGCAATTCATCGGGCGTAACATTCTGTAAATCACCCGTAAAGCAAATCAAATCAGGTTTTTCGGCATTAATGCTGTCGATATCGCGCTGAGGCAGATGACCACGCCAGCCATAGTATGACCCGAGATGGATATCGCTGAACTGAACGATGCGATAGCCCTCGAAAGACTTCGGCAGATTAGGTACATAGATGGTGATACGCTTGACTTGCATCTTAGGAAAACCTTCGGTAAATCCGTAGATAAAGCAGAAGAACGCCACCGCTCCCACTACCAGTCCGAGGAGCTTGCCCCAGTTGCGATGGCCGTGAAGGAGCCGCATACAGCACCAACCGAAGACACTGAACAGGCTGAAGACAAACTGCGGAACTGCACATACTGCCATCATCACAAACCAGATGTCGATGAGCACCGGATTGCGTGGCAGGAAGTTGGGCAGTATCGTGATATACGCGCTGTAGGCGATAACCACGAAAGCCGGCAACCAGAAGAGCACCCGCTGCCAGAGACTCTTCAGCCGTAACTTGCCATACCTTTTATATATCCACAGATACGGCAACAGGGTGAATACCACTACGGGTATCAATATTCTTGCTATCATTTCTTGATCAAACTTGATTGAAGATACGTTTTCATTGCCTGCACGGGCACTCCTCTGCGCTGTGCATAGTCGCGAAGCTGGTCGTCTCCTATCCGTCCCAGTTCGAAATACCGCGACTTGGGATGTGCAAACATCAGCCCCGAGACACTGGCATGAGGCGTCATCATTCCGCTTGTGGTGAGCCGGATGCCCACCTGACTCATATCGATGAGCTGGTCGACGATGAAGTTGGCACTGGTATCGGGCAGCGAAGGATATCCTATAGCCGGACGGATGCCTGATAGCGCTCCAGATGCTGGTCTTCGATGCTCAGCTGCTCGTCGTGAGCATAGCCCCAGATGCTGCGTCTCACCTCTTCGTGCAACTTCTCTGCCGTGGCTTCAGCCAACCGGTCGCAGAGTGTCTGTGCCATCATATTGAGGTAGTCGTCCGAGCGATATTTCTTCTCCAGACCGCCATCTACCGTCGTGCAGAAGATACCCAGCCGGTCTGTTATTCCCCTGCCCAGAGGACGGATGAAATCAGCCAGACAGAGATTGGGTTCTCCCTGAGCCGCCGGATGCTGCTGACGGAGCATCGGGAAGCGGACTTTCTGCCCTTCCAGCCAGATATCATCCCCCTCGCTGTTCGCCTCGAAGAGTCCGAAGACGGCATAGGTATGATATTCGCCTTCCCATGAATGGAGCATATCGAGCGCCTCAGCCTTCATTTTTTCCTTTTCCTCTCGAGGTTTGCCGCTCAATCCCCAGGCATGATAAAAGTATAGCCAGTTGATATATGGCTCAATTTCGCTTATATTGTATACTATTCTTCGCATCCGATACGATATTTTATTTTACAATACCCGTAAGATTTCCTTTTTTAGGAATTGCTTCTGAACTCCAGTTCTTCTCCTCTGCAAGCGGCATCAAACACGCCTTTGTTATAGATAAGATGACCGTTACAGAAAGTCTGTTCCACTTTCCATGCAAACTCATCACCCTCTACAGGGCTCCATTTACACTTGCTCTGAATCACCTCTGCGGTCACCTTCCAAGGCTCTCCCTTGCGCACCACGACGACATCTGCCTTATAACCCGGACGCAGGAAGCCGCGCTGACTGATATGGAACAGACGGGCTGGATTATGGCACATCAGTTCAACCAGACGCTCGATACTGATTACCTTTTCGTCAACAAGTTTCAGCATGCTTACCAGTGAGAACTGTACCATTGGCATACCTGATGCAGCCTTGGCACAACCGCCCTGTTTATCCTTCAACTGATGAGGAGCATGATCGGTACCAACTACAGTTATCTTACCATTACTCAGCGCCTTACGCAAAGCATCGCGGTCAGCAGTGGTCTTTACTGCAGGGTTGCATTTGATGCGTGCGCCCTTCACAGCATAATCTTTATCCGAGAACATGAGATGAGCCACAACAGCCTCGCCTGTAATATTTTCATCCTTACCGAAGAACTCCAGTTCCTTAGCCGTAGTAACGTGAGCGATATGGAGATGCGCCCCGCTTTCCTTAGCCAGCTGCACCGCCAGACGGCTGCTTTCATAGCAAGCCTCCTCGCTGCGTATTTCCGGATGATGTTCTACGGCAGGGTCCTCACCCCATTTCTGCTTAGCCAGCTGCATGTTGCGGTTGATGATTTCGGTATCCTCACAGTGGGTCATCACCGGCAAATCCAGCTCTTTCGCCTTCTTGAAGATAGCCTGCAGCGCCTCATATTTATCCACCAGCATATTGCCCGTACTGGAGCCCATAAAGAGCTTGATTCCCGGTACACGATGCGTATCGAGCTGCTCAAAATCATTTACATTATCATTGGTAGCACCAAAGAAGAAACTGTAGTTCACATGACTCTTCTCTGCGCCCAGCTGCCGCTTTGCCTGCCAGGCCTCCAGAGTGGTAGTCTGAGGTACCGTGTTAGGCATCTCAAAATAACTGGTCACACCACCAAAGGCAGCAGCGCGGCTTTCGCTCTCGATGTCAGCCTTCTGCGTAAGTCCCGGCTCACGGAAGTGGACATGATCATCAATCACACCCGGCAAAACAAAACACCCCGAGGCATCGATGACTTCATCGTAATTGCCACGGGGTGCCTCGCCTTCATATATCTCCTTGATAAATTCACCATCCAACAAGAGGTCGCCCACAAAAGAGCGACCCTCATTTATAATGGTTCCATTCTTGATTAATTTCATATTACTAAACTTATAAAATGAAGAGTTTTACAAGATGTTAATGCCCAAGACCTTGAAAGAGTCCTGTTTCTACTCCTGACCTTCCTGTTTTTGAGGAATCGTAGGCGCAGCCAGTTCGTTGGCTGTAGGTGCCGGAGCCGCATCAGGATTTACCTGTGGAGCCGCTTCCATCTCTGGCTGCATGCCGCTCTGGGCATCTCGTGTACCATTCATAATCTCCTGATTTTCTTGAGCTTTCTTATAATAGTCCTTTACATAAGGATCATTTTTGAAATAGTCGGTAGCCTTGCTCATGATATCCTCAATCCAAGGAGAGAGCATCGGATACTGGTTGCCCATTGTAACGAGGAAGAAGACGCCCGGTCCCAGCACATTGTTGAAGTTGTCGGTAACAAACGAAGTGATGAGCTTGTCTTCCTGCTCAGAGAGGCGGATGGATTCCTCGTTCAGATGCTTGTTGACAGCCACCATATCGCTACCGTTCATGATAGCCTGGTCGTGCTTGTGTACCAGTTCGCGCAACTGATTCTGAATCTGCTGGTATTTTTTGAAGAATCCGAAGAGTTTATCGTTCATAGGAGTACCGCTTACCACCTGCTGTGTATCATCGAGCTTCACCGTAATGCTTCCACTCTCCAGCACCAGCGGCAGCACAGGGTCATCATCCATGAAGATATTCGCCATCTTCATAGAGTCGACAGAACCCTGAAAATGGAACTGTCCGTGCACTACATCGCAAGAATCCACGTTCTTGAAATCGTTGTTTTCCAGTATCTTAAGGTACAGCATACGTCCGTCTAGAGTACTTACGTTAGAAGTACCCGAGATATCGTAACTGTTGGCACAAGATGCAAGTGCCATCAAGGCAATGAATGCGTAAAATATTCTATTCATAAGCTATCTATATCACTTTCGGTGAACAAAAGTACAATCTTAATTTGAACTGACGAAATAAATTGCAGCAATTTAATTCATTCTTACAAGATTTATGTTTTGTTTGCACTCCTATTGCCCACCGAAAGCTTTTTCTCGTCCTTTCTATATTACTGATTGTTTTCCTTCTTCAGTTCATGAGAGATGCGATGCGTGGTATACAGTTCCAGCAGGGCTGCGATGAGGAGGAAGACTACCCACTTATTATAGAAATAGGTGATATAGGTCTCATAATTCTCAAACCAGCGGCGCAGGAAAGCATACACCGTATCTACCATCGAGATGCCTGAGAGCACGAAGAAGATGTCTGCCACATACTGCATGCGCTTCAGGCGGTGGATTACCAGCGAAGATCCCTCATAGAACTGCATCGCCTGCATCACGCTAAAGAGTATGGTGCCCAGCAGGAACCCCCAGCTCGTTACCTGCACCAACTGCGGATGTGAAAAACCAAATGCGAAGCAAGCCGCACCGACAACCATCAGCACGCCGCCCAGCAAGAAAATAGCACTTTCCAGTTTACTCAATTGTTTCATTTTCGTCTTGTTCGTTAGTTTTTTCCGGAATATCCGAACTCAATACAAAGATATCTTCATCATCAGCCTTCATGAAATAACGCTGGCGGGCTATCTTCTCAAATGCCCGCGCACCATGCTGCATATCGCGCAGGGTATGCTTGTCGTTTTCATACTGCTCACGATATTTTTCTATCTCCGAACGGAGCGTAGCTATCTCTATCTGGTACTTAATGTGCTGTCTTACACTGTTGTCGTCAACTACACCAACTACCAGAACACCCGCTACAATCACTATAAGATACTTATAATGAGCGAGATAATTCCATATAATACCAAGTTTTTTACTCATTTCTTCCGAATTTGTTTGCAAAGATAATATTTTTTTGTTATCTTTGCATCATCAATTAAGAAAAAATAATGGAAGAGTATATAGTTTCTGCAAGAAAGTACCGTCCGATGACCTTCGATTCGGTTGTCGGACAGAGTGCATTGACCACCACTTTGAAGAATGCAGTGAAGAGCGGCAAGCTGGCGCACGCCTATCTTTTCTGCGGTCCGAGAGGTGTGGGCAAAACCACTTGTGCCCGCATTTTTGCGAAGGCAATCAACTGCGAGCACCCTCGTGAAGACGGCGAGGCATGCAACGAATGTGAGAGCTGCCGTGCCTTCAATGAGCAGCGTTCCTACAACATCTTCGAGCTGGATGCCGCCAGCAACAACGGTGTTGACCAGATTAAGGTTCTGATGGAGCAGACCCGCATCCCGCCTCAGGTAGGCAAGTATAAGGTGTTTATCATCGATGAGGTCCACATGCTCTCTACAGCTGCCTTCAACGCCTTTCTCAAGACGCTGGAAGAGCCGCCTCAGCATGTCATCTTCATCCTCGCCACTACCGAGAAGCATAAGATTCTGCCTACCATCCTGAGCCGATGCCAGATTTACGACTTCGAGCGAATGACGGTAGCCAATACCATCAACCACCTGAAGATGGTGGCTGAGAAGGAAGGCATACAATATGAAGAGCAGGCGCTCGCCGTGATAGCCGAAAAGGCTGACGGAGGTATGCGCGATGCCCTCTCTATCTTCGACCAGGCTGCCAGTTTCTGCATGGGCAACATCACTTACCAGAAGGTGATCGAGGACCTGAACGTGCTCGACAGCGACAACTATTTCCGTCTGGTAGACCTGGCTTTGGAGAATAAGGTAGCCGAGATGATGGTAACACTCGACGGCATTCTGAGCCGCGGTTTCGATGGCGGCAACATGATACAGGGGCTTGCCCAGCATGTACGCAATGTGATGATGGCGAAGGATCCTCAGACCCTGCCTCTGCTTGAGACCAGCGACGACCAGAAAGCCAAGTTCCAGGCTCAGGCCCAAAAGGCACCTACACCTTTCTTATATAAGGCGCTGGAACTGATGAACCAGTGCGATATCCATTACCGCGCCAGCAGCAACAAACGGTTACTGGTAGAGCTCACCCTGATACAGATAGGCCAGATTACGCAGCCCGAGGATCAGGATGTGCCTAGTGCGGGGCGTACGCCAATAGATTAAAATCCCTGTTTCAGAAACTTCTGGCTCAGTCTAAGCTTGCCTCTCAGGGTGCAGGTTCTGAGCCTTCTGGCAGCAGCGAAAACCGGTCATCACAGCCGGGAGCGTCTGCTGCTACAGCTACTGCTGTGCCTTCGTCAGAGGCACCGACAGCCGCTTCTGCAGCCTCCAATGCTGCATCTTATTCTGCATCTGCCACCGCAGCCGCATCTGCCTCTCCAGAAGGCTCAGCCGCTGCCGGAGCTGCTACTGATGCTGCATCGCCTCACAAGCCACGACTCAAGAATATCAAGCTGGGCGGCATCGGCATGACCTTCTCTAACCTGAAGAAGAAGGAGGAGAACCAGCGCCGCCTGCACAGTCCGTATGATGACGCCAATGAGGAAAAAGCGACCATCACGGGCGACCAGAACGAGTTCACCCAGGAGCAGGTGGAAGCAACATGGTTCAGTATGTGCATGAGAATGCAGAACAAGCTGGATTTCATAGGTTTAGCCAACCGCATGAAGAGTATTGTACCGAAGATAACCAACTATCCGCAGATAGAGGTTATCATCAACAACCAGCTCTTACTAGACGACGTTTTGAACATCAAGAACCGCATTCTCAAGACTTTCGTCTTAGGTCTTCACAACAGCGAACTGAGCATCAGTTACCGCCTTGCCGACCAGGAAGAGGTAGGCAAGGTTCTGACCAAGAATGAAGTTCTGGAACTTCTTATGGAGAAGAACCCTGCAATGAAAAAACTCACAAAGGACCTGGATCTGGTCATGACATAGAAGATACTCCACACGATACGAAATTCTCCACTCCATGTAGGACAACCTATACGGAGTGGAGAAACTAGTACTATCTTCCCCCAAATGCTGCCATTATACCCGGGCGTATGATGCCCAAGAGGTTATTCAGTATTCAGTATTCAGTTTTTTTCGCGATAGTTACCCTTTCTATGGTTACAAATTGTAAGTAATTATTTTATTATTATATATATATATAGGATTTATATATATATAATATACTATCTACACAGAGAGTGGTAACAACAGCGAAAAAAACTGAATACTGAATACTGAATACGTTCCACGTAATCGGTTATTACTTTGTAATATACTGGTTTATAGCGCAAAACATAGTTTTCTACACCGCAAAACATAGAGATGCGTCCCATGAAACATAGAGTTATTTCTCTTTACTAAGTTTCAAATCGTAAGCTGCTGAAAATCGCTCCTTATCACATGCCTAAATTTGTTAGATCCCAGAAATCTTCGTATCTTTGCACCGGCAATCGAAAGAACAGTCTTTTGTGCCTCGCTCGAGACTTCTATTAAGACCAACACGGGTTATAAATGATGGCAGACGCCGGTCATCAATGAAGACCCCGAAAACGGCAGAAACGGGGCGTTCTGGGGAATTTGAACCAACTAGGTTAGTGTCATACCGACACACAACAAAAAAAGCCCCCGATGCAGAAAAGCACCGGGAGCCTTCGTAAGCAAATTATTATTATCTTAAAAAGATCAATTGAATATGCAGCACATCACAGTACACACCATGACGCACCGGCAGAAAGGCTTAAATGAGGTTCATGCCCGCTTCCTCAGCCTCCTTGCGCATCTCCTCAGGCCAGATGCTAGCCTGGATCTCACCAATGTGAGCCTTATGAAGCAATACCATGCACAGACGGCTCTGGCCGATACCGCCACCAATGCTCAGAGGCAACTTGTCGTTCAGAAGCTGCTGATGGAAGTAAAGCTTCTCTCTATCCTCCTTGCCCTCCAGCTTAAGCTGACGCAGCAGACTCTCCTTGTCAACACGGATACCCATAGAACTGAGCTCGAAACTGCGACCCAGAACAGGATACCAGATGAGGATATCACCATTCAGTCCCATCTTGCCGTTCTCAGCCACGGTGCTCCAGTCATCATAGTCAGGAGCTCGGCCATCATGCTTCTTGCCATCGCTCAACTTGCCTCCGATGCCCTCTACAAATACAGCGCCATACTTCTTGCAGATAGCATCCTCACGCTCCTTAGGAGAAAGGTCTGGATACATATCGAGCAAATCCTGCGCATGAATAAAATGAATATCCTTAGGCAGGAAAGGCTTCAGCTGAGGATAATGCTCGCAAGCCAGGAACTCGGTACGCAAGATGGCACCATAGATGCGGCGCACGATATTCTCGAGGAAGGCGATGGTACGGTCTTCCTTGGTAATCACAGCCTCCCAGTCCCACTGGTCAACATAGAGCGAATGAAGATTATCCAGCTCCTCGTCAGCACGGATGGCGTTCATATCTGTATATACGCCATAAGCAGGCTCAATCTCATACTCGGCAAGCGTCAGTCGCTTCCATTTGGCAAGAGAATGAACCACCTCAGCCTGGCTTCGCCCAAATCCTTGATAGGGAAACTTACAGGGCGCTCTACGCCGTTCAGGTCATCATTGATACCCAAACCCTTCAATACGAAGAGCGGAGCGGTAACGCGACGCAGACGGAGCTCGGTGCTCAGGTTTTGCTGGAAGAATTCTTTTATCATTTTAATACCCATTTCGGTCTGGCGCATATCCAGCAGCGCCTTGTACCCTTCAGGTTTTATCAAATTGCTCATTTTTATTTCATATTTAGTATTTGCGCTGCAAAGGTACAAAATAATAATTAATCTGCAAGCATTTTTCCGTATTTTTTCGCAAAATGATAGCATTTTTAAGTTTTTTAGTAGCATTTTGTAGAACAATTTGCAAATACACATTATATATATGAAAAAATCTGCCCCAAATATTTGGTTATTTCAAATAAAAGCAGTAATTTTGCAGTCGACTTCCGTTTCGATGTCATACAACCGGAGAAACGGGCAGCAGAAAAAGAGGGTCTCGTAGCTTAGCTGAATAGAGCGTCAGATTCCGGTTCTGAAGGTCGTGGGTTTGAATCCCACCGAGATCACCCGAAACAACAGAAATGATTAATAATTGAAAACATGGATTTAGTAGAACGATTTATAAACTATACGAAATTCGACACACAGTCGAGCGAAGAATCGACCAGCGTGCCTAGTACGGCAAAACAGCTCGAATTTGCCAAGTACCTGAAGAAGGAACTTGAGGACGAAGGACTGAGCGATGTCGAAATGGATGACATGGGCTATATCTATGCCACTCTGAAGAGCAATACCAAGAAAAAGACTCCTACCATCGGATTTATTTCACACATGGATACATCGCCTGATGCCAGCGGAAAGGATGTAAAGGCGCGCGTCATCAAGAACTATGACGGCAACGACATCGAGCTGAGCCCGGGCATCATCTCAAGCGTTGAGACTTTCCCAGAGCTGAAGGCTCACAAGGGAGAGGATATCATCGTGACAGACGGTACCACCCTGCTGGGTGCTGACGACAAGGCGGGCATCGCTGAAATCGTACAGGCTATGTGCTATCTGCGCGACCACGACGAAATCAAGCACGGCGACATCCGCGTAGGTTTCAATCCTGACGAGGAAATCGGTATGGGTGCACATCATTTCGATGTAGAGAAGTTTGGCTGCGACTGGGCTTACACCGTAGATGGCGGCGACCTGGGCGACCTGGAATACGAGAACTTCAATGCTGCCGGAGCTAAAATCATCATCAAGGGCGTGAGCGTTCATACAGCTATGCCAAGGGAAAGATGGTGAATGCAAGCCGACTGGCTGTGGAATTTCAGAACATGATTCCTGAGAACGAGACTCCTGAGCAGACTGAAGGCTACCAGGGTTTCTACCACCTCATCGGCATCGAGAGCCGCTGCGAGGAGGCAAAACTCAGCTACATCATCCGAGATCACGACCGCAACAGGTTTGAAAACCGCAAGGATTTCATCGAGGACTGCGTGAACAAGATGAACGAGAAGTATGGCGACGGAACCGTAAAGGCGGTTATCTACGACCAGTACTATAACATGAAGGAGAAGATTGATCCTAACATGCACGTCATCGACATCGTGCTCAGAGCGATGCAGGAGAGCGGCGTTCCACCTCGCGTAGAACCAATCCGCGGCGGTACCGACGGAGCCCAGCTGAGCTTCAAGGGTCTGCCTTGTCCTAACATCTTCGCCGGCGGTGTCAACTTCCACGGCCCTCACGAGTTTGTGAGCATCCAGGTAATGGAGAAGGTAGTAAAGACCATCGTGAAGATAGCGGAAATCACAGAAGAATTTAACGACTAATACAGATATGGGGAATTTAGACACATCTAAATTCCCCTTTTTCATAAACAGAAAAATATGGCTGAAATTCCATTTTTAGTAAAAGACCTCGCCCTCATCCTGATGGTAGCAGGCATCGTAACCCTCATCTTCAAGAGGCTCAAGCAGCCGCTGGTGCTGGGATACATCATGGCGGGATTCCTGGTTTCGCCACACATGCCCTACACCATGTCGGTAGTCGACGAGACGGATATCCAGACCTGGGCCGACA
Source organism: Segatella copri (assembly GCA_003463005.1). Classification (GTDB taxonomy): domain Bacteria; phylum Bacteroidota; class Bacteroidia; order Bacteroidales; family Bacteroidaceae; genus Prevotella; species Prevotella copri_I. Next base: position 2,121 of record QSCI01000071.1, on the reverse strand, counting down.
TCGGTGTCATCTTCACCCTCTTCTCGCTCGGTCTCGACTTCTCGTTCAAGAAAATCGTGAAGATGGGTGCCTCTCCCATTATCGCCACCGTGGTCATCGTGTTCTGCATGATGATGCTGGGCATCAGCGTAGGCCACGGCTTCGGCTGGGGAAGGATGGACTGCATCTTCCTGGGCGGTATGCTCGCCATGAGCTCCACCACTATTATATATAAGGCATTCGATGATATGCGGCTGCGCACCCAGAAGTTTGCCTCGATGGTGATGAGCGTGCTGATACTGGAAGATATCCTGGCTATCGTGATGATGGTGATGCTGTCGGCGATAGCGAGCGGAAGCAGTCCCGACGGCGGGCAGATGCTTGCCTCTATCGTGAAGATAGGCTTTTTCCTGGGCGTGTGGTTTATCGTGGGCATCTTCGCCATTCCGTGGTTTCTGCGTTCGGTGAGGAAACTTATCAATGCCGAAACCCTGCTCATCGTTTCGCTGGGTCTGTGCTGCGGCATGGCGGTACTGAGCACCAAGGTGGGGTTCAGCAGCGCCTTCGGAGCCTTCGTCATGGGCAGTATACTGGCAGAAACCATTGAGGCAGAGAAGATTATCAAACTCGTAGAACCGGTAAAGAATCTCTTCGGAGCCATTTTCTTCGTATCGGTAGGTATGCTGGTAGACCCGAAGATTCTGGTAGAATATGCCGTTCCTATTCTCGCCCTGGTGGGCACGATACTGGTAGGACAGGCGATATTCGGCACCTTCGGCTTCATGCTCGGAGGCGAGTCGCTGAAGTCGGCGATGCGCTGCGGTTTCTCGATGGCTCAGATTGGTGAGTTCTCTTTCATCATCGCCTCGCTGGGTCTGTCGCTCGGCGTCATCAGCAAGTTCCTCTACCCGGTAGTGGTAGCAGTGAGCGTCATCACCACCTTCCTCACCCCTTATATGATCCGTCTTGCCACACCTACCTATCAGGTGATGGAGAAACATCTGCCCGACAAACTCATCCATATTCTGAACCATTTCGCGATGAGTCATCCCCAGACGCAGCAGCAGAGCAAGTGGAAATCGCTGATCCGGCAGATGCTGGTCAACACCACCGCCTACTCCATCCTCTCGGCAGCCGTCATCGCCTGATGTTCACCTTCGTGCTGCCACTGATGCGCAATCTGCTGCCCGGCTGGCATCTCCACTGGTATGCCAACGCCATCACCGGTCTGCTCACCGTCCTGTTCATCTCGCCGTTCCTGCGCGCCATCGTGATGAAGAAGAACCACAGTGCCGAGTGGAAACGCCTCTGGGTGGAGAGCAGCATCAACCGCGTGCCGCTGCTCTTTACGGTGTTCGTGCGCTTTATGATAGCACTGGCTTTCATCTTCTACATCATCAATTTCCTCTCGCGCTTTACCAATGCGCTGATTGTCTGCATCGGTGCAGCAGTAGTGATGCTGATGATAACCTCCCGCCGCATCAAGAAGCGTAGCATCGTGATGGAGCGCGTCTTCGTTCACAACCTCCGCTCGCGCGATATTGCGGCTCAGGTGAATGGCGAAAAGCGGCCGCTCTACGAGGGCAGACTGCTGGACCGGGATATCCACATCAGCGAATTTGAAGTACCAGAGGACAGCAGTTGGACGGGCAAATCGCTGAGAGAGCTGCATCTGCGCCAGCGTTTCGGTGTAGACCTGAGCAGCATTCACCGTGGCTCTCACCGGCTGAACATCCCGAACGGCGACATGATCATCTTCCCGGGCGACAAACTGCAGGTAATCGGCAACGACGACCAGCTGCAGAAATTCAATACCGCCCTGCAGAGCGACCTGCTGCCTGAGGAGGCTGAAATAGAAAAGCGCGAAATGAAACTCAGCCAGCTCATCATCTCTTCTTCCAGCGAATTCCTGGGCAAGACGCTCATAGAAAGCGGTATCAGAGACCGGTACAACTGCATGGTTGTAGGACTGGAAGAAGGTCGTGAGAATCTGACGCACGTATCCCCTACCCGAGTCTTCAAGAAGGGAGACATCATCTGGATAGTGGAGAAGAAGCAGATTTGAAGAGAATCAAAAATTAAATAAAAGAACTTTCGCAAGTAAGCTCCATACGCCCTGAAAGGGCAGAAGCTCCTAGCCCT
>QSCI01000070.1:0-18437 GCA_003463005.1 Segatella copri | reverse complement strand
AATACAGAAACGAGCAGAAGACCGCTCGTTTCCATATTGTTACCTGTATAATATAGGCAAACGCCCAACTTCTTGATTTTCAATCAAAGTCCAATTTAGAGCGAGTTAGGATTCTTAACACATTTCAGCATCATAAAAGCCTCATGAAAAGCTACGTAAAAACCTCATGACAGCCCTCATTTAAGCCTCTGCCACGTCATCATTTATGCCTCAGCCCAGTCTTCATTTATGCCTCAGCCCGGTCTTCATTTAAGCCTGAAAAACTGCAGAAAAGCCTCTTATTTTGCTACTGGGAATACGTAATATTCTCTGTCTACATCGTAATCCAGAACCCACTGGTCAATCATCACATTATCATCTAAAGCCTTGATGGTTACGTTGTGACTGCCGCCAGGCAGCGTAACGTAGAAGCTCTTCAGCGTCTGTCCGCGCCACAGGTCAAACTTCCATTCCTTTGAGTTGTAAACCTCCTTCAACTGGCAGATTACCGGTTCACCACGGTCTATGCTCACACTCACCCTCATATTCTTTACAGCGTTGAGGAAGCAAGGAATAACGGCGATGGTGAAACGCGCATCACCGCTCTTGTCACAGTAGAAATCATAGCTCAGACTGGCTCCCTTCGGCAATTTCACAGCCTTGCTGCTGTGGCCTAATAGCGGACGGACGGTAATCTTCTCGGCTCCTTTTACGGCAGCCTGGGCAAGCGGCGATTCGGTAGCCTTGCTCCATTCGTAGGCATTCTTGGCAATGATGTCGCCGGTAACTACAGAGAGCGGCTTGAGATCGTTGCTGCGGTCGAAGGCATCAGCTTTCAGTCGCTTGATGTCGGCAGCAGGCAGTGTGCCCGGAATCTGCGGAGCCTGCATCTCTGTACCGTTGGTAAGGATGAAATTCTTCCATTTGCCGTTTCTGATGCGACTGTAGTAGGCATTGAGCTGCTTCAGTTTGTTGTAAGCATCGATGCTCACAGCCGCTGCAGCCTTCGCCTCATCGTCTTTATTAAACAGTCCCGGACGGGCGATGTGTCTTGCTTCCTGTGCCTCCAGCTCCTTTTCGGCTACGAAGGCAGCCAGGAATATCGGATATTTCACTACCTCGAAGAAACCGTCTTTCTGGTTCTGAGGCAGCATGCGTTCGATGGATTCAGTCTTCGCCTTCAACAGGTCGTAGCGGTAGAGGAAACGCTCCAGTTCGTTGCCGAATTCGCCTGAATGAAACTCAGTATCGCCGTAAGGCATCGCCATATAAGCGGAATGGCGGATGCTGGTAAGGCGGTAATATTCTTCCATCAGAGGCATGATTTTCTTGCCCGTAATGGCGCCAAAGAATGCGTTGAGAGTGTTCTGAATATACGTCTTGCAACCTGCTTTCAGGGCATTTCTATTCCACGCCAGGTTCATCATCATGGCTAGCTGGAAGGTTGACTGCTTCGGATTGGTAATGTTGGCTATCCAGGCACAGTCTTCGTCGTTGTGAGCGGCAGAGCGGTGCGATTTGCCGTGCTGGGCATTCTTGCTCTCCAGATAATCCTTGCTGTTGAGCATTTCGAGCAGCAGGCCTGGCGAGAGATTGCTCATCTCCATCTGTGCATCCGAGCATACCAGCTTCACATTCTCGATGGTTTTGCGGTGTTTCTTCTTGTGCTTCTTGCCCACGAACTCCGTCACCTTGTAGTTTTCCGCCACGCAGATGTCGAAACTGTCTACCACAGCCTTGTTGTAAGCAGCCTCGTGCCTGCCGTCTACCTGCCATAGCGTATTGGCTCTCAGGCGCAGCATCAGACGGGCGATGCGGCTGTAGTTCTGCGGTTTCATCCACTGGCTGTTGTTCAGGGCAAGTCCTCTGAATTCTATTCTCGGAATCTCTATCCACTGCTGGTCTACGGGTGTATAGAGGCTCTTGCGCTGTGCAGGTTGCAGGTCGTTCCATGCCGCCAGAGGCGAAACGCCAGCCAGCTCAGAGAGTTTCATGATGGCGTAAGCCGTTCCGCGGGCGTTGCTTCCGATAACGATGAGTTTCCCTTTCCTCGTACCGATGTAGAAAGCATCCTTTGCGGTGATAATAAGATGCAGCGGCGCACCGAGTTTTTCTACTGCCGAAAACTCCTTGTTGGTGAGCTGGTCGAGCTGGTAAATCTGTATCGGAGCACCTGATTTTTCTTTCGCATCGAATCCGGTTACGGCTTTCATATCGCCCGCAAACTCCTTGAGGGCAATTTTTACTACCGGCGAAATGATAGAGTTGGTGGTATAAGATACTCTTCCGTAGCCGTCGGTCCAGTAAACGTTGGGTGCTGCGGTCTGAGTTTCCGTCTTCTTCACTTTTGTTTCGGTCAGCGCGTTGGCATTCAGGCTAGAGAAGCAGGCCAGAGCCAAGCTACGCCTAATATAATCTTTTTATATTTCATTTTTCTTCCGTTTTTGTCTGTTCGGTTGTAGATTCGCTTTTTGCTGAAACTACACATTTCTGCAATTTGCAAAGATACATAAAAGTGTTTAATATCTGAAATTATTTAGTTTTTATTTGCTTATTACATTATTTATTGTTACTTTTGCACCAAATAAATAAAAAGAAATGATGACATTATATCCAAAATTGATTGAAGAGGCGCTTGCTACGGTGATTTATCCAGGCACCAAGAAGAACCTCATAGAGAGCGAGATGCTGGCAGATACGCCTAGCATCAATGGTATGAAGGTGAAGGTGGTTCTTCTCTTTCCTCGTGATACGGATCCTTTCCTCAAGAGTACGGTGAAGGCGGCTGAGGCTGCCATCCATTATCATATTTCGAAGATGTAGAGGTGGAAATCGTTACTGAGTTCAAGTCGGCTCCTCGTCCTGAGGTGGGAAAGATGCTGCCACAGGTGAAGAACGTCATCGCAGTAAGCTCTGGTAAGGGTGGAGTAGGCAAGAGTACCGTTTCTGCCAATCTCGCCATTGCCCTGGCTAAGTTGGGCTACAAGGTGGGCTTGCTCGATACGGATATCTTCGGTCCTTCCATGCCTAAGATGTTCGGTGTGGAGGAGGAGCGTCCTTATTCTGTTCACAAGGACGGCAGAGACCTCATCGAACCTGTCGAGAAATACGGCGTGAAGCTCCTGAGTATCGGTTTCTTCGTAAGTCCTACTACGGCTACTCTGTGGCGCGGCGGAATGGCTTGTTCTGCCCTGAAGCAGCTGATTGCTGATGCTGACTGGGGTGAGTTGGATTACTTTATCCTCGATACGCCTCCTGGCACAAGCGATATTCATCTTACGCTGCTCCAGACGCTTTCCATTACGGGAGCAGTTATTGTAAGTACGCCTCAGCAGGTGGCGCTTGCCGATGCGAGAAAGGGTATTGACATGTATCAGAATGATAAGGTGAATGTGCCTATCCTCGGACTTATCGAGAATATGGCTTACTTTACGCCTGCCGAGCTGCCTGAGAACAAGTATTATATCTTTGGTAAGGAGGGTTGCAAGAACCTCGCCAAGGAAATGAATGTGCCTCTGCTCGCCCAGATTCCTATCGTTCAGAGCATCTGCGAGGGTGGTGATGATGGTGCGCCTGCTGCTACCAAGGTTGATTCCATTACCGGTCAGGCTTTCCTCAGCCTTGCCCAAAGCGTAGTAACGGTGGTGAACCGCAGAAATGCCGAGAAGGCTCCAACCAAGATTGTTAGTACACACTAAGTAGTAAATATCCTATTTGATAAGGGTATAAAATAAAAAGCTAGGATTGCCCTCAAGCAGTCCTAGCTTTTTTTTATCAGAGGAGTTAACAGGTTAACAGTTAACAGCCCATTTTTTATAGTTTATAGTTGAAAGTTTATAATTTATAGGGCTTAGCCGTTAGCAAGATTGCTATAAACTTTTAACTCTAAACTCTTAACTATCAACTATTTCTTCCGCCTCATCCTCTTCTTCTGCTACTTCGGCAGTAAGGTTTGCCTTGAGTCTGGCTGAGCGTAGTTGCTGCCTGAAAACCAGGCAGGTAGCCAGGAAATAGACACCCGTTTGTATCCAGAGTGCTCTGAATTCCGGCAGAATATCTGAAAGCGAAGCACCCATACTGCTGATTCTGAGGAACCCGCGGATGCCGAAAGTGGATGGAAAAACCCACGAAAATCCTTGCCAAAAGCCCGGAATATTGCTCAATGGCCATGAAACTCCCGTCATAAAAAGCAACGGAACGGAGGTAAATACCACCAGAAGCATCACATTTTCACGATATCTTACCAGACACGACAGCATCAGACCGAAGAAAACGCACGAAAGAATGTAAGGAAGGAGGAAACCGAGAATGGTGGTCCACGTTACCATACTTACAAAACCGAACAGCTTGGGAACCACCAGCGTAAGATACATTCCCATCACGGCATAAACCATGAAATAAACCAATGCCTTGCCGAAAACAATGCGGAAAATACCGCCATAATGCTCGCTTACCGGTATGAGTTCGCGGTTTCTGTTGAGTTCTCTTGATGTTCCCGCTGACATTCCTATGCCCAGCAGCATCGTCTGCTGCAGGATAAGAACCAGCACAGCTGGCAGAATGGCATTTCCGTAACCTCCTGTCGTGTTGAATATCGGAACCTCATCAAAGGCGAGCGGCTCGGTGGTAATTTCGTCGTCTCTATCCGTAAATCCTCCAGCCTGTGTTATCTGAATGCCCGAGTTGATGTGGCTGGCTACGGCCTGCGAGGTCTGATAGATCGCCTTATAGGTCAGCATCAGACTCATATCGCAGTAAACTCCCACATGCGCCTGTTCGCCCCGGTTCAGCTTCGTATCGAAGTCGGCAGGGAAGTAAAGGATTCCGTGAACCGCCTGTCTGCGCACCAGTTCCTTCGCCTCGTCCAGACTGTTGCAGTAATAGGTAGCCTTGGCATCTGGTGAAGCATCATAATCGCGGATAAACTCGCGAGAACTGTGACTGTGGCTCAGGTCCACAATCGCCGTATCCACTTCTCTCACCACCTCGTTGTTGTAGATCCAAGAGTAGAGCAGCGGATAACCCAGCGGCACCAGAATGCAGAAGATGAGCACACCCTCATCGCGGAAAACATTGCGCATTTCCGTCTTCCAGATGTAACACATATCCCAGATGCCATTGATAATCTTATATAGTAAACTACTTTTTAACATTTAATATCTAACATTTAATCTTGAACATTCAACACTCAACATTCAACATTCAACACTCAACATTCAACACTCCTACGGCAAGTACTTGTAAACCAGCATTGCCTTCTTGATGTTCCAGATAGTGAGCATCGGCAGGGCGCAGAACAGCACCATTGCGCCCCAGTGGAGCACAGCATCGCCCATAGGGAAACCATTGAAGATGTTTATCTGGTAAATCATATAATAGTGGCGCATCGGGAAAAGCTGGCCGATAGACTGGATCGGAGAATCCATCGAGAAGAGCGGATAGGTGGCTCCGCAGATGGAGAAACTCACCACGCCCCACAACGAACAGATACTCATCGACATGCGCAATGAAGGCATCAGCCCGAAGGCAAAGATGCCGAAACACTGGCAGGAGAGTACGCTCAGAACGCCTAACAGGATGATAGGCAGCGCGCCGCCCGGATGTGGAAACTGTAATACATAATAGATGTAGAATTCGAACAGCAGGAAGATACTCAGGAAGATGAGCGTCTGTGGCAGCATCTTACCCGCAATGGCGAGATAAGGATTGTTGCCTGCCATCCGCATCCAGTCTCTTGCCCGGTTGAACTTCAGTTCCGTACCTATAGAATAAGGTGTAATCAGGAAGATGAACAGCATGATGAGTCCCGGCACCATTACGCTCGAAAGATAATAGTTGTAGTTGGCGTATGGGTTACCTATCATGTGCAGATCTACGGCGATAGGCTGCAGGAAGGTCATGATTTCATCGTTCGTCTTTCCCAGCGCCGAAAGTTTCGCCATTCCTGCCGCCGCACCTCCCAGGGTAGAGATGGTTTTCAGATCGCGGAAGAGCAGGGAGCCGGCTGCCAGCGATACGCTGCTGTAATAGAATGAAATCTTAGGCTGCTTCTGGGCCATCAGTCCTGCCTCAGTTCCGTCAGGAATCAGCAGGAAGGCGTAGATTTCGTTCTTCTGGATAGCATGTCTTGCCTCTGCCATGTTCTCGTAATGGGCCACTACCTTGGTGGTCTGGAAGGCATCGAGCTTATGCACCAGCTGGCGCGATGTGGCGGAGTTGTCCTGATCTACTATGCCCACAGGCATGTCGGTAGGCACTCCTCCCTTCATCAGCGTGGTGAAGAAAATCACCACCACGATGGGGAAGATGACCATGCAGAAGAGATAAATGGGATTCTTCCACATGATGCCGCATTCTCTGAGGGCTATATGATATAATTTCTTAAACATAGATGTTATTTAATGATGAGTGACATTCCCGGGCGCAATCCCTCAATCTTTGTGATAGGACGTGCCTTGACCTCGAAAGTCTTGCGGTCGTAGTCGCCATTATCCTTGGTTGCCTTCCAGGTAGCGTAAGAGCCCTGGTCTTTCAGGTAGTAAACCTTCATCTTGATGTCCTTGTTGAAGGCAGGAACGTAAGCGGTGAACTCATCGCCCTTGTTCAGACCCTTGAGATGATCTTCGCGAACATTGAAGGTTCCCCACATATCGCTCATGATGGAGATGCTCATGATAGGAGAACCGAGGCCTACCAGCTCGCCTACCTTAGGATAGACATTGCTTACCTCGCCCTCGCACTGGGCAATCTGAACGGTCTCTTTCAGAAGATTCTTCACTACATCCACAGCGCTCTTCGAAGCCTGGGTGTTGTTGGCAGCCATACGCTTCTCCTGTTCGCGGGCTCCGTTCTTCGCCATGTCATACTGACTTCTGGCAGCAGCCACCTGAGCCTCTGTAGCCTTGTAGGCTGCGTAAGCCTCATCGCGCTTCTGACCGCTGATTACACCCTCATTAAAGAGGTTCTGCATGCGGTTGTAGGTCTTTTTGGCGATGGTTGCGGCAGCTTCAGCCTGCTGAACCAGTTGGAAAGCGCCCTGAATCTGTTCCTTGCGTGCACCTGCATCCGTCAGGTCCTTCATTGCCTCGGCTGCAGCGTTGGTAGCCTGGAGCATCTGTTCCTGCGATTTCATTTCCGGCACTTCGAGGATGGCGAGCGTATCGCCCACATGAACGTAATCGCCTTCCTGAACGCGGAGTTCTACTACGCGTCCTGGCAGTTTGCAGGATACTCTGTATTCTGATACTTCTACCTCGCCCTGAATGGTGTCATCCTTCTGTTCCAGGGTGAAGAAACCGATGACGCCTACGAGAATGACTACTGCTGTAAAACCGATTACAGCGAGCAATATGTTGTTATGCTGTGATTTCTTAGACATTTTGTTTAATCTGAATTTAAATTTGTTATTATTATTACTGCAGGATACCGAGCGCCTTGTTCAGCCCAACCTGAGTCAGCTTCACGTCGATTTCTGCATCAATCTTCTGGCTCTGTGCTTTCTGCCAGGCAGTCTGTGCAGCCATCACGTCGGTAACTTCCATCACGCCTTCCTTGAAACCGAGGTTAGCGCATCTCAGGTTCTCTTCGGCACTGGCGATATTCTTCATTGCCATGTTGAGCTTCTTCTGGGCTTCCTTTACCTTAAACTGGCTTTGGGTAATCTGCAGATGAATCTTCTCTCTCGTATCATCCAGGTTCATCTGGGCGATATTGCTGGCAGCCTTGGCGGCTCTCACCTTGTAGGCGCCGTCAAACCAGTTCCATACCGGAACATGAACCATCACGCCTACGTTCCAGACTCCGGTAAACTTCTTCTGGAAACCATTGAATACGTTCGGGTTCGAAATCATGTAACCGCCTGTCAGCATGACGTGAGGCAGATTGATGGCGCGAATCATATTGGTAGCTTCTTTAGAGATGTCGAGCGCATTCTGCAGCATGCGGAGTTCCGGACGGGTGTTCATCGCTGAATCCTGTGCGGCTACTCTCTGCTGCTCGGTGTCAACAGGAGTTCCTGATAAAGCCAGGGTTTCCTTATCTTCATCGGCAAGTGTGATTTCCTGGTTCATCGGAATGCCGCAGAGCTGACAGAGCAGCATCTTCGACAGCGCGAGTCCGTCTTCTGCCTGAGTAATCTGCATCTCAGCCTCGTTCACTTTCACGTCTACCTTCAGTCCGTCTGCCTTGGTGGCTACTCCCTGCTGAATCATCTTATGAACATCCTCGTTCAGTTTCTTTACGAGGTCGCGGTAACTGATGGCGAGTTTCTGCTTCTGCTTCAGCGAAACGGCGAGCCAGTAAGCCTGGTCTATGCTGTAGAGCGTGCTCTGGGTCTGCTGGTCGAGATCATTCTCTGCAATCTGCTCTCCGATGTCGGCAATCTTGTTGGCTGCAATGATGGCTCCTCCCATATAGATAGGTTGACGAACCATCACGCTTCCAGCCCAGATATTGCGGGTGTCGGTGCGGAAAGCATCTACCAGTTTCTCTCCCAGCGCATTGCCTTGCTGCTGCAGGGGGCCCAGTTTCTCATTCATCAGTCCGCCTATCTGCTGCGCTATCTCCGGGGTAATCATTCCCTGACTTACAAGTTGGCTCATCAGATTGCTGGCTCCTCCCGATATTCCTCCGGTAACGGTAGAGCCGATATTGCTGAATGTTGATTTCTGACCGTCGTTCAGCAGCGAAATCTCCCTGCTGAACCATTCGTAACCGCCTAAAGCATCTACTTTAGGAAGATATTTGGTACGTGCCGATTTCTTCATGTTGTACGCCACGTCTTTCTTGAGCTTCGAGGCATTGAGCTGCTTGTTGTTGCGCAGCGCCATGGCACGGCAACTGTCAAGGCTCAGCGTTTGTGCCTGAGCCCCGGCAGGAATCAATGCTCCCATCAGCATGATAAGAGTTATATATTTTTTCATCCTTTGTTTATAATATTATATAATATTGGATGCAAAATTATGGAATTATTCTTAAATGACAAAGAAATTTTGTTTATCAAATCTTTAAGAATCAAAAAATATATTGCATTGTGGAAAAATAGAACATACCTTCTGGTTTTCCGTAATCCCTTAATCGTCTGTTTCTTAGAAATTCACCCGTTCTGTCTCGCCCCAGGTAGGGTCTACGGTAATGCCTATTCCACCACCCGTACTGTCGTCTCCGCCACCGAATCCGTCAGCAATGGAAATCTCGGTATAGGCTGCCTTGTTCTGATGGATTTTCAAATCAGCTTTTTCAAAACTCTTTACTACCTTTGCATCGGCATCCAGAAAGCTGATACTCATCTTGATGTTCTTCTCTTCTTCATGTGGGAAGGTGTAGACGGTAAAGTCTCTGCCGCCATCTTTCATACTGAAATTCTCGGTCTGACGGCTGTTCACGCAGCCGAATCCGGTGGTTGCATCCAGGGTGCTGCTGCCGCCGGTATAATAGAACTTGATGCTCCTGATTTCTTCGGGAATGCTTTCGTCGGTAATATGTACCTTGAAGGCGCCAACTGCTCGTCTCAGGTTGATGTCGGAGGTGGCTCCGTCTGCCGTTACGCTCAACCTGCCGTAATAATAGAAGGTGTCGGTAAGCTTGTTACTCGCAAACTTTACTTTCTCGGGTGCGCTGATAGAGCAGTTTCCCTTTCCGTTATGGGCAATTACCACGAGGCGGTATTCTCCTTCGTCCAGACTCACATGGGCAGTTCCGAAGCCATTGTCTGTTGAAAGCTGGTTCACCGTCTCCAGTTTCTCCTCTCCGTCAAAGATGGCAAGTGTCAGTCTGGAGCACACATCGCCCAGCGCCATCTGCTTGTCGGCAGCTTTGGTTGTCAGCAGACTTGTGCCTTCTATTTTCTGCACATGGATAGTTACATTGGCGTTTGCCTCACGTGATTTTCCGGTTGTTTCGTCAATCGAAAACTTCTCGCATGAAGTAAGCGTCGCTACGAGCATCAGCAACAGGGATGCCAGTAACCGATAGGGCTTCTTACTCATAACCGTTCTTATTTACTAGTTGCTCTATGCGTTATCTCGGAGTTTCCTCGGGCATAAAGATGTGGCAAATATACGTTTTTTCTCTTTTCGATGCAAGTAAAATCTAATAAATCTTTATATTTTTTGTCATTTATCTGTTTTTTCGTAATTTTGCATCGGTTTTTCTGTACTTACAGAGCCGATTTTGCATTATATATATAATAAGGTATAGAAGATATTGGTATGGATAAGAAGATAAAAGCATTGTTTTTCGATATTGACGGAACCTTGGTGAGTTTCAAAACCCACAAGATTCCGCAGAGCACGGTAGATGCCTTGGAGCAGGCTAAGAAGAATGGGGTAGAGGTGTATATTTCTACCGGTCGTCCGCAGCTCCTCATTACTAACCTCGGTCAGATAGAACATCTCATCGACGGTTACATTACCACCAATGGAGCCCGCTGTTTTGTAGGCGATAAGGTGGTGAGCCAGCACGCCATCCTTCCTGAAGATGTAAAGAAGATTATCGAGGCTGCCGACCGTGATGATTATCCGGCAATCGTCGTAGGAGAGCATCATCTCGCTATCCATCATTATACTGACGAGGTTTATGAAATCTTTGCCAAGGGACTGGGGGTGGATTGTGAAATCTTCCTGACCGATGTGAATGAACTGGGAGATGAGCAGGTTCTGCAGGTTACTCCTTTCTGTTCGGTAGAGCAGGAGGCGCTCCTGATGCCTACGCTCCGCAACTGCACTTCGGGCAGATGGCATCCTGCCTTTACGGATATTACGGCAGCCGATGCGGATAAGGGCAAGGGCTTGCATGCAATGGCTGACTATCTGGGTTTGAACATAGATGAAACCATGGCTTTCGGCGATGGCGGCAATGATATTTCCATCGTGCGGGAGGCAGGCACCGGTGTTGCGATGGGCAATGCGGGAGATAATCTCAAGCAGGTAGCTGATTACATTACGACTCATGTAGATGAAGATGGTGTTAAGAATGCGCTCCTCCATTTCGGTGTGATTTAAATTCCCGGCGTTATTGACTCTTTTTTTTCATAACTCCCTATATATAATAAGGTGTAATCCTGATGAAGCCTTTTTGATAGGCGAGTTTCATTTTAATAAAATAATAAGGGCAAACATGTTATTTATTGTGGTAAATGGCGTGTTTGCCTTTCTGTTTTTAAACATCCCTTTTGTACCAAGTTTCTTCTCGTTATTTACTTTTTGTGGGAATAAATATCAAAAACGCTTACGAAAAGTAATAAAATATGCGAAAAATATACATAAAGTACCATAAAGTTGGTATTTTATATCAAATTGTTTGCTAAAAATTTGTTTAATTAGTAAAAAGTATGTATCTTTGCACCCGATATTTGTAAGTTGTTTAATTTTTAAGAGAGAGAATTATGGTAAAAAGATTGACCATGCTCATGGGGGGGCTTATTCTTTCAACAGGAATAGCCCTCGCTCAAACTACTGTTACAGGTAAGGTTATTTCTCAGGAAGATGGTGAGCCAGTAATTGGCGCATCAGTTAGAATTGTAGGAACTAAGACTGGAACAGCGACTGATGTCGATGGTAATTTTACGCTTCCTAATGCCAGCAAGGATGCTGTCTTGGAAATCAGTTACCTCGGCATGCAGACTAAAACAATGAAAGCATCTGCTAAGATGAAGATCATTTTGGCTTCTGATGCAAGAAATCTTGACGAGGTAGTTGTTACTGCCTTGGGTATGAAACGTTCAGAGAAAACTTTGGGTTATGCTGCCAGTACAGCCAACGCTTCTGAGTTGACTGTTGCTAAGTCTGGTTCCCTGATGAGTGGTCTTCAGGGTAAGATGGCTGGTGTGCAGATTTCTGGTGGTGGTGTTACAGGTACCTCTCAGAAAGTCGTAATTCGTGGTATTTCTTCTGTTTCTAGCAACAACCCATTGTATATTGTTGATGGTGTGCCTATCAACAATGACCGTTTGGGTGATAACTCTGTTGACTTTGGTAGTGGCGCAGGCGACATCAACCCAGAGGATATTGAATCGGTAACTGTATTGAAGGGTGCTTCTGCTACTGCTCTTTATGGTTCTCGTGCAGCCAATGGTGTTATCATGATTACTACAAAGAAACCACAGGGTGACAAGAGGGCTTCTATTACTTATGATGGCTCTTTGACATTTACTGATGTGCTTCGTGTGCCAATGACTCAGAATCTCTTTGGTCAAGGTTGGGGTTCCTGGTCTAATGAGGAGAACGGTTCTTGGGGACCTCGTCTCGATGGTCGTGAGCACTGGTATGGTTCTACCGGTCTTTCTAACGGCGAGACTTTAACCAAGCCTTTTTCTTATGTTAAGAACAATATCCGTGACTTCTATCAGGTAGGTAAGGAATGGAACAACAACGTATCTCTCCGCTATGGTGATGAGAAAGTAGGTATTGTTGCATCTTATGGTAATGTAAGTTCTAATGGTATTACTCCTAATGATGGTGATACATATCATCGTAATACCTTCTCACTCCGTGGTTACGCCAATATCGACAGATTCCATCTGGACATGTCCTTGAACTATGTTCGCAAGGATATGCGCCGTTCTCGTGATATGTATATGGAGTTGCTCCAGGGTGCTTCTGATGTTCGTTTCACAGATATGAAGGATTACAACCTTGAGCGTAATAATGTAGATAACTACTATACATTGTATGCTAACAACCCATATTATATGGTAGATAACTTCTATTCTACTTACCAGGACGACCGTATTTATGGTAAGCTGGAGTTGTCATACGATATTACCAAGGATATCAAGGTAATTGGCCGTTTCGGTGGTGATTATACCAATTATAAGACCGAGCGCATCGAACCACGTATTATTTATACCGAGGGTTCTTATCAGGCAACTGGTAATGGTACAACTGTAGGTAACCAGGGTTACTATTCTAAGTATCGTTCTCAGCGCGGACAGATTGACGCCAGCCTCTTGCTGACCGGCAATCATACTTTTGGTGATTTCTCGGTAGGTGCAACCTTAGGTTGGAACTTGAACCAGAGAAACTATGATAATGTAGGTGGTTATAATGAGCAGTTGGATATTCCAGGTTGGAATTCCTTGAGTAATACATCTTCCTATTCGATTACTGATACTGACTCATGGAATAGAAGATTGTTGGGTCTCTTGGGACAGGTTGAATTGGGTTATAAGGATTGGGCTTTCCTGAACCTTTCTGCCCGTAACGACTGGTCTTCTACTCTTCCTATGGGTGATAACAGCTTCTTCTATGGCGGTGCCAATGTGTCTGTGCTTCTGAATCAGGCTATTCCTGCTTTGAAGAATGTCAAGCAAATCGACTTGTTGAAGGTTCGTGCAGCTATAGGTCAGACAGGTAATGATGCTGATGTATATATGACTAATTCATATTATCGTCCATTCCAGTCTTATTATACATATTTGCCAATTTCCGGTGTTTCTGGTTTGACAGAGTATAACCGTTTGCCAAATAAGTCATTGAAGCCTGAGATTACAACTGAGTATGAGCTTGGTTTGAGCGGTACATTCTTTGGCAACCGTTTGAGCTTCGATGTGGCTTACTATGATCGTACAACCAAAAATCAGATTATCTCTGCTACTTTGGCTCCTGAGACAGGCTATACTTCTAACACCCGTAATGTAGGTAAACTTCAGAACAAGGGTATTGAGGCGATGGTTAATTTTACTCCTATCCGTACTAAGGATTGGGAGTGGAGTGTAGGTGCTACATACGCTAAGAACTGGAGTAAGGTGAAGGAACTTTGGGATGGTCTTGATGAATATACCATTCCTGTAGGTACTACAAGTACTGGTTTGTATTCTTCTATGCGTGGTGTATCTTACGTATTGAAGGTTGGTGAGCCTATCGGTATCTTCAAGTTGCCAGCAACACAGAAGGTAACAGATAAAAACAGTCCATATTATGGTTATAGAATCGTAAATGGTAATGGTTTCTTGCAGTCTAGTACTACAGATTATGATTATCTCGGTTCTTCTCAGCCAGATTTCGTAATGGGCTTCACCACACATCTGAAGTGGAAGAACTTGAGTCTTGCTGCAACGGGCGACTGGCATAAGGGTGGATTGATGTATTCTGAGACATCTTATATTACTCACTTCAATGGTAACTCTACAGAGACCGTATTCAATGAGCGTGATGCTTTTGTTTATCCTCATTCTGTAAAGATTGTTGGTGGAGAGTATGTTGAGAATAATATTCCTGTAACTTCCAATTATATGAATTATGTTCAGGGTAACTATAGCTACAACCCGGAGGTGCGTCGTGATTTCGTTGTAAGCCGTTCTTACTTCAAACTCCGTGAGTTGGCTTTGACATACGATTTCCCTAAGACAATCACAAGTGCATTGAAGATGCAGAAGTTGTCTTTGAGTCTCGTTGGCCACAACTTGTTGCTCATCACTCCAAAGCATCAGAATTATATCGACCCTGAGTCTTCTAACTTTGGTAATGATATCAGTTCTGAGTTTGGTGAGACTATGGGTTCTGTGTCAACTCGCAACTATGGTATTAACTTGAAGGTTGTATTTTAATTAAAGGAGATTTCTTATATGAAAAGATATAAATTTTTAAGCGCAGCATTGCTGGGAGCTGTCTTGACAATGGGTACTGTTACTTCTTGTAGCGATTCTGGCTATTTGGATATCAACTACAACCCAAACTATCCTTCTACAGCTTCCTACAAGCAGTTGCTTCCGGCTGCCGAAGGTTCTATCGTAGCTGTCAGTGGTCTTTATCAGCAAATTACTGGTGACTTTTGGTGCCAGTATGTAACACAGGGTAATAGTACAAACCAGTATAATACATTGTCTAATTATGCTGTAACAACATCAGGTTCAATTCCTCCTGTTACTACGGTTTGGCAGAATACATATGCCAACAGTCTGGAAGATTTAAAGCTGGCTTTGGCTTCTGCTGAAGAAAGTAAGGCTTGGAACTATTGGATGGTTGCCAAGGTTCTTCAGGCCTATAATTTCTTGGTATTGACTGATACTTATGGTGATATTCCGTTTACAGGTGCTCTTGATGTCGAAAACAATCCACATGCTGCATTTGATGATAGCAAAACCGTAGTATATCCGGGTATTCTGGAGATGCTGGATGCTGCCATTGCCAAACTCGATGATGCTAAAGCTGCAGAAAAAGCTTCACCTTTAGGAACTGCTGACTGTTTCTTGGGAGGCAGTATGGATAGCTGGGCAGGCTTTGCAAAGAGTTTGAAGTTGAAGATGTATCTCAAAGACTTCGATGCTCATAAATCTGATATTCAGGCTTTGCTTAGTGCAGGTGGTCTTTTGGAGCAGGATTGCGCTTGGGTAAATTGGGAAGATGGTACTAATAAGGGCAATCCTCTTTATGAGTTTAATATCCGTCAGTTGAATACTACTGAGAATATTCGTGCTTGCCATACTTTCTTAGAGTATCTATTGGATAAGAAGGATCCTCGTATCATCAAGTTGTATGAGGTAACTGCTAATGCCAAAAATACTCTCGGCTATTCTTCTGATGAGGAACTGATAGCTCACATGGATGAATGCTACGAGGGCCTTCCTTGCGGAGATAAGCCAACTACTGATGAAACTACAGATGGTGGTATTGGAATCTCTAAGTCTTCTCGTATGAAACAGGCTTATGATGATGCTGTCTATCTGATGAACGAGGCTGAATGCGAATTGATGATTGCTGAGGCTTATGCTCGTTTGGGTAATGCTGAAAAGGCTGAGGAGTATTATAATAAGGGTGTTCTTGCTGGTTTCAGCCGTTGGGGATTTGATGGCACAGCATTCGTTGATGGTGCTTACAAGTTCGATAAGGCCGATATGCTTCATAGTATCGCCATGCAGTATTGGGTAACTTATGCCGGTGCGAATGCTTATGATGGTTGGATGACCCGTAACCGTTTGGGTATTCCTGAGGTTCAGGCTAATATTACTGTTCGTAAGTCTACAACTGCTTTGCAGCGTGAATTGTCTGATGGTTATGTTTTAGGCAATTTGGTTGATCCAGGTGCTAGCAATATGAATGCCGGTGAGTATCCTATGCGATTGCTTTATCCTACAGCTACTACATTGTATAACTCTGCTGCTGCCAAGTATGTAGAAGAGAATGGAAACTCGCTGACCAAGAAACTTTGGTGGGAGAAGTAATGATTATTAATGTAATAAACGAAAAGTCATGAAGAAAATATTATATTTTTTGAGCTTTGTTTTCGTAGCATTGTTTACTGCATGCTCTGAGGGAGACGATTTCGATATCGATTATACTCCAATTGCTCCTATTGGTGGTCAGTATAGAATCAATGTGGAGAGAGGTTATGATGCTTCTAAAACAGATGCAGAGTATTGGGCTTCTAATCCAACAGATGCTGAATTCATCTTTAAGACTGATGGTACAGGAACCAATGAGGGTGTTCTCTATGCCTATCTCAGCAATACTACCGATTATGATAAGGATAAGGCATGGATTCGTGTAGGCTCAACTGCCTCTAAGGCAGCTTACGCCATCAATGCTAAGGTATCTATTGATATGAGTGCTTATACTTTCGGTGGTGAGAATGTGGATGATTTCATTGGTAACTCTGCTACAGCTACCGACAAGGTAACTGTTAGCGGTAAGTGTGGTCATAATACTTATACTACTGTATCTGGTACTGTGACAGATGCGATCAGTTTCACCTATTCCCGTTCTGACCAGCCTGGATATCATTATAGAGTAACAGGATTTAAGTCTACTGGTTGGGCTGAGGATAATAAGTAATATACTTTTGCTATACATGAATTATTCCTAGATGATGTTTCTAATGATATTGTCTAGGAATAATATTAAAGATATAAGGCAAAGTGATTTGCCTCGTTGTTGACAAAGTCAACACTTATATCTCTCTCGTCTTGGGGACTGGCGGTGGCCAGTCCCCTTTTTGAATTTATAAGAGAGATTTCTTGGTTAATGAGGGTGTGGCATAAATCTGGATAATAGTTGGTGCATAACAGTTGACTACCGCATGCACAACAGGTGTTGTGCATGCGCATATCAGCTGTTATGCAAGCGCACAACAGCTGTTGTGCGACCGAAGATACTGACTGTCTCAACAACATATCCTATCTCTTTCAGCAATATGACCTATCTCTTCCAACAACTTATCCTATCTCTTTCAGCAACATATCCTATCTCTTCCAGCAACATAACCCATATTTACCAACGACAAGAAGAGGGTGAATCATAAACTTATGACACATCCTCTTTATTTGTAGATGAAGTAGCTGCCTCCATCACTCTGGCAATATTTCTTCAGAAGCTGGATAATGTATTCGGCATTCTCGCGAACGTGCTGTTCGTCTCCGTCATATCCGTTGATGAGAACCACCAGATGAGTGGTGTCAATACTCATTTTGGTTCGCTCGTTGTCGCTGGTCGGGGTTCCTACACCACCTGTCTTGTCTCTGTAAACAGGCAGACCTTCAATATTGATCATGCCTCTGCCGATACCCTCGTATGGTTCGCCGGCTTTGCCTACGCCCAGGGTCAGGGTGTCGCCTTCAAACTTGTCTGCATCAAATCCGCCGATGCTGTAGCCGTAGGCTATGCTCGCCAGATTCACCAGATCCACCAGCGTATCTCTCTGGTAGAGTTCCTTGCCCTGCAGCATTCTGCGGATAAGGGCTTCTGATGCAGGACGGTAGCGAGATGGATCCTTGCCGCAGGCACGGTACACCTTTCGGGTGGCGGCAATTCCACTCATCTCTTTCAGCGATTCCGTGGTCAGCGTCTGTCTGTATTTCTCACCGAGGGCATTGATTTCATCCCAAAGTTCCTGACAATAAGGGGTGTTTACCACATTGGCTTCCACGCATGCTCCCACAAAGGTGGGACATACCGATTCGATTTCTTCTGATACAATAATTTTCATGATGAATTTCCGTTTTCTGTTAAACCTAACTGATTGATAGGGCAAAAGTACGAAGAAATATTGGAATAGCCAAAAGTTCAGTCTATTTATATATATAATAAGGTGTAAAAATAACTCAAATGTTTATAACTGTTAAATGTTTGGCTAAAATGAAACTTTTTTGTGAAAAGATTTGGTGGAATGAAAAATAGTTAGTACTTTTGCACTCGCTTTTGAGAAATGCACTTTCTCTTAGCAACAAAAGAAAGAGTTCTTTGAAAGATTTTACATAAACAGACAAGTAGTACAAGAAGCGGTTAACTTCTTAGAAATAAGAAAGTTGACTGGGTAAAAGAAACGAACCGTCAAGCAATTGACAAGTCAGGTTTACTAAGCTTCAATAAACGAAAAGGATATTCGTCCTAAGTACAGACAACAAACACCGATTGTCTCAGCAATGAGGCAAGAAGTAAAAATGATATTTTACAATGGAGAGTTTGATCCTGGCTCAGGATGAACGCTAGCTACAGGCTTAACACATGCAAGTCGAGGGGAAACGA